>MKUU01000001.1 GCA_001898705.1 Caedibacter sp. 38-128
CTCATGGCTACAAGGAATACTTTTATGAGTCTTAATCTAGAACATTCCTTAAAAACGCCATCCTTATCAAAAAGTCGCCTTCTTGTGGAAGAAACGCCTCTTCAATTGCTCCCAACCTTAGCGACAAAGGTAGGCTTAAATGAAGCTATTATACTGCAACAAATGCATTATTGGCTTACATCTCGTCATAATAAGAATTTTATCAACAATCGCACTTGGGTCTATAATTCTTATGAGGACTGGCACCAACAGTTCCCTTTCTGGTCAAAAGAGACCATTAAAAGAACCATTTATTCCCTCGAAAAGCAGAAGCTTATCGTAAGTTGCAAACTGCATGAACAAAGGCTTGATCATCGCAAATGGTACACCATCAACTATCAAGAATTAAAGGGTATTAAACCACGTAATAATCGATTGAGTCAAAATGACACGATCGAACAGCAATTTGTAACAATCGATCGTAGCAAAATGACACGATCGAACGTAACAAAACGACACGATCATTATAAGGAACAGAGATTACATACAGAGATTACTCATAAAACTCTCTCTCTAATCTCTCCCCCTAATACCCCAAGTAGTCTTCACGAGACACACGAGGAAAAGAGAGAAGAGATTGGATTAAAAATGATTGAGATGTTCTCAAAGCATGTTCTTCAAGGCCAAGAGCTTCTCCCTCATCCTGAGAGAATGAGCCAACTCAAGCATGCTTTAAATACTCACCTCAAAGGGAATCTTGAGAACTGGGAGAGGGTCTGTATAAACATCACAAAATCTAAGTTTTTAATGGGAGAGGCCCAAGCCTCAGACTTTAAAGCAACGCTGGATTGGGTGATCACCAAAGATCATGCCATCAAGATTTTTGAAGGAAATGCTTACGGCATTGGCGATCGGGTGATCTTAAACAATCCTGCAGCTGATTCAAAAGAAGCACAAGAAGCATTTATGCTTGAGTTTACAACTTCCAACAAACATCCCCTCTGGATTCAAGCAGGACTTATTCTCTCGAAGAAAGTTGGGTTTTGCATCTTCAAGGGTTGGATTTCTGTCCTTGACATTCTTGAGATCCAAAATGACCACGTTACTCTTATAGCTCCTTCTAAATTTATTCGAGATTATGTGAGTAAAAATCTGATGAATCTCCCAATCCAACAAGCTTTAGAATCAGTGTTAGGGTATGAGCTTAGATTTGTGCTTGTGAATACTGGCTCTAATCTGGAAAGCAAGCCTGAGGCACCTCAAGGGGAAGCTCAACACACCTCTATCTCTGCGAAGGTTGAAGAGGACTCTAGCCAAGTACCTGCTCTTAGTGAGCAAAACGCTGTTGTTTCCCCTCCAAATCAGCCTCAAATTCAGAATTTGACTGCCCCACCCTTGGATATCAACAAGGGCATATTCCCCCCTCTCAGAAACCCTTTTTTTGGCAGTTCTGATCCACCGTTGAAGCCACCCAACACTCAAGAATTACAAAATGAATACAACTAACATTAATCACGAAAGGAATAAAAATGAAGTTAACACTTGTAAAACCAGATCCCTCTACCAGCCTTGAGCGGGACGCTGCACTCACTGAGGCACAAAAGCAATTTCAAATGAGGAACTTAAAGAAAATGATCCGCTTTGCAAAAGCTCAACTTAAACGCTTAGAAAAGGAAGTAACAATAGACTAGGACAGAGACCGCGCAAAGACTTCGACCTCTCACGCGCGGGTCTCTGGTACACTAACACCAACAATGGAGTGAATCAATGTACAACACACTTATACCCTATTTTAAAGAGAAAAGGGTAACTTTAAATATCCCAAAAGCTCTTAAGAGATCTGTAACTCTTCTTGTGATCTCTCTTTATCACACCACCCTTCAAGCTGCTGAAAATGACATGGTTTTGAAGGACGTCTTTGCGAAGATTGAAAAAACCCTCACAGGGGGTGGCTTTAGGCTTGCCACTATTGCTGGGGGGCTTGGGGGTATTGTCATTTCAGGCGTTAAAGGAAACTGGCCTGTTGCTGGACTTTTCTTAGGTCTTGCTGTCACAGCCCATGCCTTCGTGGACTGGGTTAAAGCCAGTTACACGTTTTTAATTTAAGGAGTGTGCGATGCGAGAACGTGGAAAGCACTTGCTCCTTCATCATCTGGATTCTCCTGCCAGATGGTTGATTTTCACCAAGGATGAAGCTGCCGCGCTTCTCATTCCTACCTTGATAGGACTTGGGACTTCCCATCAAGGCTCAGGACTTTTGGTGGGGTTAACCTTCTGCTGGGCCTTGCGGAAACTCCGCAAGATGGCAGGTCAAGGAGCCTTGAAGCATTTGATGTATTGGTACCTGCCGCACAATAAAGCGAAGCTCTCTTTAACACCGCCTTCTCATATCAGAGAGTGGGTATCATGAAAGAAAAGCTTCAGCATTTAAGACTTCATGATCTTTTAAGAAACCGGAATTACCTGACCTTTATAGCGTCAGGTCTTCTTGGCTCAAACCTGCTCATGACCTTTGCTTTATGCACTCAAAGTGAAAGGATTGTGCTTGTGCCACCTCATCTCACAGGGCCAATGTGGGTTGAACGAAGTAAAGTCTCACCTCAATACCTTGAAGAGATGGCTTTGTTTTTTGGCAGCATCCTTTTAAACAAAACACCTCAAAGTGCCCCTTATCTTCATGAGCTTTTACTACGGTATTCAGACTCAAGCGGCATTGGCAATCTCAAGCATCAACTCAAAGAAGAAGAAGAGAGATATCAAAAAAGCGGCCTTAGCACTTCCTTTTATCCTAAAAAGGTTGTTGTTCGGGAAAAGAACTTACAAGTGGATCTTTCTGGTGAGATGGTCGGCTATGTCAGTCAAAAGTGTATTTTCCAGAGGGAAGAAACCTATCGACTCACTTTTACTTTTACTCATGGGCGATTGCTCATCACCTCCTTTAAACCTCTGACAGGAAAGGAGCAAGACCATGTGTAAGTTTCCACTTCTAGCGGCAACTATATTCACTTCTTCAGTCAGCGCTGTTCAAATCCTTCCCATCAAAGATCATGGCTCCACCGAAGTTCTGGTCTCAAGTACTGAGCACACGCGAATATCGGTTGAGAATGATCGCATTGCTCAGCTCTTTGGTATAGATGGGCGGCTTTCTTTTGAGCTCGATGAGATGAACGGGCAAGTGTTTATCAGCCCCACCTCTGGCACTGAAGGTCACTCGCTTCTTATCACGCTCACGACAGAAAAAGGCTTAACCCATGATCTGAGGATCAAACCTACTAAAAGACCAGCTGAAGCCATTTTATTGAGGCCAAAGACACAAGGGATTCAAGAGGGAGTTTCTCCGCTAGACACCTATCAAGGACTTCTTCTTGAGCTGATCAAAGCCTACGCCACTGATACCTTAAAAGAGCCTTATAAGGTTGTTGCACTTCAAAAGAGTCCTCCAGAAAAGATTGAGTCTGAGCTTACTCTACAACCTATAAAAGAGATCCACTCTCCACAGTTTGTAGGAAAGGTTTGCCACGTTAAAAATGAAGGAGACACACCGCTTCTTTTAAGCCCTCACCAGTTCGCAAAATTTAAGCCTCTCGCAATTGTTTTCTCAACAAGGGTGCTTAAACCTTTATTACAAACTGAAGTTCTTCTTATTTTAGCAAGGAGTGGATCATGAGTGAGAATCAAACCCCTCAAGCCCTTAAAAAGAAGCAGTTCTTCATTTTAGCAGGGGTGGGATCTCTTCTCGCCTTAGCTCTTCTTTTTCTCTTCGATGTGGTCTCAGGTTCTAAAGAGCCTCAAGTGCAGTCAAAGACACAAGAGTCAAAGATTTCAGGTTCTACTTCCCATCTTGATCCTCGTGAGATTTGGGCACAGCGCATGGAAGAAGAGTCCAAAAAGCTCAATGATAAGCTTTCATCACTTGAAGGCCTTCTTAATCAAACGATGGCAGAAAATGCAAAGCGCACGACATCGCAAGACGAAAATTCCCTTCAGCAGATGCAAGAGCAAATCAGCGAGCTTCGCACGCAACTGGAGCAGAAGAATCAAGAGCCAGAGCAAGATACATCCTCTGCCAGAGTCTCAACCTTTGATGGCCAGACATCCAGAAAGATTGTCCTCAACTTACGAAAGAATGCTCGCTATGAGGCACACCAAAACAGAAAGAAAGTTGAGGACACCATCCCCGCAGGCGCTTATGCCTCAGCCATTCTTTTGGGGGGTGTGGATGCTTCTACGTCTGTCAGTGCGGCTAATGATCCACGGCCAGTACTGTTACGCGTCATTGATCCAGGAACTTTACCAAGGAAGTTCAAAAGTGATCTCAAGAACTGCCATGTGCTGGCCTCTGCTCATGGAGATCTTTCGTCTGAGCGTGTTTACATGCGTCTTGAAAAGCTCACGTGCACGGAGCCCCTCACAGGCGAGATCTCAGAAACCCAAGTCGCAGGTTACATTGCAGGCGAGGATGGTAGAGCAGGCGTGAGAGGGGTTGTCGTTGATAAGACAACAGATCTTATGCGCAACAGCCTCTTGGGCGGTTTTGCAAGCGGGATTAGCAATTTCTTGCAAGCCAGCAATCAAAGTAATGTTTTCCCAACCACACCCTTTGGTCAGAAGAATGCTCTCACAGATGATCAGCTTCTTAAATCTGGTGCCTATAGTGGCATTGGCAATGCTTTAGAGAAGTATGCTGATTACTACATTAAGCGTGCTGAGCAATTACAACCCGTTCTTATGGTTCAAGCAGGACGCAAGGTCAATATGGTCTTCACGGAAGGCACCAAGTTTGGGGACACGACCGTCAAACAAGTGATTGCTGAAGCCAGAGATCAAGCTTTGTCTCAATCAAGAGATAAAATCCAAGTTGAAGCCCTGAAAGAAACCAACAGCCAAAACAGTGAAAGCATTCACCGCTGGCTTCCTAAAATCGGAGAAAATCAATGAAACACATATTTCCTATAACGTCACTCATTCTTCTTACAGCCTGCACTTCTTATAAGGAAGGATTCGATTGTGAAGCCGTGCCTGGGGTGGGGTGTAAATCTATCTCAGAAGTTGATCATCTCATTGATCAAGGCAAACTCGGAGCTGACGATAATTCAAGTCAAGAAAACAACCCTCAAAAAGTAATTAAAGGAGATATCACACAAACAGAGAACAATAAGAAGGGTGTGCATGTTTGGATCGCTCCTTACTCTGATGATGAAGGGGTTTGGCATGGCTCTCAGAGTCTATTTGTGCCCCTTAGAATAAATGAGAAAGGGGAGATGTGATGCTACAAAATCTTCCTCAGCTGCTCGGTCATAAGATTGCCACTTTCTTTGGAGAGAGAGTTAACTATGGGGTGAACCCTACATCCCCATCCCTAGATGCGCTCAATGAGGTCCTAAAGACCTACAGCCTTTCAGATTTCATGCCGTATGAAAGCTATGATCCTGGCGTTGGTCTTTTTAGCAATCATCAATCCATTGGCTTTGTCCTCGAAACACCCCCTTTGGTGGGATGTTCTGAGCAAATGCAAACGATGGTGAGTGGCATCTTTAGAGATCTCTTACCTGAAGAATCCTGCCTTCAGTGTATCTTGTATGCTGACTCACATATTGATGGTTTTTTAGAGAACTGGCAACAAGCACGAAAGGGCAAGGGAGAGATCACAGAATATCTTGCCGAACAAAGAATAAATCATTTAAGGAATCTTATCTTTGAAGGAACAGGATCGAACTGCTTTCGTCATTATAGATTCATTATGGCCTACTCAAAAAAGGGAAGCCTCCTTAATCCTCTTTTAAAGCAAGAAACTCTCTCACTGAAAGAACAGCTCTCTGCCGCGCTGCAAAATCTGGGCTTACCTCTCAAGACGTGGGATGCAAGTGATCTCATTCAAACGCTCTCAGGCTGGTTTACCTCAGCCCAAGATACAACTCAAGATATTCGTAAATGGAATCAATTTGACTCTCTTTCAAAGCAAATTTTGATTCCTGGCCAGCACTTCTTGATTGAACCAAAACATATTTTTGTAAACTTTGAGGACTCTTATATCCGCACGTATGCTGTTGAGACGGAGCCTGATGAATGGTCACTCCATGCCATGGGAGAGTTGATTGGCGATCAATTTAGGGAGTATTTGCGCCTTCCTTGTCCCTTTATGATCCACTATGGCGTTTATGTCCCCTCGCAGGACAGTACCTCAACACGCCTTAAGGCAAGAGCAGCGTACTCAGAACGGCAAGCCACTCCTTCTCTCATTAAGTTAATTCCCCGTCTTCAAGAAGAAGCGATGGAGTTTGCGTATATGCGGGAAAGACTCGCTGAAGGGGAGAGATTGGTGAGAACCAACCTTACAATCACCCTCTTCTGTCCTCAAAACCTAATGGAAAGAGCTGATCAAGCCCTCCACACCGTTTACAAGACGAAGAAGTGGAAGTTGCGGGCAAATAGGGTCATTCATCTTCAATCTCTTCTAGGATGCTTACCCATGAACTGGGGCGAAGGCATCCATGAGGATTTGAGTTATCATGGCAGAACGAAAACCACTCTTTCAACAGAATCAGCAAACCTTGTTCCCTTACAAGGAGAGTGGTGCGGAACAAGAACTCCTGGTGTGCTCTTAAGTGGACGTAGAGGACAGATTTTTCATTGGTCTCCTTTCGATAACACAAGTGGCAATTATAATGTGTGCGTGGTGGGACGGTCAGGAAGTGGCAAATCGTTCTTCATGCAAGAAATGCTGACCTCCACCTTAGGATTAGGGGGGCGTGTCTTTGTTCTTGATGTGGGCAGATCCTTTGAGAAAACCTGTCATTTATTAGGCGGGCAGTTTATAGAGTTTACAACCGACACGCCTTTATGCATTAACCCCTTTTCAACCATTCCAACCCAAAGTCCTGAGGAAACTTCTGATGCCCTTGCCATGCTCAGGCCCATTGTGGCCGTGATGGTGGCTCCTAAACGCGGCACCACGGATATTGAAAATGCCTTTATTGATAAGGCCGTCTTTGCAGCTTGGGAAAAAAATGAAAATCAGGCGTCCATCGATGATATTGCCGAGTGGCTTCAAAACGAAAGTGATGTGCGCGCTAAAGACCTCAGCACTATGCTCTTTCCTTATACCTCTCAAGGGGCTTATGGGCGGTTCTTTAATGGCACATGTAATGTGAACTTTAAGCACAATCTGGTTGTCATTGAACTAGGTGAGCTTAAGGAGCGGAAAGAGCTCCAAAGTGTTGTCTTTAAAACTGTCTTCATGCAGATCCTCAACCAAATGCTGGGGGGCGATCGTAAAACCCCTACGCTCATTAAAATGGACGAGATTTGGGATGTGTTGAAAGGAGAACAAAAAGAAGAAGCACACTACATTGAAGCAGGGGTGAGGCAATCACGTAAATTCTTTTGTGCGCTTGTCTTTGGAACACAATCTGTTCATGACTTTTATGCCTCTCCAGCAGCTCAAGCGGCCTTTGAAAACTCTGATTGGTTGTGTCTTCTTTCTCAAAAAAAAGAATCGATTGCACAACTTAAAAAAAGTGAAAGACTCCTGCTTGATCCAGCAGCTGAAGAGCTCCTCAATTCCGTCACCACCCAACAAGGTAAATATGCAGAAATTATGATTGTGGGACCACAAGGATCGGCTGTGGGAAGGCTTATTACTGATCCCTTCACGCGAATCCTTTATTCCACCAAGGCTGAAGAGTATGCCGCTGTTAAGCATTATCAAGCCCAAGGAATGAGCTTGCTGAATGCTGTAAAACAGGTGGCAGGAGTTACGTCATGAGAACAGCCACTTTTAAAGTGATCACAATGATGGGAACAACGCTTGCGGCTCACCTCATCGCTCTTGGCTTCTTGTACAAGGTGATGCCCCATCCTCAAGAACAAAAAATTGCAGTTGTTGACCTCCAATCGCTTCTCTTAAGTGAGCTTAAAGGCAATGCCACCCAAACAGATGCTGAGCTTGCTTTGAGGATGAGGAAGCTTCACACCCAGATCCACTATATTACAACTCAACTCTCTCAAGAGACAGGAGCCCTCATTGTCTCAAAAGATGCTCTGCTTTCAAAAGGGGAAGATTGGACAGAGATTGTGAAGGAGAAGCTGGAGAAATTATCATGAACCCTCAATTTATCCGCTTTCTTCCTTTAAAATACCTGAATATTGCCAATGGCATTCTTGTCTTCATTCTTGTGCTGGGCCTGGGAAACTGTATCCATGAGCGCACAACTCTTGCCATCAATGGAAGCAAATCCTTAGAGGGTAAGTACTTTCTTGTCATTAAAAGCTATGGGCTGCCCCTTCAACTTAAAGAAAATGATTATGTCGCTTTCACTCATCCTTGGGTGCCAGGGATCGTTATTAAGCAAGTAAAAGGAACATCTGGTGATATTGTCCTCCACATCAATCATAAAGCTTTTGTGAATGAAGAGCTTATCGGCCCTATTTTTATCTTAAGTCGTGATCAAAGAACTTTAACCCCTGGATTCCAAGGGATTATCCCTCAAGGATCATATTTTGTGGCGGGTGAGCATGAGCGAAGCTTTGACTCTCGGTATGCAGAAGTGGGGCTTTTAACAAATGAGAATATCTATGGCAAAGCTTATAAACTATTTTAGTCTTTCTCTGCTGATGATCTCCTCGCCTCAAGCCAAGAACTTAGGATGTCATGGAGAACTTTTTCCTATCAAGGAAGAAAGCCTCCTTGAGGTTATAAAGAGACGTCTTCTTAACATGCAAGAAAATGGCACGCTTGAGACTTACCAAAAGCAACTTGCAGAACAAGCCAAGAAGAAAGCTCTCACCCCTGAGCCGCTTCACCATATCCAACATACTCAACTTCCACGGTCTTTTTACTATGATCCAACTCTCACGTTATCTGAAGATCTCAAAGATCATGAAGGGCGGCTCTTTGGGAGACAAGGGGATAAAGCTAATCCTTTAGAGATCCTCCCTCTCACCAAGGAATTACTCTTTATTGATGGAGAAGATGAACCTCAAGTTACTTGGGCGCTTTCTCGTACCTTCCCCTCAAAGATCATTTTAGTTAGAGGCCAACCTCTTAAGTTGGAAGAGAGACATCATCGCCCTTTTTATTTTGATCAACTGGGGTTACTCACCGGGCGCTTAAAGATCAAACAAGTTCCTGCTCGCGTCATTCAAGAAGGCGATCGCCTTAAAATAGAAGAATTAAACATCAACCAACTTCGGAGTTCTCACAATGAATAAATCATTCCTTAAAATTGGTATCCTATTCCTTGCATGTATTGGCTTATTGGCATTCCCCGTTTTAAAACGAGCCTCTCTTGAAAGACAAATCTTGCATGATTATGGGGTGCTTCAAAAACTTGAAGCCATCACTGATCCTAAAAAGCTTAAGAGAATTCATCACCTTGGCCAGAAATATGGTTATGGAGAAGTCTACACCACTTTAACAACAGAACAGATCTTTGGCCCTCAGGCTGAGCAAGCTCTCAGTTCTCCTCCTGAATATACTGAAAAATCTCATTCACCCACAGAAGGGCAAGATAGAATATGAAACACCATATCCATCAATTTTTTAGCAAGTTCCTCAAGCTTCTTTGCTTTCCGAGGTTGAGGTTTCCTGAGATTTCAAAATTTGATTGGCTGGTGATTAAGTTCTTCGCAGCATTACTCCTCCTCATGGTGGGCATGTGTCATATCCATCTCCTTGGTCAAGATTTAAGATCAAGCTTTGAATTAAGACATATAGAGGCCCTCAATAAGAAACTTAAGGAACAAAAAGCGAGTAAAGGCTTTACAATGAAAGAAGACAAGTAAGAAATGAGAAAATTTGCCCTCATTCTTTGCTGCTGGACTGCTTTCACCCTTGAGGGGCGTGCTGCTTGCCATGGGCGGTTTGTGAACCCTATTACTGATATTTGCTGGTCGTGTATCTTTCCCATCACATTGGGGGGCATTAACCTCATGAGAAGTGGAGAAGACACGCCTAACCCAAGCGAGTTTGTCTGCTATTGCTCAACCCCTGTACCAAGGGTCGGAATTCCGATTTCCTTCTGGGAGCCTGTAAGGCTTGTTGATGTCACAAGAACCCCTTATTGCCTGGTGAATATGGGGGGTATTCAGCTAGGAAGCATTGGTATGACGCACCGTGGGGGCAACGCCACTAAATCAAGCGTTCTGGGTGGTCTTAAGCATAGCTTTTATAATGTGCACTGGTATGTCTATCCTGTGATTTGGTGGCTAGAGCTTTTGATTGATTTTGTCTGTCTTGAGAAAGCTTCTTTTGATCTGTTGTGGATCACAGAAGTTGATCCTACATGGAATGATGATGAACTGGGCTTTTTAACGAACCCTGAAGCGGTCTTTTTTGGAAATCCTATTGCGCAAGCCGCATGTGCTGCAGATTGTGTGGCAGCATCCGCTGGGTTCCCCAATGATTTGTTCTTCTGGTGTGGGGGGTGCCAAGGAAGCCTCTATCCTTTTGGGGGCACGATTACTCACCATGTAGGGGGAGTACAAGCCTCGCTCCTCGCCACTCAACGGTTTATAGCTCGCCTTCATCGCTTTGGTCTTCTCTGGGGCTACATGGGCAGTTCTGGCCTTTGTGGGAAGTACCCCATGCCCATCATTAAAAAGTCTCAATATAAAACACAAATGACCTACCCCATCCCAGCAACCCATAAGGGTTGTTACCCTTTAGGACGAACAGAAGTCACCTATAGCTCTGGCAGAGAGTTCCCTACCCGCGGTGAGGATTTTGGCTACTTAATATGGAGAAAGAGAAATTGTTGCTTAATGTAGATATAGTTAAAAAATTCAAATGCTTAATAGTATATTTAAGCTTAAATATCACAGCTCAAGCGCTGTGTCAAAAAGAGAATTTTACTCAGCAAACCTGCCCTGTTCAAAAGCTAAGTGCTCCCCAAGAAGAAAAACTTCCGACAGTTTTGGTCTTTGCTTCCTTTTCTATGCCTCAAGCAACGATAAAACATTTGGCCATGGATCTTAAAAAGGTTGGTGGTGCTTTAGTGATCAGAGGCCTTATTAATAATAGTTTTAAAAAGACTGCCATGGCTCTTCAAAAATTGGGAGAAGGGGTTCTTCTCGATCCAACCCTCTTTGAGAAGTATAATGTGACTTCTGTCCCAACCTTTATCATCTTTGAAGGCGATCTTAAGGACGAACACCCACCTTATGACCGTCTTACGGGCAATGTCAGTTTACGATTTGCCCTTGAGAGGGTGACTCAAGAAGGCGAGATCAAAAGTGCTGCTCTTTTGCTTGAGAAGCTCAAAGGGAGCAAGACATGAGGATACTCTTGCTTCTTTTCATGGTGGTACCTCCCTTATGGGCTTCAAAAATGGATGAAAAAGCCAAGGAAGGAACAGAACACGCTGAAAAACTCAAAGCTGAAAGTCAGAGCACATCTTTGAATCCTGCAAATATTAAGCTTTCAGACGATATCCCAGAATATAGGGAAGAAATTGCTCAATCAAACCTTGATGATAGTGCTCTTAAGCAAGCTGAATCTCATGCCCTTCATGATGATCATGCAAGCCACATTTACAAGCTTCACACCCATAAAGACACCAGCGTTAAGATTGATCCTCTCCATGATCCTTTAATTGTTGAGTCTGAGGCCCTCCTTAAAAATCCCCTAAAAATCTTAACAGAAGAGCCTCATCAAGTGGTGGAAGAAGCAGAGGAAGAGATTTATGAAGAAGTTAAATGTGAAGAGGCCAGAGATCCTTTTGAGCAAAGCTGCCTTGAAGATCGGAATGTTATCGTCAACACACCTCCTGCCCAAACGTACCCTCTTACGATGACCGTTTATTCTCATGGCTGGTCAGGGGGACTCTCACGGAATGTCATTACAGGACAAAAGCTCGATAGCTCCACAATGAATAATGGGGGTGGATATGCGGCATGGACACGGATTGAAAATCTATTTCCCTCAAACCTGGGAATCATCATTAGTGTGAAGCATACCAATCCTCAATGGTACACCTCTTTTTCTAATAATATCCTAAATGTTACAACCAGCAATGGGGGTTGGTTTTGGATTAATTACTATTATGCCACTTTTGATATTGTCTACCAGCCTCTCCCTACTGAAAAGGATGTTGTTGAGACCATTCAAGATGGATGTCAGTTCCTAGAGGCCAACTCTGATAAGGAAGTGTGTTCTTATGAAACAATGGAAGTCACCCAAGGGCCTGAGACAAGGGTCATTAATGGCCTGGATGTTACGCGAGAGTGGTGGCAAAGACGAAAAACTTATTCCTGCCTTCCACAGACCAAAAATAATTGTGATGCTTTAAGAACTCGTGGCTGCATGCAGGTCGGATCACACTGTTTAGAATATATTAATAAGATTTGTATTAAGTACGAGCAAACCTTTAAATGTCCTCAAACAAGGAAACTTAAGGTCACTCGTATCAAAGGGGGAAAAGCCCCTTATTGCATCACGGGAAATTGTTTCACCCCTAGCTATACCTCTAACACAGAGATGCTCGGTGCCATCTCAAAATTAGAAGTATTTAGGAAAATCCAAGAAGACTTAAGAGCCAAAAAGCCAGAAATCTTTGGGGGCGATCATGACCATTGTAAAAAGAATCTTGCGAACTTTAGAGATTGCTGTAAGGGGGGCAAAGGCTGGGGCGTTTCTTTAAAGCTGGCAGATTGTGATGCTAATGATGAAAGACTAGCAGAGCGCAAAAGCAAGAACCTTTGTGTATATATAGGTTCTTTTTGTAAAGAAAAAGAAAAATTAACAGGGATTTGTCTTAAAAAGCAATTCTCTTACTGTTGTTTCCATTCCAAACTTTCAAGGATTATCCATGAGCAAGGCCGCCCTCAAATTGGCCTTGGTTGGGGATCACCCAAAAACCCAACGTGTCGAGGTCTCACGAAAGAAGAAATTGCCCAAATTGATTTCTCCAAGCTTGATCTCAATGAAATCAACCAAGAACTCATGAGTCGCTATAAGGAAAAAGACCTTTCTTCTTATGTCAACCAAAGACCAAATCTCCTTCAAAACATCGACACGCAAATTA
>MKUU01000002.1 GCA_001898705.1 Caedibacter sp. 38-128
ATTTAGATGTTGCAGAACAAGATCCCATTATATACAATTTTATTGAATTTTTACTTAAATTTTTAAAAGATAGGAACAACTATGATTTTAAAGACAAACCCAGCCAATGATCTATCTCAAACAGAAGAAGCTCTCGAAAGCAAAATAAATGATTGGTATATACCCTGGTAAGTTTTAAGTGTTGATACCAACCTATGAGGGCCATGGTTTTGCTGTATGGGATGATTTTTTAAGTAAAGAAGATCATCGGCTTGTATGGAACTATATTCAGAGCGAAACTCTAGAATTTGTTCATCAAAAAAAGTGGGTTAAAGCATTTCGATTAACTGATGGAGAGCCTCTATGGGGGCCTCCTTTCCTTTCTGATCCTTATACCCCAGACATAAAAAGCGTAGTATATCCTACTAAAAAAGGAATCGACCTTTTTATTTTTGAACTTAAAAATTTAGCCCCTCATTGCGAGCATATTATTGGTAAACAAGGCCAAGACTGGGCTTACTTTTTCGCACGTGCATATATTTACCCTAAAGGTACAGGATTATCTTGGCATAGGGATAATGAAAACAGTGCACAAGGTGCTTTTGTTTATTATGCACACCAGGAATGGGACCCTCAATGGGGTGGGGAATTTTTAATCTCTTCTCATGAAACACAAAAGTTAAAATATCCTCAATCAGAACTTTATGGTGGTGAAAAGAAATACTTAGGATCACATTTAGATAATACCTTCGAAAAAGAAGCTTTATTAAGCTCAGGGATAGGGACCTATATCATGCCCAAACCAAATAGACTGGTAATTATAACTTCAGGAATTATTCATTCTATTAAAAAGGTAGAAGAAGCTGCGGGAAACAAAGTCAGGGCTTCTATTACCGGTTTCTTTCAAGACCCAGTAATGCTTTTAAAAAATAATAAAAATTGATTTCTTTTTTAATGCTTAAATTAATAAGGTAGTGGGGGTGATTGCGAATCTTTAAGCCTTCCCTGTATGAGATTTTGTGAGTTCTTTTATGTAGGTATTTTATTCTTTTTATTTTACCTAAAGCTCCCTCCCCTATGAGCTTTTAGAACTGTATTATTGAAGACTATGGCAGCCCCCTGCTGCCCTTATTAAATATAGTATATAAGAATAATTTAAAAAATATCAAGTAAAAAGTTATTGATTTTATTATGTTTTATCTCATTTTATGCGATAAAAAATTTATATCTCATATTTTAAAATATTAACGTATCATTAATCAATTAGTAAGGTATTGTTAAGATTATATTAACTGTTTGTTAACCATTAGAGCAATTCATCATAAGAAATATATTTAATACTATGAGAAAACTTTTCTGATTTTTGGATTTGTGGCGAATTATCACAATGAGATGACAGAATTCCTATAATGCTATCACGCAACTCCCAATGCGTAAGAAACTTAAAACCTCCCCAAAAAGAAAGATCTTTATGATCGTCGATATGATCACTGATAGTGATGATATTTTTTATCGACAATTTATGGCATATCCATGATGC
Organism: Caedibacter sp. 38-128; assembly: GCA_001898705.1. Lineage (GTDB taxonomy): Bacteria > Pseudomonadota > Alphaproteobacteria > Caedimonadales > Caedimonadaceae > Paracaedimonas. The sequence continues at coordinate 1,520 of MKUU01000002.1, forward strand.
GTTCTTCAAAACGCTCTGATAAAATTTATAGGTAATCTTATCAAATTCTTCTCCATCATCATGAACTTGGCTATCACCATAAATATGGTAGCTAACATCTCTAATGATCAATGCTGAATCTGTTGATGGCCGATCAAAATTGATAGGGATGTCACTATTATTACTTGAGTGAGAAAAGGTAACTTTCCCGATGATCCCCTCTTCTTCATCTAAGCATAAAAGATAGATATCTTCTTTATATAAATGCTTAGGATCATATAAATCAATTGCCTCAAGATTAAATTCTATAGGATTCTTCAGATTATCAGAAGTATGCTTATCCCAAAGTTCGTCATAAAATTCTTTGTTTTTAAAAATAACAAACATTGTACGTTTCTATTGAACCTTCTTTCTTTTACTTGGTAATTTGATTAAAGGTGTTTCTCCTATTATCAGCGCTTGAGCCTGTTTTATAAATTGATTTTTTAAATTTCCCGCCTGAACATTTAAGCCAAAATAAGCCCCTATACAGAATGAAAGAAAGATTAAAGCAACCGAACCACTTAGGCCTATAAAAACACCCAGACAGAAAAAAGTAATGATTAATGAAGCCGCATTTGCTTTGATATATGATTTTAAGGTCATTGGTATCTTTCTTTTAACCACTTCTTATAGGCCCTTTCCCTACTTCCAATCTAAAAAATTAATTGTCATCTTCTAGGTTTATATTTCTTAAGCTATTGACGTAATTCTGCAATATTCAAGAGAAGATCCTAAAAGTTCTTGGAAAGTATGCTTGAGCTCTTTTCCTAGATTCTTCTCAACCCAATCCCTAATGAATTTACTTGGCGCTTGTAGCTCAACTTCTTTAGAGTTTATGGTGGTTATATTGAGAGGATACAGCCAATTTTTAACCGTTTTGTACCCTATTTTTTCACACAATCTTAAACACGCCTCAATCCAAGTTTGATCTTTAGAAGAATTAAGAAGTTCCTGTTTTAATTCTTCACGAGCGTTGTTTTCTTCCTCAGGTGACATATTTATTGGTTTCTCTTCAATCTTTCGATCTCCTAACGTAAAATCACCTGCTTGAATTCGTTCATAGGTTTCATGCTGGATTGCCCATGATAGCTTAGCTTTGAAGTTTGTCCCCCTCTTCTCTCCCATTAAGAATTTACTTGAGGCTATTTTTCGACAATAAGATCTCCAATTTTCAAGAGAACTTTTAAAAACTGTCCCGTAAGATATGCTTAACCTTGAAATGAGGGTTGATGTTAGGTGATTAACATCCAATTCCCCGATTTCCTCAATCCAAATATTTTTCATATCATTTGCAATTTTCTTCTTCTCATCAATTTTGGATGAGAGAGAGGTTAGAGAGAGAGAAGAAGTTGAAGTATTTTCTGAAGTATTCTTCTTCCCCCCTATAGTCCCCCCAGATTTGCTAGCATAGGAACGACTGTTTGTGTCGTTCCTGGAGCGGTTGCTTGGAAGGAGATTACCCCTCTCCTCCTCTGACTTTCCTTTTATGTGATCATTTTGCGCATTTAAGGATTTAGTAGAAGATTTTTTCGGTAATAAATCCTCTCTTATTTGCTGAGATTGTTCATGATTACGGACAAAGAAAGTTCTATTGGTTTTTCTGTCATAGTAGCTTGCATAAAGTTTTCCTTGGAATTTATCTTGAGCATTCATGAAGGCCGTTTTACTGTTATAGCGTATTCCTATGTTATCAAAAGCAGTATTGAAGATTCGGCGAGAACAACCAAGCTCCTCAGACCAACTATCTCCTGCTCGATAAAGTGGATGCTTACAAGGCTCAAGGAACTTATAAAAGCCTTTAGTGTACTTAGACTTCGAGAACCAATAATCAAGCTGGCCCTTTAAAAGTCCTACATATGGGGAATTTAACCCAGGCTCCTGGGAACGGTAGCATAATATTATAAACGATTTTTTCGAGCACAAACCCTTATTAGGTAAAACACTCATTTGTATTCTCCTCATATTGAGGTGCTACAAACAAGCAATATCCTTGACATTAGCACAAAACATGCTATGTTATTTATGAACATTGATGTGCTTGTTTATTAGCACGGTTATTGATGAAAGACCCGGTTGCAGCCGGGTTTTTTTCATTTATTTTCTAATTAAAGTTTCATATAAGTTCCTTTAACTATTAATAAAAATTACTTCATTTTATATAGCTATATAAAACATTGGTTTAAGTTGCAAGAATAAAATTAATGTATTCTTAAACCATTATAAAAACACTCTGCTGAAATAACCTAATAATATCGTCATAATAATGTAAAACTGTCTAACAAATGCACATCAAATGTGTTGTATAAGTTTAATATATGGACAGCATAAGAATATTAAATGTACAGCGGATGTCTCACAGTATATTCTAAATGTACATCATATATACATCAAATGCATAGCATAGCGATGATCGTATAACTCTATAATAAAAAATGATAAAATGTAGTTTATATAATGTGCATATATTATATATATAGTGTGCATTATATATAATTATATGGAAAAAAAATTATGTGATAATACAATATAAACAGTATACGTATAATATACGTATACTAATTGTATATCATACGAATATCATATGTATATAAAAAATATAAAAACATTATGGATTGTTGATACTATTCTGTCTGAGAAATTTGCAGAAATCTTTATTAATTCTATATGAAGCGAATCCACCTCTACCAGGCTTATTTTCATGGGCTGAAATCAAGTTCTTTTGCTTTAATCGTAATAGGGAACTTGCAATAGAATTTTTAGTAGACCTCGTATATTCTACTAAATCATGGACCGAGAATGCGAATGTATATGCATATTGGCTGTCTTCATGACTAATTTTATTGCATAAATAAAATAAGATATTTTTCTGTAATCCATATAAGGCTCTTAAAGTCTTTGTAAAATCAATATTATTTTCAGATGGCAACCCTGTATGATTCAAAGTATCCTTACTAGAGTTTTGTTCTTCTTTATGATCAATAGAGGTAGGGGTTTTGGATGTTTCTACATCAATTTCCCAAGGTCTGTAAGAAACTTTTTCAAATTTCTTACTTCTGCTTTTTAATTTAAGTTCGTCGATTGTAGGCATATATAATTTCCCTTATTTATCCATTAACCGCAGCTAGCTCATTCTCAAGATTTTCAATCTCCAATATTTCACGTGTTAAAAGATCTATATCTTCTTTTGCGGGAGTTACTTTAAGATTGCTAAATATATTCGTTCCGCCATATATCGCATTTGGAAAATCCTGAGATGATCGTATTATGGTCTTGCAAAGAAGCGTTTTAAAAACATCATGATTTAAAATAGATCTTAGAACTTCATTTGAAAGTGCTGTTCTACTATCAAATTTGTTAACAACTACTTTAACTGAAATGCTTTTACCAAATTTGCGATTAAGGCTAGTAATTTCTTCATATGTCACCTTCATACCGGAAATACTAAATTGTTCAGGGGTTAGAGGAGAAACAATTAGATCAGAAGCGAGAGTTGCTGCGGCTACAGACTGTCCAAGAGCCGGCGGACAATCAATAACAATTAAGTCATAACTAGTGGCAAGTTTTTTTAAAATGTCACCATATACTTTATCTAGGCTATATTTTTCTAACATTATAAGATTATCTAAAGTAGCATTTTCAATACGACTAGGTATTAGGTCTAGACCCGGAGAGATGTTAACAATTGCTTCCTTTGGCTCAACTTGGCCTTTTAATATATCAATCATAACAGGCGCATTGTTAGCATCTACAGAGAATGCTTGGGTTAGATTTCCTTGTTGATCAAGGTCAATACATAGTACTTTGCAACCATATAAGTTAGCTCTAATAGCAAAGGAGTGTGTTAGAGAAGTTTTGCCAGTTCCCCCTTTAACAACCTGAAAAGAAACAATTTTTTTCTTAAAATTTATATCAAATAAAATCTTTGAAGTTTCATGACCAAAAAAAACTCTATTTTGGCTTTTGAATGATTCTAAATTCTTAGCTTTTAAATTCTTGTGTACTGCTTGAGCAGTAACTCCAAGGAAGCTAGCTGCGTCATTAGTCGTCATTTTTGCATATAAAGACATATTTTGCTCTTTTCTATATCAGTTGTTTGCTTAAAGTATATATCATAAAATATACTATGTAAACAATAAACGTATTATATACGTATAGTGTATGTACACCATATATGCATTTTATGATCAGCACACCATATGTACACTATATATCTTTTGTTAAACACAAAAAATGAAAATTCATATATTTACTTCCCTTATATATAATATACGTATAGTGTACGTATATTATATATGTTGCATTGACGTGTGTGGTTCGTATATTATATGTATAGTATACAAACACCATATGTACATTGAATTTTTAATTTTGTTAATAATATACTATTTTGTAATTATTAAATATGATTGGAATTTCAGATAGGAGAAATGTTTGAATGTCAAGCTCAGTAAACAAAGTGATATTGGTTGGTAACTTAGGAAAAGAGCCAGAAATTCGTATGGCTCAAGATGGGACAAAGATAGCTCAATTATCTATTGCCACATCCGATTCTTGGAAAGATAAGCTGACAGGGGAACGCAAAGAAAAAACGGAATGGCACAGAGTTGTTGTGTTCAATCCTAATATTGCTGATGTATGTGAGAAATATCTCCGCAAAGGAGCTAAGGTCTATCTAGAAGGACAGCTACAAACTCGTAAATGGACAGATCAGGCAGGACAAGAGAAATATACCACTGAAGTTGTATTGCCTAAGTTCAAGGGTGAACTAACAATGTTAGATGGTCGCTCAGAAGGTGAGGGGAGCACACCAACTATGGACTACATGAGTAATATAACACCCGATAATTCTTCTTCAAATGATGTAAGCGATCTACCGTTTTAAAAGTTTAATCTTAAGTATTATCAGTTAAGAGATAGAAGATAAGATAAAAATCTTTACCTCTTAATTGATTATAAAGCGGCTATTTGTTAATAGCGTCTTTGAGGTCTTTTCCTGCTTTAAAAACGGGAACTTTGCTTGCGGCAATTTTAATTTCTGTACCTGTTCTTGGGTTTCTTCCTGTGCGGGCAGCTCTGCCATTTACCTTGAAGCTTCCAAAACCTGTTAAACGGACTTCTTTTCCTTTGCTAAGTGCTTCTTTTATTGAATCAAAACGCTATTAAGAGCACGCTCAGAATCTTGCTTTGTTGATCCTGTCACTTTTGCAATTTCGGCAACTAATTCAGCTTTAGTCATTTTTTATTCCTTTTATTTAACACTTGAGACCTTAGCACAGCAAACTGTTGAGCAAAATCATTGAGTGTGGGAAAGGGCAGGGGAGTGTACGGAAAACATTTATTTTTCCTACTGAAGGTTTTTGGCAATTACTGATATTTTAATTACGACTTTTATGTTTTCTGAGAATATTTCCTTAAAATAAGAAATTATAAAATAAAGTGGAATATTGATCCTCGTACATAATTTTTCATACGACTGTATCTCTTTAGGATAGATGACCTTTGTAGAAGAATATTAATTATTCTTAATCCCATAGATTAGTTTTATAACTCCACAACAAAGAGACATTTATTGTGGAGTTATTTATTTGTAATGGGTCAGACGCAAAATTACTTGACAGTCAATTCAAACTAAACAATATAATATCATATATTAAATTTTATTGTTGAGTATTGCTCTTGATAGGTAAACAAGCCAAAATTCTTTCACCTCGTGAAATCACACAAGTTTTAGCACATGTAAAAACACAACGTTACGCTGAGCGAAATGAAGTCATGGTGCTTTTGTCTTTAAAAGCAGGGCTCCGTGCTAAAGAGATTTCTCTCGTCACTTGGTCTATGGTGACAGATGCCTCAAGGCAGACTGGAGAAGTCCTTCATTTGCCTGACCATTCGTCGAAGGGACAATCAGGAAGAATTATTCCTCTCAATAAGGAATTAAAAAAATCTCTTATCAATTTATATCAATTAGTATCTCCTGAGCCAAATCATTATATTATTACAAGTGAACGAGGAGCAAGAATGCTACCTTGTAATATATCTCATTGGTTTAAAAATATCTTTAAATCTCTTCGGCTGGAAGGATGTTCGAGTCACTCAGGACGTAGAACATTTATTACAAATGCCGCTCGTCGTATTATCGAAGTAGGGGGATCATTAAGGGATGTCCAGCAGCTTGCTGGTCATACATCTCTTCATATGACACAAAAATATATTGAAGGTGATACTGAAGCTAAAAGGAAGGTTATAGACCTTATTTAAGTGTAGTACTAAAAAAGGAAAATTTTGTTGCTAGAAAATAACCTGCCTTATGAATTAATAAAGTTACAGTGGGATTCTATCCACAATAAGAGACCCTTTCCTGAAAACCCACATTTATTAAAAAGTACACTTGCCACGTGGAAATGCGAAAAAGGACATTTTTGGTATGAAACTATCGAAAACAGGGCATTTTATCAAAAATGCCATATGTGTCAGGCATCGAAACGCCTGACAGAAGTCTATAATTTACAATATTTACGCCCTGACATCGCAGCCCAACTTCATCCGACTAAAAATCGAATGATTACAGCTGATAAACTGAGACCATTTAGTAGTAAAGTAGTGACTTGGTTCTGCGATAAAGGTCATGAGTGGGAAGTCAAAGTTTGGGCACGAACGACAGGGCAGGGATGCCCTGAATGTAGTAATAGAAAAGTTAGTAAAGACAACAACCTTGCAGTTTTATATCCTCATTTTATTGAAGAATGGGATGATGAGGAAAATGGTGATCTTACCCCTTCTGATGTTGTTCCAGGCAGTCGTAAAAAAGTAGGATGGAAATGTAATAAAGATCATAGATGGCCTGCAAGAATTGTTGATAGGGCTATAAGAGGACGAGGATGTCCTGAGTGTAAGAATCGAAAGGTTGGCAAAGACAATAACTTAGCTGTTTTATATCCCGATATTGCTAAACAGCTACATCCAACATTAAATGGGACTTTAACTGCCTATGACCTTCTCCCTGGAAGTAGTAAAAGAGTATGGTGGTTTTGTGAAAAGAACCATGAGTGGGAAGCAGAAATCGCTTCACGCATAAAAGGAAGGAACTGTGCAAAATGTTATCGTTTGAAAATGAATGAAAATAAGAAAAAAAGAAAATTTAACCTTAGTACTTAATATCTTTTCATTAAGTCTCAACGAGATACAACCGCAAGTAGTAAACCATTTTTTAAACCCACATTTATTGAAAGGTACTTTTGCCGCGTGGAAATGTGAAAAGGGAAATTTCTGATATAAGATTATTGAAAACAAAGCACTTCATCAGAATGTATCAGACATAAATACGCCCAACAAAATTCTATTATTATAGGATGTCTGGTTGATTTTTGTTTTATACCTAAATTAACGAGAGCCATTGCTGACTCTCGTTATTGTTTGGAGTTTATTGATAAGTCCACTCAGTAGGCGTGGCATTATTTCCTTTATTTCGTGGAGGAGGGTTACTTGAAGTCGCTACTTGTGGAAAATCTGTATAAGTAGCCTCTTCGCCTTCATCTGGAATGACTGTATAAGTAACCTTTTCTTCGTTCTGAATATCTGTATAAACTACCTCGTCTGCTGACACAGCTTCTGCTGGAGAAGAACCTTTTTTCTTTGATGGAGCAACATAAGCTTGTTGCATATCTTGATAAATAGAAAGCTTCGTTCCATAGACTTCTCCAGAACTCGATTCTTCGACTGAGAATTCTTTATAATAAGCATATCCGTCTGAACCTATCTTTTGATATTTTCTATACCCTGGTGTCGTTGGATCATAATTATCTGTAAGATCAATTCCTTCTTCAGGTGTTTGAGGATTTTGCGCTTGAGCTATTATTGTTTGTAACCTTTGATCTAATTGTAAGAACAATTGCTTCCCACTTTCATCTGGAAGAAGTTTTTTAAGAGCTTTAAGGGCTTCTTGAGTTGATAACCTTTCTTGAGGTTCAACAGCTGTTAACCCTCTAATAACTTTAAATATTGCATTATCATTATTTGCAAAGCTATTGAAAGCATCATCAAGACCATTTTCATAGGTTTCTTTTGCCCAAGATTGAATCATATGGTTTGGAATACTAACTCCTGATTTCCTTTTATCCACTATTGCTTGGAAAGGGTACTCATTAAGTATTAGATCAAGGATAGAAAGACCTGCTGCAAAATCATCTGCTTTGTGTCCATCGAATGTTGCTCGAAGATCGCCTTTAAAAGCATTTGGATTATTTTTCTTTTGATTTAAGTAAATTAGGTGCTTTAAACGTTCATGCGAGAAATACCTGAAATCACCAATTCCACCTGATATCGTTGTCTTTTGAACAGCACATCCCATATCAGACACCCAAACATCACCGTTCCAACTGACCAGTAAGTTCCCAAGTTTAAAATCAAGGTGAGACATTCCCTTCTCATGCATCTTTAAGAGACCTGTCAGGAAACTGTGTGCAACATAAGTAACGATCTTGTCTTTGAGTTCATCATCTTTACCATTTAATAAGGAGAGATAATGACTTAAGTCTTCTCCATTTCCTAAAGTGGCTAAAGGGGTAAATTGAAGAAGAAGATCTTGATTTTTTTGAGCATCATTCCCAAAAGCATTTTTAAGAAGAGTTGATGCATCAGATGTATTATCTGAAGGGGTATAATGTAAGTAATCTAGTAAAGGAAGAACATTCTCTTCATCGCTAAGACGATGTTGCAGTCTTCCTTCTCTGAGAGAAGCTTTAACTTTTTCAGTTCCTGGGACAATTTTAACAGCTACGATCTTTCCAGTTCTTAAATCTTTAGCAGCACGTACTTGTCCAAAGTTCCCACCGCCTAAAATCAGATCCATTTTTGGTGTCTTTCCAGGTCTATTCATAGGCGTAAATTTAAGTTTAAGACCTGTTTCTTTTATAATCTGGTCAAATTCTTCTTCTGTAACCTTAAAGTATAAACCATATTGATTGCTATTAAGGCTTCCATTAACTGTTGTTGCAAAGTTGTGCACACCTATTGCTGAAGGATTAAAAGTTCCTTGAGGAGCAATACTTTCTCTTGTAATAAGGGCTGTTGAACTAGTTGGTTTTCGAGCATTGCCCATTTCTTCGTCATTATTTGATGATTTATATCCCTTACTTTCCTTATGCTTCTTAAGGCCGAAAACAAGGCCAAAAATGCCACCTGCTAGAACAGCAACACCAACAGGTACGGCAATAGCAATAATTGTTGTTGTGCTCATTCCTGAAGGAGCAGAGGGGTTGGTGGGTTCTTGAGGAGAATCAGGTGTTGTCGGAACAGGGGTGGGTCCTGTTGGCGTTGGACCTGTAGGAGTTGAAGGGGTTGATGGAAATGTTGTAATTCCTTGGCCAGGAACAACATAATAAGATGTTGATGTTCCCGATGAATTTTGTGTCGTCCTCACCACATAACCCAATTCTGAATTAGTAGGATCAGGATTATAGATCCAAAACTTTTCAATCTGATTGAGAGGTAACGTCCCCCGAAGAGTACTAAAAGGGGTAGTAATGTTTGAGTTCGTCCGTGTTGCTGTTCCTAAGGACGGATTCCAGGTATAGCTCATAAGGGTTTCAGCAACATTACCGCTATTTGCTTGATAAGTACCTTCAGTATAATTTTGGCCCTGGAGTAGATTGCGGGACAAAGTGACAACTGAATTAGGCTGTGTGGAATAAACGTATAATGAAGCTGTAAAGCCAGGATATTTAGCAAACTGATAGGTACAAGCTAATGGGCTTACCCCAGGCCTTTCAAGGCAATTTTTAACGTCTAAAAAGTCGCTCGTAGTTGTAAAGCCAATATCTTCAAAATATTGAGGAATTGGACGTGGATTTGACCCATCTGTTCCAGCTACATTACCACTATAAAAACGGCTACTGATAAGACTATCCACACTTTCAACCGGAAGAAAGCCATTTGGATTAATATTGCTCATTAGGGTTGGTGTTAAACCATCAGGTGACATCGGTAGTACATTTGAAGTCATAACCCCTTCTCTAACAACTATTGGTGTCCCTCCAAAAGGTCGGTCAACCACGACACCATACACAAAAGAGGTCTCATTAACAGGTGTAAGAGCTAAAATCATTCTCTCACTGTTCTCAATTTGTCCATAATAAGAAGGTTCCATCGGGCCTGTCCGCGTATAGGAGTTGATGGTTTGTCGTGAAGAATCAAGATACCCAGTGGCATTAAAAGCAATCCGCTTATATTGAGTGCTTGATATAGGAGAATCTTGCATCCCTAAGAATGGAGAAGTTTTAAAATAAGTTGTCATGGTTGAGTTACCACCAGAGAAAGAACCGATATTAGAAGTTATAAGTTCTCCATAAAATTGGCTTTGCATATTACCTATACGGACAAGAGTGTCTTGTATGCTAATGATACTACTTGGTTGAAGAATTTTATCAGTAATAATTTCTTGAAAAAGGGAATTACTTTTAATGCTTGCAATTTGAGTCTCAAATCCAGTAGGTGCAGCAAATCCGCTTTCGCAGTATCCATAACTAAATTCAGACGTGGAACAAAAAGTATCTAAAAGAGTTGGTCTTGCGGCAGCGGCAGTTGTAATAAACCCGCTTGAAGCAACTAAGAATAAAAGCGCCGCTCCCGTGGTTCTGCTTGAAAGCCAACTTGATCTTGCTTGAGCTAAATCAGTATCAATATTTAATGAATTTAAAGTATCTCGAGAGAGATCACTTAATTTACCCCCATCAAGTTTGGTATAAAGTTCCTTAATGAGACTTTTAAGGCGGGGAAGATTTTCTGGACGTCTGTCAAGCTGACTGATCTCAAATAATCCTTTCGCATAAGCGTAGCCTTGTTGAAACAAATCTCCATCAAAATAATCTTGATCTAAACCTAATTCTTGTTGCTCAATATTTTGATAAAATCTTGCTAAATCTTGAGTATAATTAACAAGAGATGCTCTTCTTATGTCAGTATTTTGAGCTTCTACATAAATGTCTGCTTGCTCTGCTAATTGAGCTAATAAAAAACCTACCCCTTTCTCAAGAGATTTGTTGAGTTTTTCATCTTGTTCTTTAATGAAAGTAGGGCTTTTTTTAACCTCTTTTGCAACATCTTCATAATATGTCATCCCTTTCTGGTGCCCTACTAAATACTCACCTTTGCGATGTAGCATTTGTGTTAAAAGTATTTTTGTTTGTCTGGCATTTTCATCTGCCACGTGGCCTACAAGTTGACTCCATTCTTGCGCCCAAGGTTGCTCATCTTTTTTAGAGATTGCCCACCACTGTGTACTTTCCGTATGCTTCTCAGAATCTCTAGGTTGAGAGGAAGAGATTTTAAAAGAGGGAATCCACGAGGAGAAAGTTCCTTTTATTTGCCCCCACCAACTTTTTGTGTCTTTTGAAACAGAATCTGATTTTACTGATAGAGAATTTTCTGGTGATGTTAGGTGAGTGGCTTGAAGTGATTGAAAAGAAACAATTGAAATAAGTAGCGCTAAAACCTTAGTAGATTGCATTAATGAACCCCCTTATGCATTTTTGACAATTTGAGCAAGGATACGACAAAAAAGCATTTTTTTGCAAGCCAATTTATTTTTCCAGAAAAAAAATACTAATAAACTTTTAATATATTTGTAATTTATAAAAAATACAAAATTATGCACTGAGAATATCATCTCAAAAATATATAAGCTCATAAATAAATTATATAAAATTAGAGTCTATTATTTTTAAATTTTAATTAATTATTAACAAAAATACCATATTTTCAAAAAGTGTTAGCAAGCTCATTTGATAGCATGCAGGATAAAATATGAAGCAATTTTTGACGAAAAAAATTTATGAAATTGTAAATTGTTTGTTGGGTTTATGCTTCATAAGTTGCTCCGGCTTAAGTTCACCCATGCACGTTTATTCATTTCCAACAAATAGCATTTTTCAATCGGTGAATGCATTGGCGGTAGATCAAAATAGCGGGGTAGTACATGTTTCTGATAATTTAGGAAATAAAGTATATTCTTTGACCGATACAGGAATTAATCCTATTCTTTTATGTAATGCTTTAAGCCCATTAGGAATACATGTCGCTAGAAAGCCTGATGGTGCCCCTAACATTTGGATTATGGCTTTTAAAGATCCAAGCCCGGCTATTTACAGGTTGGGAAGCCAAGATCTTTTAGGAGGTACAATTTCTTTTCCTTATCCTGCTATAACTTATTCTTCCACTAATAATATAGTAGCGAGCCTAGATGATGGAAATACGAAAAAGATATTTATAACAACTCCAGCGCCGGCATTAAATTTTAATGGAGAAATTAAAGTGTTTGATGCCGAAAATGAAGCACCTGGTGTTTCCATTCCTCTTAATTCAAATGAATATGCGACGGGCCTAAGTTTTAATGGAAATCGTGTTTATGCTGCAATTACAAAAACAACTACTGGACAAGGTAGTATTAGAATTATAAATGAGGGAGATTTTTTAGATTATATTGATATTCCTCATTTGAATGGACAATTAGAACGCCCATATGGAGTTTCAGTAATAGAGTCTAATGATACTTTTGCGCCCTTATTTATTATTGATTCTACCATGCAGAATATTCAATATTATGAATACGATAATGAACTTATTCCTCCTAGATATGATATGAAAAGTTCTAGTGATCCGAATAGTCTAAATGCTCCTGTTAGTTTAGCACTAAATGAATTTCTAGGCAAAATTTATGTATTGGATAATGGCAATGGAGGAATGTTGCATGTATATCTTTCAAAACAGGCATGGAAGAAAGATGGGATTTCTAATGTACAACAGGTAAAAATTGACCAACCCTTTCCTTTAACTCTAGGGAAAAAATTGATGTCATCAAAAATTCCGGACACAATTGATCCTTCTGTTCTCAGTACAGGTTTTATAACATTAGCTGCTGGTTCTAACTTACAATTACAAGGAGGAGAATTTGCTCCTTATAAGTTGATATTTGATAGTGGTTTGATTAGTGCTTCGACTAATTCCATTGTAGATACAACCCAACCTGTAGAAGTTACCGAAAATCATGGCACAATCGATGTTGATCAAAACATTATTCTTCAAATTCTAACACCCATTGTAAAAACAGGCACAAATTTAGGAAAATTGATCAAGCAAGGCCTCGGGGAACTTCAACTTACAAAGTTTTATAATGGTTCGATGGACATAGAATCCGGCATTGTTAGTGTTTCTGAAGGAAATGATATTGGTGAGATTAACACTAATGTAGACAAAATTACCTTAGGAACAAATGCTTCTTCAGCAACGTTAAAATTTCTTCCGTCTGTTAATAACATAGGGGTATTTCATAAAACGATTCTTAATGCAGGAGGAGGTATTTTTGATGTTTCAGCGAATTCTGTGGCTGCTCCAGGTGATATAAGTGGAGATGGTAGTCTCACAAAAATTGGCTCAGGTGTACTCTCTCTTGTTTATAATACGTCCTATAAAAATGGAACTTATCTCAATGAGGGGATATTGCAAATAGGCACAAATAACGCTCTTCCAACACCTTTAGCTCTAGTTGATCCTCTTTTTCCTAACCAAGGAGATTTTGCGATAGGAACAAACGGAACTCTGGATCTGAGTATTTATAGTCAAACAATTAAAAGATTAACGGGACCAGGTATCGTCACAAGTAGTTCTGGTAACTTAAACATACTCTCCACGATCACTTTAACTCCAGATCTTCCTACCACATTTGGAGGAAAGATTCAGGATGGAACAGGGAAGGTTGCTGTTGTTATTAATAGTCCTGGCGTGACTCAAACTTTCTCAGGCGTTAATCCATTTAGTGGCGGGTTAACCATGACTGCAGGCATGGTAGCCATAGCTCCAACGAGTTTAGATCCTTCAGATCCTATTTTAGGAACGGGCAATATTATAATGCAAGATAATACAGCCCTTTATTGGAATTTGAATGCAACCCTCAATAATAATTTTACCCTGAATCCTGGCAATCCTAACAACCAAGGTATTACGATGGATACTGGTGGTAATACTGGAATATTGGGACAAGCTATAACTGTTCTTGGAAAACTGATTAAGAAAGGAATTGGAGAGTTAAAGCTTCTCGCGGGTGGACAGAATTCAGGAACTCTTGAAATTCAAGAAGGTATTTTTACAACTGAAGGCGATCTAACCAATAATGTGGGAGCTACAATTGCTAATAGTGGGACTTTTAAAAATGTAAATCATCTATTCACTAATCGAGGATCATTAACAGGGAATGGAAGTTTTCTACTAAAAGGAAGCATTTTTCAGGATCTAAATAGTGCTATAGTTAATTGGTCAATTTTAATTGACAGTCTAGGTAGTACAATAAAATCTGGGGACCAAACTCACCCTAATAATGTGCTTACTTTTAATAATACCATCACAGATAATGATCCTCTCAATCCTGGATTACTTACTTTGTCTGAGCCTGGGACTATCATTCTTAATGGCGCGAATGATTATAAAGGAGGAACTTCAATTGCGAACTCAGCGATTGTTCAGATTGGAAGTAATACAGCCCTTGGATCAGGAGCAATTAGTTTAGAAGGAACTCTCCAAGCAGGGCAAGATGCTCTCACGCTCGACAATGATATCTCTCTTGGTAGTTCAAGCATCATCGATAATAAGGGATATACGTTAAATTTCTCAGGGGAATTTTCAAGTCCTGTAGAAGGTTCGCTTAATTTTATTGATTCTTCAGTTGCGCAAAATGGCACAACTATTCTTTCTGGGCAGAGTACATTTACAAAAAAATTGATCGCTCAAAGTACTCGATTTACTAATGCTGGTACCATAATTTTAAATAACTCAACCATATTAGAAAATGACAATCCATTTACTAACACAGGTACTATAAAAATAGATGAAAGTTCAATTTCAAACAAAAGTACGTTCATAAATTCTGGAGAAATTACGAACAATGATCGCTTTTACAACTTTGAGACACTTCGTTTAGAGGCTAATAGTAAATTTACAGGAACTGGTTCTCTAAACTTATCGGGTTCAACGGTGATATTTAATGGTCCTGGAATTCAATTTAACAATAATATTGCTATCAATCCTGACTTTGTAAACTCTCTTGGAGTTACTCTTTTTGTCGCTGATGGCGTAACTCAAAACATCGATAACGTGATCTCATCTCCTAATGGAAGTGCTCCTCTTACCAAAGATGGATTAGGTAAATTGATACTCAATGGGGCTAATACAACATTTAGTGGACAAACAACCCTTTCTTTGGGCGCGCTTCAGGTGGGACATAACGCCGCTCTTGGAACGAATTCCTTAAAGATGCTTAATAATACGACACTCCAGTTTGGAATAGGTGGTCTCGTTATTAATAATCCTGTAGTCCTTGATTCAGGAAACTCGGTTAATCCTGGCATTGCTACAATTGATACAGGGAATTTTATGAGCACCTTATCTAATGCTATCACCCAGATAGGTAATAGTGTGATGAAACTCATTATTCAAGGCGGAAATATTCTAACTTTGAACGGTTTAATCTCGCATCAAGGAGGCAGTGAAGTTGGAGCTGGGACAACTTTTAAGGCAGGTATCTCAAATATCTTTGCGGGCGTGAATAAATCTCTTAAACTTGCAGGCGTGGCCTCTACCTTTGATATGACAGCTGCTGATCAAATTCTAGGAGAATTACAAAGTAGTATTAGCACCAGTCAAGTTCTTTTAAATAATCGTACCTTAACTATTAATCAACCTTCTACTTTTGATGGGGTCTTTTCAGGGGTTGGAGGGAGTATTATCGCCAAAGCTGATCTGACACTCGGTGGACAAAGCACAAATACAGGTTTATTCACGATTGATGCCAGCGTAAATCCTGTGACAATGACCATGAAAGTCAATAGTTCTTTAGCTGCAGGGAGTTCCTTTTCTCTTATTGGTTTAGGTGCTAATAATGCTGTTTTTGACATGAAATTAGCATCCCAAACAATTAGTGAACTGAACGGTAACGCGCATAGCCTTATTGAATTAGGTAATCAAAAGCTTACTTTTGGCACCAACAATGATTCTGTTTTCAAGGGTGAAATTCAAGGAACAAACGTCAGTTCTCTTGTAAAAAAAGGTAATGGTACTGCAAATTTTGAAGGAATAAGCCCAAATTTTCATGGGGTAACATCGGTTGTTACAGGTGGGTTAGTTCTTAGAAATCCTCTTTCGATTGGAACAGGAGTTTTAGAAATTGAAACTGTTGATTCTCCTTCTGTCGGTAACTCTGGGCTTGTTGCTTTAGAGTTTTCTGGTCAAGCGAACCAACATGCTACTTTTAGTAATTCAGTTAAAGGGACAGGTGAATTGAATGTAGTAGGATCTTATATTGATATTACAGGTGACAACTCTGATTTTGAAGGATCTCTCCATATAGGAGGATCTGCTTATGTAACAGAGCAAAAAAATATAGGGCAAAGCACAATTAATTTAACTGGTCTACTTGGATTAAATCCTCAAGGTGATTTTACTTTCAATAACCGTCTTATAGCACCATCAAGTGGTTCTTTGGTTGTTTCTATGGAAACTCCACAAAACATCTTTAAATTTGATGATATTTATCATGGATTTCCTTCTCAGTTTGAGGGTGAGATTGTTTTAGAACAAGGGGCTTTTGATATTTCAGGAAGGAATACAGAAGCTTTAACCTCTGCAACTTTAAAATTATCTCCTTATGGTACTGCATTTCTTGGTGGAGATCCAGGTAACCCTATGACCCAAGCAATTGGAGGGCTTACTTTTTCTGGTGGGATGTTGTCTTTAAGACCTTCTGGAGACGATTTTACACCAGCAGATACCCTTGCTGTTAATATGTTAGACTTATCTTCAAGTTTAAATGGAACCATCCAAATTACAATTCCTGCTGGATTTGATCCCCCAGAAGAATGGGATGGACATAATAAACCTCTTCTTATGCAAGATGATGTGATTTTGACACAATTTGTTAAAGCCAATCAGGTTAATAGATCTAATGTGAACGACTCATTGAGACTTGTTGATCAGGATGGAAATATTGTTAGTGCAGAGAGAGAAATAGACATTGATGAAGGGACTCAACGCGTTGCTAAAGGTTTTTATGATTATGGGATTTTAGTGCAAGATGATGGTCTTTACCTGAGTTATGGTCTCCAACAATTAGAATTACAAGATCAACAGACCACTGTGCTTGGAGGAGATCATCAAGGTCAAGGAGCTGCGGAGTTCCACGCACGATTAACTGGACAAGGCAATATTGAGATTGATGCGACCAATAGTATTACGCTTAATAATCCAACAAATAATTATCAAGGAACGACGACGGTTAAAACAGGAGAGCTCATTTTAGGATCAGATCATTCTTTAGGAAATACGTCTGATTTAATTTTGAAAGAAGAGACAAAAGTAAACTTATCTGGGACGACGCAAACTGTTGGGACCCTTCATACAGAAGCAAGGAGTTCCTTAAACTTTAATGGTGGTAATTTAAGCGTTGAACAAGGTGGAGTTGTACAATCTGAAGCATTATCAGGAGCAGGCACTTTAACTATTGAAGGTGGCTCTTTTCAAGTAAATGGTCCTAACCAAGCATATTCCGCAACAACTAGAATTGAAAATGGTGCCGAGGTTGTTTTATCTGATTCCCATGGATTGGGTACTAGTACTGTTGAGAATAATGGTCATCTGACATTACAAGGAAATGGAAATTTAATTGATAATGCTTTTAATAATGATATTTCGGGAGTAGGTACTCTTATTGTACAAAATACTGATGTCGTTTTGGGTGGAAACAATCAGCATACTGGGTCCACAGAAATTAAGGATTCTACAGTTTCCATCTCTTCTGATAACAATTTAGGAGCTGCCACAGGAGAAGTTAAACTCGATAACTCCACCTTAAAGTTTGATAATTCTGTTACTTTGCCAGGCACAAGAATACTGACCCTCAATAATACATCTGTGATTGATACGCAAAATTATTCCTCATCAATTAATGGTGAAATAAATGGAGTGGGCATCTTAACTAAAAAAGGAGCAAATCGCCTTTCGCTTAATGGTGATAAGAATTTTGTCGGAGATATAAATGTTGTCTCTGGTGAGCTCAAGGTTAATGGAGATATTTCAAACGCAAATGTAAATCTTGAAGAAGGATCTACTTTTTCTGGCAACAATACTGTCTTAAATCTAATTAACCGTGGCATTGTTGCTCCTGGAAATTCTATTGGGCAAATTCAGGTTAGAAATATTTTCAATAACACAGGGGGCATTTATCAGTGTGAAGTCAATGATGCTGGTCAATCTGATTTAATAAGAGTTATTGGGGCAGCGAGCACAACTACTCTCCATGGAACATTGCAAGTTATTCCAATGGCTGGGAATTATCAATTAAATCAACCTTATATTTATACAATTTTGACAAGTGTCAATCCAATCAATACAACTTTTGATACGGTTAATGGAGTATCTCCTTTATTTGCTTACAATGTCATTTATAACCCTAACAATGTGCAATTAAGGATGATTCGCACTTCAACCCTTAATCAAGTGATTACGGAAGGAAATGCAGGGATTGTTAGTCAGAATTTGGAAAATATTGGGACCTTAACAGGAACGCTACAGACGGCGACTAATAGCTTAATGGGGTTCAATAAAAACCAAATTATAGATGCCCTTAATAGATTTAATACTGCAAGTAATACATTGTTAGCAGATAACTTAGCAGATAATTTTTTTGACTTAGGAAACACACTATCACACATGTTACATTCTCCCTTAGAGAGATCAGCTGCTCATTCTTCTTTTAAAGAGCTCGTAAAAAGTGTTTCTTCTAATTTTAAAGGGACTATGGCTCAATTGTTCTCCTCTTCTGTGAAGAGATCATCAATGAATCAAACAACAAAATCTAGTAGCCAACAGGTTCCTCATTCATTTCGTTCAAAGATAGGCCAGTCTACAGTCTGGAGTTATAGTGATGCCAAGGTTTTAAATCAAAAATCTTATACGAGCCCAGGAACTTATTTACCCGCTCTTAAATCAACAATGGGAGAGACTAAGCTTGGATTTGATCATCAGTTTACTGATCAAATATTGGTTGGTTTTATGGCAGGTTATGGAAATACGTCTTATAAATTGAGTGATCAGTATGGATCTGGAAAAATAAATTCTTATCATGTTGGATCTTATAGTTCTGTTCATATTACGCCAGAATTTTATATTGATACGTTAGTTTCTTATGGAATGAACAATCTTAAAGGCACTCGTAAGATCAATTTTTCTGGATTTGAAGCTGAAGCCTCACAAAAACATCATGCTCATCAGTTTGGTGGAATGATTGATACAGGATATGAGATATATCTTCCTTCAAACTTTAGTATTACGCCAATGGCAGGAATTGGGGTTCTTTCTTTGAAAGAAGAGGGTTATCGTGAAATAGGTGCAGATACTTTAGGTCTTAATGTTAGGAGACAACGTCGTACTTACATCCAACATAAATTCGGTGCTCAATTAGCCAAACACTTTATATTAGATGAAATGCAATTCTATGGTTTTATTAGAGGGGCTTATACATATAGAAAAGGTTTAAAGAATTCTCATAGAGTTACTTCATCTTTTATAGGTCAACTCCCAAGCTTTACTGTTTTTGGTGATAAAAAGAATCATAGTTTCTTTAGTCCAGGTGCAGGATTGACTGCCCTTTTTAAGAATGATGTCTATATATCCATAGGATACAATGGAGATCTTGGAAAAAAACAAAAATCTCATGAAGGGTTCTTCAAAATAGGGTATAAATTTTAAAAATTTCTTAGAAACAAAATTCTTTATAAATTAACTAAAATTTTACGTATTTTTCCTACAACATAAAAGATGTGGTAAATCCTAATAAAATGAGATTGAGAATTATCTCAAATGCAAGGGGAGGAAGTCATCAGTGAAAACACTAGTGCATGTTATATTGCTCAATATTATTATCTCTTTTGTAGCAACAGCCAAAAATATAGAAATTAAATTATTTAATGATCCAGAGGCTCAAGCTCTAGAAATTGAAAAAACTCTCGATTTTTTTATTAAAGCAGCTCAATCAGGAGATAAAAACGCTGAATATAATGTTGCAGCCTATTATTATTTTGTCCCTAACAACAATAAAAATATCCCAAAAGCTGTGAAGATGCTTCATAAGCTTGCTGAAGAAGGCCATCCAATATCTCAATATATTCTGAGTAACATGTACTTATCAGGCGAGAATGTTGAAAAAAATTTGCAGGAAGGGATAAAATGGCTGCAGAAGGCTGCAGATCAAGGAATCTTAGAAGCCCAATTTTATATTGGATTGCTAAAATATAGAGGGATATGGGGTATAAAAAAAGATGTAAACCAAGCAATTATGTGGCTTGAAAAAGCCGCAAAACAGAAAAATTCTGATGCCCAGTACAATTTAGGAATAATTTATTTTAAACGAGGTGACAAAATAAAATCACTAGAGTATTTGCGTCAAGCTGCTGCTCAAGGGGATACTCAAGCTGAATTATTTATGAGAAAATCTATTTAGGTAAGAATGATTTATGCTTAAAACACGGCCGTAAATTTGATTAATAGAGAGTATAATATATAAATAATGAGCCTCAATTATGAAATTATTAGACATCAATGGGATCCAGTCAAAAACAAAAGGCCTTTCCCTGATAATTCTATAGAAAATAATCACATAATTGGAAAATGGAAATGTGAAAAAGGGCATTTTTGGTATGAAACTATCGAAAATCGTGTTCATTATCAAAATTGTCATATTTGTCATTCTCCGAGACGTGCTACAGAAGTCTACAATCTTGCCTACCTAAGGCCTGATATTGCACAAGATTGGCATCCTACAAAAAATAAGTGGTTAACCCCAGAAGATGTAACTCCAGGAAGTGGGAAGAAAGCATGGTGGATTTGTAATAGCGGACATGAATGGATAGCGGCAATAGAAGCAAGAACATCAGGTGATGGATGTCCTGAGTGTAAGAATCGAAAGGTTGGCAAAGATAATAACTTAGCTGTTTTATATCCCAATTTATTAAAAGAATGGAATGATGCTAAAAATGGTGATTTAAAACCACAACATATTGTTGCAGGCAGTACAATTAAAGTATGGTGGGTATGTGAAAAAGGCCATGAATGGCAGGCTAAAGTCTTATCAAGATCAATTCAAAACAGGGGTTGTGTTAAATGCTTAAAGAAAGAATCTTCATATCTTAAGAAAAAAAATAAAACAAATTTAAGAAATATTCATTTAAATTCTGCAAATGCCATTTTTAAAAAACTTTCAAGAGAATGGCACTCCGAAAAAAATGGAATCTTTAAATTACAAAATGTCCCTCTTGGTAGTCATAGAAAAGCCTGGTGGGTATGTGAAAAAGGCCATGAATGGGAAGCTCAAGTAAAACATAGAGCAAAAGGAGTAGGATGTCCTGAGTGTTCTAACCAAAAGGTTGGAAAAGATAATAATCTAGCGATTATGAAGCCGGATATTGCAAAAGAATGGCACCCAGATTTAAATAAAAACTTAACACCTCAAAACATAACACCAGGAAGCGGGAAGAAAGTATGGTGGTTATGTAGAAAAGGTCATGAATGGGAAGCTCAAATTGTAATGAGGGCAAAATACCACCATAATTGTCCCGAGTGTTCAAACAGAAAAGTTGGGAAAGATAATAATCTTTCTTTGCTAAAGCCCGACATTGCTAAGCAATGGCATCCAACTAAGAATGGAAGTTTGAACCCTTCTATTGTTACGCCAGGAGCTCACAAGTTGGTTTGGTGGCAATGTGAAAAAGGTCATGATTGGCAAGCACAAGTATATGGAAGAACAAAAAGTCAAAAGTGTCCTGTTTGCATTAAAATAAGAAATATCAAAATTAATAGACTTAAGGAAAAATATCCTCGCCTATGTTCTGAGTGGCATCCCACTAAAAATGTAAATATAGATTTATCAGAGGTTGCAGCAAATAGCGCTCAAGAAGTATGGTGGTTATGTAGAAAAGGCCACGAATGGAAAGATGTAATATCTAGTCGGACAAGAAACAAATCAAAATGTCCAAATTGTACACATAATAAAATCTTTAAAGATAATAACTTAGCAATCATAAGGCCAGATCTAGTTAGAGAATGGCATCCTACAAAAAATAAATTATTAACACCGTATCAAGTAACACCAGGAAGCGGGAAGAAAGTGTGGTGGTTATGTAAAAAAGGCCATGAATGGGAAGCTCAAGTTTATTCACGTAAAGATGGCCGAAATTGTCCTGAATGCTGTAATTTTAAGGCTGGCAAAGATAATAATCTTTCTTTATTGCGGCCTGATATTGCTTCTCAATGGCACCCTATAAAAAATAAATTATTAACACCATATCAAGTAACACCAGGAAGTGGGAAGAAAGTGTGGTGGTTATGTAAAAAAGGCCATGAATGGCAGGCAATTGTAGCAAATAGATCCCTAGGACATGGATGTCTTGAGTGCTCTAACCAAAAAGCAGGGAAAGATAATAACCTTGCAGTCTTAAGGCCTGACTTAATAGTGGAGTGGCACCACGAAAAAAATGATAAACTCACCCCGTATGATGTTGTTCCTGGAAGTGAAAAAAAGGTTTGGTGGCAATGTGAAAAGGGCCATGAATGGGAAGCTCAAATCAATTCTAGAGCAAAAAAGAACCATGGATGTTCTGAATGTTCTAACCAAAAGGTTGGCAAAGATAATAATTTAGCAATCATAAGGCCAGATCTAGTTAGAGAATGGCATCCAATCCTTAATGGAAATCTTACACCTTATGATGTAGTCCCTGGAAGCCATAAAAGAGCTTGGTGGAGATGTAGTAAGGGGCATGAGTGGAATACTATTATTAAACAAAGAGCAAAGAATGGAACAGGATGTCCTATGTGTCCCATAAAAACAGCTAAAGATTATAATAATCTTGCGGTACTGTATCCTGAATTAGTTAAGGAATGGCATCATGAAAAAAACAGTGATCTGACCGCTTTTGATGTAATTCCTGGAAGCCATAAAAAAGTTTGGTGGATTTGTAGTAATAGCCATGAATGGGAAGCTTTAGTAAAATCTAGAGCAATTAGAGGACACGGATGTCGTGAATGTTATCATAAAGGAAGAAAAAAATATAAGGATCCTATTAAACCAAAATCTCCTTAACCCTGTAACTTCCTACTCAAATTTCATACGAACCCAACCTTGTTTTGGACAAGTGGCCCCAAATCGCACGAATCCTCACACCAGGCGAATTTCCGTAATAATCTTGGCGTCAATAATCTCCATAAAACCCTTTTTATCTTTAATCTCAGCAGCTAAAACATAAGACAAAGAAATACCCAGAGGCTCACCAATTTTTTTAATTGAGATCAATTGTTGCAGTAATTATTCATATCTTTCAACAATAGAAATAAATGCTTGCTATCCAGAGGACTAGGCTCAAAATCAAATTTCTTATACCATTGAACAACTTCGTCATTTTTTGCATGTACGATTAAAGCTCTAATGCCAACAAGGTCTGCAACTTTTTGGGTCCTTAATATGGCATCCTTTAAGAGACCTGCGCCCACTCCTCGTTCTTGAAAGCTTAAATCAACGGCAAGACGACCTATTAACATGACGGGTATGTCATAGCGTGGTAACCCTCTGGCTACTTTTTTAGGAGCTTGATCATGCTGTATAGATGCTACAGAAATAGTATAATATCCAATAATAATGCCTTTTGACACGCCAATATAGGTTTGTGAAATCCGTAATTTCTGATTTATCAAAGCATACTTATTAAGATATTCATTTAAAGCGGCATTGCCGCAATCAAAATTCTCAAGAATATGCTCATAGCTTAGCTTTTCAATAGAGCCAAAGATTTTTGTCATTTCTCAAAAACACTTGGCTTAGATAATAATTTATTTAAGTTAGGCTTTTCCTGAATGGGGCGATCTAAAGCTTCACAAAATAATTCCCATTGCTCGTCATTAAGCATAAATATGCGTTTATCTGCTAACACGTGCTCAGCAGCTTTTAAGCCATGTTCTAATAAAAATTCTGTGATACTTTTATGATTTATAGCTGCCGCTTCTTGTAAGAATGCTTTTGCATTTTGAGAAGTTCGAATATCAATTCGAGCAACTTTTTGATTTACGATTTCTTTCATCTCTCTCTCCATACAATACTTAACATCATTATATCATTCGTACATTGTGTGTACAATATTGTTTTTTAATTTTATGTGATAAAATATTTGATAGCTTTTTCTTTCTTTAAAGGCATATTTTTATGATGCTTTTTAGCTTTCATTGATTGCAAAATTTCCTGGAGCTTGTCGTTTGGTCTTAGGACAGGATAATAATCAAAAAAACAGTTTTCAATTTCAGGATGACGGTGCTGAGAAACATTTTTATAAATGGTTTTCTTATGATTCTGTTCCTGCTCATAAATTAGGGCTTGCGAGTCGCCTATATGTACGACCAGAATATAGAGGAAAGGGAGCTTTTTTTCCTCTTTTTAAAGGTATGTTTCAATGGTGTGCAAAAGAAGGCGTTGAAAATGTATTTTTTGAAATAAGAAATTCTCTTTATGCTGCATACCAAGAATATGGTCTTAGCTTTATGAGAGTAAGTGAATTCTATGAGCATTATGGGATAGAAAGAGCTATTTATTATACTGAACTTCAATCATTTATGGATGGGTTGCATGACAGTCATTTTCAACTATGGAAGTTTTTCACTGAAGATGTGTGGGGACACTGATCTATCGGGAGCCGGATGCGGTAGTTCCGCACGTCCGGATCTGAGGAGGGTTCGGTCAGAGTGATCTGGCCGTTCTACTCACCCAGGGCACCTATTAAGAAGGTGGAAGAGGCTTTTACAATTGCTCTTGAGCAGGATTTGAGAAATAACAAGAAGTAATATTTTACTCATTTAGCGTTAGTTACAATGTAACCGTATATAGTGAGCATAAAGACTTTTCTTTTTTTATAAGTTAAAGATGATTCGTATATTAGGGTACCAGGAAGATTTGGACGTAAATGTATATATGGACTCCTCGGTTTTTGCAAGGATACCTTAAAGGGTTTTAATAATAAGTTTGCTCACATA
>MKUU01000003.1 GCA_001898705.1 Caedibacter sp. 38-128
TTCTGGGTCATGTTCTCTCCTTCATGTAAACATTAACCCATCTCAATTCAATCTGTCCGTTTTATTGTAGCAAGATCAGGTGCGGAAGAAAACAAATGAGAGATAGATTAGCAGACGCATATACTATAATTCTTGCTGACAAAACTTTTTTATCAAAGAATGAGCTATCAATCTGGCTGAAAGACTTATTAAAAACAGCAACTGTTCCGTATAAATTATCCGAAGAGCAGCGAAATGTACTTGTTGAACTTCTTAGATATCACCCTAAAGCATCAGAAAAGATAGGTTTAGGAATCAAAGAAATCTGGATTGAGCGAAATGGTCCTTTGCTTGCCGGGAATCGCTTTATTTTAGTACGTACCGATGATACCCGAAGCGATTTCAGTTATAAATACTGCTTAGGGAAAGATCTTCCGACTCATGCACAAAGAGTCAGAGAAGCTATGCGAAATGCTGTACGTCCTTATATTATGCGCTATAAAGAGGATTATTTTTCTGCTTCTAAGGAGCAAGGCGGGTATGCTTACTGCGAAATAAGTAAACAGAGATTAAATTCTAGCGAAGCAGAGGTTGATCATCAAGCACCTAATACGTTTGAGCACTTAGTACAAGAATTTCTAAAAGAACAAAGAATTATATTTCGAGATATTTTCTTGAAACTAAATAGTGAAACATCCCGCATTAGTTTGTCTGATAGCAAGTTTAAAGAACAGTGGATAAATTTCCATAATCAAAGATGTCAACTTAGGGTAATACATAAAGAAATTCACAAAAGTATGCTGGGTTCTAGGTTAGTTTCCTAGATTTTATAGAATAGCTAACAGCCATAATAAACATTACTTTATTATAATAGATGTCTGAGTAAATCTTATGCTAAATTAATTGTGTCTTGAATCTCAGATGGAAGTGGTTTCTCCATTACTTTAATGTCAAATACTTTTGTGCTACCTTGAGGAACTTGTTGATAAGGCATCTTTAGCTTAGTAATCGAATAATTACCTGGAAGTTTAATATATGCTTCAAGATCTTTAAGATTCTGAATTCCGGTTGGAAGAATTATAGGTTTGGTGTGGGTTTGTTGATTTAAGGATACACCATATCTTCTTGTATAATGCCATCCATGGTATAAATAAATGCCCATGCAAATATTTTTGACAAATAAACATTGAATTTATTGTGCTGATTTATGTATTATAAACAACACATCTACTGACTAGGACCTATTGAAATGCAACTCATTTTCTCTCTCAAGAAAGTTTCAACTTCTTTTATTCTAGTAACTTTAATTACTATAATAAGTAGCTCATTTAATTCTAACGCTTCAGAAGAGAAGCCTGACAGCAAAAAGCGATCTATATCACATGTCGAAGATGTTGATTCTTCTGAAGAACCTAAAGCCAAAAGGCTAAAAGTAGACCAAGAAACTAAAAAAGAAGAGGGATTAAAGGATGCCTTTTATATCTTTAATGTTGGGCAAGGAAACTCGCAACTTGCCCTTTATGCCGAAGGGTTAGACGAGCCTTTTGGGGTGCTTTATGATTGTGGAACTTCCGCGCAAACGGTCAGTGATAAAATTTTAAAATTTCAATCAGCCAACAAAAAGAAGAAAGCTTTCTTGATTAGAACCAACTTAGATAGCCAACTAGAGAATCCGGCTCTTCCTTCAAGTGCCGCGACTGCCACTTCAGAAACGAAAAAGCAGGAAACCCCACCTATAGAAGAAAAACACAGCACTCACTCAGGGGGAAGCTCGCCAAGCTCTCAAGGAAGCTTGAGCAATGAGGCCAAAATAGAGAAACGCGCAATATCAATCACAACCGGCATAAGAGCTGAGTTACAAAAGATTAAAAATCTATTTGTGATTTTATCTCACCCAGATAAAGACCACATTAATTTATTGGAAGAATCTTTGCCTAATAACTTGAACATCTTATTCATTCTTTGCGGCAACTTCTTTATGGAAAGTGAAAGTGACGATCTTAAAACAGATGTTGGAAATTTATTCTCCTTTATAGAAAAAAGGAAAAAAACAAGTAATAAAGAAACATACGTTACTCTTCCTTATTTTTGGACATTAAAGTCTATAAATCCTTATTCTAGCCTACGATATCACGCTGTTGAAAGCTATGTGAGTTCTTACTCCTCGTCGAACTCCCTACCGCAGGATGTTGATAGGCATATCCCAGAAGCTTACCAAGGAGATTTCTCAACATTTTTAACAAGAATGGTCGAGGTGAAGCGCCAAGAAGGCATAAAGGATAAACCAAAAGAGAGCGATAATCCCTTTTATGCGCAATATATAGAAAAGCCCCATTTAAAGGATATCTACCTATGGTCGATGAATCATATTTCTGATGATATCAATAATCATTCGGCTGTTATCTCTTTTCGAATGCCAAATTTAGAAAAAACATTTATTTGCACAGGGGATGCCGGGCCCGAGGTTTTCCAAAGACTTCAAAAAAAGGTCAGCAAGAAAAGTTCACACCAAGATGACGCTTCGATGGATCTTGTTTCCCCACAAGAAGCAATGCGACACTTTATAGATACCCAATTACTGGGGAAAAGCGATTCAGCCCCGTATATCGTTTTATTGATGTTGCCTCACCACGGGGCCAAAGGCAATTTCTCGCTTCCTATGCTCGATTTATTCATGCCCCATCTTCTGGGCATTTCTGCGGGGGCAGGAACTATGTACAATCATCCTGATACGACACTTATTAAAAGATATGAGGATGAGTACATAAAGTCGCCTCATTTATCACAAAAATTAACCGAATTTTGGAAATATTATTCTGGTGATCTTGATCATTATTACATTACGTTCAAAGATAAAACTGAAGCAACGCCTTTAAATCCAACACAGAAAACATCATTACAACAAGCAAGATTAAATTTGTTGAATGAAGGAAATCTTCCTATTCTTGCTACTGGAATAGCAGGCACAATTTACGTTGATAAAGACAGCTATTATGGTCAGTACATCAGCTATTTTCAACATGAAGGAAAATCATATAAAATAAGATTCAAAAAAGCCGCTTTTGAACAGGATCGTAGTTTAGCGCAACTCATGGAAGGCGCAGAGATCCTAAAAAACACAAAAGTAAATTTGCCAAACAATATTCAAAAAATAAAATATAAAGGAATAGAGTTCACTCGGAAGAAGAGAAATATATTTGATATCAATGGTATTTTTCTTTCTGCTGATGACAAACAGCTTTTGCTTCCCCTTGACATAAAATATAAGGATGAACATGATAAAAAAAAGAGTAAGAGTATTGGTAAGTTTTATATGGGACATCAAGTAATTGAAGAAGGAGAGACTCCTCATGAAAAAATGTAAGTTATTATTCATCTTTCTTAGTTTGTTTTCAATTGAAGCATGGGGTGGACTGTTAGAAATGAACGACTTCGAGAGAGAAGATAGAAAATTTAATCGCATACTTCGTATATTAAAAGACTTTTATAGCGTAAATGCTGATCAAATTAAAATTCTTAATGAAGAGAAATTTTTTCATAATATTGCGACCGCATCAAGCCGAGCGCAAGAAGCCCTTATAAAGATTAGGTCAAACCAAAAAGCAAGAATTACTGAGAATTATAGTAAAAAACCTCAGAAATTAAAAAAACACCTTCTTAAACTTCAAACCTATTTTGAGGCAGTCGAGGTTGAGGATAAGCCTGATTTAAAACAACAAGTTACTGATATCTTAGAATACACAAAAGCCTTAATCTTAATCCTTAAAGCTATATGGCGATAATAAGCTAGAAAGGACTTCCCAGGCAGCTCTTTAGAATCAATATAAGTCAAAACTTTAACAATAAGGTTATGTTCACAATTGTACTATTTATGATAAGGCATAGCTTTACGATTTTTAAAGCCCTGGTTTTTGATCTCTCTTACTTGGTTAGCTGTATCAAATGATTTTATCTTTTCTGAAGGGAAAGATTGGTAATCCATTTTATGTTTTGTAATAGGATAATTGCCTGGGAGTTTGATATACGCCTCAAGATCTCTTAAATTTTGGATTTCTGTGGGAATGACAATAGGTTTGGTGTGGGTTTGCTGATTTAAAGACACACCGTCCCTTATGGTATTCGCGCCATATGAGAGATTCTCAACAATTTCTGTTTCATCCTTCTCGCCTAATACTTTAGAAATCCAGCTTGTTGTTTGTGGATCTGTGCTTCTAAAGAAGATAAAGGTATTAAAGAGATCAAGGATGGCTTGAGAGCCAGCATTACCATAAAGGTCACTGATCTGAGGCATGCCTTGAATCCCTGCCATGATGCAGCCGCCATACTTTCTGAGTTCTGCAAGAGCTAAAGGAAGCGATGGTAAGTGCTGAAGAGCAGGTAGTTCGTCAATGATGAACCAAAGTCTTCTTTGGTGGTCAGGGGATAAGGACATGACCGTATTAAAGGCAATCTCAAGCCAACAAGAAATCAAAGGCTTTAAGGTTTCTCGTTGATCTGGCCGTGCAGTAATAAAAAGCCAATTCTTCTGCTCTTCATTTTGCACCCATTGTCTTAAAGAAAAGTTTTTATTCTGGTCATTGAGATACTTTAAGCTTTTAATCTGAATAGCCAAGTTTGAGCGCACAGAAAGCGTCATTTTCTCGCCTTCTTTGCTCGTATAAGAGGCAGCTTCTGTCTCTTTGAAGAAGCTCTCAAACTCCTCTAGACCCGCTGTAATTAAGACTCTATGCAATTCTTGGATACTATGATCCTTAAGACTATCCAATTTTTGCATAGCCGTTGAGAATAGGGAGCGAGAAGCGTTATCCCAAAATCGGTCAGAGACATATTTTTGTTGAGGAATCAACCCTGCGGCGAGCATGTCATAATGGCTTGGAAACTCACAATCCGCCCAAGGGTTCCAGTTGACAGATCGTATGTCAAAAGGATTTAGAATTAAGTCCCCTTTTTGATAAAAGCGAGAAATATACTGTCCTGTCAGATCAACTATTACAGCTCTGTTTCCTCTTCTCCTGACTTGAGGAACCAGAATATTAAAGCAGTTCGATTTCCCTGAGCCTGTTGTTCCTGTGATGAGGATGTGGGATGTTTCCTTATCTTTGATGAGAGGAAGACTTCCAACTTTAAGGTCTGAAGCTTCCCTCTTAAATTTAATCAACCATTTGAGCTTGAAAGGAGTGAGGGCTTTATTTCTGTTAGCAACGGAGTAAAATTGACCCATGTGAACGGTTGAAAACTGACCCACCTCTGAACGAGAGTGTCCT
>MKUU01000004.1 GCA_001898705.1 Caedibacter sp. 38-128
AGTCCTTCAACCCTATACATTAATAGTAACAAATTTCAGAAAAAACTTCAACAAAATTCCTGTTATATATTTCAAAAAATTGAAAGAAAGAACGCAAAAATAACGTCTATGTACCTAAATGCTACCTTTTAAAATAAAGTCTAAGGCTACGCGTTCTTGTTGAGAAATTTCCAGATTAACCGCCAGTTTTTCACACAGCATCCGGGTATAAATTGCTTGTATGGTATGAGGTGACGCTTCATCCTCAGGGAGGTGGCTTTTTAAAGCATTTAAAATAATAGGCCGTAAAGGAACGAGCTTCCCGGTAAGTTTTAAGTGAATTGCTTGGAAATCTTCTTGTGTAACTTCTATCGTTAATTGGCCACCAGAAGGGGCTATTTCTGCACAAATGAAGCTTAAATTAGCCAAAATTTGCGCATAATGAGGAAATTGTGGGGAAATGCACGAGGTTTGATCAACTTGATTCTCTTCTTCCCAAGAAAGTTCAATTTTGTTGATCATGAGAAAGTCTTGGATAAGTTTTTTAGCCTGATTAAAAGTTGAAAAATGAGAATCAGTCGAATATCCAAAGGCTGCACGATAGAAGATAAGCTTTCGAATAGCTTTTTCAGCACTTTGTTTTGCTAATTCTAAGAGTTGTAAACGATCTTCTTGATCGGATTCATCAAAAAGCTCAAAGCTAGTGTTAATGGCGCCAATAGGCGTGATTAAATCATGACATAGCCGAGAGCAAAGCATTTGAGCGATTTTTGTAGTATTCATAGGATCTATTTTCTCTGTAGATTATTCACTATACGAGGCACTCTCGAACACGTTGTTGGAGGGCCGGTAAAACATCTTGCGTAAACCAGGGGTTTTTCTTTAGCCAAGCGTTATTACGCCAGCTTGGGTGTGGTAAAGGAAAAAAGTTGGGCAGAAACTCTTTCCAAGAACGAATAAGATTGGTTGAAGACAATTTTTTATATGGCCTCAAATAATATCTTTGTGCATACATTCCCACAAGCAAAGTTAATTTAATATTCGGCATAAAATTAAGAAAAAGGTGATGCCATTTAGGGGCGCAGGCGGGACTTGGCGGTAGATCGGCTCCTTGAGAGTTTTGGCCAGGGTAACAAAGTCCCATAGGCATTATGGCGATTTTAGCTTCATCATAGAAAGTATCACGGTCAATATTAAGCCATTGGCGTAAACGATCACCGCTGGCATCATTAAAAGACAAGCCTGTCTCTTGTACGCGTGTACCTGGTGCTTGGCCAATAATAAGGAGTCGCGCTGAGGGAAGTCCACGGATTACAGGACGAGGTTCATGCGAAAATGCTGAAGCACATAACTTGCATGCTTGAATCTGCTTTAAAAGAAAATTAAATTTATTTTGAGAGAGCATTTCTTTTTATACCAAAACTAGTTAGCTTTGGCGAGAAAAGAAAGGATGTTTTTATAAATGTCACACACGGATATTTTATCTGAATTTTGGCTTGATCGTTGGTTACCTTCATGGATGAAACCTTATACGCGCCTTGCGCGATGGGATCGTCCCATTGGTGTTTTATTATTACTTTATCCCGGGCTTTGGGGATTAGCTCTGGCATCTACAAATTTTATACCCCTGAAAGAAATTCTGTTATTTATTATGGGGGCTCTCTTAATGCGGGGCGCTGGCTGTACGTATAATGATCTTGTTGATCACAAGTTTGATGCGCGTGTTTCCCGTACCGCAACGAGACCCTTACCCAGCAAAAAAATTACACGGACTCAAGCCGTCGCTTTTTTAGGTATACAGCTTTTCTTATCCGCTCTTATCTTGTTTTCTTTCTCAAAGGCAGCAATTCAATTAGGTTTTTTGGCATTGGCCCTTGTTGTCCTTTATCCGTGGATGAAACGGATTACTTATTGGCCTCAAGCTTTCTTAGGATTAACTTTTAATTGGGGCGTATTATTAGGATGGGCAGTTTTAAATGGTAAAATATCTATAACACCTTTTCTTTTTTACAGTGCCGGATTCTTTTGGACTTTATGCTACGATACAATTTATGCTCATCAAGATCGCGAAGATGATTTATTGCTAGGTCTTAAATCAACGGCGATTAAGTTAGGTGATAAAACGCGACCCGTTTTAAGTTTATTCTTTTTATTGATGATCTTATTTTTGATTGCTGGTGGGATCAAAGCCGACCTTAAATGGCCTTATCATCTGGCTATGATGTTGGTCTTTCTCCAGGCGATTCGGCAACTTAAAAATTTGAATATTAATGACTCTTTTGGTTGTTTACAGCTCTTTAAAGCTAATCACTGGATTGGTCTTATTATTTTTATCGGAATCATTTTTGGAAAATAAAATAAGGCTTTTTTAAAAAAAGCCTTATTTTACAATCTATGGTTGAAATTATTAATTAGGGTAAGATTTTTTTAAAAAACGTTACTAAAGCAGCTTCCTGAGCCAGAGTAGGCTTTATTATATCTTTAATTCTTTTTTTCATAGCCACGTTTGTCGTACCTTTAGGAGCAGTTGAGACAGCGTAAGCAGCTGCTTCAATTGTTTCACTTTTTAGGTTAAGCGCGCCCTGTTCTTCTTTTAGCTTTGCTTCAATTGTTAGAGCATTATTTTTATTTTTACCAATTTCAGCTTGAATTTGTCCTTCTCTACCTTTAATTGTGGCCAAAATTTCGTCTCTAAAAGTAGCACTCATAGGGATTTCTGCACCAATTGCATAAGTTTTAGCTCCAGGGACACTTCCTCCATCGAGGACAGGAGCTTGACCGCCTCCAGGAAGAGGAGGGGGAGGAGGAACTCCTGGGCCCGCAAGAGGAGGTGGTGGTGGAACTCCAGGGCCAGTTTTTGGATTTGTTTGCGTTTGTTGTTTAGTCTTTATTGCTGTGCGAATTTTTTCTTTATCTTGGGGGGCTAATGGTGGTTTCTTTTCTGATATTAAGAATTCACTAATACCGTCTATTGCAGCAGTTGCCCGTGCTTGATCTCCAGCAGTAGGTTTTAATTTTTTTTCTATGATCGCATTGGCACCAGCAATTGCAGCTTGTTCATCAAGGAATGCAAGACCTTTCAATGCATTAAAATATTGTAAAGCCTGTGGTGATGCATTAAGTGCCAAAGCAGACTTAGGTGCGTTTACTGCCAGAGTAGAACCTACAGCTACCAGTTTTTTGAGTTCTTCTTTGAGTTGAGTATCTGCGATGTTGTTAATAAGGTCTACTAACGATTGCCTATCTACTTCAACAAGTTTTTTAAATTCATTTTCAGAGAGTTCAAGGTTTCCTTTTGCTTGAGGATCAATCATTTTACTTATGGTTTGCATTAGAGCAGATGAGCTAGAGGCTCTCATCGGGTCTATACCAAGCTTATGAAAATAAGAATAAATTGCTTGTATATCTGACTGAGAAGTTTTCTTAAATAAGTTCGTAAGTTTAGATAAAGCTTTTTGGACAATGGAAAAATCAATAGAACTTTTATTCATGAAGACTAAAATAGCCAGCGGTGATTTTTTAAAGTAAGTTGGATCACTTTTAAGCAGGGCTGTTAATTCAGTCAATCTTTGTTGCCCAAAATCTGCCAAACTATTATAATGGGCTTTTGCCTGCCGTTGATGCAGCTCTTTAAGAATATCTGATTTTTCTAGAATAATATTGATACCCTCCAGCCTTCCTGCA
This sequence comes from Caedibacter sp. 38-128, assembly GCA_001898705.1. GTDB lineage: Bacteria > Pseudomonadota > Alphaproteobacteria > Caedimonadales > Caedimonadaceae > Paracaedimonas. The sequence goes on from MKUU01000004.1 coordinate 3,664, forward strand.
TTAGGTGATTTAGTGGTAAGCTCTAAAATCTCTTTTTCTAAGTCTAAAAGTAACTGCGTACTTCCGGTAGCTTCTATCTTTTCAATCAATGCACGGAACGTATTAACCTCGATTATACTCCCCTTGCTGTTAAGCTCTGAGGCAAGTTTACGAGTATACGTAGTCATTTCTTCATGCACTCTTTTTTCAGCTTCTGGATCTACGGTTAGCGTTTCTTTCCCACCTTGGGCAAGTTGCTGGCGAAGTTTTGCGATTTCAGCTTCTAATTTAGAAATATGAGCTTTGGTTGTTGGGTCGTTAGAATGAACAATAGGGGCAGCTTGCTGTGCTTTTAAGTCTTTATTCTTTTGTTTCAGTTTTTGGATTTTACCTTGTAATTCAATAATCAAAGATTGGGGTGTCCCATCAGCAATCTTATCAATATTACCTTGTAAATCCGAAAGTTCTTTTTGAAGAGTCGGGTCTTTTAATGCTTGGCGTAAAGTTGAAACTTCTGTTTTTAATTGTGAAATTTGTTCTTTTAATTTTGTGTCATTTGCCGTGGGAGTTGTCAGAGAAGGACTATTCCCCATATTAAGTTTGCGTAAAGCCGAGAGAGCATCTGCATGAAGGCTAGCGGAACTCCCAAGCCCCACCATTAATGCTAACAGAGAAATTGATCCTTTATTCATTTTTATTTATCTCCTCATATATACATTTAATAGAATCGATATGTATAACGTACGACAAGCGAGTTAATATTTGGTTTAAATCTTGTCGTTGTTATTGCATTTGTTGAGTCTGCTTTTGACAAGGTTATCGAAGAAAAGCGCGTTTGCTTAAGATCAATACCTAGAGAAGAATTGTTCCAAGCATATTGATAGGTCAGGCCATATTGAAAGCCCGCTTTTTGTTTTGAAACTTTATGGAACTCATTGCCTACGCCGTCTTCATGGTAGCGTGTAAAACGAGTGGATTCAACGCCAAGGATGGCTCCAATAAAATGGTGGTCACTAATGATGGGACCCAATCTAACATTTCCGCCAAATGACCTGGATGTTTTTAATCTTTCTTGTAAGTAAGTTCCTGCAGCAGGTGCAAGTAATCCCATGTCATGTCGGATCCTATGACTCAGTTTTGAAAAACCATAGAATCCCTCAAAACTTATTCCTATTTTGTTTTGGTAGAAAGGGAAGAAATATCCTAAGAAAGCTTCACCTCTTTCGGAAGTATTACTAAGGGAACTACGTTTATTGAGTAAAATTGTTCCATCATTACTTGCATGGCGATCAAAACGCTTTCCTTTTAAGGATGAACCTCCCAACGAGACGCCAGCATAAAATCCTTTTTGAAAGCCATCACTAGCATTCACGCTATACGTGATGCTACTAATCCCAATTAAAAGTGATAGTATTTTATTTTTCATAATTTTCTCCCTAAATTAATGCCTTTGATTTATTTAAGCAGAGAATTATTAATAATTAGTTTCTATAATTTGATAGCTGAAAATAGAGAAAATTGACCTTTTTAATAAGCTTTTTAGTTTATTAAACGATAAGCTTATTTCAAGGTCGATTTTTTTCTTTTAAACTAAGTTGTTCTTCTTCAAGCCTTTTTAACTGTTCCCAAGACACTTGAATATAATGGTCTAATTTACTGCTGAGCATTCTAATTTCAAGTTCTGCTTTAAGGTTGACTTCATAATCATGGGTAGCGCGTAAGCGATCTTTAGCTTCTTGGCGATTTTGACTCATCATAATAATTGGAGCCTGGAGTGCAGCCAGACAAGATAAGATTAAGTTTAAAAGAATATAAGGAAAGGGGTCTAAAGGATTGGCAAGCATTTTGTAGGAATTAATAATGATCCATACCATTATAAATAAAGCAAAGCTAATGATGAAACTCCAGCTTCCACCAAATTCAGCAACTTGATCAGCAAGTCTTTCACCCAAAGTCCGTTTTTCATGATAGGTATGATTTATGTTCTTAGCCACAATTTTTTGATGCTTAAAGCTGTTAATAACCAGCTCTTCTGAAGGTTTTATTTCTGGTAGCATTTTTTTGATGCTAGCCAATTTATAGTGATCCATATCTTTAAAACAGATGAAATCTTTCTTTTCAACATGTTGGTGCTCCAGTTTGATAAGCTCGTAAGCCTCATTTTTTAGCAATATAAGAGGAAATAGATACGTCTCTTCTAATTTAAGACTGCAGATACAACATGTTGTTTTCATACTTTTAGACATAAAAATCCTCATTGATTGCCGAAATCTATTAATCAACTTGCTGGATAAGGGTGAGCCATTGATCTTCTGTTAAAAGTTCAACCCCGAGTTCTTTGGCTTTATTTGCTTTGCTACCGGCATCTGCTCCATAAACAACATAATCTGTTTTAGAAGAAACGGATCCTGCTACTTTAGCTCCAAGAGCTTCAGCACGTGCTTTTGCTTCAGCGCGAGTTAAACTATTTAAACTTCCTGTAAAAACAATAACTTTACCACTAATAGGAGAATGCGCGAGGATAGGGGAGACACTATCGGCAATAGAGATGTGCTGTTCAAGTTTTTCTAGAATCTCGATGTTGTGTCGTTCTTTAAAGAAGCTTAAAAGATCTTCCCCCACACTTGGGCCAATTCCATCAATACTGAGAAGAATTTGACGTTCTTCTTCGTGTCCCTCGGCAGCTTTTTGCATTGCAATTTTCCACTGAAGGTAGCTTCCGTAATGATAAGCAAGTAATTTAGCCGTCGTTTGCCCTATTTGCGGAATGCCTAAAGCATAAATAAAGCGCTCGAGAGAAATATGTCGGCGATTGTTAATTGCTGAGAATAGATTCCCGGCTGACTTTAATCCCCATCCTTCGCGGTTGGATAAAGGGGCTATGCTATCGTGATCTCGCGCTTCAAGAGTAAAGATATCAACAGGTGTTTTTAGGAGACCTTCTTGAAAAAAATGTTCAATATGTCTTGCACCTAGCCCTTCGATATCAAACGCATCTCGTGACACGAAATGCCTTAATCTTAAGGCAGCTTGAGCAGAACAATAAAGACCTCCTGTACAGCGGCGAGCAGCTTGTTCAGGAAGGCGCTCAATATAACTTTCACAAATGGGGCAAACATCAGGAAATTTAAAAGGCATAGGGCGATCAGGGCGGTCAGGGTTTAATACCTTAACGACTTGGGGAATGACGTCACCCGCGCGTTGAATTAAGACTCGATCCCCAATGCGAATATCTTTTCTTGTAAGTTCATCTTCATTGTGTAAGGTCGCGCGAGAAACGATGACCCCACCAACATTAATAGGTGTTAGCTGGGCAACTGGTGTCAGAACGCCCGTCCTGCCGACTTGAAGGATGATGTTTTCTAAAATAGTTTGAGCTTGTTCTGGGGGAAATTTATGAGCAATTGCATATCGTGGTGCACGGGCAACGTTTCCAAGACGTTGTTGTAAAGCCAAAAAGTTGATTTTATAAACAACTCCATCAATATCGTAATCAAGTCCAGCCCGAAGAGTTTCCAGTTTTTTGTAAAATGAGAGGATACTATTTATAGATGGGCACAACTCAATAAGAGGGTTAACGGGAAAACACCATTCTTTTAAGCATTCTAGTCCTTCTAAATGAGTTTTTAAATTTGATGGATATTTGCCATAACCGTAAGCGAAAAACTCTAATGGACGTGTAGCCGTAATACGGGAATCTAGCTGTCTTAAAGAACCTGCTGCTGCATTTCTTGGATTTGCAAATTGGGATTCATCAGATTTTGTTCTTAAAGAATTAAGCTCATTAAAATCACTATGTTTTATGTAAACTTCTCCCCTTATCTCTAAAGTATTAGTATAAGGGATGTGATGGGGGATAGTTTTAATCGTTTTAACATTTTCAGTTACATCTTCGCCTATTTCACCATCACCTCTTGTTGCTGCTTGTATTAGAAAACCATTTTCGTAACGAAGAGAACATGAAAGACCATCAATCTTAGGTTCAGCGATAATTTCAATTTCCTCTGCACTTAAGTTTAAAAATCGACGAGCGCGTTCGATGAAATCAATTACATCTGTTTCTGTAAATGCATTATCTAGTGAGAGCATGGGCGTTAGATGAGTTACTTTGGCAAAACCAGGAGTAGCTTTATATCCTATTTTTTTAGAGGGGCTATCTGAGCGTATTAGATGCGGAAATTTGAGCTCTATAGCTGTATTTCTTTGCCGCAAGGCATCGTATGTTGCATCATCGATTTCGGGTTGGTCTTTTCCGTGATAGAGAGAATCGTGATAGGCTATCTCTTTTGCTAAGTATCTAAGTTCAGCTTGAGCTTCAAGCTCAGTTAACGCTTCAATAGGGGGGATCTTTTTTTGTTCCGTCAAAGATGAGTTCCTGTTTTAAGAAGCTGTTCTGCTGCAGCTCTGGCTTCAGCGGTAATTGAGGCCCCAGCAAGCATACGAGCTATTTCTTCTCGTCGTTCATTGTCGTCTAAAACGCAGACTTTAGTTTGGAAACCATCAAGATGAGATTTTTTATAAGCATGCATATGGTAATGCGCATAACTTGCAACTTGAGGAGAATGAGTAATAGCAAGTACTTGAAGTTGTTGACTTAGTTTCTTGAGGCGCTGTCCTATGGCTGAAGCAACTGCGCCACCAACGCCGGCATCAATTTCATCAAAAATTAGGAGTGAATTTTGGGCATTGTTGGCTAATAGAACTTTAAGAGCCAACATTAAGCGAGAACGTTCACCACCAGAGGCAATTTTTGCAAGTGGCCCAAAGGGCATCCCAGGGTTTGTTGAAACAGTAAATTGAACATGGTCATAACCTGATTCATTCCAATTACCTTCTTCAAGTTCTGAAAAAAGAACTTTTAATTTTGCATTCTCAAGTTTAAGGGGAAGGAATTCCTCTAAAAGTGCTTGTTCAAGCTTGAGGGCAGTATTTTTTCTTGCATTACTTAATTGTTCGGCATTTTCTTTAAACACTGATCGTGTTTTTTGTAGTATTTCATCAAGATGTTTAAGAGTTTCTTCGGAATCCTGAATGAACATAAGGTCATTCTCAATTTTATTTTTTATCGTAGGTAAATCCGTTATACTGACATCATGTTTTCTTGCTAAGGATCTTAGTTGGTACAATCGATCCTCAATTGACTCTAACGTTTCATTTCCTTGGATATCTAAAGAAAAAGAAGTCTGAAGTTGTCTTAAAGCTTCACTTGTCTCAATAAGAGCACGGTCTAAAATAATTAAAATTTTATCAAATGTTCCGTGCGTAATTTCATTGGCTTTATGAATGTTTTTATATGCTTGCAATAATAAGGATTCTGCACCTCGTTCATGACTTAAAGCATCAAGGGAAGACTTGTAAATATCTTTTAATTTTGCAGAATTTTGAAATTTTATCCTTTTGTGTAGTAAAATTTCTTCTTCATTTTCTTGTAGATTTAATTCCTCAAATTCATTGAGGCAATGTTGTAAATATTCTTGGTTTTTTAATTGTTTTTCAGCTTTTATTTGAGTGTTTTGATAAGCTTGTTTTGCAGCTTTATATGCTTTAAATGCTTCTTTAGTTTGGGAACTAAACTTTTCTAAATCACCAAAACTATCAAGAACATCTCGATGAGTTGTTGCATTAAGTAAATGGTCAAATTGCCCATGGATTTCTACTAACGTTTCACCGATTGTTCTTAAAAGGTTAAGAGAGACTGTTTGATCGTTAACAAAGGCTCTTGAACGGCCATCTTTTGTTAATGTACGCCTAAGGATTATTGTGTCGCCGACTGAAAGCCCTTGTTCGTTTAAAAGTTTATGAATAGGATGTGTTTCGTTAACCAGAAATTCCGCAGTTACAACAGCTTGCTCTTCTTTTGGGCGAATAAGACTCGTATTACTTCGTTCACCTAGAGCAAGTCCGAGAGCATCGAGCAATATAGATTTTCCCGCCCCTGTTTCTCCAGTGAGGACGCCTAAACCAGATTTAAATTCAAGATTTAATTGATCAATTAAAACTACATTTGTAATGGAAAGAGTCTGAAGCATAGCATACTTTATGATTGATCATTCCAAATCTTATTGAACCACGATAAAGATCCCTCTGAGTTCTTTTCTCTAAAATCTTCTCCTTTCATAAGGAGATAAGTTTCAGTATACCAATTGTTAGTTGGAAAATTATGGCTTAAGATTGAAGCTGTAGATAAAGCTTCTTCTTTTAGATTAAGTGCCAAATAAACTTCTACAAGACGATGAAGAGCTTCCGGGACATGTGCTGTCGTTTGAAAATCCTTTACGACTTTACTGAAACGATTCATAGCAGCTATATATCTTTTACGTGTTTGGTAATAACGTCCAACTTGCATTTCTTTAGCTGCGATCATGTCTTGAAGTAAGCTAAGTTTTAACTTTACGTCTTTCGCATAACTGCTGTCAGGGAATCGTTTCAAAATTTCCTGAAAAGAATTCATGGCAAGCTCTGTCATTTTTTGATCTCTTTCCACGGGAGAAAGTTGTTCATAATAACAAAGTCCCTGCAAATAATAAGCGTAAGAAATATCAGGATGTGCAGGGTGAAGTTGAATAAAGGTATCTAATGCGGCTAATGCTTTCTCGTATTTTTGATTTTGATAGTGAGCATAAGCAGACATGAGTTGTGCTTGTGTTGCCCACTGTGAGTAGGGATGTTGGCGCTCAACTTCATCAAATGCATTTGCTGCTTTACTAAATCTGCGTTCTTTGAGTTCTGCAAGGCCTGTATTATAGAGTTCCTCGACAGGTCTTTCGACGTATTTTTCTTCTTCTGTACTAGAGCAAGCAGATAAAACAGAAAAGATACTTACGATCATGAGAGCAGAGTATTTTTGAAAGCGAATATAAGGCATATTAACCCCTAAAAAATTATAATCCTTTATCCTGATTAACCTTCTTTCATAAAAAAGCCAAGAGGAAATGATAAGAATATAAAAAACCTGCTAAACTATATTTAAGTGCGTTAACTATTAAGCAGAAATAGTATGCACATTTGATAGAGAATAAACAGCGGGATGCCACTCGGTTGAATCTCCTAAAGATTCAAATCTCCATGCAGATTTATCCGATAAAAGCGCTTTTACGAGCTTATTGTTAAGAGTATGACCACTATTATGAGCTTTATAACGGCCAATTAGAGGGTGACCAATAACATATAAGTCACCAAATGCATCAAGAGCTTTATGACGGACAAATTCATTTGAGTATCTAAGACCTTCGGGATTCATAACTTGCCCATTATCGATAACAACCGTATTATCAAGGGAGGCGCCTAATCCTAACCCTGCAGCAAAAATTTTTTGTGCGTCTTCATAAAAGCCAAATGTTCTAGCTTTAGAAAGTTCCTCTCTAAAACTTTGAGAAGAGCTATCAAAGGATATTGTTTCTGCAATCAATCCCTGACGACCTTGAAAATCAAGAGTACAGTGAATTGAAAATTCTTCAGCTGGCTCTAATATTGCGAACCTATCTTCTTCTTTGATAGTGATTGCCTTTAGAATACGAATAACGCGACGTAGAGCTTTTTGTTCTTTTATGCGAGCACTTTCTAAAAGATTAATGAAGTCAATAGAGCTTCCATCTAGAATGGGAACTTCAGGTCCATCAATTTCAATGTGTAAATTATCAATTTCACATGCCGCAATAGCTGCCATTAAATGCTCAATAGTTGCAACACTGGCACCACTGGCATTTGCAATTTTAGTACTAAGAAAAGTATCGACAACGTTTGATACTGTTACTTTAATGATATTGTCTTGTTTTAAGTCAGTTCTCTCAAAGACAATACCTGTATCAGTTGCCGCAGGGAATAAGCTAATAATAACATTTTTTGCTGAATGTACACCAATCCCACGATAAGAGACAGGATGTGAAATTGTTTTTTGTTGCGTTATGAGTGAAGAAAAATTGTTCACAGAATTAGCTTTATTCTTTAACTGAGATAACACAATTATCCTCTGTAATTTGTTAATTTAAGTTAATTATTACGTGGCTTTTAAGCTAACGGCAAATCAGGCTTTGTTACGAAATATTACTGGGATGGTGTTTTTAAACGATGGACTAGTTCTTGTAGACATTCAGCGTGAGTCGGTAAAAAATCTTTTTTAATCCACCAATCTTCGATTTCCTGTAGGTATTTTCCTATCTGAGGGCCAGCGGGAATATCAAGTTGAAGAATATCTTCTCCCTTTAAAGGGAAAAGGGGGCTCTGCCAAGTTTCTAAGCGGGTAGTAAGGACTTCTATCTTTGAAAGATCATTGGTTAAGGCGGCTTCTATCAAACGACAATCTAATACGAGGTATTTAGGATAGCGATAAAGCAAAATAGTGTCGGTTAAAGATCTTTGCTCTAAAAGAGTGCTTAACATTTTTAAATAATTCTTCTCTTCTTTAGAAAATTTAAAAAAATTATGTTCTTTTAAAGGAGGTAATGAAAAAGAAATGCAGAGCAAATAAAAGCGTCTTAAGGGATTTAAACTATCTGATTTTATATATTTTTTTTCTAATTGAATGAATCGATCTAATAATGTCTCATTAAATGTTCTATTTGTAGCAAAAAGGATGTTAAGAATCTTAGCTTCATACATTTTTTGGATAGCGAATACAGGATTCGCTGCCGAACATAATCTTAAGAATTCTTTATGTACACGTTCTATTGATAACTGCTTTAAAGAAAAAGAAAATTTTTTGCAGGCTTCATACGAAGGGTTGTCAATTATTTCATTTCCAAAATGGGCAAGGAAGCGAAAGAAACGCAAAATTCGCAGATAGTCTTCCTGAACACGTTGCACTGGATCGCCAATAAATTTAATAAAGCCTTGCTTTAGGTCTTCTTGACCTCCGAAAGGATCATAAAGCTTTCCATGAGGTGAAAGATAAAGCGCATTAATCGTAAAGTCGCGCCTTTTAGCATCTTCTAGCCAATCATCTGTGAAGGAAACTTTGGCATGTCGTCCAAAAGTTTCTATATCTTTACGTAAAGTCGTAATCTCAAAAATTTGTGAATCTATGATAGCGAATATCGAGCCATATTCTAAGCCTAAGGGGAGGGCTTTAAAACCTTTTTCCCTGATAAATTTAAGCATATCCTGGGGAGAATATATTGTTGCTATATCAATATCTTTTACAGGCAGTCCTAGAAGTGTATCTCGAATACAACCTCCAACAAATCTAACGGTTTCATCGGCATGGGGAATGCAGCTGAGTAAGTTTTGTGTTGTTTGGCTTTGAAGCCAGCCGGGTAAAGGAATAGTTCCAGCTGGCTTCATTAAATTAACTCATCAAAGTTGAAATATAGGTTGGTAAATGTTGAACTAATTGCTTGGTCATTTGTGCGTCTACATCATTGATCATCTCTTGTTGGAATCGTTTGAGTTGAGTTTCTCTTTCTTCCAATGAGAGATCAACAGGTAGTTTAAGAGTACGATTAACTGCAGCATTTGCAGAACCTACTATAAAACCATGCTCATCACGGAGTTCTAATTTTACGCGAATTTTACCTTTGTATTCATCTTGATGAGTAAGCAATTTAGCTTCTTCAACTATTAAAATTGCGTTTTTATCCTGACCGTAAGGTACAAAGCGAGAATTTCCCCAGTCTTCAAGGGAAAGTCGGAGGTTTTTTGTCGTTGGCGTTTCTATGCCGACTGGCGTATTAATGATTTTAAAATTTTTAACATTAAGATGAATTGGCTGTTCTTTTGTAAATTGATAACCTGGGGCTTTCTTTAGGTCATATTCTGCGCAGCCAGCGAGTGCAATAATAGAAGCAAGACTTGAAAAGGTGAGCAATTTAAATTTCATAATTATTCTCCATTTTTTTAAAAAAATACAGGTTTAACACGCTGTTACATTCCATAATTAGTAACCTATAAATTTTATTCACATCCTCGAGAGCAAATCAAGCAGGGAACTATATTTTAAAATTTAATGATTCTTAAATTTTAAACTGGATTGATATGCTCTCTTAGGCCGTTAAATCTGTGGGCAGGCAAAATAACAGTTAATTTGCCTTTTTCAAGCACAGTCTTAACCTTGACTTTGAGCATTTCTTATCCTATATTATAAAAGTCTATAATGGTTTAGACTATATAACTAAATCAGAGTCCAGGTCCAGTCGTATAGCCTTCTTGGCAGTCCAAAAGCCTTGCAGGGAGTGTTTGTAGGAAATGGTTTTTGGAATCTGACTGGAGAAAAAGTATGAATAATGAATTGTTTGTTGGTAACTTGTCTTTTACAACATCTGAGCAAGATTTAGCGTCTTATTTCGAGGCAATAGGGCCTGTTGAATCTACAAAAGTGATTAAAGATCATCGCACAGGTCGTTCTCGTGGTTTTGGCTTCGTAAAAATGGTTAATGAAGCTGATGCAAAAAAGGCAATTGCTGACTATGATGGTAAAGACTTCTCAGGTCGTACCTTAAAAGTAAATATTGCCGGTGCCGGAGGCGAGGGTGGTGAACGCCGCAGTAGTAGTGGACCTCGTTTCAATAATAGAGGTCCTCGTGATGGTGGAGGTCGCTCCTTCTCAAGAGGCGATAATTTTGGAGGCCGGGGTTCTTACTAATTTAGTATAACTTCGAATTTAGAAAAGCCAGTTGCGCATTTACGTTACTCTGTAAAAGATAAAGTTTATCGTAACTGGCTTTTTCATATGTAATAGAGTCTTTATATTTTCTATTGTAATGATTCCCAAAAGGTCATTAGAAAAATAAAGATCCTATAGAATGACATTCTTTAAATTATGTCATTGATGCTATTCTTCTGCGATTAGCTTCAAATATTTTCCCTATTTCTAAGGGTATTTAATTCTTGAATATTTCATTCACTGATTTTATCCGCTCAAGATCGCGAGCCAATTTATTTTGGCTTAGACCATTTGGAATCATATATTTTTGTTCTAAATAAGTTCCTTGAGATTCTGGGATTTTGCTTCCTAAAGTATTCATTTTTATAGATTCCATTTGCTATTTTCTATCACAAAATAGTGGATAGCTATTGATCGAATGTTAACTAAGTAAGTAATCAAAACGTCAACTTGAGTAGATTTTACTCATGGATTTTGAGAATTTTGGTTCTTATATTTGATTGTTATTAAAATTAATTTGGATAGATTAAAAATGTTCTTTTATCGTATGAAAATTAAATTCTTCTCTTTTATTTTATTTTTTCTCCTTATTGGTTATTTGAACTTTAGTTTTGATTTAAGAGCATCACGGCTTAACTTTTCAGAACTTTCATTTTATATAAATGATCCAGATTCTTATACGATATACTTAGCAGATAAAACTCGAGTAAATCCTTCCGCAATTAAATCTTTAGATGTTTCAGAAGGCTATAAACACTATTTTAGATCCGATCTTTTTGAAAATGATAAAGTTACTTTTTCACAACATCCGCCACAGAATATAAAAAAATGGGTTAGAATTTCTCAAACTCCTGATAATTCTGGTCTCATTGCTCGCTTGATGATCCCATATTCATCTAGTGCAGAGAATTTTCTAGAAAGAATCAGTGTACATCACTCAACAGGAGACGCAGATAAGCATCTATCAGTAGAAGAGCAGCAGAGATCAGATCAAGAGTTATTTAAATTTTCAGGAGGAATGATTATTTTTCCTCAAACTGAGCGGTACGCGACAATATATACATTTGGAAATGCTTGGAAAACACTTTTAAATCCTTATATCATCGTTCCAAGGTGGGGATTACGTATTGTGGCTTCAAATGGTTTTTGCGATCCTCATCAGATTCGGGAAATTTCAGCACATTATTTCAGAAATCCAATTCCATCAAAACGTAAAGAGCGTTCGGCTGCTGTTGAGGATATTTCTCGCTTTGGTATTGAAGTAGCCTCTGAGGGGATTGAATCACTTCGTGTAAGGCCTGATTCCTCTTATGGGACTAAAAGAATTGTGAAGGGAGCAGATTATTTAAATTTTTGTGTTACGAAGCGTGATGAATCAAATAAAGAAACGACTTTAGTTTCATTAAAGCATATTAGTGCTTATTTTTTTAATCTGAGCATGCAAGATACCTTTACTATCCATAAGAGTCTTAAATGCTTTGTAGATGATGAGGTTCGAGAAGAAGGGCTTATTAAAAGTCTTTCCGAACAATTGTTAACTTTAATGCGATCGAATGAAGCTGTATATAACCTCTTTCTTCATGACTGGATCTGGAGCCTTTTTGATACAAAAGTTTTACGATTTGGAGAAGGAAGAACTACTGAAATCTTTGATCATCTTCCTTCTATAGAAACACTACAAAGTACAATAAAAATTAGTACTTTAAAAGGAGAACGTTCTTCCTGGGAACCTATAAGCAAACTTTTCTACTCTTTACCTATTGAAGATAAAGATCACTTTTATCGTTATGATCGGGGTATGTGGTTTCATGTTGATGCTTCTCGATTTAATGCAATTAAAAAAGTTTTGCGCTCATTTAAAAGCTCTAGTCAAGATCTTGGATTGCCAGAATATTGCTTAGATGATCTTATGGGAGATCGAAAAGATTATGCAGAATTTCGTTATAATAAACGAGCAGTTGCACATTTGAATTCGCTACCAGGACATAAAGCATATTTAATTGATCGCCTTAATATTCCGCTAGAAAATGGACGAGGACATATTTTTGAATTTGGCGATATTTTCCTTATTAAAAATGGCCAATATTTTATCATTCATGTGAAAAGAGAAGATGCCAGTGACTTAAGTCATCATAGAGAGCAAGTTGAACGCTCAGCTGATTATTTAAGTTCGGTACTTAATCGGAAAATAAATGCTTCATTTTTTCTAGAAGCGAGTATTAATGATCTGTTGCGTGATCATGGTTTGGAAAAACCTAAAGCTCAAGAAGGCCTATTTCAAAAAATGCTTAAAGGGCGACATGATGCTAGCAGGCGGCTTGAAATATTGCTTTCAGCGCATGGTCAAGAACCTAATGAAGAACAAGCCAAAAAATTATTTAACTTTAAACAATTGATTTCAAAGATTTTGTGTGAATCAAAATCAACAAGTTTATTTAACAAGCATTTGAATGCTTTTTGTGAGGCTTTAGATATTCTTTGGTTATGTGTACATGAAGGCAAAATTAGCCTCGATAATGACGCAACAAAGATCAATTCTTTTATTGAAAGGACGCGCTTAGCAATTGAAGGAGGAACAGCTCTATTCGCTAGCGGTCTCCTCAAAAAAACTGAACAAGAAAAAGTGACTTTCGTATTGGCTATTGTCGATGATCGTGGTGTTGAACATTTTGTCGATTCAGAAATTAAAAAAGAAGATAAAAAATTAGAAAGAAATAAGGCTAAAAAAGCAGTTCTTGATCGCTTTTGTAAAGACGATAAACGTTTTTCAATAGTTGGTGCACAAGATAAAACTCTATCTCTCTTCAAAAACCAAGATTTATGGGGATTGGATAAAACGAGGATGGCAGTACAAAGGCAAGGATTTCATTTTTCATTAGTAGTAACAAATGAAAATGCTGATGATGCTTGGGATGCTTTTGGATCCAAAGAAGAAACTGTAGGAACAAAAGATGAAACTGACGAAGTTAAAGATGAAAATAATCCACAAACAGAGGACATTCAGATATCCTTTCCTAAAGGAATGCATACTAAAACAAGAGATAGCTGCATTAAAATTGTTTCACATATGCAAAAAAATCCAAACAAAAAATATACTAAAAAAGAGATTGAAGATGAGGAAAGTTTACAAATTAAGAGTGCAAAAACTGTTCTTGATAAGCTAGTTGAGTTAAAAGTTATAAATCACGAGAAACAGGGCAGATCTTATCAATATTTTTTGAATGAGTCCTATAAATTTTCTTTATCAAAACCAGGAGATTTGTCTACAGCTACATCCGGATCTTCATCTATATCAAGTGGTATCGATATTAAAAAAGAACCTATTTCCCTAGTAGATTATTTTAAAATTACTCTTATGTTAAGTGTAAGTTCTTTAAATTATGACGTATCGCAAAAACTCGTCTTTCCTGGACCATTAAATGCTTTACAGGGGCTTTATGCAGAATATCTCACATGCCCAACGATTGGTGATGGGAACTGTTTCTTCCATGCAGTATTTACTGAGCCAGGTGATACGTATGACATAGTTACTCATAAAACAGCTATTTTAAGAGCTAACTTTTATAATATTATTCAGACCAATAATGCTTATGCGAAGAGTTTTGCCTCTTTGGTTTATGAGTATTATCGTGGTTTATGGGGAACACGTGAAAGTGATAATATTCCAGAATTGATAAGACTTCTTTTGCAAGAAGATGACGAGTATGTAGCAGCCAGAAATACATTAATTAAATTAGGTGTCAATCCACTTCCGGTACAGTTATCTTCACTACATAGGCATTCTGTAGATCATATTACAAGTCAAATCTCTCTCGACCATATCAGATCTTATATGGAAAGATTAAAAGTTGTTGGAGGACCTCAAACTTATATCCCTGTTAGAAATGAAGCATTCTGTCCGGCAGAAGCTCTAGCTTTGCTTGGTCAAAAACGAGTTAATATCTTTACCTACAATAAAGATTCCAATCAGCTTTTTCTTTATAAATCTGCAACATCGCCAGAAAGAATGATGGATGTTAATATTTCTAATTTTTCAATTGTAAATATTCTTCACACAGGAAATCATTATATAAGGCTTTTTAATCCAAGCGAAGGGGTATTGTATCAAGGCCAGTGCCAACAAATTATACAGAATTATGGGGATTAGATTTTTATCTTATATATCTTAGTGGACAGAATTGAGTCTTAAATTAGCACGCGATAAATATTTCTATAACAATAAATAAAGTTAAGAACAAATCATATGATATATTAATTTATTATGAAATTTTATCATCTTAACATAAGTTATTTTCCATAATAAATATTATGCGATTATAATCTATCCGGTTAAGTACTTGGTAAAACTTTTATAACCAATGTTTTATGTTTATCGCCATAATTTGACGTTCTAAACCATGTGCAGCATGTTCAGTAAATAGGCTTGTTCCAGCAAAAAGCATGCTTTGCGGACTAGTTAAAAAATACCTTTGAAAAACTGCTTTCCTGATACCAGTTAAGCATGCGCCAGTCGTTGTAACAATTTCGCAATTTCCTCCAAATAGAAGCATGTGATGATAAGAGTTGATCTGGTCCTGTGGTACCGCATGCAATTAACTCTAACTTTTCCCGATCAAATCCCTCTTTAAAAATTTGTTTGATTGCCTCGGCTGCGAGTTGTGCATTTGTGTGTGTGGCCTTACCATCTTTTAGAGCGTAATAACGAGTTTTTATTTTGTTGCTTCTTAAAGTCAATGCTCTGGCTTTAGATGGTTTTCCACCAACCATACCAAGAACACTTTCCATTTCATCATTAGTCACAGGGTCGTTTGGTAAGAACTTAGTAATTTTGTTTATATAGGCTTTAGACATCTTATTATCTTCCTCTAAAATGATAATGCCCTGAAATTATTTATTTTTTGTTAATCGGTATTTTGCACTTAACTAAAAAAGGATAAATACGAGGTTCTGGGGGAGATACTAAAGAAGGTCAGCCTTAAGTAACTTAATTACCTAAAGTGTTCCGCCCCTAGCCAGGCGGATATCTGGAATATTTTTTATGTGAAGCCTAAGGGCGAAGAGAAAAAGAAATTTTTAATACGCTTATTTTCCACCACTTGAATTCATGTCAATCTGCTCGGATATTATCAATTTTTCATACACTCTAATATCGATCTAACGATGTATCTTCTGCTTCTTAGAATTTAGTTCCAATTTTGAATGAGATTTCGTGAGCTTTATACTTTGCGCCCAGTTGAGCATCA
>MKUU01000005.1 GCA_001898705.1 Caedibacter sp. 38-128
GACCATCTACTAATAGGCTATCATATCAAGATACAAAATTCAAGAAAATTCGTCACAAATATCAAAAAATAATCTTTTAATATCAATAATTTAAAAAATATTTATGGGTCATTTTTAGACGTAAAATAACCCATTGAAACGCCTGCATAAAAAACCTAAATCTGGTCGAAAGATGATAAAGAAATAGCCGTCTTAAGCATGCCCTGATTCTAGGGACAAAAGCTCGGGGTCAATGCCCATCTTGTTAAGAACTTGCTTCCATAGAAGTTCTAATTCCTTCGTAAAAATAAGATCAAGATCGGCCTCCACCAACAGCCAGCTATTTTGCTGAAGTTCGGTTTCTAGTTGTCCAGCGCTCCAGCCGGTATAACCTAAAGCCAAGATCTTTTTTTGAGGACCATGACCACTTGCAATTTCATTTAAAATATCAACGGTAGCCGTGAGGGCAATATCCTCATTGATCTTAACTGAGGCTTTATGCAAATAATCTGTTGAATGAAGGATAAATCCTCGTCCCATTTCAACAGGTCCGCCAAAGTGAATAGGAATTTCTTCTTTGATCAAAGGCGTTTGAATGTTTAACTGGTCCAAGAGTTCTTGGAGGGTGAGGGAATCAATCAGACGATTTAAAACCAAGCCCATGGCGCCTTGCTTATCATGTCCACAAACGAGAATAACAGCGTGCGTAAACCGAGGATCCATCAGTTGAGGCATGGCAACAAGAAGCTTGCCTGTTAAAACGTCTGTTGAGGAAGAGAAAATAGAATTTTTATTCATTTGTTATGCCAAGATAAGGTAGGATGAGAAAAAATTGCATAATGGTACTCAAAATATGCCTAACAACTTGAGAATTTTTAACTATTTAAAGTTTATCTTAGCAGTTCTATGTGTCGACGTACAGATAGCATCTGCGGAGCCTGCAAAAATGGTCAAAGCAGAGCTTCTCAGCGCCGTTCAAGGCATAAAGGGTCATCAAGATATTCTCTTGGGTCTTCAGCTTGAGATCCCTGAGGGCGCAAAAATAAATGCTCCTTCGCCTAATAACCCTGCTGTTGCCCCTGTTGTTGAATGGCAAGGGTCGCAAAACTTTAAAGAAGCGCAAATTTTTTGGCCCCCAAGCAAACATCATCAAATCGAAGGAATTGATTTTTATTCTTATGAAAAGACAGTCATTGTTCCTATCCGGTATGTCCCTGCGAGAACAGATCATTCCATGGCGGCTCACGTCAAATTTAAATATGTTTTATGTCAAGAGCAATGTGTTCCTCAAGAGCTTAACTTAACGCTTGAGCTGCCAAGTGATCGAGGAGAAGAAACTCAATTTTCTGCGCTTCTCACCCAAGCAAAACAAAGCGCGGGTCAGAATTCTGTGATTGATGAAGAAACGGCAAGTTTTGGTTTGATGCTTTTATTTGCCTTATTAGGTGGGTTTATCCTTAATTTTATGCCCTGTGTTTTGCCGGTTTTATCCTTAAAATTTATGAGTATCACGCGGCAAGAGCAACGGCTTCACAAAGAGTTTCACTATCGTTTAGGTTTGTGGGCTACCTTTGCGGGAATTTTATCGTCTTTTTTAATTTTTGGCGCTATTGCAATGGCGTTGGATTCATTAGGCGCTCAAATAGGATGGGGGCTGCACTTCCAGCAGCCGGCTTTTCTTGTTTTCATGGTTGCCATCTTAACTTTATTTACCTGCAATTTGTTTGGGTTTTATGAGATTGCTCTACCTGCGGCCCTTCAAACAAGGTTAAGCAACATTTTTGGCCATCATTTTCCACATTTCGTCGAAGATTATTTAACCGGTGTGTTTGCAACATTGTTAGCAACACCGTGTACGGCACCTTTTTTAGGGACGGCATTGGGCTATGCTTTCTCGCGCTCAGGTTTTGAAATTCTTTTGTTATTTAGTGCGATGGGGTTCGGTTTTGGTCTTCCGTATTGGTTAGGTGCGCTTTTACCAACACGATGGCTTAAACTTCCAAAACCAGGTTCTTGGACAATAGCTTTATCCAGAATTTTAGGGGGTCTTTTAGCCATAACAACGGGATGGATGCTGTGGGTTCTTGCGGGGGCGCATAGCTTGCTCGCAGCTTTGATCGCTACAGCAGCTATGATCATGATAGTGGTTCTTTTTTATGCGGCACAAAACCGCCCCTTGCTGCGACGATGGGTGTGGGGACCCTTCTTCATCATCCTGTTGTCGGTTTTTTTGCCCCCCTCAACAGAAAAAGCACCAGCTTCAACGCGTGAGATACAGGAAAGTCTTTGGCAACCCTTAGATGTGCAGAAGATCCCCGCGCTTGTTCAAGCTGGAAAGGTCGTCTTTATTGATGTGACGGCTGATTGGTGTTTAACGTGTAAGCTAAATAAAGCTTTTGTTTTGGATGAGAAAAAAGTTTTAAAAGCCTTAAGTGCGTCTCAGGTTGTGGCGATGCGTGCAGATTGGACACGCTATGACCAAGATATTCAGGATTTTCTCAATCAATACAATCGTGTTGGTGTTCCTTTTAATATTGTTTTTGGCCCTAAACAAACGCAAGGCTTGATTTTAAGCGAAATTTTAAAGAAGAAGGATGTCTTACAGGCTTTAAAACGTGCACAAAGCGATTGACATTTAAAAGAGGGGAGGGTTATAACACCCAAAAGAGTTTATATGAGGATTAGTGGCATGAAAAAAGATATCCATCCAGATTACCATAAGGTTAAGATTGTTTTGACAGATGGAACGAGCTTTGAGACCCGTTCAACATGGGGAAAAGAAGGCGATTCACTTCGTCTTGATATTGATCCAACAACGCATCCAGCATGGACTGGTGTTCATCGTCTTATGGACACAGGTGGACAATTATCTAAGTTCAAAAACCGTTTCCAAGGGTTTGGCCTCAAGAAGTAAGGTTGAATTACTTTCGATATTAAAAAAGCCTCCGAAATGGAGGCTTTTTTATGAGCTTCATAGCACTTTATGCTTTTCCGAGATAGATCTTGGTCAATTGATCCAACATCTCAAGAGCTTCTGCTCTAGGTCTTTGGAAGGCATTGCGACCAATGATAGAACCATTTCCGCCCCCGTGATGGATCGCACGAGCATCCTCATAGACACCGTTTAAATCTTTCGTTTCACCGCCAGAAAATACCACAAGGCGGCGTCCATTAAAGCAACATTGCATCATATGGCGAACGCGATCTGTCATCGTCGACACATTAATTTTATATTTTTCGTATTCTTTGCGGGCAGCCTCAACTTCAAGATGGGCTGAAGGAAGCTTGACCTTAATGATATGAGCGCCCAAAAGAGCCGCCATATGAGCGCCATAAGAGACAACGTCAATTGCTGTTTCACCGTCTTTGGAAACATTTCCACGGGCATAAGACCAAATAACAACAATCAAGCCATAAGCTTTTGCTTCTTCTGCAAGCGCTTGAATTTCTTCAAACATATCTAAACTTGCGTCTGCGCCAGGATAAATTGTAAAGCCGATTCCAATACATCCTAACCGAAGAGCATCTTGGATAGAAGCAGTCACGGCTTGATCTGAAAGACGTGCTTCTTTTGTTGAAGGAAGAAGTGAGTTTGAGCTGTTAATTTTTAAAATGGTGGGAATAGCGCCTGCAAAAGTATCAGCCCCCGCTTCAAGCATTCCAAGCGGAGCCGCATACGCAGAAAGACCCGCATCAACAGCGAGCTGATAATGATAATGAGGATCATAAGCTGCTGTATTGCTTGCAAAGCTTCTGCCGGGACCATGTTCAAACCCCTGATCCACAGGAAGAATGATCACTCGTCCGGTGTTACCGAGTCGGCCGTGGGTTAAAAGACGAGCAAGGTTTGTTTTTGTTCCAGGGTTATCACTTTCATAATAACTTAAAATCTTTTTGATTTTATTGTTAATTTTCATGGGGTTTCCTTTAAAAATACCAAAATGGTCGGAGCGGCGGGATTTGAACCCACGACCCCCACACCCCCAGTGTGATGCGCTACCAGGCTGCGCTACGCTCCGATTAATGGCGACTATAAAGGGGTTATTTCAGCCATGCAAGATGGTTCCAGAAAAAAATATAGTATCTTATAAATTTGTCATTGTGAGTATTCATTCATTTTTTGCAAGTTTCACTATGAAGAAATGATAATTGACATATTGGAACAGTGATCTAAGGTTAGATTGTCCAAAATATAAATTATTATTTTCAAAAATTAGGAGGATTTTTACATGAAAAAAGATAACTTTTCCGTTTTAATCTGTTCTTTTTTAATCTTATTTATAGGGGCAACATTTTTAACACCACTCCAACTTTTGGCTTCAGATGATTTTAAAGACGAGGGAGCTGCTTTAGTTGACACTCCTGCCAAAGCAAATAAAGTTTCAGTTGTAAACAAATTATGCAGTTTAACAAATATAGCGAACCAACTGGAAATCCATGCAGAAAGAGCAGAAGGACGCATACGCAAAGTTACTCAGCTTGTAGAAGATTCAGCAGATGATATTGCAGAAGATCGTGATTCTATTGATTTTAAAGCCCTTGTTAAAACGGCGATGCCACAAGGAACTGAGGACGCTTTACAAAAAATTCATGGCGCTCATGAGCGCATTGCTGCTGCTTATGAAGTTTCAACCCCAGCAGCTAACCTCACTTTTAGAGTAAAAGAGTTTGAACAAGAGGCTGCGAAGACTCGCCAAGATATGCTTCGTCTAAAAGAGCAAACAGGTAAAAGTGGAGATGTTCAAAAAATGCTTGAAGACCAACATAAAACCCGTATTAAAGGTCTGGAAGACCAAATTGCTGCAGTTACTAAGCAAAAAGGCGAAGAGGTAGCAGCAAAAGTAGCAGAAAAACAACGTGAATTTGATGAAGCTAAAATTGCGCATCAAAAAGCGTTTGATGCGGTTACCAAAGAAAGAGAAGATGCAAAAGCGCAAGCCGCTGCAAAGCAAACTGAACTTGAGACAGCCAATAAGGAAAAGGCTGGCATTCAAGCAAATCTTCAAACCGTTACGAAGCAAAAAGATACGGCTGAGCAAAAGGTCGTAACCCATACTCAAGGTTTGAAAGCTCTTGGTGTCTTGTTTGACGGAAAAGATCTTAAGGCAGTCGATGAGAAAACAACTAGAGATATGCTACAAGCTATCCAAGCTAAATTAACAGAATTAGCAAAGTAAAGTCAAAAACGGTATCAGTATGCTTGGTTAAGAGCATACTGACTACTCTATTCTTAATAAGTGGGCTTAAAACTTACTTTTTTCCTCTATAAAGCCCGCTCTAGCAGGGAGCCGGTAAGAGATAAAGATCATTTCTTAATTATGATCGACCTCTTATGGAGCGAATAAATTCCCAAAAAATGTGGCTTTATCTCTTTTGTTATGCTTTCCAAATTCCCTCCATGACCGTCACTGCCTCCCCTTTCAAAAACACACGGTCACCTTGTACTTGGAGGTGTAAAATTCCACCTCGGGGGCTGGCTTGGTATGCACTGAGTACCATTTTTTGCAATTTCTGAGACCAAAAATAGGCCAGCTTGCGATGAGCATCGCCGGTCACAGGATCCTCATTAATGCCAATGCGGGGAGAAAAAAATCGAGAAACACAGTCATAGGTCTTGCTTGCTGCGGTTACAATGAGTGCTCTGGTGGTGATTTGTTGGATTTTTGCAAAATCTGGGCTCAATTGTTTAACCATATCTTCGTTTTTCAGCATAACGATAACGTCATCGGATGATTCGACAGCCTCTATAATGTTATCTTGGTTGATTTTCAAAGCTGATGCAAATACGGAAGTGTCCAGTTGCTTGCCGGTCTTTTGCAAAGGAAAATCCAGAACAAGCCCATCTTTCTCCCGCTTGGAGTGTAGGGGGCCAGAAAGTGAGTCAAAGGTTATTTGATTATCGGGGACTAAATTTTCTTGAAACAAAATGTGTGCAGAGGCCAGGGTAGCATGCCCGCACAGCGTCACTTCAACTATGGGCGTAAACCAACGAATGTGGAAACGTCCGTCTCTCAAAGGTTTAACAAAAGCTGTTTCAGAGAGATTCATTTCTGCTGCAATTGAAACTGCATTTTCAGGAAAATCAGACACAATCATTACTGCAGCTGGATTGCCCGAGAATGGTTTATTTGTGAAAGCATCAACGATCCAAATTTTGTTATTATGCTTCATCCAGTTGAGCTCCCTTCGGTCGTCTTTTGAGTGAATAAATCACACCAAACATAACATGAGTGTCAAAAGATCAACAATGTGTCTTTTTGCATATGCGGAGAAAAGTTTCGTTCGTTAAACAAAAGAACCTCAGATATCCTTGTTTAATTTAGGTCTGCTTGCTTTAGAGCAATTTTGGTAAGAGAGGGGGGATAAAGTGTGCCTTAAATTTATTTTGAGTCAAAACGCAAATACATAAGAAATTTGGATTTTTAATGCTTTTTAGTTGAATTTTATTAAAATCTTAAATTATTGTGGGAAGGTTGATTAATTTTATGGAGGAAATATGAATAAATTTCAAACGCTTGCTTTGATTGCGGCAAGTTTAGTTGGTAGTGTAAGTCCTGTTATTGCCGGCGGTTACGAAGCAAAACTCTGGAACTCAGACAGCATTGGAGAAGCGCTCGCTGGAAGTTCGGTCAAAGAAGGTGATATCACAACAATGACACGAAATCCTGCCTCAGCATTAGGCTTTATGACTTCGTCTTATCAAGTTGCTGTTATCGGAAATACGGTACTTCCAAAAATCAAATTCAAGAATAAAGGCTCAACAGTTGCAAACGGAGCTGCTTTAACAGGGAACAATGGCGGTAATGCTGGAAAAGATGCATTTGTTCCTGCGGCTTATTTGGCTTGGAATTTCAATAAACAAGTTAAGTTTGGGCTTGCGATCACTAGTCCTTGGGGTCTCAAGACTGACTATGAAAAGGGCTGGGCCGGTCGTTATCATGCGTTGGGGTCAGAGTTAAAAACGATAAATATCATGCCTGCGGTTGCGTATAATTTTAATGACCAACTTGCCATTGGTGGTGGTGTGCAAATTCAATATATGGATGTTAAGTTAACGCGTGCGATCGATTTTGGCGCAGTTGTGAATAACCAGCTCGGAGCTCCTGTTTTACCTTTACAAAATCCCAACTTAGAAGGCGACGTTAAACTTAAAGGCGATAGATGGGGCTATGGCTGGAATGTGGGCTTGGCTTATCGTCTTTTAAAAAACCTTCGCATTGGGTTGAACTATAATAGTCATATTCATCATAAACTTGCTGGAAAAGCGCACTTTAGTAAACCTGCCATTTTAGCTGGTGCTTTAAATGCAGTTAGAGATCAAGGTATTAAAACAGATGTAAAAACACCTGAACGCGTTGTATTTGGTGCAGCGTGGGATTTTCATCCTCAACTAACGTTGTTAGGAGAAGTGAACTATACCCATTGGAAACGCATGAAAGAGATTAATGTGCGATTCCCAACAACAGCAACACCTGCAGATATCACTCCCATGAAATGGCGTGATACGTTTTCTTATCATGTGGGGTTGAACTGGCGGGCTTGTGAAGAATGGACATTCCGCACCGGATATGCTTTTGATCCATCTGCTGTTCGTGATTCTTATCGTATTCCGTCGGTTCCGGATCAAGATCGTCATTGGGCAGCTTTAGGCGCAACATGGTCGCCAGCTGCGGCTAAAGGTTTGACCTTTTCAATCAACTATGCCCATGAATTCGTTCGTAAAGCGAAGAGCAATCTACGGCCGACAGGTGAACAAGCTATCCGTGGTAACTTGATAGGTTCCTATAAAGCGAGCGTTGATTTGGTGAGCGCTCAGATTAAGTGGCGTTTCTAAAAGCTTCTTAAAGAAAAGAAATAAAAGGTGCGTGAATCTATCACGCACCTTTTTTTTAATCATTTTTTAATAAAAATTATTTCAAAATATAGGTAAGGAAAGAGGAATAAACATGGGTAAACAAAAAAAATCTGAACATTTATGGTTAAAAAAGTATCCGCAGGATATTCCTTGGGATGTACAATTTATTGGTAAACCAGCTTATGAGTTGCTTGAGGAAAGTGCCAACCGTTTTCCCTCAAGGCCATGTATTGATTTCTTAGGCAAAAAGTTTAGCTATCAAGAAGTGCTGATACTCGTGAATAAGGTCGCTAAAGGATTGCAAAACCTTGGTGTTAAGAAAGGCACGAAGGTTGGAATTTTTATGCCTAACGCTGCTTATTTCCCCATTTTTTATTTTGGGATCTTGAAAGCGGGAGGTGTTGTTGTCAATTATAGCCCGCTTTATGTCGTGAACGAAATTGCTGATCAAATTCGAGATTCTGATACTGAAATGATGGTTACGCTTGATCTTGATGTTCTTTATTCGAAGATTCTAGCGGCACAAAAAGAGACTGACCTTAAGAAGATTATTGTTTGTTCTGTAAAAGATATCCTGCCATTTCCCAAAAATCTTCTTTTCCCTCTTTTGAAAAGAAAAGATCTCGCGTCCATTTTATGGGACCAACGTCACATTTGCTTTAAAGAGCTCATTGATAACGATGGGCAACCTAAAGCTGTCAAGATTGATCCTGAAGAAGATATCGCTGTTTTCCAATATACAGGAGGCACAACAGGGATTCCCAAAGGGGCAATGTTGACGCATGCGAATATCTATATTAATGCTCAACAAGCTCGGATGTGGTTTTCAAAAGTCGATGAAGGAAATGAGCGTATTTTAGCGGCTCTTCCTCTTTTTCACGTCTTCGCAATGACAGCCATTATGACATTAGCGATAAGGTCTGGGGCTGAAATGTTCATGATGTTCCCAAGATTTAATGTCGATGAAGCCATGAAAATGATTCAAAAGCATAAAATTACATTTTTTCCGGCTGTTCCAACAATTTATACAATGATTAACAATCATCCTGATGTTAAAAAGTTTAACTTAACAAGCTTAAAAGCTTGTTTGTCAGGAGGGGCACCTCTGCCAGTTGAAGTCAAAAAGCAATTTGAAGAGTTAACCGGTTGCAAACTTGTGGAGGCTTATGGCCTGTCAGAAACATCGCCAGGCGCCACTTCTAATCCTCTTTATGCTCTTAATAAAGCAGGCTCCATAGGCATTCCTTTGCCGGGTACGGAAGTCCATATTATGTCTGTTGAGAAAAAAAACCAAGAAGTTTCCCAAGGAGAGCGAGGCGAAATATGCATCAAAGGTCCCCAAGTCATGAAAGGGTATTGGAAGCGTCCTGAAGACACGCAAAGTGTATTCCAAGATGATTATTTTCGCACAGGTGACATCGGTTATATGGATGAAGACGGGTATATTTTTCTCGTAGATCGCATTAAGGATTTAATAATTTGTAGTGGTTATAATGTTTATCCTCGCGTTGTTGAAGAAGCCATTTATCAGCATCAAGCTGTTGAAGAAGTGACGGTCATTGGTGTGCCGGACAAGAAACAAGGGGAAAGTGTTAAAGCTTTTATCAAGCTCAAGACAGGTAAAAAGGTGACGGCACAAGAAATAAGAAGTTTCTTAACAGACCGTTTGTCGGCTGTTGAAATGCCAAGATATCTTGAATTTCGGGATGCGCTTCCCAAAACCATGATTGGAAAGCTGTCTAAAAAAGAGCTTCGCGCAGAAGAAGTAAATAAACCAAATAAAAAGACAATTTAGTCATTAAAGAGGGGGTTACGATGACAACAAATGCAATTATTGCCGGATATGTGAGATCACCTTTCACCTTTGCGAATAAGGGAGAGCTTACAAAAGTGAGGGCAGATGATTTAGTGGCTTTGGTTGTTAAAGGGCTCCTTCATAAAACAGGGATTGTGGCTGAAGATATTGAAGATTTACTTTTAGGGTGTGCGTTTCCTGAAGGTGAGCAAGGCTTAAATTTGGCTCGATTAGTTGTTTTGCTTGCAGGTCTTCCTCTGTCTGTGGGAGGCGTTACCATTAACCGATTTTGTGGGTCTTCCATGCAAGCCATCCATTCTGCAGTAGGGGCCATTCAAGCGGGAGCAGGCGAGGTTTTTATCTGCGCGGGCGTTGAATCGATGAGTCGCGTGCCCATGGGAGGCTTTAATCCGATGCCAAATCCTAACCTTTATGAGGCCATGCCAGCTGCTTACATGTCTATGGGAGAGACGGCGGAAAATGTTGCACGACGTTTCGAAATTTCAAGGAAATTGCAGGAAGAATTTGCGGTTGAGAGCCATAAAAGAGCAGCAGCAGCACGTGAAAATGGTCAGTTGGAAGAAGAAATTATAGCTATTTCTTCCCGCGATCAAATCATCAATAAAGATGGTTGTATTCGTCCAGAGACGACTGCTGAAGTGTTGGCTACACTTAAGCCAGCCTTTGAGGAAGGAGGATCTGTTACAGCCGGGACTTCTTCACCCCTAACAGATGGAGCTGCGGCTGTGTTAGTTGTCTCTGAGGACTATGCAAAAAGAAATAATTTATCTTGTCTTGCGAGAATTAAAGCCATGGCTATTTCAGGGTGTGATCCTGAAATTATGGGAATTGGTCCTGTGAATGCAACACGTAAAGCATTGAAGCGTGCAGGACTTGAGGCTAAAGACCTTGATATTATCGAGCTTAATGAAGCATTTGCTTCTCAAGCTATTGCGTGTGTTAAAGAGCTGGGACTCGACCTTCAAAAAGTCAATATTGACGGTGGTGCGCTTGCCCTTGGGCATCCTTTAGGGGCAACTGGGGCGCGAATTACTGGAAAGGCGGCAGCTTTGCTAAGGCGTGAGCAAAAAAGATATGCGCTTGCCACGCAATGCATTGGCGGTGGCCAAGGGATAGCAACT
Source organism: Caedibacter sp. 38-128 (assembly GCA_001898705.1). GTDB lineage: Bacteria > Pseudomonadota > Alphaproteobacteria > Caedimonadales > Caedimonadaceae > Paracaedimonas. The sequence continues at coordinate 10,772 of MKUU01000005.1, forward strand.
ATCTTGGAGGCATGCGAATGACTTTTGAGATTAAAAAAGTTGGTGTGATTGGGGCAGGAACGATGGGCAGTGGAATTGCGGCTCATCTTGCAAATGCTGGCGTTGAAGTTTTGCTGCTGGACATGCCGCAGTCAGGATTTGGAAAAAAAAATCACCTTGCAGAACAAGCGATTGAGCGACTACAAAAAGCGGATCCGGCGGCTTTTATGACGCCAAAGGCTGCTAAGTTTATCACCCCTGGCAATCTTGAGGACGATCTTGAAAAACTAAGTACGTGTGATTGGGTGATCGAGGCGATTATTGAGAATATTGAAGCAAAACAAGGTTTATATCAAAAACTTGAAAAACTTCTTCAGCCTCATGCAATTATCTCCTCCAATACATCGACGATTCTATTGCAAGAGCTTATTAAAAATAGGACGAGTGCTTTCCAAGCGTCCTTTATGATTACGCATTTCTTTAATCCTCCCCGATATATGCGTTTGCTTGAAATCGTAAAAAGTCCTCTCACTGATCCAAAAAAAGTTGAAGCTATCAAGCTGTTTGCAGATCTTAAATTAGGCAAAAGTGTTGTTGATTGCCATGACACCCCTGGATTTATTGGAAATCGTATCGGTGTTTTCTGGCTGCAGCTCGCAGTTTTAGAAGCTATTCAGCAAGGTATCAAAGTTGAAGAAGTAGATGCTCTTTTCTCTAAACCGATGGGCATCCCCAAGACAGGTGTTTTTGGCCTAATTGATTTAGTTGGGCTCGATTTAATGCCATTAATTGGGAAGAGCATGAGAGATACTCTTCCTTCTCATGACCCTTATTGTCAATTAGAGCAAGAGACACCTTTAATCCAAAAAATGATTTCAGAAGGATATGTTGGTCGTAAGGGAAAAGGCGGATTCTATCGAATCAATCGTGAGGATGGGACTAAAACGAAAGAAGTTATTGATCTTATAACAGGGGCTTACAGTAAGGCAAACAAGGCTAAACTTTCTGCTTTAGAAAATACATCAACGCTCAAAGATCTTCTTTCTTATCCTGATCGTTATGGAAAGTATACATGGTCGGTTCTTTCTCAACTTCTTTGTTATGTTGTTTCTAAAGTAGATGAAATTGCTGATGACATTATGGCTATCGATACCGCGATGAAGCTTGGGTATGGATGGAAATATGGTCCTTTTGAATTATTAGATAAGATTGGAACAACATGGTTTGTACAAAAGTTGAGAGAGGAAGGAAGAGATGCGCCACCTTTCTTAGAAAAGGTTGATTCACGATCCTTCTACAAAGTGCAAGATGGCAAACTTCACTATTTAACGCTTGAGGGGAACTATCAGGAGGTTCAACGATGCACGGGGCAACTCTTTCTCTCTGATATTAAAGTTGCTTCACAACCTCTTGCTAAGAATGGTTCTGCAGCATTGTGGGATATAGGCGATGGAGTTGTTTGTCTTGAATTTACGAGCAAGATGAATTCAATTGATCTTGATATTATGAAAATGATCAACAAGGCCATTGAAATTGTTCAAAAAGATTACAAGGCTCTCGTTATTTATAATGAAGCGCAAAATTTCTCAGTAGGCGCGAATCTTGGACTTGCCTTATTTGCCGCAAATTGTGCCTTGTGGCCTCTTATTCAACAACTTGTTGGCGAAGGGCAACAATCTTATAAAGCCCTTAAATACGCACCTTTCCCTGTAGTAGGCGCGCCATCGGGCATGGCTTTAGGCGGAGGGTGTGAAATTTTATTGCATTGCGATGCCGTTCAAGCTCATGCAGAGACCTATATGGGTCAGGTTGAGGTTGGTGTTGGGCTTATACCTGCATGGGGAGGCTGTAAAGAAATGCTTGGGCGTTGGCTCAATCATCATAAGCGGCCTGGTGGAGCGATGGTCGCTATTGGGAAAGTTTTTGAAATGCTTGGCACCGCAGTTGTGGCGAAGTCTGCATTTGAAGCAAAAGATCTTTTATTTATCAAAGAAAAAGACGAAATAACGATGAATCGTGATCGTTTATTAGCTGATGCTAAACGAAAAGCGCTTGAACTTGCAAAAGACTACCATCCTCCCCAAGAACATACTTATTCTCTTCCAGGTGGTGTTGCCCGTGTGGCTCTTTCAATGGCTGTTAAAGGTTTTGTGAAGGCCGGAAAGGCAACCGCCTATGATGAAATAGTATCAAAACATCTAGCCACAATTTTAAGTGGTGGGGATGTTGATATTATGGAAACTCAAGGAGAAGAAGAGATTCTAAAACTTGAGAGGGAAGCATTCATGTCGTTAATTAAAAACCCAAAAACCCTTGCGAGAATGGAGCACATTCTTGCAACAGGTAAGCCTTTGAGGAACTAGAGAATGCCAATTTATAAAGCCCCCCTGCGTGATATGAAGTTTGCCATGCAAGAGCTTTTTGCAAGCTCTGAGCAACCTACTTTACCTGGATTTGAAAATTTATCAGAACAAGATATTGAAATGATTCTTGCTGAAGCTGCAAAGTTCTGTGAAAACATTCTTTTTCCGCTCAATTTAAGTGGTGATACGGAAGGGTGTCATTGGGAAAATAGGGAGGTGAAGACACCAAAAGGATTTAAAGAAGCATACAAAGAGTTTGTGAATAGTGGGTGGGCTTCTCTTGCTTGCGAACCTGAATTTGGGGGGCAAGGGCTTCCAGAGACCATAGCCCTTGCTGTTGAAGAGATGGTTTGTTCTTCTAACCTTTCTTTTGGGTTATATCCTGGGCTTACACGAGGCGCTTATCAGCTTCTTTTAAAGCATGGAACGGATGAATTAAAACACCATTACCTTCCGAAAATGGTTGAAGGTATTTGGAGTGGTACCATGTGCTTAACCGAACCGCATTGTGGAACGGATTTAGGTTTAGTGCGGACCAAAGCTCTTCCCCAATCAGATGGAAGCTATAAGATTACGGGGACAAAAATCTTTATTTCTTCTGGGGAACATGATCTTACAGAGAATATTATCCACTTCGTACTTGCACGCACCCCTGAGGCACCTGCTGGTATTCGAGGCGTTAGTTTATTCCTTGTGCCCAAGTTTTTAACAACCTCGAATGGGGAAATTGAGGGGCGCAATTCTGTTTATTGTGATTCTATTGAACACAAAATGGGGCTTAAAGGTTCTGCGACATGTGTGTTGAATTTTGAAGAAGCCACAGGGTGGCTTGTGGGGACTCTTTATAAAGGGGTCGCTAATATGTTCACGATGATGAATAATGAGCGTTTAGCTGTTGGTAATCAAGGGCTAGGAATTGCAGAAATTGCATATCAGAATGCCCTCTCTTATGCAAAAGAAAGATTACAGGGAAGGTCATTGACAGGTATAAAACACCCTGAGAAAGCAGCTGACCCTATTATCGTTCATCCAGATGTGCGTAAGATGTTGCTTACAATGAAAGCATATAATGAAGGCAACCGTATGCTTGGGACTTGGGTCTCTTTTTATATTGCCCGTTCTCAAAAAGCTGAAAATGAAACAGAGCGTGAAGAGGCTGATGAATTTGTTCAGTTGATGACACCTATTGTTAAAGCCTTTATGACTGATTGTGGGACAGACGTTGCAAGTCTAGGAATACAAGTCTATGGAGGACATGGCTATATTCATGAGCATGGCATGGAGCAGTATATGCGGGATGCGCGTATTGCCCAAATCTATGAAGGTACGAATGGAGTCCAAGCCCTTGACCTTGTGGGACGTAAAATTCCCACGGCAACAGGTCGATATTTACGTCGATTTTTTCATCCAGTTTACAATTATATTCAAGAAAAACAGCATGATGAATCATTGGCAGAGTTTATAGCGCCTCTTCAAAAAGCATTTGATCGACTTCAACAAGCAACCATCTCTTTGGCCCAGCGTGGGTTAAGCAATCCTAATGAGATGGGAGCGGCAGCTTCTGATTATTTGCGAATGTTTGCTTTGACGGCACATGCTTATTTATGGGCAAAGGCTTGTGAAGTTGCTTACGCAAAAAAAGAGGGTCATGATAAAGCTTTTTATGAGAGCAAAATAGTCACGGCGCGATTTTTTATGCAAAAAATCCTTCCACAAACCTCTTCTCTTTTTGCGTGCATTATGGCGGGTTCTAAGCCCTTGATGGAGATGAAAGAAGAAGAATTTGGACCTTTCTAAGGTTATTGGAATATAAAAATAGTTTGTGGGGACGTTTGTATGAATCTAATTATTCGTTTGTTACGTATCTTTTTACATTCATTTTTCCGTATACCGCTTGATTTTTTTGAGACATCCATTGTTTTCTTTAGGGTCGCCCCCACAGACCTTGATCTAAACCTGCATATGACCAACTCGCGATATTTTAGTGTTATGGATTTAGGACGTTTAGATCTTCTTTTACGCTCGAAAGGACGAACTCTTATCTTCAAGAAAAAATGGCAAGCTGTTATTGGGGCTAGCCATATCAGTTTTCATCGTGCTTTAAAGTGTTTTCAAAAATTTGAGGTTCATAGTCGCATTATTGGTTGGGATGAAAAATGGTTTTATATTGAACAACGCATTTTTTCCAAAGGACAACTAATGACTGTCGCAATTATAAAGGCTCTTTTTATCAGTAAAAAAGGTTCTGTTCCCACACAAAAGGTATTTTCGGAATTAAAAGTCGTGTTTGAAAAAGAGCGTTTGACGCCCATAATAAAGCATTGGCTTGAAATGAAAGAGTCCATGCGAGAAAAGAGTTGATTCTATGACAAATTTACGAGGAAAAACGATTTTTATCACGGGTGGAAGTCGTGGTGTGGGACGAGCATTGGCATTAAAAGCGGCTCAAGAAGGTGCGCATATTGTTATTGCAGCAAAAACGGTCGAGCCTCATCCAAAATTAGAAGGAACCATCTATACTGTTGCTACAGAGATTGAGAAACTTGGAGGAAAGGCTCTTCCTTTGCAGTGTGATATTCGCGACGAGGGACAAATTCAAGCTGCTGTTGAACAAGCAGTAAAAACTTTTGGTGGAATTGATATTCTTATCAATAATGCAAGTGCAATCTATTTGGCTTCTACCCTCGAAACCCCTTTAAAACGTTTTGATCTTATGTTTTCAGTCAACGTTCGCGGGACTTTTGCGACAACACAAGCTTGCTTGCCTCATTTGAGAAAAGCTAAAAACCCGCATGTCCTTACCTTGTCACCTCCTTTGAATATAAAGGCTAAATGGTTTGAGAAACATGGTGCTTATACGATGTCTAAATATGGGATGAGCATGTGTGTTCTTGGGATGGCCAAAGAATTTGAAGAAGAAGGTGTTGCCTTTAATGCTTTATGGCCGAAGACCATCATTGCAACCGCTGCAGTTGAAATGTTAGGGGGACAATCACTGATTCAGGCTGCACGAAAACCTGAAATTGTAGCCGATGCTGCTATTTTCATTCTTAAGCGTGACAGTCGTACCTGTACGGGCCAATTTTTTATTGATGAAGATGTTTTAAAAGCAGAAGGAATAACAGATTTTTCGTCTTACGCTCAAGATTCTGCGTCAACCTTAATTCCTGATTTTTTCTTAGACTAGAAAAAGATAAAAAATTATCTTACTAGTTACTGAACGATATTTCATAAAGAAGAAAAAACTAAAGATGAAAAAATATATCCTTCTTTTAATAGGACTCTTCTTGAACTTAAATGCTCAAAGCTTGGATGGATCAGGTCTAATTGAGAATAAAGTGAAGACGATTATCCCTCAAGTTGATCAATTCATCACATCTTATTTAAAAAAGTTAAAAGCACCTGGTTGCGTTGTTGCGATTGTTGGTCCTGAAGAGGTTTATTTCTTAAAAGCTTATGGAGTTAAGAAATTAGGGAAAGCAGATCTGCTGACGCCCCGGACGATCTTTCAATTTGCCTCAGTTTCAAAAACAATTTCTGCAACTCTTGCCGTCAAACTTCATCATGCTGGAAAGCTATCTTTAAATGAGCCTATTAACAATTATCTTTTGAACTTCAGCTTGAACGGGACACAACAGCCATTATGCCTAAAGCATATTATTAGTCATACAAGTGGTTTATCAAATAAAGGTATGAATGCCCTCATTGAAAGTTGTGCTCCTCGTAAGAGTTTATACGATCGTGTTCAAAGCCAACCCGTTTCTACTCAACCAGGGAAGTGGTTTGACTATCATAATATTGTGTATGGTCTTGTTGAAGATGTTCTTGTATCAGCTACAGGAGAATCTTTTCTCGAACTTTTGCAAGGCAATCTTTTTAAACCACTGGGGATGCGGCAAGCGAGTGTTGGTTATCAAAATATGATCATTGCTAAAGATCGAGCCTATCCTCATGATATATCAGTTAAATCTAAAATTTTACATCCTGCTAAGAATTATTCTAGATGTTATTATTCTGTTTTAGCATCTGCTGGCATGAATGGATCCATATTAGATCTTATACCTTTCTTACAAGCGCAATTAGGCGGGAGACCTGAAGTTTTATCTTCTCAAGATTTAAAAATGCTTCATGCCTCTCAAATTAAGGCCCCTGAAACGCTAAAGAAAATAAAAGAGAAATTTCCACATATAAGTGATTCTGGTTATGCCTTAGGTTGGCGATGGATGGATTATGCAGGAGAAAGAGTTATGTATCATGGAGGATGGGTCAATGGTTCTCGACCAATGATCGCTTTCTTACCAAAATATAAAGTTGGTATCGTTATCCTTCATCATGCTGAAACTCCTTTTTCTTTTAGGACAACGATGAAATTTCTAGATCTTTTTTTGGGGGTGAGTTCTAGCAATCAAGAAAGTCAACGATCGAAAAAGAAAACAAAAAAACCCATTAAAGAAAACAAAAAAGTCATTTTAAAACAAACTCTATACATCAATTCCTTGAGCGAAAGCAGCATTTGCTTGAATAAAGTTAAAGCGTTTTTCAGGGCGGCGCCCCATTAAAGCATCAACAAAGTCTTCTATTACAAGCGTGCCATTATCATCAAAATTTGCTTCAATTTCAGTTTGAGGAAGATGAACTTGCAACAAGGTTCGTGTTTTTGGATCTAAGGTTGTCTCTTTGAGTTGTTGCCAGGCCATTTCCCCTAATCCTTTAAAGCGACTTATTTCAATTTTTCCACGGCCTGTGAATTCCTTTTTTAAGAGTTCATCACGATGGGCATCATCGCGGGCATAGAGGCTTTTGGTACCTTGTGTAATTCGATAAAGGGGAGGCAGGGCAAGATAAATATGACCTTTTTCGAGAATAGGTCGCATTTCTTGAAAGAAAAAAGTTAATAAAAGCGAGGCAATATGTGCACCATCCACATCAGCATCTGTTAAGATAATGACACGTCCATAGCGTAGTTGAGAGGGATCGCAATTCTTGCCTGTACCACATCCTAAAGCTTTACCCAAATCTTGAATTTCTTGATTTGCTTTAAGCTTATCGCTTGAAGCGCTTGCGACATTAAGAATTTTTCCGCGTAAAGGCAAAACAGCTTGGTTTTTTCGATTCCGCCCTTGCTTAGCAGGACCGCCTGCGGAATCACCCTCGACTAAGAAAATTTCTGTTTCGTGAGGAGTCTCAGAAATGCAATCAGCAAGTTTCCCCGGTAAACGTAAGCGCCGAGTCGGTGTTTGGCGTAAAGTCTCTTTCGCTTCTTTACGTCTCAACCGTTCATCAACACGTTCAAGGATATGATTCAAAAGAGTTTCTGCAACATCTCGTTGGCCAGATAACCAATGATCTAAGTGGTCTTTAATAACAGTCTCGACGGCACGCGTTATTTCATTGTTAACAAGCTTTTCTTTGGTTTGTCCCTGAAAATGAGGATTTCGAATAAAAGCAGAGAGAAGCATCGCTGCACCAGAAGTGCAATCCTCCGGTGTAATTTGTGCTACTTTACGGTTACCCAAGCGTTCACCAAATCCTCGTATTGCTTTTGTTAAAGCCTGTCTCAGGCCGGTTTCATGAGTGCCCCCTAAAGGCGTGGGGACGGTATTACAGTATGAATGTGAAAATCCTTCTCCTTCAAGCGGCCACGTCACCACCCATTCGACACGGCCTAAATTATCTGGAAGCTCTGCTTCTCCACTAAAAGGCTCAGGACAAACTAAAGGTGCATCTTTAAGAGCTTCAAGTAAGTAATCCTTGAGCCCCCCAGGGAAATGGAAGATATCTTTGGCCGGGAGATTATCTTCAGGCTTAAGTAATGAGAGATCACAAATCCAATGGATCTCAATTCCTTTAAAAAGATATGCTTTTGAGCGAATCATACGATAAACAAGAAGAGGTTTAAAATGGGCGTGTGCCCCAAAAATTTCTGGGTCGGGGTGGAATCGAATCGTTGTTCCACGACGGTTACTAATAGGGCCTTTATTCGTTAAGGGAGATGCAACATGGCCGCGACTATAATGTTGGCACCATAGTTGTTTTTGGGCAACGATTTCAACAGTCAAATGATCGGAAAGAGCGTTCACAACAGAAAGCCCAACACCATGGAGTCCTCCAGACGTTTCATAAACATCTCCGCCAAATTTTCCACCTGAATGCAGTGTCGTGAGGATGACTTCTAAGGCAGATTGATTTGGGAATTTAGGATGGGGATCAATAGGGATACCTCGGCCATTATCGCGAATAGTCACAAAGCCATCGGCAGACAACTCAACGTCGATTTTAGAGGCATGACCTGCAACAGCTTCATCCATTGCATTATCAACAACCTCGGCAATCAGATGATGTAAGGCACGTTCATCGGTGCCACCGATATACATGCCTGGACGGCGACGGACAGGCTCTAAACCTTCTAAAACCTCGATGTCTTTTGCGCTGTAGTCTGTTTTCGTTGTCTTGCGGGGTACTTGAAAAAGATCAACCATGGCTTTCATACTTTATAAAATTTGTTTATAGTTCATTATCATTTTGGAGTTAAATAATAATGCATTCCTTTCTCTCTTATTTAACCATTGCGGCCCTGATTGCAACTTTTATTGTGTTAATCATGGGGCTGGCAACCTTATTCTTGCAAGGCAAAGACGCGCATCTGAAAAGTAACAAGTTTATGCGCTGGCGGATTCTTCTGCAATTTGCGGCCCTGTGTTTATTTGCTTTGCTTCTTCTGCTTCAGAAAAAGGGGTAATAATGGTTAAGCTAACTAAAATATATACAAAAACAGGTGATTTGGGAAGTACGGGCTTAGGAGATGGAACGCGCCGAAAAAAGTACGATAGTAGAATTGAAGCTATTGGTGCAATAGACGAGGCCAATGCAGCAATAGGGATAGCTCGGCTTCATACTCAGAACAATGATGATCGCATGTTAGCTCATATCCAAAATGACCTATTTGATTTAGGGGCTGATTTGTGTTTGCCCCATGATCGACGGTCAAAGCCTACCTTAAGAATTACGCATAAACAAGTCGAACGCCTTGAAGGTGAAATTGACCGCATGAATGAAGATTTGCAGCCGTTAAATTCATTTGTGTTGCCAGGGGGTAGTCATGCAAGCGCTAGTTTGCATCTAGCACGCACCATTGTTCGGCGTGCTGAAAGAGTCGTTTATGCTTTAAATGAGAGAGAATCTCTTAATCCAGAAATTGGGATGTATCTCAATCGTCTTTCCGATCATTTATTTGTTCTGGCACGGGTTTTGAATGATCAAGGACGGGCAGATGTTTTATGGCAACCTGGTGAAAATAGGTAATTTAAATTAAACTAATTGACGGAAAATCGTACTCAAGCTCTTGTTGACAGCCAGATAGCAGCTCGTGTGATAGCTTTAATGCTGTTGCGTAAGATAGCAAAGCCTGGGGCATCAGCGGCGCCAGCTTCTAAGCCTTGATCTTTATGAGCAATTTCATCGTCACGGAAACGTTTAATTGTTGTCGCAAGCTCAGGTTCTAAGTTTTCCACCTCAAGCTCTTGTATTTGATTGGCATAATGTTGGTCAATGACCTCTTCGACTGCAACTGTGCATGCCATAGCTGCTTTTACGCCTAGTTTGGCTGTGATGGCTCCTAAAGCATATCCTCCGATATGCCATAAAGGGGTAAAAAAGGTTGGTTTTATATTCCGTTCAACCAGCAATTGGTTGAATGCATCAAGGTGTTCTTGTTCTTGTGCTTTCATGTTTTGAATAAGGGAAGAAGAAGGATGATTCTTTAAAACATCAAGTTGACCTTCATAAATACGAATGGCGCCATATTCACCAGCTTGATCAACGCGAATCATCTGTTTAATGCGTTCTTGGGGGGACAGCATGCCAGGGAGCAAACGTTTCATAAGGGCTTTCTTTCCTTTTTTTGTCTTCTCAGAAAATAAAAAGCGATGATTCCCAAAAATAGGCAGTAAAGGGCGTTATATCCAGCCATAGAGATGCCAAAGAGAGACCATTGGACATGATCGCAACGAACGGTTTCAGTATTTAAGAGTTGCTCTCGCATTTCCTCAATAGAGTTTCCAGAGAGTTTCTTGTTTTGGCACTGAGTGGGAGGCTCTACCCAATGGTGTTCAACAGCAACTTGATAGAAAGCGATACCGGCATTAATCACATATAAAATAGCTAAAAAGAGACTTATCTTTTTGGTGTGTCCTCTTAAGAAAGGTAATAATATTGCAGCACACCCAATTAAGCAGATAGCCATAAAAACGTATTGTTGAAAAAGGCATAATGAGCAGGGGCGTAACTTAAAGAAATGTTCAGCAACAAAGCCACTTAATAAGGCAAGGAAGGCAGCAAGGGTTAGAAAAAGAGGCTTCGAATAAAGAGAGTTTATTTTACACATGAAATAATTTTACTTGTAAGGATGTTATCCTATTACCATAAATACTTAACCACTAAAAATCCAAGAATTAAAACGCTCATACCACCAATTGTTACTAGTACGAGATTTTTCTCAATATAATTCTTGATACTAGGACCAAAATGCCACAATAAAAGGGCTAAGGAGAAAAAACGGAATCCACGGGCAACAATCGATGCTAAGATAAATGTACTTAAGTTAAGTTCAGCAACCCCGCTTGTAATCGTAACTATTTTATAAGGAATGGGCGTTAAGCCTTTTAAGGCAACAATCCAGAAACCCCATTTTTGAAAACTATGTTGCAATTGAACAAATCTTTCTTCAAGACCGTAGGCTTCGACAATCCACATGCCAAAAGTTTCGAACAAAGCATACCCGATGTAATAGCCTAGAACGCCACCAATAACAGAACTTAAAGTGCAAATAATAGCCAAAGACCAGGCTTTTTCACGATTTCCCAGAATCATAGCCATATAAAGAGGGTCGGGAGGGATAGGAAAAAAAGAACTTTCTGCAAAAGAAACGATTGTCAATACCCATAAAGCATGACGATGACCAGCAAAACTCATGATCCAATAATAGAGTTTATGAAGCATTAGCAACCTGAAAAAAGTAGTTCAAAATCCTGCTTAGCATCGTTAGAAAAGAGGCGCAATAAGATTTGAAAAAGAGTGTGTAAAAAGTCTATTTTGTGAAAATGGAAGATTAAAATATGAAAGTTTTTTACTTCTTGTTAAAAACATTTTATAGAATTACTTATATTTTAAAATATGAGAACCTAAAATGACATTCGCTTTCCACTCTAAAATTCTTGCTTATTTGGCTTTGAGTTTTTGTATTTCATTTTCTATGGTCAATGCTTCTGATATAGAGGAAGAAAAATCATCTTTATTGAAATTTATAAATGCATTTGGAAGTGTAAGTGTCAGTAAAGAAACTCCTAGTCTGGAGAAAACTTTAGAGTTTTCTGAATGGCAAGCAACCTTTGAAAAGGCAAAGCAAGAAGCCGCACAAAAATATGGTTATCTCCAGGATCTGAGAGAAGGGGATACGAAATCTTATTTTGAAAAAATAGAAGCACACCAAACATCTTTAGCGGAAACAGCTAAATTTCTTACGACAACAAAGATTAAAGAGCTGGCTAGCCGCACTGAAAATAAGGCTAAGGATATGTTTGTTGATTCAGCGACTATCTTTATTGTGTTAAGTAAATTCCATGAGAAGACTTTTGAATATCTTCCTAAGAGGCATAAACTTTTATCCCAAAGCTATGTTGGATTTTCAAGATATGAAGAAACAGACCAATTAAAACAACTTGGAGAACTTTTTAAAACCATCAATCCTTTAATGGCAAAATTTGTCGCAGAGCCAGATTTATATCAAAATTCAGATGCTTTAAAGGAAATATCAACGCCTATTCGAGTGGCTCAACAATTGATCGATGAGCTGAGTAAAGCAAAACTAAAGAAAAGAAAAGATTCAAGTCTTGCATGTGTGTCTCCTCGCTCTCCAGGAAGCTCAAAACCTGAAAAAAGTAAAGAAGATGAAAAAGATAAAGAAACAAGTCCAAGGTCAAAAACAGTTAGCTCGCCTTCTTCGAGCGCAGAGGCAACAACAGATCCGTTAAGAGCTTTCTCGAAAGAGATAGCGGTTAAAGCGCAACATGTAGCTTTTGAGCGCCAAAATAGTACGATCAGTAAAAGTGTAAATAACGGAAAATCAGATAACTAAAAAGTTATACAAGAAATATCTTATTTAAAAATTAAAAAGTTGACCTGAAGCGTGAGTTCGTTATGATGCGGCCCAGGCCCCTGTGGTGGAATTGGTAGACGCGGCAGACTCAAAATCTGCTTTCCGCAAGGGAGTGGGAGTTCGAGTCTCCCCGGGGGCACCATCTATTTAACTTACATTTTTTCCTTAAGGCCTTATGATGGCGCGAAAATTCACAGAATCTCATCTTATTATTGCAAGCCATAATCAAGGAAAAATAGATGAGATTTCTCATTTGTTAGTACCTTTTAAGGTTAAGGTGACTTCATCTGCAGCCTTAAAGTTGAGTGAACCGGAAGAAACAGGCGTAACTTATCTAGAAAATGCTCTTTTAAAAGCTAAAACATGTGTGGATGAAACAGGTCTGCCTGCTTTAAGTGATGATTCTGGGTTGGAAGTGGAAGCCTTAAAAGGGCATCCTGGCCTCCATACGGCGCCTTATGCAAAAGAGCATGGTGGTTATGAGAAGGTATTTGAACTTTGGGCGAAGAACGCTGAAATTCAAAAGAATTCTAAAGCTTCTTTTTATTGTGTCCAAGTTCTTTTGTGGCCAGATGGTCACCAAGAAATTTTTGAAGGACGGGTGAAAGGAAAATTAACTTTTCCTCCTCGAGGAGCGTATGGGCATGGTTATGATCCCATCTTTATTCCTGAAGGATTTAATAAGACAGCTGCTGAAATGTCGTTATCAGAGAAAAATAAGGTCAGTCATCGTTTCCTTGCGCTTCAGCAGCTTGTAGAATCTTGCTTTAAATGACGCAAGCTCTCGCGCTTTATATTCACTGGCCTTTCTGTCTTTCAAAATGTCCTTATTGTGATTTTAATAGTCATGTGCGTGAAAGAATCGATGAATCTCTGTGGCAAGAAACTCTTTTAAAAGAGCTCAACTATTTTGGACAGCTGACGCAAGGTCGATCACTTAAGAGTGTATTCTTTGGTGGGGGCACTCCTTCTTTAATGTCTCCTAAAACAGTAGAAGCCTTGTTGAATCAGCTCTCTGGTTATTGGCAGCTACAAGAAGACCTGGAGATCACGCTCGAAGCAAATCCAACGTCAATTGAAGCCAATAAATTTCGCGATTTTAGGTCTGCCGGCGTTAATCGCGTCTCGGTTGGTATTCAGGCACTTCAAGACCAAGACTTAAAATTTTTAGGACGTACCCATGGTCGGGAAGATGCTTTGAAGGCGTTAACGATTGCAAGAAACATATTTGATCGGTTTTCTTTCGATTTGATCTATGCACGTCCTCAACAAACCGTCAAGCAATGGCAAGAAGAGCTGACAGAAGCTTTAAGCTTAGCGCAAGGCCATTTGTCTCTTTATCAGCTGACAATTGAACAAGGAACAGCTTTTTATACTGCACATCAGCGCAAAGATTTTGCAATCCCAGATGATCATTTGGCGGCAGATTTATATGAAGCAACCCAAGAAATGATGGAGAAAGCGGGATTGCCAGCGTACGAGATTTCAAATCATGCGCGTCTTGGTCAGGAATCGCGCCATAACCTTGCTTATTGGCAAGGAGAAGATTATGCCGGCGTTGGGCCCGGCGCCCACGGTCGTTTAACGCTCGACAACGATAAATTTGCTTTTAAGGGTGTTCGAGCGCCTGAAGTTTGGATGAAAGCTGTTTTGGAAAGAGAACACGGCACTGATGAAAAAGTTAAACTTTCTGCTGAAGAAGTTTTTACTGAGCGGCTTATGATGGGGCTTAGGTTACGTAAAGGTATTCCTCGGAAAGAGCTTGAAAATCTTGCAGGAAGGCGAAATTTGAATGAGGTATTTCAAAATTCTGCTCTAGAAACTTTAGAGTCAGAAAATCTTATAAGGTTGAATGAAAGCGATTTCACTTTAACATCGAGGGGTTTGCAAAGACTAAATGCGATTTTGAATTTTTTATTAAGAAATTTAGCGCCTATATTTTAAATCATTCGCTCATTTCTTAATGAGCGACATTGTCCCTTGCCAACAATAATATGGTCAAAAACCTTAATTCTAAGACGCTCTGAAGCTTCTCTAATACGGAAGGTTGCTTCGATATCGGCATTGGAGGGGGTTGGATCACCACTCGGATGGTTATGCACGAGGATCAGGCCTGAGGCCCCTAATTCAAGAGCTCTTTTAACAATCTCACGTGTATAAATGGTTGCTTGATCAACCGTTCCATTTTGCTGAACTTCATCGGCAATCAAGTTATTTTGGCGATCAAGAAAAAGCAATCGTAACTGCTCATACTTAAGATCACGCATTGCGATTTCACAATAACTTAAAATCTGTGGCCATGATTTTAAAACGGGTCGTTGTAAGATCTCAGCCTTAAGGCATCGTTCTACGGAGACCTGGACAACTTTAAGCGCTGCAACTACAGCACTTCCTACACCTTTTACTTTTAAAAGGTCTTGGGTATCAGCACTTAAAATTTGGGGAAATGTTTTAAAGGTCATTAGAAGCTCTTTGGCGAGAGGTTTGACATCACCACGAGGATGGGCCGCGTATAAAATGAGCTCCAAGAGTTCATAATCAGCAAGGGCATCGCCTCCTCCTTTAAGGAATCTCTCTCGAAGACGAGCACGATGTCCTTCATAATGCTCTTTAAGTGCCAAGAAATTCTCCCTTTCATTTTTTTCTTGTTTTATCTTAACCAAAAAAGCGACAATCGAAAATATAAAGCTGAAAAACAGCACTTTAAAAATTCAAAATGTATAAAAGGTGGGGCCCTTGAATCAAAATACAGGGAAGGTGATTCAAAATTTTTTAAATCCTAAAGGGGTAAGAAAGCTCATCGCTTTAACGCTTATTTTTGGGCTCTTAATGGTGAGTAGCTTTTTAGTTTATACAATGGGGGGGACAAAACTCGCTTACGTTCATGGATTTTATATTCCCATCATTATATCTGGCATTATTTTTTCAGTCCCTGGTGGTCTCATTACAGCTTTCTTTGCTTCATTACTGTCGGGACCAATCATGCCTTTTGATGTTGCTTTGGAGATCGCTCAACCCTCTCAATCTTGGATGTTAAGAAGCCTGTTTTTCTTTATGGTTGGAGGGCTTTCAGGCATTGGAGCTAAAATAATTAAAGCTTATTTACAAGATCTTGAAAATCGTTTGATCACAGATTCTGTTACTCAGTTATTGAATAGTCGGGGGTTAATAGAAGAGTGGCATCAAAATTTTATGCCTAAACAAGATATGAAGCCTTCTTTAGTGATTTTACGTATTCATGAGCTTTCTTCTATAGAAGCTATTTTAAACCCAGATGAAATGGATCAGTTATTTAATAATGTGGCACGGGTTCTTAAAAATGTTGCTAAAGATTTAGGTGTTATTGCAACTTTAGAGGCAGGTACTTTTGCTCTTTTGCTTTATGGTTCAAAAAAAGTAAAAGAAACAATTGCGAAATGCCGACATGAATTAGGGAATGTTTTTACAATTAATAATATCCCCGTTTTTGTGAATATTTTTTATGGAATTGCAGAAATTCACAATACAAGAGAATCTATTATTGATTTTCTGCATCGTGGTCGTATTGCGGCTGACAAGGCAATCCGCAATAATTCTGAGATTGCTTTTTTTGAAGTCGAAGATGAGACACAGCTTTTAAGAAATGCCAAAATCGTCCATGATCTAAGCACTGCAATTGCCTCACCTGAGTTGAAACTTTTTTATCAGCCTCAAATTAAGCTTGAAACGGGCAGAGTTGAAAGACTTGAGGCTCTTGTGAGATGGCAACATCCGGAATTGGGGATGATTCCTCCAAGTGAATTTATTCCTCTTGCAGAAGGAACTCTCTTAATTAATCCATTCACCAAATGGGTATTAGACCAAACGCTTTCTCAGTTGGCTTCTTGGCGGGAAAAAGGTTGTGATTTGTGTGTGTCGATTAATTTTTCAATGAAAAATTTCTACGATTCAACAATTTTTGACCTTATTCACCAGTCACTTCAAAAATATAAAATTCCGGCGCAAAAGCTTGAAATTGAAGTAACAGAGACGGCATTTGCAGCCAATCTTCATCAAGTTGCTGATGTGTTACATACCTTACGAGAAATGGGTGTTCGTATAGCCATTGATGACTTTGGAACAGGACAATCTTCTCTCCATTATCTATTGGAATTACCTCTCGATGTTGTTAAGATTGATCAAGTTTTTATACGGAATATGCTTGAAAATCCTGACGCTGAAGCAATTGTGCGAAGTGCTATTTTACTTGGGCATGAGCTTAAGCTTGAGGTGGTTGCTGAAGGCGTTCAAAGTGAGGCTGAATTCAGAAAACTAAGGGATTTAAGGTGTGATTATGGACAAGGTTTTTATTTTGCTGAACCCATGGCGTCTGATTTCATTTCCTCTTGGTTATTAAAAGAGTCACCGCAATCTAGGTAACCGCTCGTATTTCCGCTATAAATTTTTAAATAGATGCGTATACTAGGAAAGATAAGACGTACAGGAGCATCAAGATTCGAACTTTAAGTTTTTTCTTAAGTTTATTCATTTCGCGTGACTTATTTGCTAAATACCCACTTCCGTGGCAAATAAATTTGCAAGAGGCTGCCACGCCTGTCGCCCAGCAGATTCACACCCTTCATAACATGCTGCTTGTTGTCATTGCATGTGTTGCGTTGGCTGTTCTTTTTCTTCTACTTTATGTTGTCTTGAGGTTTCGTGCTAAAAGGAATCCTGTTCCTTCAAAAACAACCCATAATCCTATTCTTGAAGTTGTATGGACTTTAATCCCCGCGATCATTCTTTTAGGAATTGCTTTTCCTTCATTTAAGTTACTTTATTTTATGGATAGGACCCATGAGCCTGAAATGAGTCTTAAGGTTACAGGACATCAATGGTATTGGAGTTATGAATATCCAGAAGAAAAAATAGCTTTTGATAGTTATATGATTCAAGATGCAGATTTAAAACCAGGCCAACAAAGATTGCTTGAGGTTGATCATGAAATTGTTGTTCCAATTGAAACAAATATTCGTATTTTAGTCACCTCTGCAGATGTGCTTCATAGTTGGGCGATGCCTGCATTGGGAATCAAGCAAGATACTATTCCAGGTCGACTTCGAGAAACCTGGATGCGCATTTTGAAAAAAGGAACTTATTATGGTCAGTGTTCTGAGCTTTGTGGCGTAAATCACGCCTTTATGCCAATCAAAATTAGGGCAGTCTCTAAGCAAGAATATGAACAATGGCTTCATGAAGCAAAACAGAAATTTGCATCCTAGATAGAAGAATAAGGTGATACATTATGCATGAATTAGAGCATACTCCTAAAGGGTGGAGACGGTGGGTTTTTTCAACGAATCATAAAGATATAGGGACTCTTTATATCATATTTTCAATAAGTGCGGGTCTTTTGGGGGCATTCTTATCCGTTTTAATGCGCCTCCAACTTGCACAACCGGCAGGGACTCTTTTTAGTGGAAATTACCAATTTTATAATGTTGTCATTACTGCACATGGCTTGCTTATGATCTTTTTTATGGTGATGCCGGCTTTAATTGGGGGGTTCGGTAATTGGTTTGTTCCCTTGCTGATTGGGGCACCTGATATGGCTTTCCCACGCCTCAATAATATAAGTTTTTGGCTGTTGGTGCCTTCTTTAATTCTTTTAATTATGGGTGTTTTTGTTGGTTCTGGCGCAGGAACCGGGTGGACAATTTATCCTCCGCTGAGTTCGTTGCTAGGGCATTCGGATGCCTCGGTAGATTTCATGCTTTTTGGGCTTCATTTGGCTGGCGCTTCATCCCTTCTGGGAGCCATTAATTTCATTACCACAATTTTTAATATGCGAGCGCCAGGAATGACGCTTCATAAGATGCCTTTATTTGTATGGTCTATGCTTGTCACGGCTTTCTTGTTGTTGCTGTCTGTCCCTGTTTTGGCAGGTGGGATTACGATGTTAATTACAGATCGAAATTTTGGAACGACGTTTTTTGATCCTGCAGGTGGGGGTGATCCCGTTTTATTTCAGCACCTTTTTTGGTTTTTTGGCCATCCAGAAGTTTACATCATGATTTTGCCAGCTTTCGGTATCATTAGTCAGGTTATCTCAACATTTTCTAAAAAACCTATATTCGGCTATTTAGGGATGGTTTACGCGATGGTATCGATAGGACTTATAGGTTTTGTCGTCTGGGCGCATCATATGTTTACAGTCGGTCTTGACGTCAATACACGCGCTTATTTTACGGCCGCGACGATGATCATTGCGGTACCAACAGGCATTAAAGTTTTTAGCTGGATAGCAACCATGTGGGGAGGATCCATTACATTTCGCGTACCTATGCTATTTGCAATTGGGTTTATTTTTGTTTTTACATTAGGCGGATTGACAGGCGTTGTACTCTCAAATGCTGGCCTTGATGTCGTCCTTCATGATACCTACTATGTGGTGGCTCATTTCCATTATGTATTGTCGATGGGAGCCTTATTTGGAATATTTTGTGGGTTCTATTATTGGTTTGGGAAAATGTCTGGGAGAGAGTTTCCTGAAATCTTAGGAAGAATTCATTTTTGGCTGACTTTTATAGGGGTTAATTTATTATTTTTTCCAATGCACTTCTTAGGATTAGCTGGAATGCCAAGACGTATTCCGGATTACCCCACAGCGTATGCTGGCTGGAATAAGATTGCATCTTATGGCGCTTATATAACCATTTTTGCCACCCTCTTTTTTATCGGGAGCATTTTTTATGCTTTATGGCGAGGAAGAAAAGCAGAAGCAAATCCTTGGGGAGAGGGAGCTTCAACTTTAGAATGGACGGTAAGTTCACCCCCACCCTTCCATACGTTTGAAACACTCCCGACGGTTAAATAGGCGATGGTTTTTGTCCCTGCAACGGTTTCTCGTTTTTCAGCCCATTCTACAGAAGCGACGGTTAAAGATTTTGTGGGATTGCTTAAACCCGGCGTTATGGCCCTTGTGGTTTTTAGCGGCTGGGTTGGAATTTATCTCGCACCCAATAATTTGCATCCTTTTTTACAAGGGGTCGCTCTTTTAGCAATTGCTTTAGGGTCCGGGGCTGCAGGCGCTCTTAATATGTGGTATGATCGTGACATTGATGCTCTTATGAAAAGAACGCAAAGCCGTCCTATTCCCGCAGGCCTTATTGCGCCTCAAGATGCGCTTATTTTTGGGATGGTCTTAGCTGTTTTTTCAATTGTCTTAATGGGGCTTTCAACCAATTATTTTGCAGCGATTTTATTAGCTTTTTCAATCTTCTTTTATGCTGTCATTTATACAATGGTTCTCAAAAGAACAACAGTGCATAACATTGTTATTGGGGGAGCTGCAGGCGCATTCCCACCTGTTATCGGATGGGTGGCTTCAACAGGCACGATAAGTTTGGAAGCTATCCTCCTATTTCTCATTATTTTTTTATGGACACCGCCTCATTTTTGGGCGTTGGCGCTTACAAAAATTGAAGATTATGAGCGAGCCAATATCCCAATGCTTCCTAATGTCGCTGGCCCGCAAGCAACGAAGAAACAGATTTTAATTTATTCACTGATGTTGGTGATGGCTTCTTACTTTTTTTTCTGGTTTCCTCATTATAGTTGGGTTTATGGCCTCATCATAACGTTCTTGAATTGTTTATGGCTGTTTTTTACGTTTAAGCTTTATTTTGATGCTCGTCATGCAAACGCAATGCGGCTCTTTGGCTTTTCTATAATTTATCTTTTTCTGCTGTTAGGGGCTTTAGTATTGGATCACGGGATGAATCAATGATGAATCAAAAAGAAATAGATCACCAAAAAAAACAACGCACTAAAAATATAGCCTTACTTATCGTTTTAGTTTGTGTTGTAGGATTATTTTATGGCCTCGCAATTGTGCGGATTAAATGTGGTCATTAAATGACATCTCAACGCAATAAGCGCACAGTTCTCTTTCTTTTAATCCTACTTTTTGTCATGACAGTTCTTTCTTTCGCGTCAGTTCCTCTTTATCGTCTCTTTTGCCAGAAAACAGGGTATGGAGGGACGCCTCGAATCGCCTTAAAGGGAGCCGATCACATTATTGAACATTCTTTAACGATTCACTTTAATGCCGATATGAATACGTCTCTTCCTTGGAAATTTATACCATTGCAGCCAAAAATAACGGTAAAAGCTGGTGCTTTGGGATTGGCTTATTATAAGGTGCATAACACGTCAGATGTTCCGCTTCTCGGCATTGCAATCTATAATGTGACACCTGATAAAGCAGCCCCTTATTTTAATAAGATTGAATGTTTTTGTTTTGAAGAGCAACGACTTGAACCGCATCAGACGCTTGAACTTCCGGTTCAGTTTTATATTGATCCTAAAATTGCTGAAGACCCTCATTGCAAAGACCTGACCTCTATCACCCTTTCTTATACATTTTTCGAAGCAAAAGATCCTAAGTTGCCTGAAATTTTAGGGTTGCCGAGCCTTAAGAAAAAGCAGTGAGAATGTCGAATTTTCTTAAATTTTTTCATTTTTGTACTGAATTTTCTTGAAATTTGTATCTGTATATGGTAGCCTAGTAGTAAATGGTCAGAAATGATTCCTTCTTATGAAAAGAAGACCTCTTTTCATAAACCCTTTAGCCAGTTTCTGTTGCCCTCTAAAGAAAAAAGAATAATAAAGCAGGGATAAAAACCTAAATTATTCAAGTTATAAGCCTTTTAACGCTCTTTTTGAGCGAATGCCTTCTCTTTGCCTGATGGAAAGGGGAAAGAAGGGAGGCATCGAAGGGCAATAGGCAACCTGGTGATGCAACTAGGTGCTTAAAAGGATCTCAGCCTACGTGAAAGGTAGGGTGAGGAGAAAAGCCAAAAAGCAAGAGGAATAGCTTTCTTTTCAAGAAATATCTCTGATCTTTGTATCAAGGAGTCTTGGAAGGAAAAAAAGCCGAGGAATCTCAAAATTGAGACGAGGCCTT
>MKUU01000006.1 GCA_001898705.1 Caedibacter sp. 38-128
AACGACAAAATCTTGTGATGGAATTTCTCCCGTAAAATAATTGAAAATTTTTACAAGACCTTTTGGTGTCCATCCCCAGGCCTTTAATGATACACAATATAAATCCCATAAATTAGCTGTACCAACCAATTGTATTGTATACCACAATGCAACTGCAAGCACCATACGAGCGATTGCTGCGTTATAAGCCCCTCCTTTAATGAAGAGATATCTATTTATAATTTCAGCATTTTTTATTTTTTGGATTCCATTTATAAGCTTAAAAATACAATTATATGATTTTTGTTGAGCTAATTTGGACATCTGATTTCCCCTAAGCAGCAATATTATCAAAACTTTCCGCATGGGTTTTGATTGGGAAGGATTATTCTATAGTTTTAAAAACGTTGTAAAGTATAAAGTTATTAGGCGACTATTTTTGTAACACCTTACCCAATTTTTCGTCCTACTTATTGCTTATCTATCTGCTCTAATCAAAAAGAGCCCTCTGATGATCCAGAGGGCTTACACGGGGAAACTTGCTTATTACAAGCTACAATGTAGATATAGGAAGCCAAAAATAAGTTTCAAGGAGGGAAGTGTAAAATTTATTTTCTCGAACTCTGGCGTATAGCAGCTTCTACTGTATTTTCAAGAAGGGAAGCCACTGTCATGGGACCTATCCCTCCTGGCACGGGCGTAATTGCGCTCGCAACCTGAGAGACATTTTCAAAATCCACATCCCCAACGATGGTAACCTGCCCTTCCAGTCCCCGAATATGATTAATTCCAACATCTAAAACAATGGCCCCTGGCCTAACCCATTCTTTCTGCACAAGTTTAGGTTGACCGACAGCGGCTATAAGGATATCCGCAGTTTTTGTGATATCAGGAATATTCTGGCTCTTTGAGTGAAGGACCGTCACGCTACAGTCTTCTTTCAACAATAGCATTGCAAGAGGCCGTCCAACCAGAATAGAACGCCCGACAATAACGGCATGTAAACCTTGAATATTTTCCTTGTGATTTTTAAGCAATGTTAAGCATCCTTTAGGGGTACAAGGAATCATCGTTGGTTGTCCAAGGCTTAAAGTGCCTAAATTTTGGGGATGAAGACCATCAACATCTTTAAGAGGATCAATGGCCTGGATAAGCGTTAAAGCATCCAAATGTTTGGGCAAAGGAAGTTGCAAGAGAATTCCATGGATAATATCGGTCGCGTTCAATTGATAAATGAGCTCAAGAATGGATTCCTTTGAGGCTATGGCAGGGAAATAATACTCTTTAGAATGAATCCCTATTTCTTGGCATTGCCGACATTTTGAGGCCACATAACTCTTACTTGCAAGATTATCCCCGACACGAATGACGGCCAATCCAGGCGTAATATTTTTTGTCTTTTGTAGTTCTATGATGCGCGTTTTAAGATCGTTCTTACGTTGCATCGCCAAAGAACGACTATCCAGTAAAACAGGTGACATGAGGGTATGAATATCTGCTTAAGCGACTCCAATAAATTTCAAAACAAGCCTTGAAACAACATTCTGTATAAAAACAAGAATTAAAATGGCGATCATGGGACTGAAATCAAAACCACCCACTCCAGGAACAATCCGTCGAATTGGCGCCAACATTGGCTCTGTAAGTCGATAGAGAGCCTCTCCTATAACGGCAACGAACCGATTATATGTATTGATAATTTGAAATGAAATAAGCCAACTTAAAACAACACTTGCGATAAATACCCAAATATAAAGTTGAATAATAGTCCGTAAAAGCTCAAGTAGTGGAATGATAAGAACATCCATGAAAAAACCCCTATTTATTTTTACTTAAAAGTAGCGTTGCTCTTCAATAATGACAAGAAGAATCTCACCTTTAAAATTCTTCCTCACTATTAGAATACTAACTTAGCATTTCCATCTCAGAATTAATAAAACTCCGAAGAATTTGTACTCGATGCGCCATTTCATGCTCTTTTTTCTGCTGCTCTTCTGTTTCTTTCTGTTTTCTATCTTTAAGCTCTTGTTTGCGCTTCCATAAGCCCGGTAAAGATAGAAAAATATCAAAATTGCTTATTGTTTCTTCCGTTTCGATTTTTTTCTTTTTATCATGGGGACTTGACATACTAATTTTATGTTTCTGAGGCGTATCTCCTTTTAAGCCTAACTGATTTTTATGAAGGTTAGAAAATAAACTTAAAGGATCTGTACTGCTTATTATGATACTTCGACAATTTCTATCTAAGGAAGTAGAAAATTCCGTATAGCGCTCTACTATCACTTCCTTAAATATTTTAAGCATATGTTCGGTAAAAACAATCGTCGTCTCTGTATTCGTTGCTGCTTTATAAGGATAGCTCGTCAAAAGTAATGGATTAAGGATATCATCTATTAAAGAGCTAAGTTTTTTTGAGTCAGCTCCAATTAAACTGCTTATTTTTACTGCTTGATTTTCTCCAGGTAAAACGTCGAACGCTTTTGTTAGGAAAAGATTTCCTAAATAAGGAAGGACTTTAGAAGGTTCAATTTTTATCTCTTCGTAATATTCTGGAATCTTAATAAGGGGACGCGTTCCCTTAAATTTTTCGGTGATAACTTCATTTAAAAATTCTATCCACTTTGGCTTAAATGCCTCAATATCCAAGGTAAATTGGTCATTATCTTTTTCAGATACTTTTTTGGTAAAATCAAATTCCGGATTTTGCTCAATTTCTGCCAGCAGACGAGCAAATGTCCCAAGCACAACTTCAAGTTTTTCTTCACTAGTATAGGAAAGCTGTGGTTCTGACAATTCTTCCTGCTGTTTTGCTAATTCTTCTTTGAGGAAAATCTCTAAAGCTTCAAAATTTTTTCCGGCAGATTCTGTTTCAATTTTAAATTGTTTTAATGCTGCTTGGAAATGAGCTTTCAAAAATGAAGTTATTATTTCAATAGATTTAGCGTTGAATTTTTTTAAGGAATCTGGGCTTTGAACGCCAGACGTTATGATTGAGTCTATGTTTTCTGCTCTTAAGGACTCTAAAAAATAGTTCCGAAGTTTTTCATTTAGATTTTGCGCTAATTTTTTAACGAGGTGCCCGGAATTTTTCATTCCTAATTGAGACGCAAACTTTTCCTGAGCTTCCGCTTCATCAGAAACACCTAATACACGATAAAAAAGCTCAATAAATTTTTTATAAAATTTATTCACAGTGTCAGAAGTCTGTGCGTATTTATTTTGTAGCTTGTAGCGAAGAAGGAGCTCCAAAATTAAGCTTGTTTCTTTAACGGTTAACCCAAAATTCTTTAAAGCGTTTTGGATATCTTTAACTGAATTGATAGATGTTGATTCTTGAGAAATAGGAGGTGGAGGAGGTGGAGGAGGTGGAGGAGGTGGTGGACTACCAACCATTGGGCTATGATCCACTAGCTTCAAGGGGCTAGAGACAGTACTTTGGTCTTGTTTTGTTGAAAAAGATTTTTCTTTCTTTTTTAATAACTCTTCTAGTGGCTTCGTAGGGTCTTGGATTTTCCCTCCAAAAAATAAATCATTGAGCTTTTCTACAAGTGTTTTTCTCTTAAGTTGAGCTTTTTCTCGTTGTTCCCGGTCCAATTCTTTATTTTTAGCTAAACGTTCTTTAAACATTTGCCAGTAAGGAAGTGAGAATAAAAAAACAAATTCTGGAACTTCTAAGGGTGCAGTTTCGATATACCGTGTTCTATCAATACGCATTTGAATTTTATATCGATTCTTAAAAACAATTCCTTCCATAAGATGATATATTTCAGAAGATGTTTCTGCTTTTTGAAGAACCTCCTTTAAAGTTGGTTCGGTCCTCACAATTACTGAAACGAACCCAGAACTTGTACTTAAATAATCTTCGATAAGAAACTTAACATCTCTGTAAAAAGCTATAGCTGATTTCAGCGGAGAACCATTAAAATCTTGAGAACCAAGTTCCTCCATAATAGTTTCCATTATCCTACTATAAGTTCTCTTATCCTCCTCTGCTTCTTGTTTCTTCAGCTCTATAAGCTTGTCTTCTTCAGAGCAATTTTTTATTTCAGCTCTAATTCTTGCAAGAACCTCATCTTGAGAAGCTATATGAATAAAAAAATCAATTTTTTCTTCTTCGCTGTTTCCTGGCAATAACTCAAATAATCTAGAAATTAACCAAGGCTCGACTTTTTTGACTATTCCTTCAGTAGAAAGTATTTCTTCTGTAGATAGGATTGTTTTCAAAGGCACTGAATTATTTTCTGGCTCAGCCTCTAAGTTTAAATCCTTAGTACGCTCTGAACCATAAAGCTGCCCAATAGCAAGCACAATATATGGCTTGATTATTTCTTTTAATTTATCTGGATCAATATCTTGATTATTCCGCGCATTTATTAAAGTAGGAATTTTAAACGAAGGATCTAAAACAAGTAGTTTAAAAACCTGAGATAAGATTTCTTTCTTGTCTCCTGTCGAGAATTTGCCCTTAATGCTGAAAAGTGATCCGTTTTTAACACTAGAACTAATAGCGATGCTTGCATTTTGCTTTATTGACGAACTCAGTTCAGAATCAACTTCGTGAGTGAAACGATCTTCAATAATTTTATTTATAAAAGGACTAAGATCATTAGGCGTCGGAAGAGGTTTTTCCAAAACTACTTCACTTCCCTTTTCAATATAATCCGTTAAAAAATTTGCACGCCACAATTCATGAATAGCTTGTGCAAGCCTCTCAAAACCTTGATTAAAATCAACATCAGTCATGACAGGATGACGAGGTTGAATTAATTGCACTATATGTTTTTCAAACGCTTCAGGTGAGGTCTTATATGTTTTTATAATGAGATCATCAATGCGTTGAGACAACCTTTCAATTAATTCAGGAATCTCAGATATTCCTAATTGCGCCTCTTTAACAATTTTTTGAAGTGCTGCAAAAATTACTGATTTTCCAGATAATTTTATGCCGCTTGCTTGTAAGCTCTTTTCCAGCGCTTTTGCATGATTTTGTGGCAGCTTATCGCTTTTTGATTGTTGTGAAGGCATCTTAGGTAGCGGTGGAGGGCCTCCTGACCTCTCCTGATTCGGTAAAGGTAAAGCATCATTCTGATCAGTTAATGAATCAACTATCTCTTCCCAGACTAAGGGATTGGGCACAATAGATCTAGATCGAACATGCTTAGAGGCCGGCTTTTTAGGGGTATTTTTCTTAAGAGATGGGAGCAAATACGTCTTGCGGTCAAGACACTCACTCAAAGAATTTATCTCAAATAATATACTCTCTGCTTCCGATTGCTCTGATTCCACTTGCATTGGAGGCAAAAGTGGACTCCTCTCAGACTCAGGGCCATTCGATTCCAATAATAAACTCTTAAGCTCCTCACCGTCTTTTTCATCCTTTTCTTCTAAAAGAACTTCAGATACATCAACATCTAAATTTCCTGCTTCCTTAACTTCTTGATCTTCAAGAAATTTAACTATTTTTTGGCGTATTTCCTCTCTCTCTTTAACCATGTTGCTGGATGATACTTGCGGTTTTATGAAACCACTTATGTAAGAATGTAAGGGTGCTTGGCGCCCTCTTTCTCCTTTATTTTGCTCAACAGCGTCACTTTTCACTTCTTGCAAATTTTTAAGAATAAATTCTATATTTCGTCGTTCATATAAAAATGAAAAGATTTTTTTCCCTTCCGAAGAATAAAGAGGGCTTGGAACACTGACAGACTTTTTATCTGGCAACATACTTACACTTATTCTTTGATTACTCAATTCGACTGAAGGGAGCGTAACACTAAATTGCGTTAACATTGAAGAATTTTGGGTACTTAAAAGAGACTTTAAACTTTCCAATGATATTTGAAGATTCCTACATCCTCCTTTAAATGATGAAGACGCAAAAGATCCTGACGATTCTTTCCCTACGCCGATAAAATTTATAAGCTGTTGATTATCAGGATATTTAAAAAATATTTCTTCAAGTATACCATAAAATGAAGGGAAAAAATGTGACAACACTTTAATAAAAGAGGTAAAAACATTAGAAGTTAAAGTTTGTGTCAAAAAGGTATCATTAACAGCAAAAGATGGTTTAGAATAAAGCGCAGTCAACAAAAGCCCTGCAGTAAAAATTTTGCTCACTTTTCGAAAATTTATCTTTTTTCTTTTAGACATAAAATCTCGGACTTTAAACTCTTAAATTATTTAAAATTTACCATATATTTTTATGACTAATAAGAAAAGTATATTTTTCGATATTCGTTAAAAAAACCATTTATATTGCTCAATCTTTTCACCCATAACCTTAATTAATTGACAAAAAAACACTGTGGTGAAATTGAAAATTAAAAGGTTTAAACTTCTTGACTTTTAAGATCAGAACAAGCACTAATTTTTTTTAAATTAGTGCATTTCAATGATTACATTTCTTCTCTTTTTTACGTTTATTATCTCGTCTTTCCTATTTCTCATCTTATTTTCTTCTCCAGAGAACAAAAATGGACCCTTGATAAAGATATTTAGCTTTGGAATAGGACCTATCAGTATTTCTTGGCTTCTTAAAATTATTTTAACTTTTTTCCCTAGTAAAAATGATCTTTTTTATATTGGTATAATTTTGGCATGTTTTCTTCCTGCTCTCACATATTTAGCTTATAAAAAACAAGACTTACCTTTTAAATTCACATTTAATTATTTAGAAATAAAAGAAAAAATTAACTTTGAGCATGGGCTTGCTTTAATTTTTATGCTCATTATATGGGCCGCATGCTTTTTTCTTCCTGTGGAAGAAAATGATGCCCTCGAATACGCTCTGATGGCAAAAATAATTTATCGAGACAAAACATTAGCCTTATATCCTTTTTTGAACGCAGACTTTAAAACTGGATTTCAATCAAGTAGTTCACATCCTTTAGGCTATATAGGTCTTATTGTTTGGGATTATATAATTCAAGGAAATAGTAAAGGGGTTCTGTTAATGCGTTTTGTTAACCCTTATTATGCGACTCTTTTACTTTTTTTATTGAAGGAAATTTCTTTAAAAAAATCTTCGCATCTTTTTCTATTAACCATCCCTTTTTTATGGGTTATTTGCATACAATATCAAATTGATATTATGAGAATTTTCTTTTTTACACTTTCATTATTTATTTTACCAAAAGACATTAATAACATTAATTTTAAACAAACAATAATGATCATCCTTTCTGTGTGCGGAGCATTATTTTCTCATGCAATAGGGCTAATGATTATCTTCTTCTTACCTCTCGTAATTATTTTCAACCATCGTTTAAATTTTAAATTGTTATTTACAATTAGTAAAATCATCTTTCCTGCAATATTAATTGGTGGAGACAGGTACATATATAACTTTTTTAATTCAGGGTTACCCATCTCGGACAATAATGTTATCTGGAGCTTACCACAGATTAATGAAGCACTTGACCTAGTATACCGCAGAAATATTTATGATTTTCCCAGAAAATTATTTTTAGGCTTATTTCAAGGTTTTACAAAAATTCATTTATTTGGCCCAGTATTTATTCTTGCATTAATATCCTCATTCACGATGCTCCGAACTAAAATGGTTCCACAGAACTATAAAATTTCTGCTCTCGTTTTTTATACTTTTCACGGCATTGCCTTACTTTCTATGATATTCGGCAGCACTCTCATGATCAAAAATCCACGTTATTTTTTATCAATGACTCCTCTGGCTGCCTATATGAGTTCATATATCCAACTGCCTAAGTACAATTATTTATTTAAACATCTGCTCCGACTCAGTGTTATTCTTTTCTCTCTAGCTTCCATGCTGAGGCCGATTAATTCCTTAATGCGTGTAAAATTTCAGCCTCTTCCCACAAACGAATTTAATCGATTAACTCAATTAGACGCTCCAGAGATTCCAATATTGAAATTCATAAGAGCTCTTGAGACCTCAAAGAAATTCCTTGTCTTTGAACAAAATAAATTCGCTTACTATACTGATAAGAACTATGTTCGGGACCTTGATTCAAGCTTAATGGATTTTTATAAATTAACGAGTATTGATGATAGTTTCAATTTTCTCATCAATAGAAATATTCGCTATATTTACCTCACCCCTTACATACCCGCGACTTTTTATAATTCTATCGCTATGCAATTAGCTAGCGATCCAAGATATTTTAGGCTTCTAAGAGATCTAAATGGTTATCGTTTATTTAAATTAGAAAAAAGATTTTTCAAAAAAATAGAAGAATTTTTCCCCACTCATAGTTCATTAAAAAAGAATTTAAGCATTCCTTATTTTTTCTCTTCATCAGAGATAAAACCAGATTCTCAGTTTTCTCCACCTATCTCAATTGAAACTAATTATTTTGAAGAAAAAATTATTAATTTTAAATTCAATTTATTAAATAAAAGCAAGGAAGCGCAATTTGAAATTTTTGTAGTAGGAGAAGGAATGCTGAGTTTTTCAATTAAAAACTTAAATGGAAAGGCGTCCCAGAATGTGTTAAGAGCTGTCTTAGAGGGAAAACCGAAAATGCTAACCTTTCAAGTTGCCTCAGAAAATATTGTTGAAATTACCTGTACAGTTTCACCTCGAAGTAGAATTTTGATCAAAAAATGCGCGTTAATCACATTTTCTTAGCTCTGCAAAAATTTAAAAATGTTATTTTTATCATCCTTGGAAATGGTTGCGGGAAAGGAATCAGTGCACTTGGTTCTCTTCTTGTAGCAAGATTATATGCCCCCAAGGAATTTGGTACCCTTTCCATATACTTATCAATTTTTATGATTTGTTCATGCTTTGTCACCCTTCAATTAGAAAATGCCGTTGTTTTTGTTAAAAGAGAAAGTGAAGCTCAGAAAATTGCTCTCACCGCTTTGGTAATATGCAGTATGATGAGTATATTCACAGGAGTTTTCCTGCTTTTTGTTTCATACTGTTCGTCCAAATTTAATTTCCAAATACCGAACTATTTGTCTTTAATCTTAATATTTCATTTGATTGCTTATGGTTACCATGAAATTTTAATAAATTGGTCGCTCCGAAAAATGAAATTTAAGCTGATTGCTACTTCGCAAATAATTCTACATTTTTCTCTTATTAGCATACAAATTATTCTAGGCTATTTGAAATACAACACAGCCATCCATCTTATTATAGGATTTATGGGTGGTTATATGTTCTCTTTATTATACCTAGGTATAAAAAATAAGGCATTGTTAAAAACAAATTTTTACATCAATTTTTCATTAAAGATTTTGAAAAAACACATGCATTATATTATTTATTCCGTGTTTCCTGCTCTACTTGATCAAATTAGGTTAGCGACCCCCATCTTTTTGCTCAATAAGTATTTTAGTTCAGATGCTGGAGGATTATTTTTTCTTTCTTTGAAAATCTTAAATTTTCCACTTACACTTTTCGGTAATGCTTTTTCAAAAGTTATATTACAAAAATACTCGCATAATTTTAATAAACATCATTCAATCAATGAGATTACTAAAGAATTTTTTCCAATTGTACTTACATGTGGGTTTGTTTCGTATTTAAGTATTTTAATTTTGGGAAAAAATTTCTTCCTAATTATTTTAGGAGAAAATTGGGTTAACATTATCCCAATCATTTCCATTCTTTGTTTAGGGGTTTGCGCTGAATTTTTTGCACTACCCTTTTTAAATATTTTTAGTGTTGTTAAACAACAAAACATACTAGGTATCTGGAAAGCTTCATTTTTAATCGTAATGATATTAGGCTTGTACTTAAGTTTAAAAACTTCTATGTTAACTGTATTTTTATGGGTGTATAGCCTTATAAATACTGTCTTATATATTATTAGTTTCCTTTTAAATATTAAAACCGTAAAATTAGTTGATTTCAAAAATGACTGAAATATTCATATACTCTTCATTCAAAATATTTATTACTTATTTTATTTCTCCTATTCTAGTACATTTTTATGTTAGGAAACTACTAAATGTTAGAGAAGAAATTTTAACTCTTGTTATTTCCATTTGCATAGCTCCAATAATGATAAGTTGGCTTTTTTCTATCATGTTGAGGTTACTACCAGGCTATACCCTCACTTTTTATCTCATCATGGTTTATATTTTTGTTTTAGCTTGTACCCTTCCCATAAAAAATAGTTTGCGAGATTTATTTTTTGAATTCATTAGTCATTTTAAATTTCATCATTATAATTCAAAAAAAACAAATAATTATGACAGAAAATTATACTGGTTATTAGTTTTTTACATATTATTAATTGTTATTTATTTCTTGTATATACCTTTACTAGAGAATGACCCACAAGAATATTTCCACCTAGCCAAGTTAATACTTATGAGAAAATCACTCGATTTTTATCCAATTCTTAATGGCAGTGAAACAAGAGGGTTTATTGCTCCGTGGACACATCCCATCGGTTATCCGATATTTCTAGCCTGGAATATGCTTAGCCTCCCTTATGCTCTTGGATGCTTACTTGCTAAGCTTAGTTCACTGTATTTTAGCATTATCATGCTGGTTTCTCTTTACCTCATAAGCGTAAAAGAAAATCTTCAATTAAAACACTTGGCTGGGATTTTATTCTTGTCCACTCCTATATGTTTTTATGAAAGCTATATTTGCCATATAGATTCAATTCGCATGGTACTTTTTCTTGCCACTATTATCACTTTATACTTACATAGTTTAACTCTAAATTACCGATCAGCACTTCTCGTAGGTGTTACAACTGGACTTTCTTGGTTTGTACATAGCTCTGGTTTATTAACACTTATAATCGCACTTGGAATTAATCTACTTTCCACTCTCAGAAAACCCAAAAAAACCTTTATTTATTCAGGAATTATTATTGTAAGTTCAACCCTCTTAGTTACATTTGATTTAATTAATATATACGCAAAGTTAGGAAAATTTATTGGCGATTTTGATAACATTAAAATAATTCGCTTATTGAATGAAGATTTCAAAATATTTGTAGGATTAAATCGCGGCATTCACAATATGAAAGAAGCCTTTACATGGGGTTTGGGAAAAGTATTTTTCCAATACAACACATACGGAGCCTCTTATATCTTTTTTATCATAGGAGCTATTATACTTCTTTTAAAACATAAAAATGTTTTGAAATATGTAGACTTTTTTAAATTTAATACACGCCTAACATTAACCCAACATTTAGGACTAACCTGTCTACTTTTTTGGGGAGGAGTAATATTAAGTGTATTTTTAGGATTAACGATATTTACGGTTAATCCTAGATATCTTCTGCAAATTCAACCCATTATTTGTTTTATAGGGGCATCAGGCATTAGTACTTTCCTGTTTAAAATGAAAAAAAATACTTTATACGTGTTTTCATTGTTATGTATTTTGTTGTATTTTTATCCTATTTATACTTATTTACATCCTTTTAAAAAATTAGAAAATTTCGATTTTACCTTAAGTGATGAAAAGAAATTTTCTAAATTTATAGATTCCCCAGCATTAGAGACTATAAAACTAATAAACAATGTAAGAGATGAGGGAAAAATTCTTACCTTGAGGCAAGCCGAGTTTCTTACATATTCAAACAAGGAAATTATTCATGCATACGATGAAAGAACAGTAGCTATCGCTAAGGCAACTTCGACAAAAGAAGTGCTAGATATTTTAAATAATCTGAAAATACATTATATAATGTCATATCATTATAATGATCCTGTTTATTATGCGACGCCTTTAAGATATATACTAGAAAATAGTAATTTAACTGAGCTAATTTATTATAAGGCTGGAATTTTTTTATATAAATTACGTGACTTAAAACAGGCCCCCCTCCCACTTTCAGATTTCTTTCCAAAAACTCACTTGCTTGAGTTTCAGCCTATCTCGCACAATAAAAACTTTACCTTTTGGGTGTCACATGTCGATGCTCATTTGTACCCTTACCTCTCTCCCACAAAATGCTTAAAGAAACCTTTAGAGAACTTGGAAGGGTATTATACAAATAAATTAACTGTTGAAATCGATTCTCTAAAAGAAACTAAATTATCTTTAAACATCGTTTATTTTAAAGAATCATTTTATAGTGATTTCAATTTTTTCAAATTACCCACTTCAATAATTCAGGAATTTTACTTAAAAAAGGGAAAAAATAGAATCGTTGCAAGATTTAATAATAATGAAGGACCTTTTCGACTAATTTTAAAAGCAAATGAACAAGCATCTTTTAAGGTTGAGCAAGCAAGCCTAGAACAAACTTACTTATCCCCTCCTTTTAAAATTAAGGCAAATAACGAAAGTGCTCCTCTTTTCATAAAAAATAGATATATTCTTTCAAAAAATGACGAATTGTTTGAAACTCAAACGGGTGAATTCTTAAATGCTAATATATTTATTAATTCAGGCAAAAAATTAAGTTTAGAAGTAGAAGGCGAAGGACTGTTTTGTATAGAATATGATAACCTTGGTTTTTGGTCTACTCTTCCATTCTTAAAAAAATCTTTTTGTTTTGGTTTAAGTTCTGGCTATAAGAGTATTGCTATTACATACAAAAACCCATCGTACTTAAAATTCATTTTACAACCTGCAAATGAAACTGTACAAAGATGTTGGGTTAAAATGCGTAACGTTATTTTACACGATTAGAAGTTATAAATTATGTGCGGAATCTTTGGATTTAAAATAGTTAAAAATTCACAATTTTTGCAGGATGAAGAATGGAAATCTTTATTGCGCAAATTATTTTTTCTCTCCCAATCACGCGGGAAGGAAGCATCAGGATTAGCAATTCTCAGATCAAAAGAGATTTCTATTCTCCGTTCAAATCAACCAGCTGAAGTTTTACTCAAAACGAGCGCTTATAAAGATTTGCTTAAACCTTCCCTGAACGTAACAGATGATCTGGTCCTTATGGGACATACCCGTCTGGTTACAAATGGAGCAGCTTCATTTTTAGAAAATAACCAACCGGTTAATCGAGATGATATAACCTTAATACATAATGGGATTATATGTAACTTCGAAGATCTATGGAAGAAATTGGATTCAAGTTCTTTTAAAAGAAAAACCGAGTTAGATTCTGAAGTCATAGCAGCATTTTTGAGAAACGAGTTGAATCATGGAAAAAGCTTAGAAGAAGCTGTAAAATCATTCTATAATGTACTTGAAGGTGATGCTTCTATAGCTTGTCTTTTTAAGGACAAAGACGTACTTTTGCTTTCAACAAATACAGGTTCTCTTTATTGTGCTCGCTCATTAACAGAAGATTCTTTTGTTTTTGCTTCTGAAAAAGGTATCTTAGATAGATTGCTTGCAACTTCTTTGGCTCAACGTATATTTAAAGGTAGCCAGATACAGCGGTTAAGTCCTGGGGAAATTTTACAAGTTAGCTTTACACAGCAAACCCCTTCTCCTCAAGAATTAAGTTCCATTAAAATTAAAACTGAAAATCCCATAGAGAAATTAAAACGTTGTTCAAAATGTATTCTGCCAGAAACATTTCCTGGTATCGAATTTGATAGCTCCGGCATATGTAACATTTGTAAAGAATATATTCCCTACGTAGCATATGGAAAAGATAAGCTAGAAGATTTATGTTCTAAATATCGAAAAAAAGATGGAACACCCGATTGCATTGTCGCTTTAAGCGGGGGACGAGATAGCAGCTTTGCTCTTCACTATCTCAAGAAAGAAATGGGGATGAACCCTATAGCTTTTACCTATGACTGGGGAATGGTTACAGATCTTGCAAGAAGAAATATTTCTCGCCTGTGTGGCCAGCTAGGTGTTGAACATATTTTAGTTTCTGCAAATATTCCTCAAAAAAGAGAGTTTATTCGACAAAATGTTCAAGCTTGGCTGAAGGATCCTCAACTGGGGATGGTGACACTTTTCATGGCTGGAGATAAAGAATTTTTTTATCATTATCGCAAGATAAAACAAGACATGAACATTGATTTAGTTTTCTTCGCAAGTAATAGATTAGAGCAATCAGGTTTCAAATCTGGATTTTGCGGAGCTGTTGAAAAAAATGGTTGGTTTGCTTATGTGCCAATAGCTCAAAAATTAAAAATGTTGCGTTATTTTGCTTTAAACTTTTTAAAGAACCCCGCGTATATTAATAAATCTTTATTTAATTCCTTGTTCTCATTTTATTGTGCCTATGTTTTAAAACATGATTTTCGTGTTTTTTTTGATTATATAGCATGGGACGAGAAACAAATAATGGATGTATTAAAACAAGAATATAATTGGGAAATGGCTGTTGACACGAGTACTTCATGGAGAATTGGTGATGGCACTGCAGCCTTTTATAATTACATTTACTATAAACTAGCAGGCTTTTCTGAACATGATACTTTCCTAAGTAACCAAATTCGTTCTGGAATGATTAACCGCGACGAAGCCTTAGAGTCAGCACAAAAAAACAATGTAGCTCGTCTGGATTCAATACATGAATATGCGAGTTTAATCGGTTTTGATGGGAAAGAGCTTATCAAAGCTGTTGAAAAAGCGAGACCTCTTTATGCTATTTGAGTTTAGTTTAACCGCTTATCAAAAATTATGTTTGAGTCTTATGGAATTAAAGCGACCAATCATAAGGTTTGATGAGCTGTTCTCTCAAAAATACGACGCTTCTTCTCCTTATATTATTTTAAGGCATGATGTTGATCGTTGGCCATTAAATGCATTAGAAATGGCTAAGTTAGAAAGTGATTTAGGTATTCGCTCAACTTATTATTTTAGATTTATTCCCAGCGTTTTTAAAAAGGAGATTATTTCTAAAATTTCAGAAATGGGACATGAGATAGGGTATCATTATGAAACTTTATCGAAAGCCAAAGGCGATCCTTATAAAGCTATAAAGATATTTAAAACAGAACTTAGCGAACTTCGATCTATTGCCCCAATTAAGACCGCTTGTATGCATGGAAGCCCATTATCCAAATTTGATAACAGAATAATTTGGAAGCATTTCAATTTACAAGATTATGGAATTCTTGGAGAACCCTATTTAAGTTTAAACTATAATGAAATAGAATACTTTACTGATACTGGACGGTCATGGAATGAGACAAGAACTAATTTAAGAGACCGTACGAATCAAGTAAAAGATAAAAATAGCGTTTCTATTCAAGGCATTGATGATTTAATCACGCTTTTCAAGAAGACAGATAAACCTATTATTCTTCAGACCCACCCTGAGAGATGGAATCAAAGAACTGATAGATATCTTGCATATCTTCTTTTTGATTATATGGCTAATGGAATAAAATTAGCTTTATCTTTTGTTCGATAATAAATAAAGGTTAAAAATGAAATATATTTTACGCTCTCTTTTACGCTCAACTGGATACGATATTTTTCGGGTAAAGTTTCAAACTCATGAAAATTGTGAATACTCAACAATTACTCCTTATGCAAGTTACTCGCCTTGGCTAAATGATACTAATTTTCAATCTGTTTACCAAATTGTTAAGGCTAATACTCTTGTAGATGTTTACCGTTGCTATGAACTTTGGCAAACTGTTGCACAATCACAGCATGTTGAAGGGGATATATTAGAAGTTGGTGTGTGGCGAGGAGGGACAGGTTGCTTAATAGCTAAACAAGCGCCCAATAAGACTGTCTATTTATGTGATACTTTTGAAGGCGTTGTAAAAGCAGGAGAAAATGATTCAGGGTATACAGGTGGAGAGCATGCTGATACTTCTCAAAATATAGTAAATAAACTTGCAGATACTTTAAATGTTAAAAATATTTCCATATTAAAAGGGATATTTCCTGAAGAAACGGGGCATAAAATTAAAAGCAAAAAGTTTTCTTTTTGCCATATCGATGTTGATACTTATCAATCAGCGAGAGATACCTTTGATTGGGTTTGGCCAAAACTAAGCACAGGCGGTATTGTTATATTTGATGATTATGGGTTTTATAATTGTGCTGGTGTCACGAAAATTGTTAACGAAGAACGTGGTAAACCTAATAGAATTGTACTACATAATTTGAATGGTCATGGAATTATCATAAAAATTTAAAATATCCTGTATTTATGAATAAGAAGAAACGTATCCTATTAACTGATGTTTCTAGTTACAAAGCAATTACAATTGCAACATTTATTAAAAAATTTTATAAAAATGTTGAAATTTTTACTTGTGATACTAGATTTCTAACTCAATTTGTACATACTAGATTCACAGATAAGCACTTTTTTATTTCGCATAATTTAAGAGACCCTATAAATTACTGTAACCAAATAGCCACTATAATAAAAGATAACGCTATTGACATCCTTATCCCCACAAATAGCTCAGAGATAAGGCTCATGTTGCAAAAGCGTGCGCTATTTAAAAATACTCTTAATTACATAGGTACTTTAAGTTCTTTTGAAATTCTTGATCAAAAGAATCAATTAAATCATTTTTGCGTCACTAAAGGCATTTCTGTGCCTAAAATTTTTGATAAAGCAAGTGAAGCCACTTTTCCTTGTGTTGTAAAACCCACAAATAAATCAGCATCTGAAGGAGTCAAATATTTTTTCAATCAAGAAGAGCTCGTAACCTACTTGAAAGATAAAGATGTCAGCAATCTTATGATACAAGAGTATATTACCGGCATTGGTTGTGGTTATTCTATCTTTGCAGAAAAAGGAAAAATTCTTATAGAAAATGGTCACTTAAGGTTAGCTGAACACCCTGTTACAGGCGGCTCAAGCGTTTATCGAGAAAGTATTATTCTTCCTGAGATGAAAGAATGTGTAGAGAAAATTATAAATCCGTTAGCTTGGTCTGGGTTTGTAATGTTTGAATTTAAGCTGACAAGGGAAGGCAAGCTTTTTTTGATTGAAGCAAATCCTAGAGTTTGGGGGTCAATTAATCAAGGGTTAGCGAGCGGGGTAAATTATTTAAAGCCCCTCTTAGGAGCGCCTGATATTTTACCACCTGAAAATCCAAAAATAAAAACTTATTTATCCCCCCTTATCTATAAATCTTTTCTAGGGTATATTTTCAAAGGAAAAATAAAACCTTTACTTATTTTTCTAAGGAATATTTGTAGCAACAAAGCAGATGTTTCATTAATAAAAGATCCTTTGGGATTTTTCTCCTTACTATTAAGAATATGAAAAAGAAGCTTAATGTTATAGATTTAGATGAAACCTTAATTAAACTAGATTCTTTAAGGTACTTGATTTTAAAATGGCAGCCTAGGCTTGAACTCATATTCTTTGCAATTCTTAGAATTTTAAAATTAAAAACTAGGGCAGAATTTTGTCAGAAAATTATTTTTCTTTATCAAGATTTTTTGCATGACCACAAGCAAGTCGATAATTTTGTTAAAATGTTGTTATTGCATTTGAATAAAGATATTTTAGACATTGTACATCACCATACAGATGAAACTACTGAAAATATCATTATTTCTGCTTCTCCTCATCAATATGTTGAAGTTTTTGCGAATAACCTTTCCATGAGAGGGTATGGATCAAAAATTATTGGACAGAACATTTTCCATTGTTACGGGGAACAAAAAATAAATTTTTTAATTAAAAATTATCCTCAGGAAAATTATGATTATAATCTGGCACTTTCAGACTCAAGCTCTGATATATTACTGTTGAAACTATTCAAATACTCATATATGGTGCGAGACAGTAAATTAATAAATATTGATGAATACCTTGATTATAAAAATTCTTAAAGCATTACCTCGAGCTATTAAAGATCCTAAAAGAGCCATTGAACTTTTTAGAAGAAGGGTTTTTCCTTTTGGATTAACACCTAAAGATTCTGAAGCTTATAGAATCGCAAGCTGGTCGTATGGAGATTTACCACGGGTTAATTTTAAGAGTATCTCTAAAGATCCAAAAGTAAATACTTTAACTTTACTTAATGTTTTTGATCGTACAGATGATTTATCTATTGATATTTTAGAATTAACTTACTTAATTTCATTAATCAAAATTTATAAAGCACAAAATATTTTAGAAATTGGCACTTGGGATGGAAATACAACCCTCAATATTGCCGCAAATCTTGATGAACAGGGTAAAATCGTCACGGTAGATCTTCCGCCAGATTCTAAGGGAGATTTTTCTTTAGAAACTCCCGATATGCTGAAAAATCTTACCGATAGGCATCAGCTAGGAATACAATACAAAAAAACAAAATTTGAATCCAAAATTAAGCAAGTTTATGGTGATTCTGCAGCTATTGATTGGAAAACTTTAGGGGGACCATTTGACCTTATTTTTATCGATGGTTGCCATGCTTTCAATTATGTAAAAAGTGATACTGAAAATGCATTATCTGTTTTACGTGAAGGAGGCACTATGGTTTGGCATGATTATGGTATGATTAAAGATGTTGGTCTTTACCTTGATCAACTTGCAAAAAAACTAAATATTGTTGTGTTGCGAGGAACACGTATCGCTCTTGCAACTTCTCTTTCAAAAAAAGAAATTCAAGAATCTTTAAAATATTCACAGAACTCCATTAAAGAGTAAATGAGCTTATCTTTATGGGAAAGATTCTATTTAGATGTTTTATTGTCTTTTTCTTTAGCTTTAAGCTATGTTTAAGTTCTAGCGTTCAATCATTTGCTAAAAATTGGCAAGACGTCCTTTTTACAAATTTCAATCTTTCAGGCAAAAAGTTAAAATTACATTCAGATGTTGCTTGGTGGTATTTTAGATGTAATAGTACTTATCAATTCCAAAGTGCTTCAATTGCCTTTTTATATTATTTACAAATCTTAAAGTGAATACATTATGTACAAAAATAAAAAAATAGCTGTTGTTGTTCCTGCATATAATGAAGAATTACAAATTGTAAAAGTAATAGAAACAATGCCTTCATGGATTGATGCAATAATAATTGTGGATGACTGTAGCACAGACCAAACTTATAAGATTATCACTCAGGCTAGCAAAAAAGACGAAAGAATTATTCCTCTTCATCATGACATTAACCAAGGTGTGGGAGGAGCCATAGCAACAGGATATAAGTGGGCTCGTGATCACAATTTTGATGCTGCAGTAGTAATGGCTGGCGATGCTCAAATGGATCCTTCAGACTTACCTCTTCTTCTCGACCCTGTTGTCAATGATGAAATAGATTATGCTAAAGCTAATAGATTAATTTATCCTAATGCCTATTCATTAATCCCCAAATCAAGATTTTGGGGTAATTCAATATTATCTCTTTTTACTAAAATCGCCTCTGGGTATTGGCATATCTCAGATTCTCAAACAGGATATACCGTTATAAATTCTCGAGCTCTTCATACGATTGATTGGGATCAAATGTACAAGCGTTATGGTCAACCCAATGACCTTTTAGTAAAGTTAAATGTATTTAATTTTAGAGTACGGGATATTCCTTTAAAACCAGTTTATAATGTTGGTGAAACCTCAAAGCTTAAAATTCGTAAAGTTGTTTTTACCCTTAGTTTTCTCTTGGTAAAATTATTCTTTTGGAGGCTTAAACAAAAATATATCATACGGGATTTTCATCCATTGATATTCTTTTATTATTTTGGGTTTATGTGGTTGTTTCTATTTTTTGGATTTTTTATTCGTTTCTGTTATTTGTGGACCATCAATAGCTCCATCCCTGAAATGACACTCATTTTAACGTTATTTAGCTTAGCCATAGGAACACAATCTTTATTCTTTGGTATGTGGTTTGATCAAGAAAATAACAAGAATCTACGGTAATTCTAGGTTGTATAAACGAAAGATATTAGGATTAGAAATTGCAACGCTCGCAAACCTAGCAAGTGTTGGGATATTAGGAATTTCAGGCATCTTCTTAAATATCTTAATAGGCTTGCATTATGGTCCTGAAGGTTTAGGGTTATTCAATATTATTATGGGGATATTTATTGTATTCTCTCAATTCTCCACCTTTGGACTGCATTTTTCTGTTTTAAAATGGACTGCCTCTCACTCACATAATAGTAAATCTATCAGTAAAATTTTGATAACTGGATTGATACTCGCATCATGTTCATTCCTTATTATATTAGTTCCCGCTCTAATGTTGCTATTGTTTATTGATAAGATCTTCCATATTCACAATATTTCTTATTCTTGGGCTCTTGCTCTCCCCGGTCTTTTATTTTTTACATTTAATAAAATTTTGCTTGCTTCTTTAAATGGACAAGAAAAGATGATCGACTATGCTTTATCTCAAAGCTTAAGATATATTATGCTTATTCTAACATTAGGCATAATTATTTATTTTAATTTCCCTAAAAAAATCATTCCCTTTATTATTACTTCTTCCGAAGCCGCAGTATTCTTCCTTTGCATATACTTTTTACGCAAACACTTGTGTTTTTTTAAATTTAAAGAACTGTTTTATTGGATAGTAAGACATTTTCATTTTGGATTAAAAAGTTTTTTAGCAGGTGCATCTGTCGAACTTAACTCTAAAGCTGATGTTCTTATTTTAGGCCTCTTTGTAAGTGAAAGAGAGGTTGGAATATATAGCTTTGCATTATTCATTATAGAAGGACTTTTCCAAATTATTGCTGTATTTCGAAATGAAATAAATCCTAAAATCTCTCTTCTCTTTTCGCAGAGAAAAATTTTCGAGCTTTCCGAACTGGTTACCTCAAAAAGTACATCTTTTTTTATTTACACGCTTTTAGCGACTATAATTTCTAATCTAATCTTTTATTTATATATTTGTTATTTTAAGATGGCTGATTCATTCAGAGAAAGTATATTTATATTGCTTTTGCTTTCTGTTGGTTTTGTAAGCGCAGCACGCTATATGCCTTTTCAATTTTTTGCGAATCAGATCAATAAACCTAAAATTCAAACAAAGTTAAATTTTAATATCTTAATAGCTAACTTATTTTTAAATTTTTTATTTGCACCTATATGGGGTATGAAAGGTGCAGCCATAGGAACTAGTATTAGTTTCGTTATTGCTTCTTTTCTTATAAGAAACCAGATTAAACTAACAAACAAAAAATGGGCAAGTTATAAAAGTATCCCTCAAATTTGAAATATTTTTATTATTTAACACCCTTTGGAATATCCTCTAAAATTTTTTGCAATATAAAGTTTCCTATCACCGGAGAAAAATGCGAATAATCAATCCACTTATCAGAAGAATTCAAAAGAAAACTAGATGTTGAAAGAAAACTCTCTGAAAAATCATGAAAGGCTATATTTCTGCTTTTCGCTAAACTACTAATTCTATTCACCAAAAGAGTAAGAGTATGGTCCAGTCCAAGTTTTTGATAGACTTCATACGTCTTTTTATGGAGAGGGGACATGTAAAGAGACAATCGAACTTCTTTATTTTTACAAAGAGTAATAATATCTTCTAGAATGCTCAATTGAACTAGGTCAATCTGCATTGTTTGAAGATTTTTCTCATAACTTTCTATAAAGCTATCTATTTCCTTCTTTGTTAAAGAAGGAGATGCATAAAACCCATTTTTCTTCCATTTTCCTAAAGCACTCTTTTCTGCTTTAAATTCTCGCCAAGAATCTCTCAATGTATCTAAGCTAAATAACGCTATAAAAAAAGCATTACATAGCTCTTGCGTTTCGCCAAGCTGTGTGTTGAACCCTTCATGAAATAATTTATTTCTGTCAAGCATCCATAAATCTAAACCAAGTATAATATGCTTAACACATGTAAAATTTATTGCCTGTTTTATGAACCCTCTTGCTTCCGTTAGAGTAAGACTTGAGACCCCAAGATTATAAAATTTGTCATCTTCCTCATCTATAAAAATACTTCCATCAAATCCTTTATAAACACGGCTACTTCCTACCATAAGAATTTTTGGTTGCCTTAAAACAAGTTGTAAGCTCTTGACAAAACGGTGTTTATTTGTAAGAGCAAGTTGAGCCGATCTATAAGGTGATTCATCACGAAAAAGCCAGTAAGGATCACAAAAAACATTTATACTTAGGATAATACCTAAAATCCCTAAGGCTGATACTCCTAGCTTCAAGAGGAATTTCTTAAAAGAAACGGTATCAAAAATTAAAGTATAGAAATGGTGAAACATCTCCTATCCCTGTAAATGAAATTATTGAAGTTAATAAAAGAATAATCATCCAAGCATGATTGGGGCGAAAAGAATAAAATTTCCTCTCATTAGAAAGAAAAAAAGCAAGAGTATTGGGCAAACAAAAACATATGAAACCAATAAAAAATAAAAATAATAAGTCCACTTTTTCGAAGGAAAAAACAAGGCCATTATACCCCGTAAATAATTTATCAATTACACGTTTTGTTTGATTTAAGTCTATTGCACGAAAGGGAATCCATAACAAATGAACAACGAAAAAACTTATCCCTTGCCCTATAATAGGATTAATTTTTATTTTTTTACACAAGTGATTAATATTTATAAAAACACCATGTAAAAAACCCCATATTATAAAATTTATCGTCGACCCATGCCACATTCCACAAATAGTCATTGTAAGCAAGATGTTAAAAAGTTTACGCAATGTTC
The DNA here is from genome assembly GCA_001898705.1 of Caedibacter sp. 38-128. Classification (GTDB taxonomy): domain Bacteria; phylum Pseudomonadota; class Alphaproteobacteria; order Caedimonadales; family Caedimonadaceae; genus Paracaedimonas. The sequence goes on from MKUU01000006.1 coordinate 22,427, forward strand.
CTCTTTTATTTCCCCCTAATGGAATATAAATATAATCACGAATTAATTTTGATAGAGAGATATGCCACCGAGACCAGAAATCAATTATTGAGGTCGCCTGATAAGGTGAATTAAAATTAATCGGCAATAAAATACCAATCATTAACCCTAACCCTATGGCCATGTCCGAATAACCTGAAAAATCAAAATATATTTGAAAAGTATAAGCTAAAGTACAAAACCAACCATCAATGTGATTATAAAGATGATCATTGTGATAAAAAGCGTCAGCATAACGTGCTAATTTATCTGCAATAATTACTTTTTTACATAAGCCAAAAGTGAAAATACCAAAGCCCAAACAAATTTTTTCATAATTTATGGGCTCTTTTATGGCTACGCGAAACTTCTCTTTATATTCGCTAAAATAATAAATTGGACCTGCAATTAATCGAGGGAAAAAACTAATAAAAACTAGATAATCTAAAAGCTTAATTCTCGTTACCTTTTGAGAATAGACTTCATACTGGAAAACAATCTGCTCAAATGTATAAAAAGAAATAGCTAAAGGCATAATAATTGAAGTCTGAGGAAAATCATATTTAAAATAAAAAAGATAAATAAGATTACATAAAATTGAAGAAATAAAAGTTATCTTCCTATAATAAGGTTGAAGAGACTTTTTCAAAAGAAAACCAAAAGCATAGTTTACAATTATCGACGAAATTAAAAGTATAAAATCCCTAAAAGACCACGCCATATAAAAGGAAAAGGAAAATATTATTATTGTAAGTGATCTTAGTTTAGTTGATGAAAATGAATAAAAAGCGACTAAAAACAAAGGAAAAAACAATAAAATAAAGAGATATGAATTGAAAAGCATTTAAGTTATGTGAATGTTGAAATATCCCTATTTTCCTAACAAATAATTCAAGTATCTGCAAGAAAATCTCTTTAAAAAATCTATATGTTTAGCCCTATAAAATTTGAAGCTTATAAAGAGATTTTTTGCATTATTAGTGCATTTAACTTTTTTACTTTTTCTCTCCATGAAACTGAGTTGAGTAATTCATCATTGAGCCTTAAATGAATAGATTGTTGAGTTACAGCTTTCACTGCTTTCGCCCACGCCTCAGGTGTTTGCTCTCCAACAACCGACCCACATTTGTTTTCTCTTACAAAGTCTGCTTGCTCCGGCTGCTCGCTTACAATGACAGGAACACCACATGCAATAGTTTCAAACAGTTTAAGAGGTGCAAGCCCAGTTAAAGCTCGATCTTCCACATTTTGAATGGGAACAAGCCCAGCAATTGCTTTTGCAACGATACCACCTACTTCTCTGTAAGGCTTGCGCCCTAAATACATTACTTTATCAGAATTTTTAACTTTATTCTCAATAGAAACTCTTTCAATCCCATCACCAATAAATACTAATTTCACCCCCTGTGGCCACTCAGGATTATCTACTGCATTTAATAATAAAGAAATCCCATGCCAGCGTGAAAAAGTACCAAAAAAAATGACAAATTGAGCAGGAAGAGCACAATTTGTTTTAACATTTCGATTAAAAAGAGTCGTATTAACACCATTAGAAATAACTGTTATGCGGTCATGTCCTGCTTCTTGTTTAACAAATTTTTCTAAGCCATTTGTCACGACAATAACATGATCTGCCCACTGAAATTGCTTTTGATATAGCGCTTTGAAGAGAAAACTCACATAACGAGTCCACGGCCAAGCAATAAAAAGATCTTCATAAGTCCCATTTACTTCTTGGAAGACTTTAATGCCTTTCCATCTAGCCCATAGAGCTGTAATAAAACTAAAAGGATGACAACGAATATAAAGTAAACTTGGATGCTTTTTTAATTGCATAAGCCGCCATTGAGCCTTCATCATTCCTAAAATTCGCTGATATAATGATGGTAGTTTTTTATCATCATAGGTTGGATTAAAAAGCTTCACTTTCCATCCCAATTTTTTAAGCCCCTGAATTATTTCAACTACATGAGTATATGATGCATGGCCTTCCCGTACAGGCTCTAAACATAAATAAAAAATTTCTCGCTCATTAGCTAAAGTCGACATGGTATATTTCTGACCACTTTATAAGATTAATCCATCGCCAATATTTAAAATCTGAATCTATACTATTTGTCGTTGCTTTCTCTAATTGTTCTAAAACTACTTCATGGTTTAAGCTAGGAATTTGGTACAATACGTCTTTGCTAGAACCTTTATTAATCCAATCTCTACACTCTTTGATCAAGCTTTCTTCTGGTGTTTTAAAACCTATTTTATCTCGTCGATTCAAAATTTCTTCAGGTACAATCCCCTGCATGGCTTGACGAAAAATAGATTTTGTTTCAGCAGTATCAGATATCAAAAAACTATCATCTAGAGAATAAACAAAATCTGCAAACTCAGCGGTCAAGAATGGAACCCTACTTTCAATAGAAAAATTCATAGAATTATGGTCTTCATATCTAAGTAAAGCAGGCAACACTGTACTCGTAAGACTTTCAATAAGAGACGATTTAAGGTTTTTCTCAGATCTAACTGAAGGATTTAAAGAAATCCCTTGGTCCATAAACCACTTCTTTTTTATCCAAGAAGGTGTAAGAGACTCACCACTAATTTGTCTTGCAAAACTTTCGAGAGCACTTGGAACAAAATGAGCTCCAACTTGTAATAAGAATTTTTTTGCATTTAAATCGGGAAGTTGTAACGCTGACATTATAAATTGAGCAGCTTTATGAAGATGTCCTTCTTTTAAAAGGTTCCCTAATCTTTTGGCTAAATAAGGACGATATCCTGCTAAAAGTTCATCTGCTCCTTGCCCATCCAACATTACTTTAATGTTATGGTTCTTAGCTAGTTCAAAAACCTTATATTGAGCGTAAATACTTGTACTTCCAAAAGGCTCTCCTTGAATTTTTATGAGTGAGTCAAGATCTGCCTTAAAAACTTCCGGTATCAGAAATGTCTTATGGTTTTCTATTTCAGAAGTTTGAGCAATACGATCTATCCAAATCTCTTCGTTGTAATTTGAACCGCGAGCGCAATAACTAAATGTTTTAGCTTTAAGGGACTTCCCACCAATAGCTTTCATTCCCATAACAATTGCAGAAGAATCAACGCCTCCAGAAAGTGCTGCTCCTACTGGTACATCGCTTCTCAAATGTAATTCTATGTTTCGCAGGAACAAGGTACGCAATTTTTCAACAGCTTCATTTCGTGTATAATTTACTTGCGAACGTTGAGGTGTCCAATATCTAATTGGCTCCAATCTTGGTGTTTCTAAATCTATCTCTACATAATGAGCTGGGGGGAACTGTTTTATATCTTTAAATAATGTGTCTTGAGTATGATTTGTTAACCCAAATCTCAAATAATCATATAATGCCTTAGGATGAATTTTACGAGATATTGCATCTAAACAGATTAAAGAATTAAGCTCTGACGCAAAAAAATAACTTCCATTTTTATAGCTGTAATAAAGTGGTTTAATGCCAAAAAAATCACGCGCCACAAATAAACAAGATTTTCTTAAATCTAAAATAAGAAAAGTAAACATACCAACCAGTCGAGGAAGGATTTCTCTACCCCAAACTTCATATGCCTTTAATAAAACTTCTGTATCAGAATTTGTACTAAAGGAACAACCTAACTTTTCTAAGGATTGTCGAAGCTCAATAAAATTATATATCTCACCATTTAAAATAATAAATAAGGTCTTATCTGAATTAGCCATTGGCTGCGTTGCGCGAGATAAAGTATCCTGAATTGCAAGACGACGATGGGAAAAGAGCAACTTTCCTGGTGCGAGCTGAGCAGAATGGTGGCTAATCTCAATTGATCTATTTGGAGCCCAAGATAGAAAACCTTCTCCATCGGGTCCACGATGTGGAATTTGAGCATGCATCTTTTCTATCATGAGAAAAGGTGCACTCAAATTTTTCTCAGTTAAGATTGCGTTTAAACCGCACACCTTACGCCTTAGAAACTAAATCGCGAAAAATATCCATTATGTAATCTTGTGTACTTTCTTCCAAATAAGGATGCATAGGAAGACTTAAAACACACTGTGCTAATTTTTCAGCAACTGGCAAATGCCCATCAACACAAGGATAATGTTTATAGGCAGTTTGTAAGTGAAGTGGTTTTACGTAATAGACAACCGAAGGTATTTTAGCCTCTTGAAGCTTAGACATAAGCTCCTTACGATCGATATTTTCTGGCAATTGCACTGTATATTGCGCCCAAACTGAAGTTAATCCTTCAGGTACAGACGGGGTTTTGACAATATCTTGTAGCCCCTTATGATAACGTTGTGCGACTAAATTGCGTGCTTTAATTTCTTCAGGAAAAATAGCAAGCTTGTGCAAGAGGATCGCCGCTTGTATTGTATCTAAGCGACCATTCATACCAACTCTAACATTGTCATATTTATCACTTCCTTGACCATGAACACGAATGGAGCGCATGATGGCAGCATATTCATCATTATTCGTAAAAACCGCTCCACCATCTCCATAACACCCTAAAGGTTTTGCAGGAAAAAAGCTTGTTGTCGTAATTTCGCCTAAAGTACCAACTTGACGTCCTTTATAGGACGCTCCAAAGCTTTGAGCTGCGTCTGCCATAACCCATAAAGAATGGTCTTTTGCAATGGCTTCAATAGCATCATAATCTGCAGGCAGCCCAAAGAGATCAACTGGTATAATGCCTTTGGGGTTGAGAGAAAGTTTCTTTGCAAGAGCAATACCCTTTTCAAGGCTGTGCGGATCCATGTTAAACGTATCTTCTAATACATCAATAAAGATAGGGGTTGCGCCAAACCAAGTCACAACCTCTGCAGTTGCCGCAAAAGTAAATGAAGGCACAAAAATAGCATCACCTGGTTCTACCCCAAACGCCATTAATCCAAATGCCAAAGCATCTGTTCCATTCGAACATGAGAGATTATGTTTTGCGCTACAAAAAGCCCCTAAGTTCTTTTCAAATTCGGCTACTTCAGGTCCCATAATATAAATTCCATGATCAAGAACCTGTTGAATAGCTTTATCAACTTTTGGACGAATTTTAGCTTGCTGGGCTTCAAGATCAATAAAATGAATTTGAGAGCTAGGCGCTCCTATTTTAGATATAAGGGCATTATGACTCATCTATAATCTCCTCAAGAGTATCTGTATCTATTTGTCGATAATGACGTCCTTCTCGCGGACAACGCAATTCAGGACCTAGTACTTCACCAGCATGACTTACCCAACCTATTCTTCGAGCTGGAACACCTGCCATAAGCGCGTGTGCCGGTACTTCTTTTGTAACAACGGCACCAGCAGCAATTAAACTATAAGCTCCTATTGTATTTCCACAAACAATTGTTGCATTTGCCCCTATTGTTGCCCCTTGCTTAACAAGTGTCGGTAAGAATTCATCCTTCCGTTCGATTTCAGCTCGGGGCGTGTTAACATTTGTAAAAACACAAGAAGGTCCACAAAAAACGCCATCTTCGAGGATAGTTCCCTTATAAAGACTAACATTATTTTGAATCTTACAACGATTTCCAACCTTAACATCTGGACCAATCATAACATTTTGCCCAATGATGACTTGTTCACCAATTTCTGTCTCTTTTAAAATATGGCTAAAATGCCAAATTTTGGTTCCCTTTCCGATGCGTGCTCCTTCATCGACATAAGCAGATTCATGGACAAAATAATCTTGAGGCTGCAATGTGTTAAGTTTGACAAGTTTTTGCTGATCCATTGATTCTTGAGCCGCGGTTAATACTTGTAAAACTCTTAAACCTTCTTCTCCATCAGTTACCGGAGGTTTTCCTGTTTTAATGGCTTCAATAAAAGATAAACATTCTCTTTTTAGAGGTTCATCTGTTTCTAAAGAAATAAATTTCTGTTCGCCTTTAATTGCCTCCAAGAAACCCTGTTTGGAGACAACATGACTATTATAAAAAGATAATTTTTGATCCCATGGTAAGCAATCATCAAAAACTGCCATTCCTTTATCTCCGATAACAACTAACATTTGTTGTTTAAAGGGATGTAACCATGAAACGTGAATATGAGCCTCTACGCCATTTTGGAAGCTTAAATGAGCAGTTGCAATATCATGAATTTGAGAACTTAAGAAAGTTGCTCCTGTTGCATACACCTTTGTAGGTAGCTCATTGACCAACCCTAAAATCATGGAAACATCATGAGGAGCGACATTCCACCAAATATTTTCTTCTGTACGAATTTTTCCAAGGTTAAGGCGGTTTGAATAAATATACTGTAGCTTACCTAACTCTCCTTTGCTTACCATTTCCTTAAGCTTTAGATAGGCTTTATGATATTGCAAGATATGCCCAACCATCAATATTCGTTGTTGCGTACGTGCAAGCAAGCAAAGAGCTTGAGCCTCAGCAATATCAAGTGTTAATGGTTTCTCGACAAAAACATGCTTACCCGCTTCAAGCGCTCTCTGGGCAAGTGATGCATGTAAAGTCGCCGGCGTTGCTATAACGACACCAGCACAGGTAGGATCTTTTAACACATCTTCAAATGAAAGAGCAGGAACGCCATATTCTTGAGCAAACTTTTCCGAAATTTGATTATCAGGATCGCAAACGGAATGTAAAAAGCCGAGCTCAGCAAAGTTGCGAACATGATTTTTACCCCAATATCCGCATCCTAAAACTGAAATTTTAAGTGACACTTTACTATCTCTCCTTAAGCTTTAAAAATGCGATCTCGATGATGCTTAACTGTTTTTGTTGCATTACGCGTATCAATCACAAGAGAACTATTTTCAACGATAAAATTATAATCAACATTGTCATGATCTGCGCAAACAATGACTGCATCAATTTTTTCGAGTTCTTCTGCAGTGCATTCAATGCTTTTCATACCAGCAAGTTCCATATGCTCTCTAGTTTTTTCAATTTCCGGAATAAAAGGATCATAATAAAATACTTCCGCACCTCGTTCTCTTAAAATTTCCATAATTTCAAGAGCAGGGCTCTCACGCATATCATCAACATTTTTTTTATACGCTATTCCCAAAATCAAAAGTTTTGACCCTCTTAAACCACGGGAAAAACGCTCATCTAGAGCTTCGGCAAGCCTTTGTACTATTCTTAATGGCATACTTGTATTAATTTGCCCTGCAAGTTCAATAAATCTTGTTGAAATCCCATATTCATGAGCTTTCCAAGTCAAATAGAAAGGATCTATAGGAATACAATGTCCTCCTAATCCTGGACCAGGATAAAAAGGCATATAACCGAAAGGTTTACTTTTTGCAGCTTCAATAACCTCCCAAACATCAATGCCCATCTTCTCAAAAACAATTTTTAACTCATTAACAAGTGCTATATTAACACTACGAAAAATATTTTCTGTTAACTTTACTGCTTCAGCTGTTTTAACAGAAGAAACAGGAACAACGCCAGCAGCAATAGCTCCATAAAGCGCAACACACATTTCTAAAGTATCAGGATCATCTCCTCCGACAACTTTAGGAATTGAGCTAATCTTATAATTAATATTTCCTGGATCTTCTCGCTCAGGTGAATACCCTAAAAAGAAATCTTGTCCACATATAAGCCCTGATTTTTCTAAAATGGTTTTTAAAACCTCTTCTGTCGTACCAGGATAAGTTGTGGATTCTAATATAATAAGATGTCCACTTTTCAAATAAGGTTTAATTGCTTCAGTTGTGCTTACGACATAACTCATATCAGGTTCGCGATGCTTTGTAAGAGGCGTTGGCACGCAAATAATGATGACGTCAACTTCTCTTAACTGCGCATGATCTACCGTCGCCTGAAATCGTCCGGTATTATTCATCTCAGCTATTTGGCTTGCTGGTATATATTTAATATAAGATTGAGAACTTTTTAATTTATTAATTTTCGATTCATCAATATCAAACCCTAGCACTGAAAAGGAATTATTTACAAACGCATGAGCTAAAGGAAGCCCTACATACCCTAATCCGATGATACCAATTTTTGCTTTTTTAGAACGTATATTTTCTTTAAGTTGTTTCAGATTCAGATCGTTAGTAGCGTTTATTGATGTCATTTTTTGCAACCAATCTCTTAAAAATAATAGTGGTAATATAGGAAAGCTTTAAGATTGTCAATCATCCTGAGGTATTCTGAGCTAACACCTCATTAAGGCCTATATATTTAACTTGGCGCGCCCGAAGGGATTCGAACCCCTGGCCTTTGCCTCCGGAGGGCAACGCTCTATCCAGCTGAGCTACGGGCGCACAAAATAACTTTTTTATGTTCCAAAAATCACAAAAATAAGGTGCCTTATACTAAAGGCACCGCTTTAATTGCGTCTTTTTAATCCTCACTTTTTTGTACTTTTTTGGAACTGGGAAGCAATTTTATAAAGATAATAACATACCCCTATAAATGCTAATATTCCCAGAAGTACTCCCATATGTTCAAAATCAGCGGGAGCAATTTTAAAGACATCAGTGCTTTGATAGGCTGCAAAAGGGATCGCCAATAAAATACCAATGATAGACTCCCCAGCAATTAACCCTGAACAGAAAAGCATTCCTCTGCGGTTAGCATATTCTTGTTTATGAACATAATCTTCTTTACTAAGCTTGGACTGCTCTTTTTTCATTTTAGATTGACACAAAGAAGCAATAATTCCCCCTATGAGCAATGGGATCGTAACATCTAAAGGCATATAAATTCCTAATGCAACAGCCAAAACTGGCAAACGCCATGTAGATTCACTTCCTTTTAAATAATTATCAACAAGAATAAAAATTATTGCAAGTGCCGCACCAATGCTAAACATCGTCCAATCTAATGAGTGCGTAAATACCCCTTCTGCAATCGCAGCCATGATTGCTGCTTTAGGAGCACCTAATGCTTGTGTTGGGTCCATTCCTTCACGCGGCAAACTATCACCAATTCCATAAGCTTGATATAAAACTTCAAGGATGGGAGCCATAACAAACGAACCAGCCACAACACCAAGCATTAACATAATTTGTTGCTTCCAAGGAGTTGCACCAACAATTTGGCCTGATTTAAGATCTTGTAGATTATCTCCGCTGATTGCAGCAGCTGTCGCCATAACCGCGCCAATAATAATTGCAATAGCTGCAGCAGCTAATGAATTCGCTCCTTTTGTTCCAAAATCAATATGCGTCCCTAGCATAACAAGCAAAATCATGGAAATGAAGAGAATTGCCATGATGGTAACACCCGAAAGAGGATTATTAGAAGACCCTACCAATCCTGTCATATAGCCTGCAATGGCAGCACATAAAAAGCCAACAATAATCGCAAATAGTGTGACGATCAAAACAGTTGTGAAATGGACTCCCATAGGAAGTTGCATATCTGCTTGGCTTAAAATGAGATGGAAAATAAAGGCCAAAGGAATTGTTAATACAGCAACACCGATTAAAACATAGTTTATAGGAATGTCATATTCTGTTCTTAATAAAGAACCTTGCGTTCCCAATCTTGCTTTTTTTAATGTTGCAAGCGAGGATCGAATCGCTTCTGCAATAGGTTTAATGAGATAAACGAGGGTCCAAACACCTCCCACAACCATGGTACCAACACCAATCATTCTAATATTCTTATTCCAAATGGTAACAGCTACTTCATAAGCACTTCCCGCCTCAGGAAGTCCAAAGAGAAACCCATGAAGAGGAACTGCAATCATCCACGCAACAATAGCGCCAATCAGCATGCTTACACCGACCTGAACCCCGACGATATAACCTGCGCCCACAAGAACTAAAGAGAAGCCAGTACCAAATCCGAAAACAGTCCGAGTTGTTTGAAACCAATAATGCGCTCCTTCACTCATCACCATTAAACCTGATTGCGCAAATTTAACTAGACCAGCAAACATTCCGCCCATCAACAAATCTCTTGTTCCTTCGCGAGCTTCGCTATCTCCAACTTTTAATACTTCACCAGTTGCAATTCCTTCAGGAAATTTAAGTTCTTCATTTTCAACAATATAAGCACGACGCAAAGGGATTGAAAACAAGACGCCTAATAACCCTCCCACAATAATAATGGCTGTTGTAATCCCAAATGGAAACTCTTTCCAATAGCCCATCATAAGAAGAGCAGGAAGCGTAAACACGACAGCAGCGGCGATGACTTCACCTGCAGATGTTGCTGTCTGCACAATATTATTTTCTAAAATATTTGAATTTCGAAAAAAACGAAGGACTGTCATTGAAATGACCGCAGCAGGAATGGTTGCAGAAACTGTCAAACCTATTTTTAGTCCTAAGTAAGCATTTGATCCCGCCATAATAATCGCTAAAAAGATACTTAACAGTGTAGCTTTTAATGTAATTTCAGGAAGATTTTTTTCTGCGGGTACATAAGGTTGAACGCGATTTGCTGAAGACTGTAGTGCAGTTTTCACCTGCTTCGCTTTTCCTCCTAAGGGACTCATTTCAATGCTCCTTTATTCTCTTATTATTTAACGACAGTTGCCTATGGTGCGGAGAATCTTGTTTAGGGTCAAGAAAAAGATTTAATAAATTGCTGAATTCTTGCTTAAAAATCTCAAAAATTTACACTTAAAAATACTAACTCATTGAAATTAAACGTTTTTTAAGAATTCTATTAAGCAGCCTTAATATACTTAAAAGTCTGCTCTCTTTCAAACAAACGCAAAAGAATACGCAAAGCTTGCCCTTGAGGACCTAACAAATGGGGATCTTTAGATAAGATAGCCTGCGCATTGTCATGGGCTTGTAAAAGTAAATCTTGATGCGCGATGGGATCAAAAAACTTAAAAGATGGCATCCCACTTTGCTTAATACCAAAAACTTCTCCACCCCCTCTAAGCCTTAAATCTTCTTCTGCAATCTTAAAACCATCAGTTGTAGACCGCATAACATTTAAGCGCGCTCTTGCTGTTGGATTGAGGGGGTCGCTATAAAGAAGCAAACAATATGATTCTTGAGATCCTCTTCCTATACGCCCACGTAATTGATGAAGCTGCGCTAATCCAAACCGTTCAGCATGCTCAATAATGATGACAGATGCATCTTCAACATGAACACCGACCTCAATAACAGTTGTTGCAACAAGTACTTTAATTGAGCCTTCTATGAAAGCTTGCATAGTTGCTTCTCTTTCATGACTTTTAAGCCGACCATGAATCAAGCCAACTTGCTCTGGAAAAAGCGTTTGTAAGATTGCAAACCTTTCTTCAGCTGCGGCTAAGTCAAGACTTTCAGATTCCTCAATTAAAGGACAAACCCAATATACTTTATCCCCCTTCTGTAATGCCCGCTTGAGACTCATCATAATCTCATTTAAACGAGTTAAAGGAAGAATCGTCGTAATAATATCTTTGCGATTAGAGGGTTTCTGTCGCAAATAAGAGCTTGTGAGATCTCCAAATACCGTAAGCATAAGTGTGCGAGGGATAGGCGTTGCTGTCATGGACAATATATCAATATTTGTCCCTTTTTCTGCCAAATTAAGTCGCTGTTCGACTCCAAATCGATGCTGCTCATCAATGACGATAAATCCCAAATTTTTAAATTGGACTTCTGGCTGAATAAGCGCATGAGTTCCCACAACAATATTAATGTCTCCTTCTGCTAAAGAGTGATATATTTTTTGTCGTTGTTTTGCTGTATCTTTACTTATTAATAACCCAAGTTTAATCTTCGCTATTCGAGCCCAATCTTCCATTGTCTTATAATGTTGACGTGCCAAAATTTCTGTAGGGGCTAGTAATGCCACTTGATATCCAGCCTCTACAGCCCTAAGCATACATAAAAAAGCAACAATCGTTTTTCCACTTCCAACATCACCTTGAAGTAAACGCACCATACGAGAAGAAGAAGCCATATCCCTTTGTATTTCTTCAAGCGCTTGAACTTGATCTTGCGTTAGAGAAAAAGGAAGCGTCTTTAGGACATTTTGTTGAAGTTGACCATCTCCTATCAGTGTATGTCCCTGAGAAGTTTCAGCTTGGCAGCGCGTTAAAATAAGAGACAATTGATTTGATAAAATTTCGTCATATGCCAAACGTCGACGATAAGGATGCTCAAGACTTAGATCGCCCTCTTGAGAAGGAGAGTGCAATTTTTGAAGTGCCTCTCTCCAAGAAGGCCAATGATATTTTTTAAGAATATTGCTAGACAACCATTCTGGCAACTGAGGGCATTCGCCAAGAGCCGATTTTATTATTTTTTGTAATGATTTTTGATGAATCCCTTGCGTAAGGGAATATACAGGCTCGGCACCTTCCCAAAAATCTCTTGTGGTTAAAGGTCCTATATGGTCAGGATGAGTCATCTGAAAACGACCTTTATAAACCTCAAAGCGACCGCTTATAATCACTTCACTTCCAACAACAAGAGCGTTTTTAAGATAACGAAGATTGGGATTAAAAAATACCAACTCAATTGAATCTTCAGAATCTGAACAAATGACCCGATAAGGCGTCAACCGACCTTTTTGCTTGCGAAGGACAGAATGGCTGATAACTCTTACCTGCAATGTTATTAATTCATTAGGGCAAGAAAACTTTATCGCTGGTGAAAATCTTCTGATTTGAACTTCTTGAGGCAGATGCCATAAAAGATCCTGTATTGTCGTACAACCAAGGTTTTGAAGAAGACGAGCTGTTGTGGGGCCAACACCACTCATCGTTTCTACAGAAGCAAATAATGGCTTCAAAAAATCAACTTCTGGATAAATAAGAGAATTCGGCATATTTAAAATTTAACATAAAAAAAACCCAGCAGAAAGCTTTGCTGGGTTTTCTAAAAATTCACCTAAAATAAAGAGATTACTTTGTCTCTTCTGTCTTAGGCTCAGCTGGTGCTGCAGGTGCTTGTTCAGCTGGCGCTTCTGTTGTTGCAGGCGCTTGTTCAGCTGGTGCAGCTGTTGGAGCTTGAGTTTCTTCAGTTTTTGCTGCTTCTTCTTGTGCTTTTTCTTCTGCTTTTTTCTCACAAGCTGTTACGCTTAGAGCAAGAGATATTGCTAATACTGAAATAAGGTTAAATTTCATAAAATAAGACTCCTTGTTAAATAAAAAACAATGAAAAATATCATGCTTTTTTAAAAAGTGCAATATCATTAAGTTTTCATATGCACATATTGCCCTGGAGCATCTATTTTGGCTTGATAAGTTCCTTTTAAAGACCCCAAAGAAGGAGGTGTTTGCAATTCTTGAGTAGAATGTTTTTTGAGCCAACTAAACCATAAAAGCCACCAAGACCCCTCAGTCATTGATGTTCGTTGTTCCCAGAAATCAGGATCTATATAATTTTCATGATGTGCTCTTGTCGTTGTTCTGTAGTGACGATGAGGATGCCCTGGGTCACTGATAATTCCTGCATTATGCCCCCCATTTGTTAGCACAAAAGTTATTTCTGATTTCGTCAACAAATGAATCTTGTAAACAGAACGCCAAGGAGCAACATGATCTCTTGAAGTTGCAACAGAGAAAATTGGCGTTGTTATATCATAAAGCGTGATACTTTCTCCTTCGATTTCGTATTTCCCCAAGGCAAGTTCATTATATAAATAAAGCTTTCTTAAATATTCACTATGCATTCGATAAGGTAACCTCGTCTTATCAGCATTCCATGCCATTAAATCATTCATAGGCTGCCGCTCTCCTAAGAGGTAAGTTTGTACAATTTTAGAAAAGATAAGATCTTTTGAATTTAAAAGTTGAAATGCACCTGATAAATTATCGGCGTCTAAATACCCCTTTGACCACATATAATTTTCAAGAAAAGTGACTTGGCTCTCATCAATAAACAAGCCTAGCTCACCGGGTTCCATAAAATCAGTTTGGGTTGCTAACAATGTTAAAGTTTTCAATCTTTTGTCTTTATGCCGAGCTAAATAAGCTTTTGTTATTGCTAAAATTGTCCCACCTAAACAATAACCAACAGCATGCATTTGTTTCTGATGCGTAATCATTTCAATTGCTTTTATTGCTTCAAGAACCCCTAACTTCATATAATCATTTAGCCCCACGTTAGCGTCTTCTCGGGAGGGATTTTTCCATGAAATAATAAAAACTGTATGCCCTTCTTGAACCAAATGTCTGACGAGTGAATTATGGGGAGAAAGATCAAGAATATAATATTTCATGATCCAAGCCGGCACAATCAAGATAGGTTCTTTATAAACTTTTGAGGTTAAAGGAGCATATTGAATAAGTTCAATTAAGTTATTTTGAAAAACAACTTTGCCAGCTGTTATTGCTACGTTTTTCCCTGGTAGATAATTTTCGGCACCTTGTGGTAATTGATGTTGCATTTCTCGTTTTACATCTTCAAGATAATTGAGAAACCCTTGAAGTAAATTTTCGCCTTGTGTTTCGTAAGTTTTCGTCAACACCTCTGGGTTTGTCATAATAAAATTCGAAGGCGAAACCATATCCAAGATTTGGCGGACAACAAAGATCACGATTTCAGTATGATGTTGCGAAACACCACGCACATCTGTGGTCGCATTCCACCACCATTGCTGTGTTAATAAAAAAGATTGATAAAAGATATTGAAAGGCCAATAACCCCATGATTTATGGTCAAAACGCTTATCTTGAGGCAACGGCTCAATACAGGGAGATTTCGAATTCTCCAAAGTAAACGCTTTGATAAAATTCATTAACGAAAGATACTTTTTATAGGCTTTATGATGAAGTTGAACTTGCTTACCTGGAGAAAAAGTAAGATGAAGCAACCAATCCGCAAAAGCATATAAGAGAGCGGCAGGAGAAATACCTTGTGTCATTTGTCCCATGTATGAGGCTAAAAGACGATCATAATTTTTAAGGATTTGAGCTGACTGATCCTCAGCTAAAGGTAAGCTGTTATCTGAATTGATAACTTTTTCATTTTCAGTTTTAACCTTACGCATGATTGATCCTTTAAAAACTTTTATCCCCACAAAATTTACAAGGGATTCATCCTCATTAATAAATAGAAGGTTTTAAAAAGTCGTTAATGCGTTGTTCGTTTATGATGAATTTTCTGACGAAGGACTACTTTAGATTTAACTTTATG
Organism: Caedibacter sp. 38-128; assembly: GCA_001898705.1. Lineage (GTDB taxonomy): Bacteria > Pseudomonadota > Alphaproteobacteria > Caedimonadales > Caedimonadaceae > Paracaedimonas. Next base: position 37,469 of record MKUU01000006.1, read on the forward strand.
AGTCTGTTTCAACCAAACTGCGATAATTTTTATAGCTAAAAGGAAGGCTCACAAGATAAATCACAATTAAAAGTGAGAATGTTGCCCACGGAGCACTCACAAGAGATGCAACGAGTAATCCCACTAAAAGAAGCATTAAAGGAACACATTTAGGAGGGATTTGATAAGTTTTAAACGAGTAAGTTGGAATCCTACTAATAAAAAGGACGCCTCCTGCAATAAGAAAGCACATTACGATGAAAGGGGTCAGCAAGAATTCATAGTCTGTTGCCTGATAAAGCGTTAAAGGCAGTAAGGCTATCATAGCACCCGCAGGAGCAGGAACACCAATAAAGAATTTCTTAGCCCAAACTGGGTCTTCCTTAGAATTTGATGCGCGAAGATTGGTATTAAAACGAGCCAGTCGTAAGCCACAACAAACAACAAAAAATAAACTTATTGTCCATCCTAATCCAGCCCAAGCATTCATCGTTAAAATATATAAAACAACAGCCGGAGCGACCCCAAAACTGATGAAATCTGAAAGAGAATCTAATTCTGCACCAAAATCACTTGCTGCACCAAGCAATCTCGCAAGGCGCCCATCCATGGCATCAAAAAAAGCCGCAATAATAATCGCAATAACAGCGTAATCATACCGCTCCAAAAGCGCAAATCGAATGGAGGATAATCCTATGCAAAGCGCAATTACTGTTGCCATGTTGGGCAAAAGATGTGCGAAAGAAAGCTTTTGAAGTCTTTCTTTTGAACGCTCAAATTTACTCACTTTTTTGACCATGACAATTAACGCACGACACCAGAACGAGAAGTTTCTTCAGAATTGAAATCAGCAAGAATAGATTCTCCACCTATAACTCTCTGGCCTTCGACAACGTGTACTGGTGTTTCCTCAGGGAGGTAAAGATCTACCCGACTTCCAAAACGAATAAGCCCATATCTTTCACCAGCTTGAACTTGCTGATTTTCTTGAACATCACACCGTATACGTCTTGCAATAAGCCCCGCAATTTGAACAAACGCTATTTCTTGTCCTTTTTTTACTTCTAAAACAAGCGATTGCCGCTCATTAAATTCTGAAGCCTTGTCAAGTGAAGCATTAAAAAATTTTCCAGGATAATAAACACTCTTTTTAATACGACCATCCATAGGAATACGGTTAATATGAACGTCAAAGACATTTAAAAAAATGCTGATCCGTTGCCATTTTCCGTCTTTTAACCCAAGCTCTGAAGGTGGGTTTACTTTAGCGATTGCAACAATAAGTCCATCCGCCGGACTAACAACTAATCCTTCACGAGTAGGCGTAACACGTTGCGGGTCTCTGAAAAAATAAAGGCACCAACCCGTTAAAATGAATCCAACAACCCCCAAAAAACTTGAAAATTGATTAAGAAGAAGGGCACATATAAAAAATAATCCGACAAAGATCCATCCTTCACGATGAACAGGGGCCAAAAACGGGGGTCTCATTCATTATCCTTTCCACGACTTATTTCATTTGTGAATCTAAGCTACTTTAGCGTTATTGTAAATTTTTTTGATTCTAATCACTCTTTCATTGCAAAAAGAATTGTCTTTTTAAAGCATCAATCCTTAAAAACGCTTCATGAAGTTGCGAGATAGAAAGCTTATTTTCTTTAATTGCGCTTATAATCAAACTATGAAGCCTCTGCGCGAGAGAAGCTGAGGCTTTAAATTTTTTCACACCCTTTGCCGCTGCTTTGTTATTTGAAAAAAGCAAAATATCATTTCCAGCACGAATAGCCTGTATAGCTACCTCTTCTAAATTATAATGTTGGCCTATAGCGCCCATATGCAAATCATCTGTAATGATAACACCATCATACTTCACCCGTTCTCTTAAATAATTTTTAAGAACATGAGAAGACAACGTTGTTGGATATTGAGCATCCCATTTACGATGAATAAGGTGACCAGACATCACTGTATCCACCTTCCCCGCCTCAATAAGCCGATAAAACACATCTTGCTCTTGCGGGCATGAAGTTGCCGTAATATCGACCATTCCCTTATGACTATCTCGGCGGGCATAACCATGCCCGGGGAAGTGTTTTAAGCTCGTTAAAATCCCAATTTTTCGATGAGCACTAACAAATGCCGACGCATAATCAACAACCTGATTGATATTGGCTGAATAGCTTCTTTCTATTTTTCCAATCACGGGACACTCATGTCCCGTAGAATCTGCGTGAAGATCCACAACAGGCGCGAAATTCAGATTGAAGCCCGCAAATTTAATCATTTGGGCCATTTTTAGATACGTTTGATAGGCTTGTAACGGAGATTGAGTATCAGCAACTTCTTTAGCCGAAGGGAAGTCTTCAAATCCATTACGGGCGGAAAGTCGTTTGACTCTGCCCCCCTCTTGATCAATTCCAATCAAAAGGTCTGGCTGTGCTTGTTGAAACGCCGTTGTTAATTTTCTTACTTGTCGCGGATTGACGATATTATAACCAAAGAAGATCACTCCCCCTATTTTGCCTTCACGCGCCAACTGCAATGTTTCTTGAACTTCAGGATCTGTTAATTTCGTTCCATGAAACCCAACCATAATCATCTGGCCTATTTCTTGTGAAAGCTGAGAACCATTAATATCATGCGAAGCCGTATTAAAATTTTGGTCTAGGGTCATTTGAGACCTTTCTTGATGACAAGCAGAAATCAAAAAACAACAAATGAGTAAAAAATTTTTTAACAACGACGAAACCTTGTCTCTATTTAGTTTTCATTTCAAGGGATTTCTTCTCTTCTTCTCGTTTTTTCTTTAAAATCATTTCTCTCGTTGACAGCGATTGAGTATCTAAAGTTAAAAAGTTTTTCTGAAGACGGATTTTTTCCTTTTTTTTAATACCACTCACCGTTTCTGTCGGTTTTTCCCATGGCTTTAAGTTTTCTCCATCCTCCTTGGCTTCTCCTTTAAAAAAAGTCTCTCCAAATCTGCAACTGTCATTATCACAGCTACAACTCACCAATAGCAGAAGAAAAACAAAATAAAAAAAATTAAAATTTTTCATTTACTTAACCTTAGTGTTAATTACCCTTCATTTTCTTTTTGAGTGATATCATATTTATATTCTTTTAATTTTAAGCATCCAAATTAACGACTTTCAAGGCGTTTGCTTGAATAAACTCACGGCGCGGTTCAACAAGATCCCCCATAAGCGTTGAAAAGACTTCTTCTGCTGAGTCAGCATGCGTAATTTTTACTTGTAAAAGACTGCGAGCTTCTGGATTTAAAGTCGTCTCCCAGAGTTGATCATTGTTCATCTCACCAAGTCCTTTATAACGCTGGATAGAAATCCCCTTCTGCCCTTGCTCTAAAATCGTCTCGATAAAACGTACAGGACCTTCAATCACCGTTTGTTTATCTTTAAATGCAATGGTGACGGGTTTTTCAAAATACTCCTTAAGGCCTTGATGAAGTTGAGAAAGTTGGTATGCATCTCCCCCTTGCATCATGAAAGAATTGAGCTTTAAGACTTCGGTCACACCACGGACCGTTCTTGTGACATGAAGCCCTTCTTCAGTTGTTTCACCTTTCCACTCACCAACCTCATTGATATCTTTTAATTGATTCATGCGTTCAGCTAATTTTTGAGCCAATTGAGGACGCTCAGGAGAGTTGAAAACGGCCGGATCAAACAAACCTTCAATAGCCGCATGCTCGACAAGCATTGTATTCCCCACTTTCTTAGCAAGAGAATCTATAAGCGTTTTTGCTTTTCGCGAGAGCGTGATTAAATTTTGCAAATCACCGGCTCCAATTTGGCTTCCTCCATTAATTGTGACATGCGCACCTTCACTTCCCGCAGTCATCAAATAATCATCCAATGCACGCTCATTTTTAAGATAAAGGACTGAATTTCCTTTTTTAACGCCATAAAGAGGAGGCTGAGCAATATAAAGATACCCTTTTTCAATAAGCTGAGGCATTTGACGATAAAAGAAGGTTAATAATAACGTCCGAATATGACTTCCATCAACGTCCGCATCCGCCATAATGATGATTTTATGGTAACGTACTTTATCCGCATTAAATTCTTCCGTGCCAATACTTGTCCCAAGAGCCGTAATTAAAGTGCCGATCTCTTGTGAACTTATCATTTTATCAAAACGCGCTCTCTCCACATTCAGAATTTTACCTCTTAAGGGAAGAATCGCTTGAAAACGCCGATCTCGGCCCCCTTTCGCCGTTCCCCCCGCGCTATTCCCCTCAACGAGAAAAATCTCGCTCTTTGCAGGATCCCGCTCTTGGCAATCGGCTAATTTACCGGGTAAAGATTCAATATCTAAAGCTCCTTTACGACGCGTTAATTCACGGGCTTTACGAGCCGCTTCACGGGCGGTGGCTGCCTCAACGACTTTTTGAACAATTTTACGCGCTTCATGAGGGCGTTCTTCAAACCATTGTTGGAGACGCTCGGCCACAAGCCCTTCAACTACTGCTCGCACTTCTGACGAGACCAGTTTATCTTTTGTTTGAGAAGAAAACTTTGGATCGGGAACTTTAACCGAGACAACACTTGTTAAACCTTCACGAGCATCTTCCCCTGAGAGCGTTACTTTTTCTTTTTTGGCAACACCGCTTTCATTGGCGTAATTGTTCACAATACGCGTTAATGCGGCTTTAAATCCTATAAGGTGTGTTCCGCCATCACGTTGAGGAATGTTATTCGTAAAACATAAAAGCGTTTCATGATAACTATCCGTCCATTCCATCGCAATATCGACTGTAATGCCGTCTTTTTCCCCAAAAATAGCAATTGAAGGCTCATGAATGGCACTTTTGCTGCGATCAAGGTATTGAACGAATGCTTTTGTTCCGCCCTCATAATAAAGCTCACTCACTTTAGGTTCTGCTTCTCTTAAATCGGTCAGAATAAGACGTGCACCTGAGTTCAGGAATGCAAGTTCACGGAAACGGTGTTCAAGTGTTGAGAAATCAAATGTTGTCTGCGTAAATGTTTCGGCCGAAGGCTTAAAGGTAATTTGTGTCCCTGATTTGCCGACGATATCTCCCACGATCTTTAGAGGTTCTTCAGGCTCTCCATGACGAAACCGCATAAAATGTTCTTTTCCATTTTGCCAAATTTTAAGATCTAAGGTTTCTGATAACGCGTTCACAACAGAAACGCCCACACCATGAAGCCCCCCGGAAACTTTATAGGAATTTTGATCAAATTTTCCGCCTGCATGAAGTTGTGTCATGATCACTTGAGCGGCAGAAACACCTTCTTCTGGATGAATTCCCACAGGAATACCACGGCCATTATCGCTGACAGTCACTGAACCATCCGCATTTAAACTAATCTCGATGCGATCACAGTGTCCCGCTAATGCCTCATCAATCGCATTGTCAACGACTTCATACACCATATGATGCAAACCTGACCCATCATCTGTATCACCAATATACATCCCCGGCCTTTTACGAACCGCATCAAGCCCGCGCAGAACTTTAATAGAGTGTGCGCCGTATTCTTCTGAAGACTGTGATTCAGGATTTTGAGGGTTGGTCATCGCATTTTCCTTTATAAACTTTAATTCATCGGCTGGATTATAGCATTTTCAATATGAAAATGTTGAAATTTCGTCGACATTGATAAAAAAACTGAAGGATCGGTTCCTGTCATCCAAGCTTGCATATTAAGAGCCAAAATTTCATCAAAAAGAGCCTGTCGCCTTCCCTCGTCAAGATGAGCCACGACTTCATCTAAGAGAATAATAGGCCTCCTTTGATCAGAATAGGCTTTAAGGCGTGCTGTTGCCAGGATGATTGCTAACAAAAGGGCTTTTTGTTCACCGGTTGAACATTGATCCGCGGGGCGATCTTGAGAATTAAAATAAACATTAAGATCAGTTTTATGTGGGCCTTCACTTGCCCCGCCCGTCTCCGCATCCCGCTCTCTTGAAGTCGCTAAAAGATCTGCAAGGCGTTCTTCAACAGCTAATGCTGGCTCAGTTTCAAGCCATTTTTCAACTTGCCCTTGAATTTGCAGTAGGGGACATGGAAAAGCCCCTAATGTCCAAGATTGGCTTTGCGAAAACATTTCAATAAAATTTTTCCGTGAGGCTGCCACAGCAACACCTGAAGTCCCCATATGCTGTTCAAGCGTTGAGAGCCAGTGTCGATCCGTTATTCCCAATTTTAAGACTCGCGCTCTTTCTCGCAAATAATGTTCATATCGAGCAAGGCGTCGCGCATGTTCAGGATCAAGACTATAAATCAAACGATCTAAAAACCGCCGGCGCGCCGAGCTCGCTTCTTGAAAGATTCGATCCATCTGAGGTGTTAACCAGATGATATTTAAATACTCGGTTAAGCTTGCCTGAGAGCGTACCGGTTCATGATCAATTTTTATCAATCGGCGCTCGGATTCTTGGCCAATTTCAATGCCTGTTGCAATTTCATGGGTAAAATTAGAACCTTGAACCGTCGTCGCAACACCCCAGGAATGGCCCGCACTTTGATGCCGACTTACTTCCGAAAGAGTGGCTCGCCTTAACCCTCGACCCGGTGATAAAAAAGAAATTGCTTCAAGGATGTTCGTCTTTCCAGCTCCATTGGGTCCCGTTAAAACAACGGGGCGAGCATCACAAGAAAGGTCTGCTTCAGAATAACAACGAAAATCTTTAAGCCGAATTCGACTCAAACTGCACTCGAGCAAAGGGTAAGAGCTCGAAGCTTCCGATAAAAAAGTCATTATACTCGCATAGGCATCAGCAGATAAAAAGCATCATTATTATCTACTTCACGCACAACCACAGGTGTTGCTGAATCGGACATCGCAAACTCAGCTTCGACATTGCTTAATTGGTGAGAAAGATCTAATAGATAACGGGCATTAAACCCAAGCTCAATCGGAGAGGCTGCGTACTCAACTTCAAGCTCTTCCACAGCACTTCCAAACTCAGAATTACTTGCGGTTAAAACAATCTTATTATTGTTAATTGACAGCTTAACACTTCGAGACTTTTCTGTTGATACGGTTGCAACACGATCCACAGCTTCTGAAAACGCCGCCATCGACATTCTTAATGTTTTTTCATTATGAGCGGGGATAATAGCTTCATAGTCTGGGAAAGAACCATCAATTAAACGAGACGTTAAGTAAACATGATTAAATTTAAAGCTAACTTGTGTCTCTGAAAGCGAAACTTCAATTTCACCTTCTGCTTCCCCTAAAATTTTCATTACCTCATTAACCGTCTTTCGCGAAAGAATAACGCCCGGAAAATCAGGAACGCCTTGGGACATTGAAAGAGACAAGCGTGCCAAACGATGCCCATCGGTTGCAACGGCTCGAATTTCACGAGATTCTACAGGATGTAAATAAATCCCATTTAAATAATAACGGGTTTCTTCTGTAGACATTGCAAAACGAGTCTTCTCCAAAAGATTCAAAAAATCTTTTCCGTTCACCTTAAACCGATGTGGTAAGTCAGCTGTATTAATGGCTGGAAAATCTTCAGGCGGTAGGCACGCAAGCTTAAATTCAGAACGTCCCGACACAATTTGCAAATGAGATCCCTCATTTTCCAGCGAAAGTTGAATGTCTGAACCATCTTTTAATTTACGAACAATGTCATGGAGAAGTTGGGCGGAAACCGTTGTTCCTCCTGCTTTTTGAATTTGGGCGGGAACAGTTTCAACGATGGCTAGTTCCAGATCCGTTGAAGTTAAACGTAACTGACCACTTTCCGCCTCTAAAAGAACGTGGGCCAGAATAGGTACCGTTGTGCGTTTTTCAACAACACTTTGAGCGTGACTTAAAGCCTTTAAAAATTGATTACGTTCGAGAGTCAATTGCATGTTCTAAATTCCGCTTTGCTTATTTCTGTGAATGTATGATCATACCTAACATAAAAATTTGCCGACGCCTATAGATGATATAAGCTGCTGACGCAAGGTCATAAGCTTTCAACTCCCCTGCTGCAACATCCGTTTTAAAAGGTCGAGATCTTCAGCCAAGCTCGTATCATTTTGCTGAAGTTCTTCGATTTTTTTTACCGCATGCATCACAGTTGTATGATCACGCCCTCCAAATTTTCGACCAATATCGGGCAACGAATAAGAGGTCAATTGTTTGGCTAAATACATGGCAATCTGACGGGGACGTGCGACAGAACGAAGGCGCTTAGGCGAATGCATATCTGTCAAACGAATATTAAAATGCTCTGAAACTCTTTTTTGAATGTCTTCAACCGTCACGCGTCGATCATTGGCACGCAAGACATCCCGTAACACTTCTGTGGTCGATTCAAGACTTATTTCACGTCCAACCAACATTGAATGCGCAATAATACGGTTTAAAGCCCCTTCAAGTTCACGAACGTTAGAGGTAATTTTATGCGCTAAAAACTCGAGCACGCGACTTGGAATTGGCTTTTCAAGCTGTTCTGCTTTAGACTGTAAAATTCCTAAGCGAAGTTCATATGTGGTGGGATGAATGTCGGCAACAAGCCCCCATCCCAAACGAGACCTCATTCTTTCTTCGAGCCCTTCAAGGTCCGAGGGTGACTTATCTGCCGAGATAATAATTTGACGATTTTGATCAACTAACGCATTGAAAGTATGAAAGAATTCTTCTTGTGTCGAGTCTTTTCCACTAATAAATTGAAAATCATCAATCATTAAAACATCAACCGAACGAAATTGTTCTTTAAACGCCATGACGTTTTTGAACCTTAAAGCTCGAATGAAAAGGTACATAAACTTCTCAGCTGAAAGATAAATGACTTTACGTTGGGGATGATTTTTACGAATGTGCCATGCAATCGCATGCATCAGGTGGGTTTTTCCTAAACCCACCCCCCCATAAAGAAAAAGAGGATTAAAAGTTACACTTTCCTCTTCTGCCACTCGACGCGCAGCAGCATGAGCAAGTTCATTTGGTTTACCCACAACAAAATCCTCAAAGGTATATCTTGGCTCAAGGCGGGAAGAAACATCTTCTAACCCTTCTTCAAAGATAAGGTTAGAGTCTTCGGGAAATGTTTCACGTGAAACATTTTCTTTTGCTGGTTCGGGTGTAAGAGATGGCGCTTCAACAATAAAATCTAAGGCTAAGATTGCTTTATCATGCTGTTGCAAGAGGTTTAAAATTTTTTGCATACAGTTTTTTTGGACCCAATCACGAACAAATCGGGAAGGTGCCGCGATAACAAGACGCCCTGTGAGAAAATCTTTAATACGAAGAGGAGCAATCCAATTTTGATAGGTGCTTTCTCCAAATGCCTCCAAGCAACGTGGTTGAATTTGTTTCCAAAGATCTTCCATGTTTGTGGGCATCAAATTCTCGTGTTTAGTCGCGTTGAGCGAGATGGAGATAAAAGAGGTCTCATCATTTAAACTCAATACAATTGCAACGATAAGGTCTTTAAGGGCCGACCTTTAAAAGCCCTTTAGAAAAAAAGAAAGCGCTCTTATAGATCCACTAAGAATATTTTTTAGTGCGTTATTTTAAGATGCAAGCGCATTAATTCGCAAAGCGAGTCTTGAAACCTTACGAGATGCTGTTTTATGATGCAATACACCTTTTACAGCTCCACGTACGATTTCAGGTTGAGCGACTTTCAATGCTTCGACAGCTTGAGCTTTATTGCCTGATGCAATTGCTTCTTCAACCTTGCGGACGAAAGTGCGTACGCGTGAAATTCTCTCACGATTCCGCTCTGTGCGAACGATACATTGACGAGCTCTTTTCTTTGCTGAACGAATATTTGCCATAATACTTTATCTTCTCAAATTAAATTAATCTACGTGCTTATACACAACTTCATGGGAACCGTCAATCTGTATTTATCACACATTTTAAAGTTAACAACAATTTGAAAAAGAGATTGTTTGGTCTTTGAGCACGGATATCTCTCTGTTCAAATTTAATTTTTGCATCCTGTAGATAATCACGCAAATTTTTAGCTTCACAAATTGTAATATCAGGACAATAGTCATCCAATAAACTTTCGCCTGCTGTAAATTTTTCACCTACAATACATAACAGAACCGCAAGACGAAGATTCTCAAAGTTTTGTTGTATCTTTAAAATTTCAATTCGGGCTAATCGTTCTTGTTCACGCTTACCTTGTTCAAAAAAATGAGTCGCTCTCAACTTTAAATTTGTAAGTTTTGTTTGTTCATCAGAAGAAAGATCACTGGCAAAACCTAGGTTAACACACACAACACTTAGGCACAAAATAGTTAAAATTTTTTTCATTATTAAGTCTTTATTTTTATTATTATTTTACACTTTTATCTAAATATAATATTTTCTAATCGTCAATAGGAAAATCGCAGAATTTTTACCTTCTGTAAAGTTAACTTTTCTTCAGCGCGATTTTTTGTTTAATCTCTCCAATTGCTTTTGCAGGATTTAAGCCTTTAGGGCACGTGTTGGTACAATTCATAATGGTATGGCAGCGATAAAGCTTAAAAGGATCTTCTAGTTGATCCAGTCGCTCTTCTGTATGCTCATCTCGACTATCGGCGACCCAACGATAAGATTGTAAAAGCGTTGCAGGTCCCAAATATTTGTCCCCATTCCACCAATAGGAGGGACAACTTGTTGAACAACACATACACAAGATACATTCCCATAAGCCATCGAGTTTTGCTCTTTCTTCCGGACTTTGAAGACGTTCTCGCGCTCCTTCTGTGGAAGGAGAAGCCTTTAACCAAGGCTCAACAGACGCCAATTGTTCATAAGCCATTGAAAGATCAGGAACAAGATCCTTAATCACCGGCATGTGAGGAAGGGGATAAATTTTTACAGTGTCTTTAATCTCAGAGATTGGCTTAATACATGCCAAGGTATTGGTGCCATCGATATTCATCGAGCAACTGCCACACACGCCCTCACGACAAGACCGGCGAAAGGTCAAGGTTGGATCTATCTTATCCTTAATGTGAATTAAGGCATCTAGAATCATGGTCCCACTTTGAGTGAGGTCAATCTCATAATAATCCAAACGCGGATTCACTTCTGGATTTTCAGGATCCCAACGGTAAATAGCAAAAATCTTTGTGTTTTTTGCTGTCGAAGAAGCCTTATGCGTCTTACCTTTGGTAATTTTTGAATTTTTGGGGAGTGTAAATTCAACCATCGAGAGCTCCTTAATAGACTCGTTCTTGGAGGGGAACGACCTCAACCTCATCGGTTAAAGTGTACATATGAACCGGACGATATTCCAGCTTGATCTCGCCCTTTCCATCCACCCAAGCAAGGGTATGTTTCAGCCATTTTTGATCTTCGCGTTTTGGATAATCATCGCGAGCATGGCCTCCTCGACTTTCTTGCCGTGCTAAAGCAGACGCCAGCGTCACAAGAGATTGCCCTATCAAGTTTTCAAGCTCAAGCGCTTCCATCAAATCAGAATTCCAAATCAAAGAACGATCAAAAAGGGCGATGTCTTGTAAAGATGTATGAATTTCTTGCATTTTAGTGAGACCCGCGGCGAGAATATCTTGCCGACGAAAGACAGAACAATGAGCTTGCATTGTTTTTTGCATTTGGAGGCGGATTGCAGATGTTTTAAGCGTTCCTTTTGCATGACGAAGTCGATCAAGTCTTGCAAAGGATTGCTCGCCTGCCCCTTTAGGTAACGAGCGCAGAGGGGTGTTTGGCTTAATGAGCGATTGCGCTCTTAACGCGGCCGCTCGTCCAAAAACAACTAAATCCAGCAAAGAATTGGTTCCCAATCGATTTGCACCATGGACGGACACACACGCCCCTTCCCCAATCGCCATCAAACCAGGAACAACCGCTTCTAAGTCACCATTTCGTGGGCTTACGACCTCAGCATGATAATTGGTTGGCACGCCCCCCATATTATAATGAACGGTCGGTGTCACAGGGATGGGCGCTTTTGTTGTATCTACCCCAGCAAAAATTTTTGCTGTTTCTGAAATCCCAGGCAACCGCTCATGAATTGTTTTAGGATCTAAATGCTCAAGGTGAAGCTCAATATAATCTTTATGAGGACCACACCCACGTCCCTCTTGAATTTCAATGGTAATGGCCCGACTCACCACATCGCGGGAGGCTAAATCTTTCGCATGAGGCGCGTATTTCTCCATAAAGCGCTCTCCCTGACTATTAGTAAGATAGCCGCCTTCTCCACGCGCGCCTTCCGAAATCAAACAACCTGCCCCATAAATTCCTGTGGGATGAAACTGAATAAACTCCATATCCTGGAGTGGAAGCCCAGCGCGCAAGACCATTCCATTCCCGTCTCCTGTGCATGTATGAGCGCCTGTACACGAAAAGAAAGTCCTTCCATGACCCCCGGTCGCCAGGACAACCATATGCGCAGAAAAACGATGAAGCTTGCCATCTTCAAGGCTCCATGCTGTCACACCGCGACACACGCCCTCGTCATCCATGATGAGATCAAGCGCAAAGTATTCAATAAAAAAGCGCGTCTTATGTTTTAGCGATTGTTGGTAAAGCGTGTGTAGTATGGCATGACCTGTTCGATCCGCCGCTGCACAAGCTCGTTGGGCCATCTTTTCACCTTTGTTAAGGGTATGCCCTCCAAAAAGGCGTTGATAAATCTTCCCATTGTCTGTGCGAGAGAATGGCACCCCATAATGCTCAAGTTCAATGACGGCATCCATGGCATTGCGACACATATATTCAATCGCATCTTGGTCACCAAGCCAATCTGAGCCCTTCACCGTATCATACATATGATAACGCCAGTGATCGCCATCCTCCATATTGTTCAGAGCGGCACTAATACCCCCTTGTGCTGAGACTGTATGGCTGCGTGTTGGAAAAACTTTTGTAATACACGCCGTTGACAGGCCAGTTGCACTCATCCCTAATGCGGCGCGCAAGCCAGCGCCCCCCGCTCCAACAATCACCACATCATACGCGTGATCAATAATTTCATAGGCTTTTGTCATGGTGCTTTCAAAACTCCTGTGGTGCTAAAGGGGATGAAAATGGATTTTAAGAATACAAAAACAGGCAAAAACAAATAAACTTAGTGCCGCCCCTTTGACGATATAAATCAACCCTGCCTTAAGGCAAGATTGATGTATATAATCTTCAATGACGACCTGAATTCCTAACTGAGCATGATAGAGAAGCAGCCCAATCAAGAGAACCATGCCTGTTGCCGTCAACGGCGATTTTAACCACTCAACAATGGCCGTATAATCGCTTGGTGAATAAACAAGCAATGAGCTTAAAAACCATAAACAGAGCGGGAATAAAGCAATCGCGGTAAGACGTTGTGCGCGCCAATGACCACTCCCATGAGGATTAGAAGCCATCTCGTCCTCCTTGAAATAAAACCCAATAAAGCAACGCCAACCCAAGAGAAGATCCAACAACAAGCCACCCGGTACGATAAACCGTTTTTATCTCAAAGCCGTATCCTGCATCCCAAACTAAATGGCGAACGCCATTCGCCAAATGATAGAAAAAGGCATAAAGCATCAAAAAAATGAAGACTTTCCCAATAAAATTTTGACTGACGGATATCAGCCAAGAAAAGCACGCAGGTTGACTTGAGATCCCATAAAGCCAAAGGATAATGCCCAAAATCCCTAAACATAAAAAGGCCCCGGTAAACCGGTGCATGACGGAAAGAACCGAAGTCAACTGTGGCTTATAAATTTGCAAATGCGGCGAGAGCGGTCTTTTGGACGGCATCATGGTAAAGGCTTTCCTCCCTCAATTTATGGTTGAGTGATTCTGGAATAAATTTTAGTTTTGTGCAAGCTCAACCAATTATCTTGCGAGATAAAAATGCCTCTTCTGTCTTAATGACGATCTTTGAATCGTTTATTCCATAGGATATATTCATGTAAAGTCACAGACATCTTGCCTATTTTTTGATATTTTCCAGTCGGTTGAGTGGTCATCCGATGAGGAGGCATGGGATTCACCAGACTAACTTTAATCTATAAGATCAAGCTGTTTGGTCCTTTGAACCTTATATTTCGCCCTATTTATAACTTATAAAAATGTTTCACGTGAAACATTTTTTTGGTCTTTTTAGGCCTCATAAAAAAGATAAAAGCAAGGGTTTCCCCTTGCTTTCTAGTGATAATAGACACTTCTACTTCGAGATCATACGGTATAATTGAACACCGAATACGAAATCTGTTGGCTCATCGCGCACATGCAACCGATACCACCCATAAACAGAATCATGAGCCGCTAGCGTTGAAAATGGCCTTTTCTCATCATGTTCATACTTTGCCGTAATTTCAAATAAACTTCTGTCTTTATTATTGCCTGGGCTTAATTCAAGAAGTAAATAGTCAAAATATTTTCTTGAATCCTCAATTTTCGCAAAGGCACGTTGTCCAGCTTGAATTTGACTAAGTTCCGCCTTTAGTTGTTCAAGTTCAACTCCTGAATACTTTTTCTCACGACTCTGTAACTTCTTAGTAACCTCTTCCGTACTCTTTAAACTCTTGGTAATCTCTTCAGCTTTGGTTGTAATGACGGTTGCTTTAGGATCCTTTATCAAAAAAATATCTTTCAGATATTTAAACCCTGCATTTTCTTTCACTTTAGCAGCATGAAGAAAAGCTTCGAATTCAAGCATTGTTTTAGTATGTAATGAGTCAAAACTACACGCTTGCCCATTGCGAACTAAATGAATTTTATTATGCTTACTTCCCTCTTGTCCTGCAAACAAAACGAGAAGCGTCTCGTAAACATCAAGCGTTTTAGGAGGAGAAAAAATTTCCTTTTTCTTTTGTGAAGTTTCGCCCAAAAGAACATTTAAAGTATCTTGAGGGTTTTTAGCTTTAGGTGTTGCCGCCGCTGAACTATTTCCTTCCTTCAAAGAAACGTCTACAGCCGCAGGAGAAGGATTTTCAGACTTCTTTCTTCTTGTCTTTGTTCCTTCCTGAGATGTCGTTTTCTGCTCTGTTTTAGAGGAATCTAGTTTTATTGTAGGGCTCGGGGGGAGAAGCCGCTTTTTCATTTGACGAGGCGATTCATCTTTGATGGGGTCACTTGCCCGCATCTCGTGAGCTTGCGTTAAAAAAAACAAACTACTGAGGGCAATGCTAAATAATCTTACAGACAAAATAATCCTCCATTTTTAAAAATTAATACTACAAGATAACCGTTGATAACCGATGATATTTTCAAGGAAAGTTCGATAAACCTGAGCTGTCATACAGCGCGATAAATGATAACTAAGTGCCTCAAAAATTCGAGATTTTATCATTTTATCCCTTTCCCCTTTTTTCAGAATTTACTAATATTAACTTTATGGCATAAATGTGTCAAGGATGTCCTGTTTTTCTTAAAGTTTGCAGCCCTGCGTTTATACAAACCAAAAAACCTTCTTTATCCTTAGGAAAAATTAACTTTTACAAAAATATATTGACTCATATGGAAAAAATTTATTGATATTTAATTTATTAGAAGGTTCAAAAGCTAAAATTCTCTTATAAATACACTCTAAAGGAAGAGGTTAAATATGGTATTAATAGCTTCTTCTTCCCGCTCTAATAAGTTCCTCAATAGGCACCCCAGGCTTGTTTAAACGCCCAGGAAGACTTGCGTACTTGGTGCGATTCGTACTAGGTCCACAGCGTTTTCCTAAGTACACACTACGTGACTTTGTTTTATAGTTTTTATCTTCAGGTAAAACTTGCAGATTAGAATCCACTTTTAGTTGCTTGTTTGGGATTACTTTTTCCCATTGCCTCACTATGCTCTGTACAGGTCTTCTCTGCTTAGTTTTAAGCAACCTATGCAATGTTGGGGCTACTTCTTTATCTATGTTTTTACGACTTATGCTTCCACTGAGTCTCTTTACGACATTTGCCTCAGTTTTTTTGATAATTTCATCAATATCGCCATTATTTTTACAATTTTCTTTTGCTGCTAGATCAGCAAGATTTTTAAGGTTTTCTAGTCCATCATTAACTTTTTTTATTGCCTTCATTAAATTATTATTAATAGTGTTCTGGCGCGGATGACTACTTAGTCTTACAAGACTGCCTACTTCTTTACTAATATTCTGAGACTCATCCTTAAGTTTAATCATAATATCTTCCTGACCCTTAGCAAAAGAATCTATCAGCAGACCTGTTTCTTGAAAATCATCAGAGGCTTGAGCTGCCTGTGAAACCATTTCAGGTATGCGTCCAGAGAAAAGGTTGTCCGATAGCTCAGCACTATCAGTTTGAGAACCCCTAGAAATACATTTACTGTAAAGCTCGTCTAACTTATCTGCAAGCGTTTTTGCAATATTTAGCAATCCTTTAAAAGAGATCATAAGAATAGAATTAACTATTCATGTTTAAATATTTAGAAATATTCCGGAATAACAATCATTTAATTAAATATAATTACTATATTATTAAACTTATTACTATCAACGAGTTAATTATTAAACTCAATTTTTTAAAATTTAAATTTAAATATGGTAGGATTGCTCAGTGTTTGTTTGAGTCTAAATTAAGGGGTTAAAAATATGAGAAAAAGAACAATCATTGCTGTTAATGGTTTTCTACTTATGGGGTCTATTTTATCGTCACATGCAAACTATCATTCTATTCAAGAGGCGTTTGAGGGTTATTCCCGAGAAAGAATCAAACGGGCTCGTCATTTTGAAAGTGATAAAAAGAACCCATTTGCTTTGGATATGGAGAAAGCTAGCCTATCTCAAATACGTACTATTAAAAGAAACGTTCTAAACACAAGAAATAATGAATTTTCAACGATAAGATGTACGGATAGCCTTCTCAAGGCAACAATTGCGAATGACTTAAAAGTTACTCATGTAGAAGGACTCGAGGGTGGATTTGTCAGTGGTAAAATTTATCGTATTGAGGCTCAATCTGAAGTTAACGATTTAGGTACTTCTCAGCATTTTTTCCTGAAATATTTAAGGCAAAGGCCAATTTTAGTAGATTTAGATCGATGCCTTAGAGAGGAAAAAAACTTAGTCGATCTTATAAACAATCCTCGTATTAAAGAAATGCAACAATATATTAACATTGTTCTTCCTGAGGTAATTGCAACATATAAAGGTAAAAATGAAAAAAATAAGACTTTTATGCTTCTCCCCGGAGCTCCAGGAGAAAGCTTGAGTGATATTGTCCAAACTAACGATGTTGATAGGATCAATGAAGCTTTTTCTGCACTGGGATCCTCACTTGCAAAAATGCATATTCGACATCGTTTTTTTGAGGGAGGAGATCCGACAACAATGAATGATTTCATGAAGACTCGTGTTCCCTCACATACTGACTTTCATGGAAAGAATGTCTTTTACTGCCCTAAAACAAAGAAAATTTCTTTTATTGATGTAGAAACAATGGCCAATAGTTTTGATTCTGATAATAAACCAAATAGTCCTATTTCCTATGACTTATTATATATGCTTCTTATGTCAGCTAAGACATTTGGAAGCTTTATGCCCAAAAATGATTGGGACCCTTTCAAAAAATTTCTTGATGCCTATACGAGCGAATATAAGCCTCATGAAAGAACAGGGATTTTGAATTATTTAGAGAGTTCTTTTAGGCAAGCAAAGAAGATTGCTTTTACAGATATCTTTAAGCATTTTTTATGGAAAAAGACGATGTCATCTCAGGATGCTGAAGGGATGAAAGAATTGACTCAACATATTCGAGACTTAAAATCGCAACAGCTCTCAGATTTTGGGTATCAACCTCTAAATTTTATGTCAAAAAAGAAGATATCATCTCAAGATGTTAAGGTGAATCGACATATTCGATACATAGAATCGCAACAGCTCTCAGCTCTTAGGCATCAGCCTCTAAAAAATAAAGGCTCTTCTTATTCTAAATATACAAAGAATAGAATTAAAGAATACTATGCAAACATAAGATACTATGAAGGCCGGGTAGAAAAATTTTGAGACAGAAAATGAAACGCTGAAGTGCAGCATCTCTACTCGCTATTTTGGTCTTTGATCTCTTAGATTTCTTTAAAGCAACCGTTAAAACGCTTTTAGAAGGCTAGGGTATCAAGCCTTAGGGAAAGCGCTTCAGCCATATCTATTTTACGAATCGTCTCGCTTTCACCTAAATCAGCAATAGTGCGTGCAACACGAAGAATGCGATGATAACTACGGGCTGAGAATTTAAGTTTCTCAGCGGCTTGATTGAGTAACGTTTGGCTCTCTTCATCCAGTTGTAAGATGGCGTCAAGCTCTTTTCCCGAGGCTTCTGCATTCAATCGGATTGTACTGTGCGGTGTATTCTTTAAAAACCGTTGGCGTTGATGTAAACGCGCTTTTGCAACACGTTCAGCAATCGTTGCCGTGGATTCTTTCCCTGAAAGTAACATGAATTCTGAAGGCTTTACAGCCGGCGTAAACACATGAAAATCAATGCGATCCAACAGAGGACCCGAAATTTTTGCTTGATAATCAACAGCGCATTTTGGCGCACGGGAACAAGCTTTGGCCACATCATCCAAATACCCACACCGACATGGGTTCATGGCAGCAATAAGTTGAAATCGCGCAGGATAGGTAATATGGGCATTTGCACGCGCAATGGTCACTTGTCCTGTCTCGAGAGGCTGGCGTAATGATTCAAGCGTGCTTCGTGAAAATTCGGGTAATTCATCCAGAAATAAAACACCCCGGTGCGCCAGCGTCACTTCGCCTGGCAGTGCCTTAAACCCACCTCCAACAAGGGCCGGTAAGGATGCCGAATGATGGGGATCACGGTAAGGTCGCTGTTTAATCAGGGTCCCTTCTGGCAATCTTCCTGCAATACTATGAATCATGGTAACCTCAAGCGCCTCTTCAGGCTCAAGGGGTGGTAAGATCCCCGGCAAACGCACCGCAAGCATCGATTTTCCGGCTCCAGGCGGTCCCATAAGAAGAAGATTATGTCCGCCAGCCGCAGCAATTTCCAACGCTCGTTTTGCGGTCTCTTGCCCTTTGACATCGATGAGATCGAAAGCACCTGGATTATCCTCTGTCACGCCTGGTGTAGGGGGAGGCAAGATTTGAAGACCTTTAAAATGATTGATCAAGGCTAATAGACTCGAAGGTGCCAAAATATCAATATCAGGAGCCCAGGCCGCCTCTTTTCCACAGGCCTCAGGACAAATAAGGCCCTGACTTTGGCTTGCGGCATGAAGAGCGGCAGGTAAGACGCCAGAAACAGGAGAAATCCGGCCATCAAGGGCTAATTCACCCAAGGCCACATAGCGATGGACCTCCTCAAAAGGCAAAACTTCTAAGGCCACCAACAGACCTAAAGCAATGGGCAGGTCATAATGACTGCCTTCCTTTTGAATATCTGCAGGTGAGAGATTCACGATAATACGCTTGGGTGGCAAAGCAAGTCCTAAAGAATGAAGCGCCGCTCGAACTCTCTCACGCGATTCCGCAACCGCTTTATCGGGCAATCCCACAATAGAAAAAGACGGTAGGCCTGTTGTGATTTGCACTTGGACATCAATGGCAAGGGGTTCAATTCCTTGGAAAGCAACGGTGTTAATGCGTGCGACCATGAGGTGCCTTTTTTATTTTTAATCTTTATTTTTCAGTGAGACTTTAATTTTTTGAAGTTTTAGCATCGTCAGCTTACTCATTCATTCGCCCTGGGTGAATTGACTAAGATGTTTATACGCCTGTGCCGCTCCAGCATACCAAAACATTGTCAAGTAAGCTGTTGGTATCGATAAAAGAACCCAATCAAGTGTACTGATATCCGCCATATTTGACACAAATATAAAGATAAAGCTTATACTACATAACCACCATATTATAAGGGGTAAGGATGTAAGAAAGGACACCCCGAAAAGCCTTAGTAATGAACCTCTCGTCATCTTCCACGAAAGTCTTATAGGTTTGCTATGATCTAAAGCAGAGTTCGGGATAGAGAACATAAGGCGCATAGAAAAATATATAAAAGTAATGAAGCCAAAGATAATAAGCGGGATGATCCATATATTAAAAGCCATCCCTTGCAGATTAAAATATGAAAAAGCAGATGATAACCCCACAATAAACAATCCTATAAGACAGATAGAAGCTACTCCAAGCAAAGTAGTAAGAATAAAAGTTAAAAGGACCTTCCAAGTGCGTGACGTTAAAAGTGAACTAAAAAGGTTTTTTTTAATTTCTTCGCGGTTCACGATGGCGCGCGTCATATTAATGTTTATTGATAACAAAAGCAAAAATGCTAAAATATCGACAATACGAAAAGCAAAGAAAGCAAGAATAACGATAATCCCTTCTTGCGAAAAATTAATGCCATTCTTTATTAAATAATGAATGTCATCTTTTACCAGAGAAAGAATCGTCACATAGGATAAAACTTGCACACCACTATATTGTAGTAGCATCAGGAACAATTTTCCAAAATTAGCAAAGAAGAATTTATAAGCATATTTTGTTGTTTCGATAACAGGTAACTTTTTCATCGGTTTTTCTATACCTTTTTACAGATTAATGATGAGGGTGATAATTCTCATTTTCTTTAAATTACTTACACAAACTCAAAGTAATTTTAAAATGTCGCCTAGAAATGTCAAAGATTTTACCATGATGGGATAACTTCTGAAGAGTAAAAGCTTTAGGAAAGCTTCTCCAAAACTTTATCCTAAACAAGACGCTCCACATGCATTTTATTGATTTTATTGATTATTTTTGGCATAGGAACCTGTCATAAGTGAATGATAAAACAGTCGTTGAGAGTCATCTAGAACCTCAACAAACTCACGGGCATCCTTTAGTTATTTTATTTTTTAATAATTTATCAAGCTTTTACTTATATAATCTATAAATGTTAATTAATCTAACTTAGAGGAATAAAATGAATATTTTTAATAAATCGTTTAGAAAATTTATACTTAGCTCTATACTACTCTTACCAAATACTGTACATGCTGTAACTTGTGCCGACATTAAGTTTAATCCCAAACTAACAATCCCTCAACTTCCTAAACCCGCTCACGAAGTAAAATCCAGTTTACTAACAACTACAAATAGAGAGTTACACTTTTCAGGACCAACAAGTTCTATGCACAATACTTATCCAGGTCCAGATTTCAAAGGACCAAAGTATTATGCATATTATGAGAATAACCAAACTAAATATTCCTCAAAAAAATTAGAAGACTTATATGTTGTTGTCCAGCAAGACATGAGAGACAAATATATGAAGGACCCATCGAAATGTGTGCTTATGGTATATGATAATAAAGATCAAAATTTCCTTTACCATGCGTATTTTGAGATAAAGTAAGTATTGCGAAAATTAAACTCTGTGATCCCTAAGGTTTGAGCCATGGCAGTAAGTGAATAATATAATAACTGCTGAGGCTCAACCAGAGTTTAGACAAGCCCAAGCGCACCCTTTTCTGGCAAGCCCAAAGCTAATAAGAGAGATGCAAATCAGGGTCACTCATAATATCTTGCACTTCCTCTTATCCGTTCAGCCTTATTTAAGCCTCTCTAAAGCATCTACATATGAGGCAAGATTAAAAATTATGGTTTGTGTATGTCAATTCCTTTGCAATGATGGGATAAAACGACCTTTGGATAGCTAAATTCAAATTTAGACACGTTTTTCCAACACCTTATCCCAAACAAGACGCTCGACATGCATCTTATTGAATTTATTGAGCATTTGAATCCCAGTAGGTGAGGTCACATTGATCTCTGTAAGATAATCGCCAATGATATCAAGCCCCACAAAAAAGAGCCCCATCTCTTTTAACAAGGGTGCGAGTTCTTGGCAGATTTTTTTATCGTTTTCAGTGGGTTGATAAGGTTGCCCCTGGCCCCCTTGTACGAGGTTACTGCGAATACTGTTTTCAGCGGGGACGCGGCTGAAGCCCCCTATGAGCTCACCATCCAACAAAAGAAGGCGTTTATCGCCTTGATGCACCTCAGGAAGGAATTTTTGGGCCATCCATGGCTGATTTGGGTAACTCTTACACATCATCTCCATCGTGACCGCTAAATTAACGTCACCAAGCTTCAAGTAAAAAATCCCAGCACCGCCAAATTCATAGAGCGGCTTAAGAACAATATCTCCATGCTGTTCTTGAAAAAAAGTAATCTCCCGGGGATCTTCCGTGATCAAGGTGGGGGGCATCAGATGAGCAAACTTTGTAATCAACAGCTTTTCGGGCGCATTCCGAACACCCTGAGGCGCATTGAGGACCAACGTGGTCGGGGGAAGGCTTTCAAGAAGATAAGTGTTCGTAAAATAGCCTAAATCGAACGGGGGATTTTGTCGAATCCAGATCACATCCATGTCGGATAAATTCCGTTTCTCAGGCGCCTTTAAAATTAAGGGCGGCATCATGGCCGTATCAATCGTCAGAGGGAAAAGAGGCGCTTGCACCTGATCATTGGTCCAGATCAGTTGATGCGGTTCATAAAAGTAAAGCTCATACCCGCGGCGGGCTGCCTCAAAAATTAAGGCAACCGTCGTATCAGCCGCATAGTTTAGCGACGGCAATGGATCCATTTGAAACGCAACTTTAAGCTTCATCTTCTCCTCCTCAATTGTCCTCTTTATTGAAAAGAAGAGCCTGTATTCGGTTCATCGAGAGTTTGTGGCTTTAACGTCTCGTCAGGCGCTTCTATGACTGGAAACTCTTCTAAAGTCGCTTGGTCTTGCGGATGAGCATTTACTTGAGATCTAACAGGAGCCTGTGATTTAAGTGTCACATAACTGGTCACCTTGCGAACGCCACCAATGTGACGGGCATAATGAGTCACCTTATCAAGCTCTTGTTGATTTTGAGCAATTCCTATCAAGAACACGGTTCCATTCTCAGTATGCACATTATAATTCAAAGAACGGATATCATTATCATTTAAAATCTTTGTTTTAAGCTGAGTTGTAATCCAACTATCGCGGGCATATTGCTGAAAAGATGATGTTTTACCCACTGTTGTCTCATCAACAACTTCCTTAACGCCAGGAACCTGCCACGCATAGCGAATAGCATCAATTTGTTGTTCTGTCGTCTCAAGTTCACCCGTAATCAGCACGCGTCCCTGCCGCACCACAACATTCGTTGCCATCACAAGTTCTGGTCTTTTATCCATCCATTTTGCTTGAAGATGCGCTTTAATTTGTGCATCTGAAAAAACACCTTTCACGCCGCGCTCTTCTGAAGCACTGGTTGCAACCGTTGTGGCTCCCCCCATGAAAGCAACAGGGGCACAGCCTGGGAGCATAAAAAGGCCCATGATCGTTGATGCTGAAACAAACATTGTTTTCATATTAATCTCCGTTTTGTATAAACCACATATTTTGAAGATGATTCCATCTCAAGGGAAGAACTAAGATTATATCGAAGCGAACCTGAAGGCTAGCAAGTTTTGGATTTTTTGATAAAAACCATGTCGCCGCTCTTTGAATGCGCTGTTGTTGGGAAAATCCTAAAGATTCAAGGGCTAAGGATTGTGTGGATCGTGCCTTGACCTCAATGATCGCCAAAATTTTACGACGTTTTGCGATAATATCAATCTCTCCGACAGGCGTTTTATATCGCGTTGCTAAAATCTGATACCCTTTCAGACGCAATAAAATCCGACTTATCCTTTCAGCCCAACGTCCTTTGCGTTCTGCTTGAATTTTTTGATGTGCTTTGTTCGTATGTTTACAACTTACGTGAGAGCGATTACTCTTTGTTTCACGTGAAACATTTTTTTGAGGAACGTCTTGTAATGAAATCATGCTTTAAAGCCTTTATCGTCAGTCTACTCTTCGGCCTTACATCTTGTCAGACCACCATAACTCAAAATCAAGCTGATCAACAAGACTCTCTTTCTCTCCAGGCAGAGCCTCTTCAGGAACAAACTTCTCTTTCCACTCATAAACGTAAGATTGGGGTTTTACTCCCCCTTTCAGGAACGCATGCGACGCTTGGCCGCCTCTTAAGGCAGGCGACTGAGCTTAGTTTTTTTGAACATCCCATCGAAGAGGCTGAACTTATTTACAAGGATACGGAAGGGACAAGCCAAGGTGCCCTCAAGGCTGCTCAAGAATGCATCAATGAAAATGTAGAGGCCATCATTGGTCCTGTCTTTTCAACAGAAGTCAAAGCCATCACACCCATTCTTAAAACCCGCCAGGTTCCCCTTCTTTCTTTCTCAAATGATATCAAGGCCGCCGAGCAAGGGGTCTTTATGCTTGGTTTTTCTCCCCAAGCTCAGGTTCGCGAAATTCTTGAATACGCCGCTCAGCAAAATCTCACCAGGATCGTAGCACTTGTTCCAAGAACGGCCTATGGAGATAGCATCCGTCATGAGCTTAAAAAAGAAACAGCGGCACAACATCTCACCCTTGTTGGCTTGGTTGCTTATGAAGGGCAAGGGGAAAATCTTAAGACGGAATTAGCCCACCTAAAGCATATTTCCTATAATGCGCTTTTTATTCCTGTTGGAGGAAAAGATTTAACAAATCTTTTCAATAACTTAGAGTATTATGATTTTGATTATTCCCACCATCAACTTTTAGGAACAACTTTGTGGGAAAGCAAAGAAGCGCCCGCTCAACTTCTGGGGAGCTGGTATGCAGCGCCAACGCCTGAGACATATCGAGAGTTTGAAACCCGTTTTGAGAAAATTTATGGGACCGCGCCTCAACGAATGGTAAGCCTTGGTTATGATGCCATGGTTGCCTTATCGCGCGCAATCAAAGATACCTCAGGTAAACGATTAAGCTTTCGCAATTTTATGAAGACGGATGGGTTTTATGGCGCGAATGGCTTCTTTCGTCTCAAAGAAGATGGCACTGTCGAAAGGACCTTTTTCATCTTTAAATGGACAGAGCAGGGTCCTCAACCCCTCTCAACAATTTTATAAAGGCTAAAAATTGAAGCTTAAATTAATTTCTCTTATCTTAATAAGCTTTTTTAACCAATTATGGGGTTCTTCTGAACCACAAAAGCTCCCTTTAACAACTTGGGGATCCTATTTTATCTTAACTCATTGTTGGAGCTCTTCTGAACTTCAAGGCCATTTTTCCGACAAACAAATTCAAAAACTTTCGACCTTAGATTTAATGCCTCCAGCGCGTTTAAAACCTGTTACGTCTCTTCCAATTTTACATGAATCTTATCAAGGTGTTATTCGTGCTATTAGACCCAATACAAAAGCGCGTTATGTTGCCTTGACTTTTGATTGCTGTGAGCTTGCCAATAGTATCACAGGCTATGATTATGAAATCGTAAATTACTTACGATCTCATGCTATTCCAGCAACATTTTTTCTCGGGGGAAAATGGATGCGCTCACACCCTGAGAAAACAATGCAACTTATTGCTGATCCTCTCTTTGAGATTGGGAATCATACATGGACTCATGGTAACTTAGGTGTTATGCCACTTAAGAAAGTTCGCGATCAAGTTCTTTGGACTCAGGCCCAATATGAATTATTTCGTGAAGAGATTGCTCGTCGGATAGGACAAACGCCTCAGACACATCAAGAGTTGCGTAAAATTCCTTTATTACCCAGGCTGATTCGCTTACCTTATGGGCGAAGCAATTCTGAAACCCTAAAAGAACTTCAAAATTCAGGATTTCTAGTCGTTCAATGGGATGTTGTTGGTGAAGAAAATGTGCCAAAAGAGTTAGTACAGCAGGTTGCTTTAAAACTTGCGAGAAAAACGAATTCTGGTTCAATCATCCTTCTTCACGCTAATGCTGTGCCTAAAGGAACTTCTGCTCTTTTACCTTATCTTGTTGAGGAATTACAAGCTCAGGGATATATTTTTGTTACCGTCAGCGAGCTTTTAAGTAAAGGTGAGCCCATCGTTAGTCCTGAAGGCTATTTCAGTAAACCTGGCGATAATTTAATGTATGATAAAATTTATGGTGATGGCACTCATCGTCTTAAATAAATTTAAATCTTAAGCTTGAGATATTCTGTAAATTTCTCTTTAGCAATCTTTAGTTGAGCTTTCCTTAAGCAAATGACGCATCCATAAGGCAGTAATCTTCTCTTGCAGGCTATTTTGCTTAAGACGTCCCTGAAGGCTCTCATAATCGACTTTCTCCAGAGGTTGGTCTTGAGTCCGGCAGGATAAAACCATGCTTTCTTGGCCTGTTAAAGGGTCCATGTGACGCTGTAAACATTGGCCACAGACCCCTTTCATCATGCACTGCATAGGGGAATTCACACTCACAACGGCTTGGCATTTTGTCTTAAACAAAGAATTACTTAACAATGGGCGTGCTTGTTCAATAGCTGCCATGGTTTTCGCAGAAGCCATAATTAAAAATCGGTCTAGGCCTGTGACGTGTTGCGTCTCCACAAACTTTTTCAAAGCTTCAACAATGCTTCCTTGATAAAGCTTGTCTTGAGACCGAAGAGACCAGGCCTTGCTGGGCTGTTTAAACGTCCAATAGATAAAGGCCGCCGTTTGTTCAGCGCGCTCGCGATAAACAACATCCTTGGGATGCTCATACCCCATCAGGTAATGAACCTCATTACCCGCCATTTTCATGGCTTTGCCAATTTCCAATAACCCAACATTGCCAAGACCTTCACCAATTAAAAGAACTTTCTCATGACGAGGAATTACGGTGGGAGATCCTGTAGGCCCCATTAAAATGATAGGCTCGCCTGGCTTAAGATACTGACACAACAATGAAGAAGCACCAACCTCAGAAACGACAACACTGATGAGGCCTTGCTCCTTATCCACCCACGCGCCTCGGACGGCAATACCTTCCATCACAAGCGCTTGATCATTCATCCGAATTGCTTGATTTTCATAATTTTGAAGACGAAAAAACTGGCCGGGTTGAAATTGTTGAGCTGCAGCAGGGGAATGAATAAGAATCTCAATAACTTCTGGTGTTAAACGATTCACCGCTTTAATCGTTGCGGTTAAAGCTTGCTCGATCTTCTTCCTCACAATCGAGGGGTCTTCTCGATCCTTTTTCAGGCGTGAAAGAGCCTTGGTAATCAAAGGAACACCATACTTAGCGCTGGCCATGGCTTTCACTACACTCCCGGCATAACGGGCATGAAGATCCCCAAAGAAACTTAAGGTTCGCCCTTCTAGGTCTTCTGAAATCAGACAACTGCCCTCTGTTAAAGGCTTTAAGTAGCCGTCAGACACCTTAAAGATGCTAGGGAACTCTTCGACCACTTGCGTGTTTGGAGTCGTTCCTGTGGCGATTAAAATGGTGCGTGCAGCCATGTTTTCTTCTTGAGAACCTCGTTTCACTTTAACACCGCTTGCCTGGCCGTTTTTATCTATTAAAATTTCTAGAGGAGAAGCGTCAGGCAAGAATTTGATCCCTTCTTGCAGCGCTTTAAAAACTTCATCGTGATTCAGGCGATAACTGGGGGCCTCCGTTAAATCTTTGCGATAAAGAATGGTGGCACCTCCCAATTCCTCAAGAACTTCTTGCAAGTTTTCTTTATTCTTAGAAAACAAGTCCGCATGCGCTAAAAATTCTTGAGCGAGTTCATGATCGTCCACTGTCCAATTCTCAGTGACTTTCTTCTCACCTAATTCTTTAACAAGAAACTGATAACGTTCAGAAAATTTTTGAACCTGCAGCGGATAATACGCTAGCGCTTCCGTGGCAGCATCAATGGCTGTAAGCCCCCCACCAATGACCACAATCGGCAATCGAATCGTTAATGAAGACAGAGAAGTCTCACGACTTGCTCCCATTAAGTGGAGAGCCATCAAAAAATCTTGGGCTAAACGGACACCTGGGACCATTCCATTTTTAAGAGGGAGCCAGCGGGGACTGCCCGCCCCACAGCACAAGGCGATATGATGAAACCCAAGCTTCCAACTTGTCTCAATATCAAGCTGGCTCCCAAACCTCACGCCCCCCGAAAGCCGAAAATTTTCCTGTCGTTCCAGAAGAATGCGAATCAATAGCAGGTAATTTTTTTGCCATCGCACGGTAATACCATATTCGGCCACGCCTCCAAATCCTGCAATAACGCGATGATCAAGTGCCTCAAAATGACTTTTAATATCATGAATAGGTTCCAGATAATGCGTCGGCAATCGCTCAATTTTAAGCCCATCAATTCCGACCACCATATGCCCATCTCTTAAGAGATAATGCGCCACTGTAAAGCCTGCAGGCCCCATGCCCACGACAAGGGCATTACGCCCTGTTGGAGCCTCAGGGAAAGGCTTTTTAAGGTTCAAGGGATTCCACTGCACAAGAAGAGCATAAATTTCAAACCCCCAGGGCAGGGCAAGAATTTCTTCTAAAATCTGGGTTTCAATGGAGGGAACATCCACGGGTGTTTGTTTTTGAAAAATACACGCCTTCGCGCAATCATTACAGATTCGATGTCCTGTCGCTGCCACCAACGGGTTGTCCACAAGAATCATGGCAAAAGCGGCTAAACTAAGGCCTTGTGCCTTCAATTCATTCATTTCTGAAATCTTTTGCTGAAGAGGGCACCCTGCAAGTGTGTTCCCTAAAGGATTTTTTTGGAGAACTTCTGCCCCTTTTTCAAAAAGGCCTTTCGCACAAGAATCCTTACCTTGAGGGTGACATTTGATGCAATAGGTCGCTTGATCAAGAGCCTGCGCAAGAAAAACGCCGGAATCCGTATGATGAAAGCCTTTTCGGTGCCGTTTTTGGCCATCCTCAACCGTCAACCTTTTATCCTCTTCCACCACCTCGATTAACCGTGAAAAATCCCATGCCGTAGGAAGTTTGAAAAGGATGCCTTTTTGATGTTTTTCCTGGCCTTCTGGATGCGTCAAAGCCCATTCGGCATAGCGAACAGCCTGCGCGAGGTTTTCATGATTCAGCGCCTCATCTTCAAGCCACTTTAACACTTGTCGTGCAAAGTTGAGTTCTTGCGTCAAAAGATCTTCGTTCCCTTGAAATTCCTTTAAGAGAGGAGGGAAGAATACTTGCTCAGGCCTGTCCTTTCTTTTAAGCGCCACCCGCCGCAGGACGAATTGTCTTTTACATTGCCATAAAGGACCTAAAAGGTCGTGCTGCTCTCGAAGCTCACCAATCTCTTTTTCAATTCCAAATAAAGCCGCAAGATAATCCTCAAGAAAAGGGGCCGCCTTCATCAGGAGGAAACTCTCTTCTTGCGGCGTTAGTGTTTCAGGTGTTAATCGAGCTTGCTGATAGCTCATCCCCCCCAATGAATCTTGTTGTGTGAGGAAATCAATAAAAGAAGCATCAACTTTTTTAAGACCTTCTAATGTCTTAAGCTCTTCAAAAGTAACGCCATTTTTAAGGGAAAATTTTTTCATCCAACCAAGTTATGCACAGTGGCCCGAAAATTAATTGCGGGTGGCGACCATCCGCCCTAAAGGTTTTCCTCCTACCAAATGAACATGGAAATGAGGAACCTCTTGCCCACCATAAAGGCCATGATTCGTGATCATACGATAGCCATACTCTTTTAACCCCAACAAATCAATGACATTCACGATAGCCTCTGACAAGCCTTTTAATTCTTCTGGCGTTGCATTTTGATAAAATTCATAAACATTTTGATAGGCGCCTTTTGGAATGACAAGCGCATGAACAGGCGCTTGCGGATAAGCATCATGAAAGGCAAGGGCTTCTTTATTCTCAAAGATTTTCTTACAAGGGATTTCGCCTCTTAAAATCCTTGCAAAGATGTTTCCTTCATCGTATGACATTTTTACCTCCACGTGATATGATTCGTTTGAAAAACCAAGCTATTTTGGAAATACTTTAGGGGTAAAAGTCAAGGAGACTTTGAATGACACAAGAACAATCAACTTCATGGCATGGCACAACCATCCTTAGCATCCGTAAAGGAAATGAAGTGGTCATCGCCGGCGATGGTCAGGTGACAATGGGCGCCATTACCATTAAATCTCAGGCACGAAAAGTAAGAAGACTCGGCAATGGTCAAGTCATTGCAGGCTTTGCAGGAGCAACGGCTGATGCCTTTACCTTATTTGAGCGACTTGAGGCCAAGCTTGAGCAGTATCCGGCACAATTGACGCGCGCCTGTGTTGAGCTTGCAAAAGATTGGCGGACAGATAAATATCTACGACGTCTTGAGGCTTTAATGGCGGTGGCAGATACGACGACCTCGCTCACCTTGACGGGAAACGGCGACGTTCTAGAACCTGAAGATGGTGTCATTGGCATTGGATCAGGTGGCGCTTATGCGTTGGCCGCTGCTCGTGCCCTTATCGATGTTGATCATCTCTCAGCCGAAGAAATCGCCCGCAAAGCCATGAAAATTGCGGGAGATCTTTGCATTTATACCAATCATAACATTACTGTAGAAAAGTTAGTCATATGAAATCCTTTACACCGCGTGAAATTGTCTCTGAGCTTGATCGGTTTATTGTGGGCCAAAAAGAAGCCAAGCGCGCTGTGGCTCTTGCCTTACGCAATCGTTGGCGCCGTCTTCAAGTGCGCGAAGAACTTCGCGAAGAAATCCTGCCTAAAAACATCTTAATGATTGGCCCCACAGGCGTTGGTAAAACTGAAATTGCGCGCCGCCTTGCCAAGCTTGCAGATGCGCCTTTTTTAAAAGTTGAGGCCACCAAATTCACAGAAGTTGGCTATGTCGGCCGTGATGTGGAACAAATTATTCGCGACCTCATTGAGATTGCGATCCATGCCCAAAAAGACCGTCACAGAAAGGAAGTTCAAGCCAAAGCTGAGATAAATGCCGAAGAACGCATTCTACAGGTTCTTGTGGGCGAAAACGCCTCAGAAGAGACGCAAGCAAAATTCCGCCAAATGCTCCATGAAGGCAAACTTAATGAGCGTGAGATTGAAATTGAAGTCTCGGATACAGCCGGTGTGCAAATGCCAACCGTTGATGTCCCTGGAATGCCGGGCGCCCAAATGGGAATGCTGAACCTCGGCGATGTCTTTGGTAAAGCATTTGGCAACAGAACCAAAACACGTAAACTGTTGGTGCCAGATGCCCTTGAGGTTTTGATTGTTGAAGAGAGCGATAAGCTTATTGATCTTGAGAAAACCGTTCAAGAAGCCATCACGTCGGTCGAGCAAAATGGCATTGTTTTCATTGATGAAATTGATAAAATTTGCGCAAGGTCAGATCGCCATGGGGCAGATGTTAGTCGTGAAGGCGTTCAGCGTGATCTGTTGCCTTTGATTGAAGGCACCTCAGTTGCGACCAAACATGGCACCGTGAAGACGGATCATATTCTCTTCATTGCCTCAGGTGCTTTTCATTTGGCAAAGCCTTCTGATTTGTTGCCTGAACTTCAAGGCCGTTTACCTATACGCGTTGAATTAAACGCCTTAAAGAAAGAAGATTTTGTTCGGATTCTGACTGAGCCAGAGACCAGCCTTATTAAACAATACGAGGCTCTTCTCGCAACGGAAGGTGTAATTCTTGGGTTCCAGGCGGACGCGATTCAAGAGATTGCTGCGCTGGCCGCGGAAGTGAATCAAAACGTTGAAAACATTGGGGCACGTCGTCTTCATACGATTCTTGAAAAACTTCTTGAAGAGATTAGCTTTACCGCCAGTGACCGTGGCGGTGAGACCATTGACATCACGCCTCAATACGTCCGTGAGACTGTCCAAGAATTAGCTAAAAATACCGATCTTTCAAAATTTATTTTGTAAAGATATATTTAAGCTTTCTCAGATCCATGGATGACTGATTTCTGAATCCCCGCCTTTCGCCTTGGCGAAGCCTGGGCAGCGGGGATGACAAAATCAATCTCGAAGTTGGCCCGGTCTCAAAAATGTTTCACGTGAAACAATTCAATATAATTATTTGATTATTAATTATTTTTTATCATGAATCAGTTCTGTGAACTTAAATTTCTTTTTCTCTTTTAAAAGAAGTAAGTGAATTCTGGCTAAAGTTTCTAATTTTCTTTTCTATTTCCCTTTTCTATGGTGGAAATTTCTCAGAAGAAATTTCTTCCTAATCACGGTTTTTTTTCAACCAATGCAGGAGATCATCATGAGAATATTAAAGAAATGTTTTTATCTTTTTGCCTTAGGAATAATAGGGTCATTAAGTTATTTTAATTTTCCCAGTGTGGCTTCGATCAATGAAACAACTTGGGAAATGCAAGATGAAACTGGTAAATTACGAACTCATCCTTTAAACCAAAATGAGCTTCCGTTCTGGTATGAACTCCAAGGAAGCCCTGCTGCAACAGCTTTATTTCGAGATGGCCGCCCCCGGACACAAGAAGAGTGTGATCCTCAAGCGCAACGATCGATTAAAAGGCATCTAGCCGGTAATCCTCTTGTCGTTCATGTTGTTGAACTTAATACACCGGAATTTGGCTGGAAGCCTGTTGGCACTATTGTTATTGGTGGTTCAGATAAAGAAAATTATTTTGAACTTGCTGGCCTCTCTCATCCTGCCATTATTAAATCAACAGGCGAGTATTTAAAAAAGGTTGATAAAGAAGAAAGACTCCAAAAAAAAGCTGGATTTGATGATAATGATCCCAATTTAATCCCTCTTTGGAGAAAAAAATATGCCTTATCGATGGCTCAGTTAATCGTAGATCAGTTTTTACCCATTATACGCCAAACAAAAGTTACAGGAAAAGGCGAGTATGATTTTGATGGCACCATATATCGCGGCATTATCGCCACATCCAGTGATCCAGCTGCGGAAAAAATATTAAAAAATCTAGGTTTTCACCGGAGCGAACAAATGGAAATGTCTCGTTTTGGTGTTATGAAGTGGCAGTTCGTTCTTGAATTTACAGACAAGCAGACTGCCTAAATTTTATGATTTGAGGGAGAAGAGAGGATTGTCGACTCTTCTCCTTTTTCATTATTATCTTCGATATAAAAAATTTAATTCATACCCAGATTTTTTTAAGAGATTTGCATTCGCTAAATTGTTTCACGTGAAACATTTTATGATAACTTCTTGATTTTACGATTTTAAATAAACATAGATCTTAATGTATCTTTGATACTTTATCTTAAAGCAATTGCTCTTAAAAAATATAAGGCACCATCTTCATATGGTATAATTGCAAGAATAGTTATTATTCGTTCAGCGATGTTTATAATAAAATTTTTCTTCTCCTATCTAACAACGTGTTATACTGGCCTTAACTTTACCATCATGTCATCCTCGCGAAAGCGGGGATCCAGAAAATCAACCTATATTATGACCTATTATGTTTACATTCTTTGTTCACAAAAAAATGGAACTTTATATGTTGGTATCACAAACGACTTAGACCACCGTCTTTATGAGCATAAACAAGAACTTATAAAGGGATTCACAGAAAAATATCATGTGGATAAACTTGTATACATGGAATCTTATCAGGATATAATCGATCTTGGAAAATAAATCTGATTGAAGAAGTAAACCCAGAATGGGAAGAATTATTATAACTGGATCCCCGCCTGCGCGGGGATGACAAAGAGATATCCGATCATTTTTATTATTAATCAGCTTATTTTAAAGGAATTGTTCTTAAAAAAACATATAAGGCGCCATCACCGCCATGTTCATGAGCGGCTTTTGACCAAGATCCGACGAGAGAATTTAAAGGCGATTCTTGAAGCCAAGAAGGAACCGCATCCTTAAGATTCAACCGAGGTTTATCGTCCTCGCCTAAAGAGCGTGAACCTCTCCCTTTCCCTGTAATAATGAGAACTGTTCTCAAACCTTGATGAGATGCTTTCCATAAAAAACTAGAAAGCTCTAAATATGCTTCCTTTAACGTGAGCCCATGAAGATCTAACGTCTTCTCAAGTTTTGCATTACGCGTCTTTTTCCGAGAGATCCCCTGAATTTTGTTATTCTCTAAAAATGTTTCACGTGAAA
Organism: Caedibacter sp. 38-128; assembly: GCA_001898705.1. Taxonomy (GTDB): domain Bacteria; phylum Pseudomonadota; class Alphaproteobacteria; order Caedimonadales; family Caedimonadaceae; genus Paracaedimonas. The sequence goes on from MKUU01000006.1 coordinate 71,228, forward strand.
CATTTTCAAAAGGAACCTTGTCTAAAAAGGCTTTGAGCGGATTTCGACCACGCAAGTGAACTTTCTTAGGTTTTTTTTCAACTTTCGCCGGGAAAGAGAGAGCTTTGACGTCGCGTAAATAAGTTTTCCAGGGATCTTCAGACTCATCCGTCATCCCGCAAAACCTTTGAATTCAATTGTTTTGGGCACGAGAAAATAAAGTTCTCCAGCAGATTTCATACAGCCTGCTAATTCGCCAGCTTGATCGCCTGTCCCCCAATAAAAGTCGCCTCGGACGGGACCTTTAATTGCGCCCCCCACATCTTGCGCAACCACAAATCGCTGCAAAGGTTGTTCAGTCCCACAGGGTGGTTCTGCAGACAACCATAAAGGCATTCCCATTGCGATCACGCGCGGATCAACCGCTAAACTTCTTTTGGGTGTCAACACGGCACCTTGTCGCCCAATTGGTCCTTCTTGAGCGCCTAAATTCTTAAAAAACACAAAGGACTCATTCCGATGCAAAATTTCATCCATTTTGTCTGGATTGGCGCGAAACCATTGTTTAATCCCTTGCATCGTTGCTTGTTCGGGCGTTAAATAACCGCACTCTAAGATATATTTTCCGACGGAAGTGTAAGGATATCCATTGGTTCCATCATAGCCAAGCCGGATCCAACCATCTTCAAACTCAAGCTTTCCTGAGCCCTGAATGTGCATAAAAAAAAGATCTGCCTTATTAGCAACCCAAGCAATTTCTAAATTGTGTCCTTCAAGTACGCCAGCGGATAACGCCCGTCTTGAATGATAAGGCTTTAATGTTGCTTCATGCAGGCTTCCGGCAATACGATACCCCGCTAAGGCTGAATGGAAGTGACCCAGATCTTCAATCACAACAAGTTCTGGAGGGCGCCGATAAATGGGATAGGGAAACTCCGGTGAGGCCACCATTGATGTTTTCAAACAAGGTTCGAAATACCCTGTAAACAATCCCTTGGGTTCCTCGTCATAACGAAGGTGATAGGCTTTAAAATGCGTCACCAGAAAGTTACGAAACTGAACTTCTTCTATGGGAAGCTTCAAAACATCTTCCCATTCTGCCCGCGTCCCCACAACACCAAAAGAGGTGTCAACAGGAAGAGATTTTAAAATGGTTGCAGAACGGTTCCAAGCTAAGCAAGCGTCTTCAAACGTATCTTCGGCAAAGCCAGGAAGCTTTTCAACATCCACTTTTTGAAACGAAAAATTTTTAAAATTGATAGGAACGATTGCGGCTGTCATTATTGTTCTGTCTTTATTAAGATCCAATTGAATTCTTTCGATCGAAGATCACGTGAAAATGTCCATAAATCAATAACTTGTTCACTTTGATTTGGATTACCCTCGATGATATCCCCTTTGTCATTTCGAATAAGGTGAACTTGTTCCGAGGTAAATCGTACGGTAATGATCGCTTGTGTTTCTTGCAACTGCATATCGGTGATCTCAGCGGATTCAATTTTCGCAATGGTTGTCTCAAGACTTTCTCTTTCTTGGTGCCTTTCTTCAATAGCTTCTTGAAAATCCTTATAAACTTCAGAAGATAATAATGGTTTTAAACTTTTTAAATCCCCTTTTGCATAAGCAAGTACAATCATCTCAAAAGCGCGTGTTGCCCCCCCTAAAAAGCGACTTAACGAAAACTGTCGATCAAGAGAGAGCATTTGGCCATAAATCTTACGGAGACCTGGTCCAATAAGGTCTTCCTCTGAAGAGGACGCTGTAGGATCTTGTTTCGCCTCGGGTTTTAAAGGATCCCCTGAGGTATCGCTTTGCCGTTGCGAGTGTTCAAATCCTGTTCGTTGGCCGAGAACCGAAATTAATTTAAAGATAATAATAGCTGCAATAAATGCAAACACTAAAATCTCGAGCAATTGACCCATTTATTTCTCCTTCAAAAAGTTCTCTTTATCCTTATATTGTCATACTCTAGGAAACCATGATAGAGTCGCCAACACTAAAAAAGATTTAAGGAGATCATAATGGCCAAAAATGAAACTCAAAAGCCCCAAAAATCAAATGGTGCAGCCGAAATGGAACCCAGCGCGAATATTCCCGCCATGCCACTCATCATTAACGCTCAATACGTAAAAGATATTTCTTTTGAAAATCCAACCCCTTTACAAAGCCTTAGTGCCAGTGAAGATCAGGCCCCCGAAATTGAACTGAATATCGATATCCAGGCTCAAGCTGTTGGCGAAAATACTTATGAAGTTACCCTTCATTTAACAGCAAATGCGCATCAAAATAAGCAAACGATGTTTTTGGCGGAACTTCAATATGCGGGTGTGTTTACATTGGCCACTGACCTTCCACAAGAAGCTGTTCACCCCATTCTCATGATTGAATGTCCAAGGCTGCTTTTCCCTTATGCTCGGAATGTCATTTCAACATTGACGCGAGAAGGCGGGTTCCCAGCGCTTATGCTGAATCCTATCGATTTCCTTGAGCTTTATCGGAACCAATATGGCTCTCAAGAGAACGCCACGCTGGATTCTTAAGTTTATCTAGAAAAGCTTCATGATGTTTAAGATCATCCTCTGGAATCTTAAAAGGGCGCGCCGGATAGAATTTCTTCTCGATCGGCGTAAGACTTGAATTTATTGATTTCGTCGCCAAATTAAGGGTGGGTTGACGCCCGCCTTTAAGCTCAAGATAAACCTCTGCTAAAAGCTCAGCATCCAGAAGGGCGCCATGTTTGATTCGATTTGAATTATCAATCCCAAAACGCTTACATAAGGCATCAAGGCTTGCTGGCGATCCAGGAAATAAACTTTTGGCTAAAGCAAGCGTATCAATGGCGCGCTCAAAGGGAAGACTTTGTTGGTTAAGGCGTCCAAGCTCTGCATTTAAAAATTTCATATCGAATCGGGCATTATGGATGACCAAAGGGCTGTCCCCAATAAAGTCAAGAAATTGCAAATGAATTTCTTCGAACCTTGGATGGTCCTTCAGGAACTCATACGAAAGACCATGAACGTTAAATGCTTCTTGAGGTACCTCTCGCTCGGGATTGATGTATTTGTGAAAAACAGCCCCTGTCGGCACAAAATTGATGAGCTCAATACAGCCAATTTCAACCAATTTATGGCCATCAGCTGGCTCAAATCCGGTTGTTTCGGTATCCAGAACAATTTCACGCATGGCTCGAACAAATCCTCTCAAGATGCTTTAAAAGTTCTTTAAAGATATGAACCCGCGGACGGGAAGTATCAAGCGTAAAATCAGCGCAATTTATTTTCTCTTGTTGAGGAAGTTGGCGAGCTAAAATTTTGAGCAATTTCTCTTCTGTCATATCAGGGCGGTTAAGGACGCGTTCTTTTTGAAGGGCTTGAGGTGCATGAACCACGAGCGTAAAATGGCATAAAGAATCAAACTTCACCTCAAAAAGCAAAGGAACTTCAAGAACGACTAAAGGAACCTTTTCTTTTTTTGCAGCCTCAATCGCCTCCAGCAATGCTTGTTTAACCAACGGATGAACAATGTCCTCAAGGTGGGCAAGAAAAGAGGGTTCTTTAATAACAAGCTGAGACAGGGCATGACGATCAACTTTTCCCTTATGAATAAGAGAATCCTGATAAGCCCTCACTTTTTTAATTAACACAGGAGAAGCTTCATAGAGCTGATGAACGATTTTATCGGCATCAATCACCGGAATCCTTAAGCGTCTAAACATCTTAGCAACAGTTGATTTTCCAGTACCGATCGACCCTGTTAATCCCAAGACCCGAGGTAACTCCATTCCTATCCCTTGCGTGAAAACCTGTGGATAAAATGATAATAACCATAAGGTAAAAAGAAAACAATGTTCCCTTAAAGAAAAATGATTCACAAGCCAAAGATTCTGTTCTCTTGTTATCCACAAGAGGATAAGCTGGGGATAAGAGAGGGAGAAGGTAAGGATAAAAATAAAAAAATATAATCATTTGCTTCTTCAAGCACATCCCTATACAAAATCATAGAGGCCTGGGGACAACAGTTATCCCCAAGCCAACAATAACAACTATCTTTTATTAATAAATTATTAATATTTTAAAATGACACTCTTAAATTTATTCTATGAAACCAAAAAGGGGCCGTCTGTTTGCTGGATTATGCGACAGGCTGGACGCTATCTTCCTGAATATCGGGCGTTACGTGCTAAATACCCGTCCTTCCTTGAACTTTGCTTAACGCCTTCGGCGGCGGCTGAGATCACTCTACAACCTTTAAAGCGTTTTGATCTAGATGCAGCCATCATTTTTTCAGACATCCTTATTGTTCCCTATGCTTTAGGCCTCAAATTAGCATTTATAGAAGGGAAAGGACCTCATCTTGAGCGCATTGAGGGGCCGGACCATCTTCATCGTTTAAGCGTTGATTTAGACCGTTTTATGCCCACCTGTGAGGCTATGAGCCACGTAAGATCAGCGTTACCCTCCCAGGCTAATTTGATCGGCTTTGCGGGGGCTCCTTGGACGGTTGCTTGCTATATGCTAGAGGGGAAATCGTCTAAAAACTTTGATCACGCGAAGGCCTTTGCCTTTCGTCACCCGCAAGCGTTTCAAGACTTGCTTAAAATCATTACAGAGGCTACGATCGCTTATCTTAAGCGGCAGGTGGAGGCCGGTGCTCAAGTTTTGCAGCTCTTTGAATCTTGGGGAGAAGCTGTGCCAGATTGTTTGGTGGAGCAAGCTGTTTACCAACCAACGCACGCGATTGTACAGGCCATGAAAATTTCATATCCTCAAGTTCCTATTATCGGGTTTCCGCGTGGGTTTGGTGAAAAAACACAAGAATATCAACAAAAAACAACCGTTGACGGGATTAGCCTTGATTCCAGAATTTCCTTGGAATGGGTCAAGAAAAACTTTAAAGGAAACGTGGTTTTGCAAGGGGGAATTGATCCTCAAGCGCTCGTTGTGGGAGGGGACATATTGCGACAAGAAGTCGAAAGATATCGGACCTTAGAAGCCCACGGGCCTTATATTTTTAATTTAGGTCATGGTATTGTGCCTGAAACACCAATAGATCATGTTGCTGATTTTATTCGATATGTTAAAGGGGCGTAAGAATGAATCGGAAGGCCGTTATCCTTTTTAATTTAGGTGGACCTGATGGTCCTGAAGCCATTGAGCCCTTTTTATTTAATCTTTTTAATGATCGAGCCATTTTACCGATTTTCCAACCTTTCAGAAGGGTGTTAGCCTTTTTAATAGCGAGGCGACGCAAGAAAGAAGCGCAAGCGATCTATGGGAAATTAGGAGGAGGCTCACCCCTTTTGGCCAACACGCAACAACAAGCCAGCGCCTTGGAAGCCTGTTTGGGGAAGGAATGGCGTGTCTTTATTGCTATGCGCTATTGGCATCCCTTGATAGACGCAACCGTGAAGGCTGTTAAGGCCTATGACCCCACAGAAATCATTCTATTACCTCTTTATCCCCAATTTTCGACGACAACAACGGCGTCATCGTTGAAGGCATGGACTGCAGCCGTAAAGAAAGCAGCTCTTGAAATTCCAACAAAAACTATTTGTTGTTATCCGCATCAAGAAGGATTTATTGCGGCAAATTGTGATCTTATCCAGCAGGCGCTTAAGGGCGAAAAACGTCGCTATCGTTTGCTTTTTTCAGCCCATGGGCTGCCGGAAAAACTCGTGCGGCAGGGGGATCCCTATCAACAGCATATTGAGCTTTCAGCGCAAGCAATTGCTGATCAACTTGGAAATCCGGATTTTGTTGTGTGTTATCAGTCTAAGGTTGGCCCTTTAAAATGGCTGACGCCCTCCACTGACGCTGAAATTAGACGGGCTGGCCGGGAGGAGGTTGGGGTCGTTGTCGTGCCGATATCGTTTGTTTCTGAGCATTCGGAAACCCTTGTTGAGCTTGACATGCAGTATCAAGCCTTGGCGAATACTGAAAAGGTTCCTTTTTATTGTCGGATTCCAACCGTCAGTACGCACACCCTCTTTATTAACGGTTTAGGGCAAATGATAAAATCTCATCAAGAAAAGCTTGCGTCAGGGTGCTTTGAGTTTAAATGTGATCCTCAATTTATTAACTGTATCTGTCGGAGACCATCATGAGCAATTATTTAGCTGAGCATTATCTTTTTATTAAAAGCATCCATATCATTTTTGTCATCAGCTGGATGGCTGCCCTTTTTTATCAGCCCCGCCTTTATGTTTACCATGCGACAGCAACACCAGGGTCCGAATTGTATACAACCCTTTGTATCATGGAAAAAAGGCTTGCGCGCATTATCATGACACCCGCGATGTTGTTAACTTTTGTCAGTGGCAGTTTGCTGTTAATGGTTCCTGGGATTTTGGTAAGCCCGATGGGATGGATTCATGCAAAGTTGTTTCTGGTGCTGCTTTTAGCGGGATATCACGGCATGTTAATACGATGGATGAAACTTTTTCAGACTGGAAAAAATCAGAATTCTCAACGGTTTTACCGTCTTATTAATGAAATTGCGCCCCTTTTAATGATTTTTGTTGTCTTTCTTGTTGTCATCAAGCCTTTTTGAGAGTATAGGTAGTGGTGGATCGAGATTCTCAGGTCCAAAATCCCTTACAAAATGGTACGTATTAATTCATTCAATGAGAGTATAATAATTTATGAACATTCAAGAGCTTAAGCTTAAATTGCCGGCTGATCTGCTGGCAATCGCAGAAGAACACGAAATCGAAAACGCAAGTTCTCTAAAAAAACAAGACCTTATTTTTGCCATCCTTAAACAACTCGCCAGTAAAGATATCCCTATTTATGGTGGGGGGGTCCTTGAAATACTTCAAGATGGTTATGGTTTCTTACGCTCTCCTCAAATGAATTTTCTTCCAGGTCCCGATGATCTTTATGTCTCACCCAGCCAAATTCGACGTTTTGGCCTCAGAACAGGGGATGTTCTTGATGGTCAAATTCGAGCGCCAAAAGAAGGTGAGCGTTACTTTGCCCTCTTAAAATTAAATACGATTAATTTTGAAGATCCTGAACAAGCAAAGCACCGGATTAACTTTGATAACTTGACACCACTTTACCCCAATCAACGTCTTAAAATGGAAATCGATAATCCTGAAAATGGCGACTTAACAACGCGCGTGGTTGATTTAATCTCACCCCTTGGAAAAGGACAGCGTGCTTTAATTACGGCACCGCCTCGAACCGGTAAAACTGTGATGTTGCAACAAATCGCCAATGCTATTTCAATTAACCATCCTGAAGTATATCTGATCGTCTTGCTGATTGATGAACGTCCCGAAGAAGTCACAGATATGGCGCGTTCTGTGAAAGGTGAAGTTTTAAGCTCAACTTTTGATGAGCCTGCAACCCGACACGTTCAAGTCGCAGAAATGGTTATTGAAAAGGCCAAGAGACTTGTTGAAGGAAAGCGTGACGTCGTGATTCTCTTAGACTCAATCACCCGTTTGGCACGTGCTTATAACACAATTGTTCCTTCTTCTGGTAAGGTGTTAACAGGCGGTGTGGATGCCAACGCCCTTCAACGTCCAAAGCGTTTCTTTGGTGCGGCCCGTAACATTGAAGAAGGTGGTTCTCTCACCATTATTGCGACAGCCTTAGTCGAAACAGGATCAAGAATGGATGAGGTTATTTTCGAAGAATTTAAAGGCACAGGTAACGCTGAAATTATTCTTGATCGTAAACTTTCTGATAAAAGAATCTTTCCTGCTATTGATATTACGCGTTCTGGAACACGAAAGGAAGAGTTGCTTGTTAATAAGGGCGATCTTTCTAAGATGTGGGTTCTTCGTCGAATTTTGGCACCTATGGGGGCAAATGATGCGATGGAATTCTTGCATGACAAACTAAAAGCCACGAAAAGCAATCAAGATTTTTTCACGTCCATGAATTCTTAAGTGTATGAATTTAAAAGATTTTCTTTTGTCTCAGGGCCAAAATGTTTCACGTGAAACATTTTTAGCCTTGGGCGTTTATCACGAAGAACTCATCAAATGGCAAAAAGCCATCAATCTCATCTCTAAAACCACTGTGGAAGAAATTGAGGGACGGCATTTTTTAGATAGCGCTCAGCTTTTAAAATTCATACCGCCTTCAACAAAAACCATTATTGATGTTGGAAGTGGGGCGGGCTTTCCAGGGCTTGTTTTATCTTTGCTTCAACCAACTTCAGTGACTTTAATCGAATCTGATCAGCGAAAAGCAACTTTTTTAAACCATATTATTTTAAAAACAAACTCAACCGCCAAAGTGATCTGTGATCGTGTTGAAACGCTTGGATCTCTAAAAGCCGACCTTATCACTGCACGAGGTTTTGCGCCTCTGAAGCGCCTTCTTGAATTGACGGTACCATTATTTACGCCCTCAACAACCTTTTTACTGCTTAAAGGAAAAAGCTATTTAGAAGAAATAAATGAAGCGCAAAAAGAGTGGGATTTTAAAGTAAGTGTTCATTCAAGTATTACAGATTGCCAAGGTAAGATTTTAGAGGTAAAAGAAGTAAGCAAGAAAGTAAAATGAGGATGAGATGACGGTCATTGCTATTGCAAATCAAAAAGGTGGGGTTGGCAAAACAACGACAGCAATTAATCTGGCAACGGCTCTTGCCGCAAGTCTCAAAAAAGTTTTAATGATCGACCTTGACCCTCAAGGAAATGCTTCCACTGGCATGGGACTTTATGGAAGAGAGAGGAAAGCAGGAAGTTATGAGGTTCTTTTAGGAATTGAAAAGGCTTCAGAATGCATCATTAAAACTCGAATTCCTTATCTTTCAATTCTTCCAGCTTCTCCTCATCTTTCAGGCGCGGAAGTTGAGCTTGTTTCTCTTCCTCAAAGAGAATTTAAATTAAAGCAAGCCTTAGAAGAAGTTGAAGAAGATTACGATTATATTTTGATTGACTGTCCTCCTTCTCTCGGGTTTTTAACCCTTAATGCTTTGACCTCGGCAAACTATATTTTAGTTCCGTTGCAATGTGAATTTTATGCCCTTGAGGGGTTGAGCCAACTCATGAATACAGTTCGGCGTGTCCAAGGACGTCTTAATTCTCAGCTGTCTTTACTAGGAATTGCCCTTACCATGTACGATAAGCGAAATGTTCTTTCAGAGCAGGTGGCTGAAGATGTGCGGACTCATTTTAAAGAGCTTGTTTTTAAAAATCCTATTCCTCGCAATGTAAAAATTTCAGAGGCGCCTTCTCATGGGACGCCAGTTCTCCTTTATGATGTCAGAAGTTCTGGTTCTCTTGCCTACATGAAGCTGGCGAGCGAGGTTTTGCAACAAACTCAGGAAAGAAAATATGTCGAATTCGCCAATTAATCGTTCATTAGGGCGTGGATTAGATGCTCTTTTAGGACCCGATCCTGCCATTGCGCCTCAAGTAGGGACTCATATTCAAAAAATCTCGATTTTTGAGATTTGTCCAGGTAAATACCAACCTCGTGAACATTTTGACGTAGAGCCTTTTGAAACGCTTGTTGAATCAGTGCGAGAAAAGGGCGTTATTCAACCCATTTTAATTCGCCCCGTGCACAATGGGATGGCAAATTATGAAATTGTTGCTGGAGAACGTCGTTGGCGGGCGGCAAAGCAAGCAGGACTTCAAGAAATTCCCGCGCTTGTTAAGCAATTAAATGACCGTGAAGCTCTTGAGCTTGGGCTGATTGAGAATATCCAACGCCATGATTTGAACATTCTAGAAGAAGCACAAGGTTATAAGCGGCTTATGGAAGAATTTGATTATACCCAAGAGGATTTAGCAAAATCTCTTAGTAAAAGTCGAAGCCATATTGCCAATACTCTTAGACTCTTGAATCTACCCGAAAATCTTCGCGAATATATTCGCCTTGGAAAACTAACTGCAGGTCATGCGCGGGCCCTTTTAGGGGCAAAAAATCCTGAAATACTTGGGGAAAAAGTTGTTAAGCAAGGGTTAAATGTTCGTCAAACTGAGCAATTGATCAAAAAACAAAATAATCCGTCTCCCACTAAGATTGAGAAGCCTTCGGCGTTTATGGAGCGCGCGTATAGTGAAGATGATAAAACAATGTTAGAGAATCAGCTTAAAGGGGCGCTAAATCTGGCTGTCGCTCTTGAGTTGAAAGGGGATGGTGGACGTCTTAACATCCATTTTAATAATTTGGAAGAGCTCGATTATCTTGTTTCAAGGCTTTTGGTGGGCAACCACTGAAGCAACATTTGTAAAAGATAATTTTCCGGCAGATCTGGTTGCCATTTTAAGGTTGTCTCAAGGTTTAAGAGCAAAGACAACAAGCGTGTTACTTGAAGTGGCGACAAAGGATTACGTATCTGATAAGGCCCCCCTCCTGGGCCTTTTAAACTCCGAAAAGCTTCAGCTTGAAGAAACCGAATGAGAGAAATATCCTGAAAATCGTCTTGTTTCAATGTGTTCCACAGTTGCGTAAAAGAAACAGTATCACCTTTAAAGAAGGCTTCCTTCATTTTAAATAAGTCTCCTTCTTCTTTAGAGATAAAAAGTTCTTTAAAAGCAGACGGCGAAAACTCAGAAGACGCCCCAGAATAGAACAATGCGGCCTTTTGGAGCTGGCTTTCAAACGTTGAAGGATTTGACATCAGGCTTTCAAAAAGGATTTTTTTGGCCTCAGGGTGAAGATTTAAGGAAGTCTCTTGGCAAAAGTCATGAATCACTTTTGTGATCTCAGCATCTTCAATCGTATAAGAAGGAATAGCTGCAACAGAGGGATGCTTTAAAGCAAAATCCACCAGTTTTGCTTTCGAATTTAGTTGGGGGCTGGCCAAAATATAATAGTGGGATCCTTGGTTGAGCGTCTTTTCAACCTCTTTTAAAAGTCGATCATTGGCACGTCGATAAAGATAAACAACAGGCGAAGGCTCAGACTCAAAGAGACTTAAAGAAGAGGTCTCTGAAATAATAAATTCTTCAAGAAGATGGACTTGAAGAGAAGGAATCGTTTTTTTGAGATGGTTAAGAATGACTTTTTCTCGGAAATAAACAAGGTTCTCGTTATTGCCATAAATTAAGAAACATTTGCTATGAGGTGACATTTTCACCAAGAATTGAGCAAATGAAGAGATTTTCATAAAAACATCCTTTTTATTAATTCATATCTTAAGCAGCTTTAGGGAGCGATAAATCATCCCAAATTTCAGCGAGAGCTTGAACTAAGTGATTAATCATCTGGGGGGTGTGCAGGGCAGATGGCGTCAAACGCAGACGTTCAGTTCCCATTGCCACGGTTGGATAATTGATAGGTTGTACGTAAATTTTAAATTGGTGTAAAAGCCGATCTGTTATCTCTTTACATTTTTGTGCATTGCCAACAATGAGGGGAACAATATGGCTCTGATTCTGCAAATAAGGAAGACGATATTTTTCAAGCCTCTTCTTCAAATAACGGGCATTAAATTGATGTTGCTCGCGAAGTTGCGCGTTATTTTTAAGATGGTTAATACTGACCACGGCACCCACAACAATAGCAGGAGGCAATGACGTCGTAAAAATAAAGCCCGGCGCAAAACTTCTTATAAAATCAATAAGTTCTTTTGTTCCGGCAATATAACCTCCGATAAGACCAAAGGCCTTACCAAGGGTGCCTTGGATAATGTCAATGTCGTTCTCAAGGCCGAGAGCTTGCGCAATGCCACCCCCCTGTGGCCCATAAAGCCCTGCGCTATGGACTTCATCTAAATAAGTCAAAGCATTGTATTGCTTTGCAAGGGCACAAATTTCCTTCATTGGGCTTAAGTCGCCATCCATTGAATAAACAGATTCAAATACGATAATTTTAGGTTGATGGGAAGGAATAGATTCTAAAAGTTCTGTAAGATGAGCGACATCATTATGACGAAAAATTTTCTTTTGGGCGCGACTATTGCGGATGCCATGAATAATGGAAGCATGATTTTTTTCATCTGACAGAAAAACACACTCTGGTAAGCAAGATCCCAAGGTTGCAAGGGTTGTTTCATTGGCAACATATCCTGAAGTGAAGACAAGAGAGGCTTCTTTTTGATGAAAATCACTCAAAGTTTCTTCAAGCGTCACATGAGTATAAGTATTTCCAGAGATATTACGCGTCCCGCCTGAACCTGAGCCACATCGCTTAAGGGTTTTGATCATGGCTTTGAGAATTTCTGGATGTTGTCCCATTCCCAAGTAATCATTACTGCACCATACTGTAACTTCTTGTTTAGAATTCCCACTTATAGCGTGAGGAAATTCGTTGGCGCACCGTTCAAGATTTAAAAAAATTCGATAACGTCCTTCGTTTCGAAGGCGTCCAAGTTCTTTTTTAAAAAAATTTTGATACATCATGTCAGGAATAAATCACTCTTATAAAATTATTATACATTAGGCAGTGTTCCTAAAAATAATAAAGAAGAAAAAAATACTCTTTAAGAGGATGAACTTAATCTTTGATATTAAGGTAGCTTGCCAGAAAGGATTTGATATCTTGGGCCAGTATTTCCATCGCGCGGAGGCGTGCCTTCTCTTCACTGACAAGCGCAGGAGTAGAAGAAAAGTCAGCCTGAGAGCCAACAGAAAATCCTGACATTAAATCAAGCTTGTCCGACAAGATAACCTCATGAGAAACGGCATGAATGAGGATAACATCCGCCGTATATTGAAGTTGGGCTCGTTTTGCGGTGGCATCTTTACGAAAAGCTAAATCGATGCGTTGCTCATTAACGTTAATTTTTAAAATATACTCTGGATTTTTAGGTTCTCCATAAGGCGTTAAAATATCCAATAAATGGTTGCGCAATACCTGCCCCATCCGATCAGGAATTTGTTTAATCTTTATTTGTGCAAGTTTTTCATTGGTTTGACTTGTGGGGGCGTACAATGGTTGAAACCCACACCCACTTAAAGTTAAACTACTAAGAATAATGAAAGTATTAAGCCACAACAATGTTCACAACCTTATTTGGAATAATGATAATTTTACGGACGCTTTGATCCCCAATGACTTTTTGAACATTTTCAAGTGCAAGTGCGGTCTTTTCAAGATCAGTTTGATCTTGGTCTTTTGCACACACAAAAGTGCCACGAAGCTTCCCATTGACTTGAACCGCAATGGTCACGGAAGACTCTTGTGTCAGTGCTTCCTCAAAAGTGGGCCATGCTGTGTTCACAAGCGGCGTTGGATGCCCTAAAGATGCCCACATTTCTTCTGCAAGGTGAGGCGTTGCTGGATTGATTGCAATGATAAGAAACTCAAGGGCTTCTCTTAAAACAGCCCCATTAATTTGAGAGAGATCTTTAAGGTTTCCTAGATAATTACTGAACTCTCTGAGATAGGCCACGTAGCGATTGAGATGGAAGGCTTGAATAGAAGCTGTTACATCTTTTAAAATACGATGAGCCATTTGACGAAGATTTTTTTCTTCCTCAGTGAGTGTGTCTGGAATTTTCGCCGTAAATGGGGCTAGGAAAGGCTTAAAGCCCTCAGTAAGGGTCCAAATACGATTAAGGTACTTCCATATACCCTGGGCGCCTAAATCGGTCCATTCAAAATCGCGATCAGGCGGGCTATCAGAAATTAAGAACAAACGTGCCGTATCTGCGCCATAGTCTTGGGTAATAACTTCTGGAGCGACAACATTTTTCCTAGATTTACTCATTTTTTCTAGGCGACCCTTGATCACCCGTGCGCCATCGGTTATCCGAATAAGCTCTCCTTGCTTATTGGTACCAACGTCTGAAGGAAAGACCCATTCATGGTCTTCTGTCTGAAATGTTTCATGCGTCACCATGCCTTGAGCCAAGAGCGCTTTGAACGGTTCTTTGCACGTTAAATAGTTGCCTTTAGCAAGTGCTCGACTGAAAAAACGCGCATAAAGAAGGTGGAGAATGGCATGCTCAATACCCCCAATATATTGATCAACAGGAAGCCAGTAAGCCGTTTCTTCTTGAGAGATTGGTTGATCAAACCGAGGGGCACAAAAGCGTGCAAAATACCAAGAAGATTCAACAAAGGTATCTAAAGTGTCCGTCTCACGTTCCGCAGGTTGATGACACGAAGGACAGGTCGTAAATTTCCAAGAAGGATGTCGATCTAAAGGATTTCCGGGGGCGTCAAAATCAACATCCTCGGGAAGAGCTATAGGAAGCTGATTTTCTGGCACAGGAAGAATTCCACAGGAAGGACAATGAATCATGGGGATTGGGCACCCCCAATACCGTTGTCTTGAGATGCCCCAATCGCGCAGACGATATGTGGTGATTTTCTCGCCAAGTTTTAATTCGGATAACTTTTTAATTGCACATTCTTTGGCTTGCTCAACTGTAAGGCCATTGAGAAACTCTGAATTAAATAAGATACCATCTTCTGTGAAAGGTTCTGTTGTGATTTTAAAAGAAACCGACGTTTGATCGGATGGGTGAATAACGGGCAGAATCTCGAGTTGGTATTTCTTTGCAAATTCAAAGTCTCGCTCATCATGAGCAGGGCAGCCAAAAATAGCACCTGTTCCATAATCCATGAGGACAAAGTTTGCAATGTAAAGAGGCAAAAGGTGATCTTTAAGGAAAGGATGCTCGACATGAAAACCTGTATTAAATCCAAGTTTTTCAGCTTTTACAATTGCTTCTTCGTTAATACTCGTCTTATTGCATTCTTCAATAAATGCTTTTAGGGCAGGATTGTCTTTTGCTAGCTTTTCTGTAAGGGGATGGTGCGGCGATAAAGCACAAAAACTTGCCCCAAAGAGGGTATCTGGGCGGGTTGAAAAGATGGTAACTGTCTCAGGTAACTCTTTTACCTTAAAGTTAATTTGCGCCCCTTCTGACCGTCCAATCCAGTTACGTTGCATGGTAACAACGCGTTCTGGCCAGTCTTTAAGCGTATCAAGACCTTCAAGAAGTTCTTCTGCATAGGCTGTGATCTTTAAATACCATTGAGATAATTTACGGCGCTCAACCTTCGCACCGGAACGCCATCCGCGTCCATCAATTACCTGTTCATTCGCCAACACACTATTTTCAACAGGATCCCAATTTACAAAACTTTCTTTTCGATAAATAAGACCTTGCTTATAAAGTTCAAGGAACAACCTCTGCTCATGACCATAATAACCCGAGTGGCAGGTGGCAAGTTCTCGATCCCAATCATACGCAAGTCCCATTGATTTCAATTGGTCGCGCATAATTTTGATATTGTTATAAGTCCAGTGAGCTGGATGGCTTTTTGTTTGAATTGCGGCATTTTCTGCAGGCAAGCCAAAAGCATCCCATCCCATTGGATGGAGAACATTGAAGCCTTGAGCTTTCTTAAAGCGTGCAATCACATCGCCAATTAAATAGTTACGAACATGCCCAATATGAATGTGTCCAGAGGGATAAGGAAACATTTCAAGTACATAGTATTTAGGCTTTTGAGGGTCCGTCGTAGCCTTAAATGACCCTAATTCATTCCATCGTTGCTGCCATTTAGGCTCTGCAACGCGATGATTATAGCGCTCAGCCATGAGTCCCTCTATTTACCACTATCAATACGTAACTGACGGGCACGCGTCAGAATAACATTTTCAAGTTGAATTGCTGTTTGTGTATCCACGGGTTGGTCAACCCATTCAGTGCCCTGCCGCTTTTGCCTAAAAACAGAAACCTTTATTCCATCAGCGCGCAATTGTCGATCAATGATGAGAATATCAACTTTAATGCGTTCAGTGGACATCGCGCTTGGGGTATACCATTCTGTCAGAATAACCCCGCCAAAAGGATCTGCGCTCTTTAAAGGAATAAAAGAAATTGTATCAAGTGAAGCTCGCCATAAGAAGCTATTGACGCCGACGCCAATTTCGCCTTTGTTTCCAGAATCACGATCTCCACCAAGTGTAAAAGCATCATCTCCGAAAGCTTTATCCATATCACGATATTTTTGCTCGCGCCTCGTTTTAATTTCATCGTCATTAGAAACTTTCATGCCCTCGCAAGCATTTAAGAAAATGGCACCACTCAAAACGATCAGCGAACTTTTTCTAAACATAGTATTTCCCTTTACAGATATGCTTACAGATATGCGGCGTTGTTAAGCCATCGTCAAGACAAAAAAAAGGGGAGTCGAAACTCCCCTTTATCGTAATTTCTTTACGATTAGAAGCGGATACGACTTCCGATGATAGCAGCCTTTGTATTGCTGTTTCCAACGGCATCATTTGCCTTATCAAAGTTTCTATCAGCTTTAACGTTTTTAACAAAGTTAACATACTTTGCATCTGTTTTTTGCTTCGCAAAGTTACCTTCAACGAAAACTTCAAGACCTGGTGCAAGCTTGTGATCATAAGTCAGTGTATAAACGTCAGCTTTTGCCTTGCTGAAACCTGTGCCAAGTTTACGTGCTGTATGAGCATATCCTGCTGCAAGACTGTTAATTTTCCAGCTATAACCAATAGCACCGCTGTAAACACGTCCAGCATCACTGCCGTGGAGAGCGCGTGGCTCACCTGATTTACCATTGTTGATATACTCTCCACCGATCTGCCAACCTTGGAAACCAAAGACAGTACCAACAGCAAATGCCTTCGTATTTCTAACTTTAGAAGTGAATGACGGCACAAAATTGAATGCATTTGTTGAATCTGGCAGATAAGCTTTAAATTCGCCTGGTTGGAGGCGTCTACCAGTCTTTGTGTGACCATAAAGTCCTGTGAAAGAAACCTGAACATTAAGCCCATTTTGGAAGGTGTTTTTATAATTTACACCTAAACCGACTTGGCTTTGATCATAAGGTTGAGCACCGAAGAAGTGTTGAGTTACTCTTCCTCCATTGGTGTGTGAGAAAAGCTTTGCAGCACCATCATGCGCAGAATGTGGCGTATATGTAATACCTGCTTGGAAACCAGCAAAGCGAGGTGTGATATAGTTAATCTTTGTCGCATCTTTTGGTGTTCCGACGAGATCACCTGAGAAACGAACGCCTGAAGTTGGTTGGTATGTGCTGGTCATGTTACCATAAATACCACCACCAGTTCCGCCCATGACTTTCCAAGGGCCAACTGCCATGAAGTCATCCACACCACGTGTATCACCAACCATAACAGTTCCATAGGCATTTTTAAGGCTAATACGTGTTTCTTCAATATTGTTTGATTCATTGGTATCAAGCGCCATACCTGCAAGGAAACCGTATTCAAGACCGCCAAAAGCATCTGTCTTACCAAGAACATCAAAGTTAACACGAGAGTCTTCAATCGCTAAATGTTGACCAAAGCCTTTACCTTTGTTTTCTTCACGCTTCTTATTTTTAAGAACATGGAATTGAGGAGATAATTCACCTGAAATTTGCAGGCGAGGAGTTTGTCCCTCAATAGCAGCAGAAGCTTGTTCAGCTGCGAATGGTAAAGCAAGAGCCATAGCTGTGCTTGTTAATAAAATTTTTTTCATTTTTAATTCTCCTAAAGTGGCCAATGATAAGGAAACCTGAACAACCCTGTTTTCTCTAAAATAAATTAGAAGGTTATAAGACAGATTCCCTTAAAACTCGTTACAATATTTATTCAAATTTTATAAAATAGATCCTTTCTTTCAAAGGCAATCTAGAAAAAATAAAGCTGCCTGATTTGCATCCACCTGTGGCGCAAGTGCAACATATAGAAAAAAGGAACCTTTCCTTGGTAGTTTATAGGGATATGAGTTTTTAAGGGCGTGTCTTGTACTCTGAAATAAGTTGGGCCTTCAGCTGTTCTTGAAAATGAGGGCTGTTTAAAATGTCATCAGCGCATTTCCCTAGGGTTTTGAGGTGAGCTGAAAACTGTTGCGAATCATCGAAGAATGGAAAATTTTGACGGGCAATCTTTTCGTAGAGCATTGCCTCAAAAAGCAAACTTATAGCCTTAAGTCCTATTGGGCGTGTCACACCAAAAGAGATATGCAGAGAATGATCTGTGAGAGCAAGGGCATCATGATACATCCCTCGAGGAAGGTATAAAAAGCTTCCAGGTTTTAAATGTAATTCCGTTAAAAGGGAGCCTTTTTGAGCTTCATGCATTTCTTGCGTAAGATTATTAAAAATGGGATGATTGATAGGAGAGACAGCTTTACCTTCATAAAGTCGCCATTTTTTTTCGCCTTCAAGGTGAAAAACAAAGACGTCATGCACATCAAAGTGACTTAAAAAACCTGGTTGTGCCTTAACAGAATAATAAAGATTGGCTTGAACAGGCGCTTCTAGGTTTTCTGCAAGGGCATGAGAAATTTCTCTTAAGCCAGGTGTTAATGTCCCAATATCATTTGCAACAAGGGTTGCTCCTTTCGTTAAATGAGAAAGAATGAGTTCAAGGTTTGGCCTCAGAAGTATTCCTTGATTTAACGTTGAAGAAGATTGGCAGAAGAGCTCGGAGGGAATGGGTTGACCTTGATGGTAAAGCTTTAAGTTAGCCTCATCCCATAAAGGCAAAATTTTAATAAACTCCATCAATTGAGCAGAAGTGAGAATCCTCTTAAAGCGATCATCAACGCCTTCATAGTAAAAGTATTTTTGATCGAAAAAGTCCTGCAAGAATTTTGGACGATTTAGTGGACGAATAATATCCTCAAAAGAGATTCCTGAATTCATGATTGATTCTTTCAAGTTAAACACTTTAAAATGTACCGTATTAAAGAGAATTTTGGAGGGAGGGTCAATGGGCTCTCTAATTTTATGGCTAAACCTATTATTGGAATTGTTTTAGATTGGGATGATCGGCCTTCTTACTCAGCCTATCCTTGGTATGCCTTACGTGAGAATTATGCGCGAGCTGTTGAGCAAGCAGGAGGAATTCCCATCCTTTTACCTTACCATTGTGAGCAGATCCCAGAATATATAGATCTTATTTCCGGTCTTTTAATTCCTGGCGGTGATTATGATATTGATCCTGCTCATTATGGCGAGGAAATTTGCCATGAGCGAGTTCTTTGTAAGGCTCCCCGAACAAATTTTGAATTGAAACTCACGCAAGCTGCTTACCAAAAAAACCTTCCTATTTTAGGTATTTGTGGGGGACATCAATTGATTAATGTGGTCATGGGAGGGTCACTGATACAGCATATTCCGGCTTCGATTGATTCATCAATTTCTCATGAACAAAAAGGACCAAAGCATCACCCAACCCATTGGATTCATATTGAAAAAGACAGTTTACTGTTTGAGGTATGTGGCACCTCAGAAATTCAAGTGAATAGTACACATCATCAAGCCATAAAAAAAGTTGGCGATCATCTAAAAGTGGTTGCTTACGCACCTGATGGTATTATTGAAGCGATCGAGAATACAGAAAAACGGTTTTGCTTAGGCGTCCAATGGCATCCAGAATATTTAAGCACACCTTACGATTATAAAATTTTTGAAGCCTTTATCTCTGCTTGCACGCTATGAGTGAACGAATTGCTAAATTGATGGCTCGCTCTGGTTTATGTTCACGCCTTGAGGCTGAACGTTGGATTGAGGAAGGGCGTGTTCAAGTTAATGGAAAGCTTTTACAGTCTGCTGCTATCACTGTATCAGAACAAGACATCGTTGTTGTTGATGGGAAACCATTGCCTTCTAAGGAGTCTGCTTGCCTTTGGCTTTATCATAAACCAAAAGGTCTCATCACTTCCCACAATGATCCTGAGAATCGTCCAACAATTTTTGAAGCCTTGCCCAAAAATCTTCCTCGGGTGATTTCTGTAGGACGGCTTGATAAAATGACAGAAGGATTACTGTTACTGACCAATGATGGGGAGTTAGCACGTAAGCTTGAACTGCCTTCCACACGCTTAAAAAGAGTTTATCATGTCCGCGTTTATGGGCATCTCTACGACGGTAAACTTAAGGAAATCGCCAAAGGCATCAACTTTGAAGGTATCCATTATCAAGGAGCTGAAATAACCATTTTAAAGCGTTCGGGAATGAATACATGGTTAGAAATTTCAATCTTTGAGGGAAAAAATCGAGAAGTAAGAAATTTGATGACCTATTTAAATGTGCAAGTTTCACGACTTATCCGAGTCGCGTATGGACCTTATAGTCTTGGTGATTTGGCAGTAGGTCAGGTTAAAGCATGTCCGATAAGAGAAATTGACAATGCTCGTTCAAAATAATTTAATTATCCTTTAGTCATGTTGTTGAGGGGGCTTATTAAAAATGTCGCTCAAATCCTTTTCTCACAGATCGAAAATATTTCTTTCGAGAAAAACGGTACTTCGTCAGAAAAGTATGGTTTCTCTCATAAGAGAACTCTTTTTTATCGCGTCTTTTTTGATAACTGTCCCCCTCATGGCAACAGAGAATGAAAAAGATAAAGCCTATCTTTCTTCAACTTTTTCTCAACAGAATAAAGAAGATTTTTACCCTTTATGTGGGCTTGTTACTCAAAAACAATTCCTTAAAGAATTTGAGAGAATGGGTATGCTTGGGGGAGGAGGAGAGGCTGCAGTTTATTCGGTTAAAAATAAAACAACAAGAAAATCATATGCGTTAGTTCTAAACCAAAATTTGGTGACTATAAGTGAAATGGATCCGACGGCTTTATTAAGTAAAGATGATAGAAAAAAGTTGATAGAACATTTAATTGAAAATCAAAAACTAAATCCTTTCCAAGGAAAAATTTATAGTTATTTCTGGATGGTGAACCCTAATTATCCTTATTTTAATGAAGATGGTGAAGAGGGGAAAGGAATTTTTCCTTTTCAAGATGTAAAAGAAGGATATTTTCTTAATAACGTTTACGAAGATGATCCAAATGCTACGCATTACCTGCATGAAGCAATCTTAATGGAGCAAGGAGAGGGAGATTTGACGAAGTCATCTTACGAAGATGTTAGAATGGATCCTATGCTAGAAAAACTTATGTTCGGACTTAATAACTATAGTTTATCCAAAGCTTCCATTATAAGTAGGGATGAGAAGAAAAGAAATTACATTTTTGTTAAGACAGATGGCCAATTTTATAAAGGGAAACGCATGGACACCTATAATTTTTGGTGTTTCATCATTGAGAGCCACCTTCTCTATATGCCAGTACCGTCTCATATTATTAAACGAGTAGATTATGGAGGTTGGTGCATTAGTTCTTCTCCTACGGACCAAAAAAAGGGATCAATTGTACAAACTCTTGCAAAAAGGCTTGCTTTGCCAGAACAAGAATTCATAGCCCGTTTCTGTAGCCCTCCTCAAGATCCCAATGCTCGGATTCTTTATATTGATATGTGGCGTCAGAAAAACGTTTAATAAGCAACTATTACTCAGATTCTAGGATATACAAGAGCTCTAATGTTTAAACCCTCGTTTATTTGCAACTTCATTCCGTTCACTTTTACATTTTAAAGTTAAATTGTCTCAAGAGGGGACATAAGTAACTCAATAGGAGATTGAAAAGATGGTGATGAAAAATCAAACAAAAGCTGCTCGCACCGAACATGGTAAACAAGGATTTGCTTCAATGCCTAAAGATAAAGTTAAAGAAATTGCAAAAAAAGGGGGTAAGTCTTCCCATAGTGGTAGCTCACGCAGTAGCAAAACTGAAAAAAGCGGTAAGAGCTCTTCAAGCAATAAGCAAGGATTTGCTTCGATGATTAAAGAGAAGGTCAAGGAAATTGCGAATAAAAGTGGTATAAATCGCTAATATAATATTGCTGCAGTTCCATGCAAAAATGCTACTTTAAATGGGTAGCATTTTCTTTTTGATGATTGCCCTTTTTTTTGAAAAAAAATATAGTGGTCAAGCATTGAAAAAAGGTAAAAAATGTCATCTAAGACACTTAATGATATTCAAGAACAAGCAATCGCTTCAAATTTAGCACGTGTCTTTATTCAGCAAGGGAATCACGTTCTTCTTGATTGGGGAAAACCTCAAACTCTTTTGCAATCATACTCAATTACAAAGTCGATTATGGGACTTGCCATGGGGTTGCTATGGGATCAAAAACTCATAAATGAACTTCATACACCTATTTATCATTTCTTTCCGGAATGGGATCAAGGGTATAAGCAACAGGTCACATTATGGCATTTATTAACTCATACATCGGGTCTACAAGATGATCCCACTTATGAAGACATTATAAGAGCGCCGGATTCAATCCAATTAGCCTTATGTGCGGAACTGACAAGCTTACCAGGAGAAAAATATAACTATAATAATAAAGCAACCAATCTAATCCCTGGTGTGATTGAAAGAATAACAGGAAAATCAGCCGAAAATTTCATTAATGAGTCCCTTTTCAACCCCTTAAAAATACAAAATTTTGAATGGCGCCAAGATAAAAAAGGAAATATTTATGGTGCAGCAGGCCTTAAGATCGCCGCTGAAGAACTTATAAAAATTGGAAAACTTGTTCTCGACAAAGGTCAATGGGATGGAAATTCTCTCTTAAGTCATGAATGGCTTTCATTAATGACAACAAAAACATCTATCGGAACGCCGGCCTGCGGTCTTCTCTGGTGGATTTATGAAAATCCTACCATCATTGCGGCGCAAGGGTATTTGGGGCAACGTCTTTATATTTACCCTGAAAAACAAATTATTGGGGTGCAACAATATGATCGTGATGAAAACCCCTCAAATCAACCTCATAACATTGTGGATTTAAGAGAGCTTATCACCCAACTTTAAACATCTTGACCATGGCAATGTTTATAGCGTTTACCAGAACCGCAATGACATAAAGAATTACGTGTCGGGGTTGGGGTTTGTGCATCACTTTTTGAAGTTGCTTTTTTCGCCTTGGGGGTCGCATCAGTTTTTTTGGAAGCAGGAAGAGGTTTTTGTTTTCTTTTTGCTTCCGAAAGGCGTTTTGTCAGAGATAGAGGTACGTTCTTGGTGGTTTTTGTATCTGAAAATTCAGATTGCTCAAGTTTCATTTTTTTATTTTGCTCTTCAAGATCCTCAACAGCAGCGTCAAAAACTTCTTCTTCTGTTTCTTGATAAAGTTCAAGATGAGCAAGGGCAGAAATCACCATTTCTCGTGTTCGAGCGAGCATCTCTTGAAACATAAGGAATGCCTCATGTTTATATTCATTTAAAGGATCTCGTTGAGCATAAGCACGTAAATTGATACCTTGACGTAAATGATCAAGTCCATGAAGATGATCTTTCCATGTTTGATCCAATACTCTTAAAAGAATACTTTTTTCCGCCATATGCATCATACTTGTTCCATACAAGGCTTTCTTAGCGGCAAGTTTTTCAGAAACGGCTTCAACAATTCGTTGTTTTAAAGCTGCTTCAGCAATACCCTCTTCTTGAGCCCATGCAGCAATAGGCAAGTCAAGATTAAATAGTCTTAGGCATTCCTCATGAAGCCCCTTTACTTCCCACTGATCTGAGTAAGCATTTGCAGGAATGAAACTCGTAATTAACTTATCAATGACATCTTCACGCATATGTTGGATGAGCTCAGAAACATCATCTGTATTCATAACTTCGCGACGTTGTTCATAAATAATTTTACGTTGATCATTCATGACATCATCATATTTCAGAAGATGTTTACGAATATCATAGTTGCGCGCTTCAACTTTTTGTTGAGCTCTTTCGAGGGCCTTATTAATCCAAGGGTGGATGATGGCTTCACCTTCTTCAAGGCCAAGTTTTTGGAGCATGTTATCCAAGCGATCAGAGCCAAAGATGCGCATCAAGTCATCTTCAAGCGATAGGAAAAACTTAGATTTCCCAGGGTCTCCTTGTCGTCCGGCACGTCCACGCAACTGATTATCAATTCGTCGACTTTCGTGACGTTCCGTTCCAATAACATAAAGTCCGCCTGCTGCTTTAACTTCTTGTTCTGCTTGAGCAACTTCTTCGCGAATTTTTTGTGTGAGGCGTTCTCGCTCTTTGGTATCTACAACCTTTTCTAATTCTTGGGAAACGCGCATCTCAACGTTACCACCCAATTTAATGTCAGTTCCTCGTCCTGCCATGTTGGTTGCAATCGTAATGGCACCTGGGCGTCCTGCTTGGGCAACGATAACAGCTTCTTGCTCATGGTAACGAGCATTCAAAACTTGGTGCGGGATCTGACGTTGTTTTAAAAGCATCGAGATAAGTTCAGATTTTTCAATGCTTGTTGTTCCCACAAGAATAGGTTGCTTTTTTTGACTACATTCCTCAATAAGGCTAATAATTGCATTATATTTTTCTTTGGCTGTACGGTAGACTTCGTCATCCAAATCTTGGCGAGCCATTGGCAGATTGGTTGGGATTTGCACCACATCAAGTTTATAGATATCATTGAACTCGGCAGCTTCTGTTTTTGCTGTTCCTGTCATTCCCGAGAGTTTTGTGTAAATCCGGAAAAGATTTTGAAACGTAATTGATGCAAGTGTTTGATTTTCCATTTGAATGGAGACCTTCTCTTTCGCTTCAAGGGCTTGATGAAGCCCTTCCGAATAGCGTCGTCCTTCCATCATACGTCCTGTAAACTCATCAATGATCATGAGTTTGTCGTCTTTCAGCATATAGTCGACATCTTTGGTAAACAATTTATGGGCACGTAAAGCTTGATTGACATGATGAACCAAAGAAATATTTTGAATTTCATAAAGAGAACCCCCTTTAAGTAGTCCTATTTTTTCAAGCAGATCTTCAATTTTTTGAGAGCCTTGTTCCGTTAAAGTCACTGAGCGAGATTTTTCATCTTTCTCATAATCAGAGGCTTCCAATTGTGGAATTAAGGTATCAACTTGCTGGTAAAGTTCAGAAGAATCTTCAGCGGGACCAGAAATAATCAAAGGAGTTCGAGCTTCATCAATCAAAATACTATCAACTTCATCTACAATTGCGTAATTAAACGAACGTTGAACCATGTCACTCAAGCGGAACTTCATATTGTCCCTTAAATAATCGAACCCAAGTTCATTATTGGTCACATAGGTGATATCACAATTGTAAGCGTCTTGACGCTCAGCATCGCTAAGTTCATGTTGAATACATCCAACACTTAAGCCAAGAAATTCATAGATTTGACCCATCCAACTTGAGTCACGCTGCACCAAATAATCATTGACTGTGACAACGTGAACCCCTTTTCCTTCCAAAGCATTGAGATAAACTGGTAGGGTTGCGATTAGTGTTTTTCCTTCACCCGTTCCCATTTCAATGACGTTTCCACGGTGAAGCATAATTCCGCCCATAAGCTGGACGTCAAAATGCCGCATTTGCAGAACGCGCCTGCTTGCTTCACGAACAGTTGCAAAAGCTTCAACAAGGAGGCTATCCAAAGATTCCCCTTTTGCAAGACGTTCTTTGAACCAGCCTGTTCGTGCTTTAAGTTCCGTATCACTTAATTTTTGAAGGTCAGGTTCAAGGGCATTAATGGCTTCAATTTGGGGGTGCAGCTTTTTAATAGTGCGCTCATTGGCTGAACCAAAAACTTTTTGGATAAGGGTGACAAACATCAAAAGACCTCGAACCTTAAATTACTCTTATTAACTAAATGAGGTGATTTATCCATGCTTGCAAGAGATAAGCAAGCATAAATGCTATAAACATAAGATTTTTGTTGCGTTCTTATGAATTCCTCGTACGATATGCAACATTATAAGCAAATTATCTAAAAAACGTTAAGAAAGGAATCTAAATGTTATCTCGTTTTATGATTACGACAGCTTTTGCGACATTTCTTACTTTTGGTGCCTCAGCAGCTGAAAATGTGGAAGCAGTTGTGGCAAAAGTCAATGGCAAAGAAGTTAAATTGAAGGAAGTTAGACAACTAGAGAAGGCTCTTCCCCCTCAAGTTTTAAATAGTGCGAAAGATAAAGTTAAATTATTTACCACATTACGTGATCAGCTGATTGATATTAAACTTATCACTGAAGAAGCTGAAAAAGCTGGTCTCGATAAAGATCCTGAAGTTCAAAAGGCAATTGAACAAGCTATCCAACAAGTTCGTGTTCAGGCGTACCTTTCTAAATCACTAAAGAATTTTGTCACAGACTCAGCGGTTAAGGCACGTTATGACAAATTAGTTGCTGATATGCCTAAAGACGAAATGGAAGTTAAAGCACGTCACATTCTTGTAAAAGATGAAAGCGCAGCTAAAAAAATCATCGAAGATCTCAAGAAGGGTGCAGATTTCTTAAAGATTGCACGTGAGCAATCAATTGATAAGGCAAGTGCGCAAGAAGGTGGTGATGTTGGTTATTTCCGTAAAGGGGACATGGTAAAAGAATTTGCAGATGCATCTTTTGCGTTGGTTCCAGGAAAAATTACAGAAACACCTGTTAAGACACAATTTGGTTGGCACGTCATTAAAGTGGATGATAAGCGTAAAGTTAAGGCGCCTAAATTTGAGGAAGTGCAAGAACAATTGAAAGCAGCTGTGCTTGAAGAAAGCATGCTTAAGCTTGTCACAAGTTTAAGAGATAAGGCAAAGATTGAGCGCTTTAACGAAGAAGGTAAGCCTGAAATTGGTGATGGCGAGAAGAAAGAAGAAGCGCCCGCTAAGAAATAAGGTATTTTTCCAATATTTTAAAAAGCCCTGGGGATACCCCAGGGCTTTTTTTGTACGGAAATAAAATTCAATTTATTTTTAAACTTAATAAATAATCTATTGAATTTAAAAGATTTTTCTTGCGATGAAAATGTTTCACGTGAAACATTTTTCACTTTGAGAGTCTACCATGACGAATTGATCAAAATAATAAAAAAGATAATACCTATTTTTAATAAATATTTGATTTAAAATGTAAAAATTTTATAAGTCTTCTCTCTTGACTCTCTTTCGTTTTAAATTATGATCTTGAGTATTAAGGGTGCTTATAAAAGTTAAAAGGGAATACAATAACGCTTGTTCAATACAAACCGTAAAATGTAGCTGCTCCCGCAACTGTAAGAAGCTCGTTTAAGTGAAAATGCCACTGGCTCAAGCTGGGAAGGCCACTTAAGCATAGGCTCAGCCAGGAAACCTGCCTTTAAATGTCATCTCTTTGTTTGGCGGTGAAGACAAACGAAAGCGAAATCCTCGTTGGTGACAGCCTTATTTTTTATTTAACCGCACGAAGGGAAAGGCCTCACAATGCGTACAGTTCTTAATAATACTTTATATTTTATATTTAAAAGTCCGCGATTTAATATTGTTATTCTGAATTCTTTGTTTTTACTAACATCTTTACAAGTTGCTTATTTTAAACCAGACTATTTTAATATTCCTTTTTTTGTTAAGCAGGCTTTTACTTTTAAAGAGAAAGCCCTGATCTTACCAATAAATTCCGCGCAAAAAAATTTTAAGACATCAACATTTGCTCAACTTGGATATATCGCTGCAAAAAATGCCACCCCTAAAAATACCTCAACTTTCTTAAACAAATTAAAAGGGGAAGAGAAAGACATCGTTGCTTCATTTTCAGCTGTAAAAACATTTAAAATTCCCGAGCTTCAAGATATAAATTCTTTTTTTTATAAAGAGATAATATCAAAGAAGTTTAACCATCCGAATAATCCTAAGGACCTATTCGGTATTTTCAACTCTGATCACGCTATTGCTAAAGTTAAGTCTTATCAGCAGAATACATTTTCAATAATTGAAAATTCCTTGATTCCAGAGGGGTATAATTCTTCTCGGCATTCAAAAAAAATTAATTTTAAGAACGTATCTCATTCTGAGGAAGCAACTCTTTTAAAACCTTATCCTCCTTTAATTGCAAGTTGGCTTGAAAAAGTAAAACTCTATGATCAGATAGCTTTAAAGGAAGTTCTTTTCACTAAAGCTTTTGAAAACACAATGAAAGATTTAAAGTTCCTAAAAGTATTAAGTTCCCAATATGATCCAGAAACTAAAGATCATGTTTTGCGCGAATTGTCTGCGGAATTCTTTTGGACTTTAGAAGGAAATGTTGGGTTAGAAAATGGGAAAAAACCTGCATTTAACCCTGCAACCGGTAAATTTAATCAAGATAGTACCTATGAACTTTATATGCCTGTTGCTGACTTTTTTAAGGCGCATAAGGTCCTTTCTTGTGGGCCTGACGATATTTGTGACTTTATAGGAAAGCATTTATAAGCTGAGAGGGGTTCCTAAAAAAGAGAATTTTTACTTGACGTTGCCCAGAAACAGAGGTACCTAAAGAGGCACCATTATAAATGGGGGTGTAGCTCAGTTGGTTAGAGCGCCTGCCTGTCACGCAGGAGGCCGCGGGTTCAAGTCCCGTCACTCCCGCCACTTTCTTTTCTTGTCTTTTGCCCCTTAAAAACGCTAAAACAAAGACAAAGTTATATTTAAGAGGAAATAAACAATGAAAATCAATGGGAATGATATTCGTCCTGGTAATATTATTGAGCATAAGTCTCGTCTTTGGGTTGCAACCAAGATTCAGCATACACAACCTGGAAAGGGCGGCGCTTATATGCAGGTTGAACTTAAAGACATCCGTAGTGGCACCAAATTAAATGAACGGTTTCGTTCCAGCGAAACTGTCGAGCGAGTGCGTCTGGATGAAAAAGAGTATCAATATCTTTACGGGGCAGATGACGAATTAACTTTTATGGATCAAGAAACATTTGATCAAATTACCGTCAATTCTTCTGTTGTGGGTGAGCCCGCTGTATATTTACAAGAAGGCATGATAGTTACTGTTTCTTCATATGAGGGTGAAATTGTTGGTATTAGCCTTCCCGACACAGCGATTGTGAAAATTGTTGAGGCTGAACCTGTGGTGAAGGGACAGACGGCAGCTTCATCTTATAAGCCAGCGATTCTTGAAAATGGCGTTCGCGTGATGGTTCCACCGCATGTTGAGTCTGGGACAAGAATTGTTGTTAATACTGCTGATAATACCTACGTTGAGAGAGCAAAAGACTAATTATGCTAACAGCAACTCGTACTAAAATTAGATCATCTTTAATGACAGTCATGTCTTCGGCTGCTTTGAAAGCAGCCAAAGGCCTTATCCATGACTTTAATGAAGTCGAGCATCTACAAGTCTCAAAAAAGGGACCTGGCAACTTTGTTTCAACAGCGGATCATCGTGCTGAAAAAACAATTCGCTTTGAGCTGCAAAAAGCACGACCAGACTTTGGATTTTTACTTGAAGAATCTGGCGAGATTCCGGGGCCGGATTCACAGCATCGTTGGATTGTTGACCCGCTTGATGGAACAACAAATTTCCTTCATGGTATTCCGCATTTTGCTATTTCAATAGGTCTTCAATTTGAAGACGAGATTATCGCAGGGGTTATTTATGATCCGATTAAAGACGAGCTTTTTTATGCCGAAAAAGGCAAAGGCGCGTATTTAAATGACCGTCGTCTTCGTGTTTCAGGACGTAAAGAGTTAAGCGATGCTCTTATTTTGACAGAGAAACCTTATAAACGTTCAGATGAAAAGGAAAATTTTTCTTTAGTCTGTGAAAATATTCGTCCTCATGTTGCTGCGTTGCGCCAGTATGGAGCCTCTGTTCTTGATCTAGCTTATGTTGCTGCTGGTCGTAGTGAAGGCTTTATTTCGCCTCAGCTTGCGCCATGGGATTTGGCGGCAGGATTGATCCTTGTGCGGGAAGCAGGCGGATATACTTCTGACTTAAAGGGTGGAAAAGATCCTTTAAAGAACGGTTCTATTTTAGCGGCGAATGCTTATCTTTACGAGCCTCTCCTAAAAATACTTCAGAAATAAATTACCATTGAAACTGTGGCACTAGATAAGTCGGTTGCACGCCTTTTTGCAGGCATACTTTTGTTAGTTTAGGCATTTCTAACTCTGGATCGAAATCACGACCAAACTCTTGCTCAAAGAGGCCTGTCATCACTAAAGCGGTATCGATCCCAAAAGTATTGCCACCTTTAATATCCGTTATAAGTGAGTCTCCAATGGCCAACGTTCGCTTTAAATCCTTCGTCGTAAACATTTCAACTACAGATTGATAAACATTTGGATAAGGTTTTCCATGATAGCGAACCTCTCCCCCAATCTTTTGATAATACTCAGCAAGGGCACCTGCACATAAAATTAATTTTCCTCCATGGACAACGGAAATATCCGGATTAACACAGACCATGGGTAATTTGAGGGGAACGGCTTGTTGAAGGATTTGTTGATATTCTTCAATTTTAAAATTTTGCGGTCCCGTGTTGAGGATAAAGTCTGCCTCTTCAATCGATTCAACGGTTTCAAGGTCAAGATCGTAATAAAGGCCTTGATGTAGTGGCTGACTTAAAGCGTAGGCCTTAAGACCTAAATGATCATAGGGCGCTTTACGAGGCCTGATTAAAGCTCTATAAGCATCTTCTCCAGAGCTATAAAGAGCCTTATAAAGTGTCTCAGGAATATTCAAGTCATGAAGATTTTTTACTAAAACTGAAGAACGGCGTGGAGAATTTGACAGGAAAATGATTTCCTTTTGTACCTCAGAAAGTTCTTTGAGCGTCGCCAGAACGTTTGGGAAAAGTTGAGTACCATCATGGATAACGCCCCATAGATCAACAATAAAAGAATCATACTGATCTTTAAGGTCTGAAAGACCAGAATAAAATGTAATTTGTTGCATCATTTCTCCCTCAAGCATAAGAGTTTGATCGACAGGTCGACTTTGCTTCAGTATAACGAAATCAGCTCTTACTAAAAGTGATTTATAAGAGATGTGAGTGGCATAAGGAACACTATATAATGTTACAAAAAGCTGCAATTATTGGGATTATTGGAGGGATGGGGCCTGAGGCGGGCCGGATCTTACATGGCCTCATTATTGAAGAAACAAAAAAACTGCGTCCTGTTGGACAAGATCAAGATCATTGCGACGTTTTGCATTTCGGACTTCCTTCCATTATTCCAGATCGTGCAACTTATATTTTTGATCAAAATCAACCAAATCCCGTCGATGTTCTGATCGAGATTGTAAGAAGTGCTGTTTTTGTAGGAAAGCAATTTAAACGGCCTATTATTAGTGTTGTTCCCTGCAATACTTTTCATGCGCCTATCTTATTTAATGATTTGATGAATCGTATTAAACAGGAAAAACTGGATGAATGGTTTACCCTTTATGATTTTGTAAAAGAAACAGTCTTGGGAATTGTTGAAACTTTTTCAAAAATTAGGAAAGTAGGGTTATTATCAACGTCTGGAACCCGTAAAACATTGATTTACGCGCAGGCGCTTGAAGCACAAGGCATAGAATTAATCCAAGTAACGGATGAGGAACAGCTAAAGGTTGATGATGCCATTTATAATCCTGTCGATGGATTGAAAGCGCTTTCAAAAGCATCAAGTCGCACAAAAGAACTTCTTAGAAATTATGTACAAACATTAAGGGTTCAGGGGGCTGAGAAAGTCATTTTAGGATGTACAGAATTTCCATTGGCTTTTGAGGGTCTTGAAAGTGAAGAAAGAGAAGAACTTATTGATCCTATGCGTTTAGTTGCGCAACGGCTTATTCACATGGCGTATCAGCCTAGCGCTCGATAATCAGGAGGTAAAGATGACTTACGTTGTTACGGATGCGTGTATCAAATGTAAGTATATGGATTGTGTTGAAGTTTGCCCTGTCAATTGTTTTTATGAAGGCGAAAACATGCTGGTGATCAATCCTGAAGAATGTATTGATTGCGGTGTGTGTGTGCCTGAGTGCCCTATTGATGCCATTCAAGCCGATACGGTTGAAGGTTCTGAATTTTGGGTTGAAATGAATCAAAAATATGCCCTTGAGTGGCCCCGTATCACCCTGAAGGGAGAGCCGCCAATGGATGCGGATGACTGGAAAGATGTTCCCCATAAATTTCCCAACCATTTTAGCCCAAAACCAGGCGATTCTTAAATTTTTCTTTCCTTATTGCAAACCTTGCAGTTGCTTGAAAAGTTCTTTAGACTCTAGCCGATTGAGGGGCTTCATCTGTTAGGGCAAGAAAAATGGTTTCAACAACTCTTTTACATCAAAAACCTATTTCATTAAAAATTGATATTGATTATCAAGGTGAAGAAGAGACAACTTTACGTCATCTTGTCTTGCAACAATTTCACGGGATTGAAACGCTTTCAGAACCTTTTGAATATACCGTCCTTATGATTTCAGATGACCCGGCGATTAACTTTTCAGATATGGTCGGGAAAAAAGTCACAATTTCGCTTGATTGTCATGATAAACGAGGGAGTGAAGGTATATCCTCTCAGGAAGAAAGTCCAAAAATTCGCTATTTTAATGGGGTTATCGGGCAATTTACTCAGCTTCACACCGCCCATAAAAGTGACGATAATGTGACTTATTATGAAGCAAAAATTTATCCTCAATTTTGGATGTTAAAATTCACACAAGATTGTCGTATTTTTCAACATCAATCAGCGATGGATATTATAAAACAAGTCCTTCAAGAAAATGGTGTCCTTAAAATTGAAGACAAGACGAAGGATTGTGGTCACCTCCCCCGTGAATATTGCGTTCAATATAATGAAAGTTCTTTTGATTTTATAAGTCGTCTTCTTGAAGAAGAAGGAATTTTTTACTATTTTAAGCATACTCATGGACAACATACTTTAGTTTTGGGTGAAGCGCCTTCAAGTCATGAGGATTGTCCAGGAGCCAAGACAGCAGAATTTGAGAAGGCTGTTTCAGGTGTCGATTATTTCAATAAGCTTATCACGTGTAAAGTGCTTGAGCGCGTGGTTCCCAAATCTCATTCTCTTGTTGATTATAATTTTACGACGGCTTCGACAAAGATTTCCAGCTTATCAAACGGTGTTGGTTTAGGGGGGAAAGTTTACGCTTACCCAGGGCTTTTTGATCATGAAGATCTTCCAAAACAAGTGAAGCTCGAAACAGTTTCAACATTACGGATTCAAGCGGATGAATTACCGAGTAAATCAGTTGATGCAACATCAACGATTCCTTTCTTTGCCCCCGGTTATAAGTTTCAAATGCAAGGTCATACGCGCAAAGACGTTAATCGACTTTATGTTCTTCACACCGTTGTGCATGAAGCCAATATAACAGGGGGTCTTGGGCTTCATGACAGTCATTATCGGAATCAGTTGACGGCATTTCCTTTTAGTATTCCTTATAAGTCTCGCATGAAGACACCAAGGCCCAAAATTCATTCAACCCAAACAGCGCGTGTTACCGGCCCTAAAAATGAGGAAATTTGGACGGATCAATATGGTCGTATTAAGGTTCGATTCCATTGGGATATTCAATCAAAAGGAACTGACGTCGGTAAGGGAAATCAGTTAGGAAAAGAAACACAAGAAGACCAAGATCAATCAGAAACTCGAAACGCGCAAGAGGATGGTAACAGTAAAGACGAACAAGATAGTTCTTGTTGGGTTCGTGTGGCCGAAGGATGGGCAGGAAATAATTGGGGAATTCTTTTCACACCCCGGGTTGGGATGGAAGTTGTTGTGACCTTTTTGGAAGGGAATCCAGATCGCCCTCTCGTGATTGGCACTGTCTATAATTCCGATAATATGCCGCCCTATCTTCCTGAGCAACCGACAAAGAGTACGATTAAAAGCCGATCAACGAAGAAAGGACCAGAGGGCTTTAACGAGTTAAGATTCGAAGATTTAAAAGGATCAGAAGAGGTATTTTTTCATTCCCAAAAAGATTTAACCATAAGGGTGAATGAGACGGTTAATGATTGGGTTAAAAGAGGAAGCTATTGGTGGTGGATCGATCGTGGAAATCGAGAAGTTATTTTAGCAGGAGAAGAGGAGTCGGTTTCTAAAACGACACCAAAAGGCCAAGATCTTCCAGCGGGGAAAGGAGATGATAATCTCACTCTTCTTAAAGGAAGTCGTACGATGCAGCTTAAAAGCGAGAAAGATGCTAACTATAACGTCCTTATCAATCATGGAGATCGCTATCTTGAAATTGAAGAAGGAAGTAATTTAGAGCTCTTGAATAAGGGGGATTATTATATCCAACAAAAAGAAGGAAATTCCGATCATTTTATTGAAAAAGGGGATGCAACCCTTACGCTTGAAAAAGGAAATGTCCACACTCATTTAAGTGAAGGAAATATTACTACTCACATAACAAAAGGTGACCACTCCATTGTTTTAAAAGAAGGGAATGATTACAAAGAGCTAACAAATGGGGATGCGACTTTTCTTGTAAAAGAAGGACTCTTTTTTGAAAAAATTAAAAGTAATTACACAACAATTGTTGAAGAAGGTAACCAAGAAATTGCGATTCAGCAAGGGACACAAACAATTACAGTTCAAGGTGACCAATCCTTAAATTTGCAAGCGAATCAAACAATTACAGTTGCAGGGAATGTAGAAGAGTCAATTACAGGAAATTATACGCTTAAAATTGATGGTAATTTGGAAATTATTATCGGTGGGACGGTCTCGATTCAAAGTTCCGGGGCTGCAACTTTTGGCAGTGAAGCAGCAACAACGCTTGAGTCTGGGGCTGAAATGACAGTAAATGCGGGGGCTGCAATGACACTCTCAGCTGAGGGAGAAACGACGATGTCAGCCGCTGGCTTAACCCTTACCAGTGAGGGAGCAACAACGTTTGAATCGACGGGCGAAACAACAATGAACGCTTCTGAAGTTAATGTGGTCGCTGAAACTGAGCTTATGCTTGAAGGAACGGCTGGTGTGACAATGTCAGGAGCGGCTGTCACAATTGCAGGTGAAGCCACAGCAACCATGGGAGGGGAAGGTAGTACTCAGATAACAGGGGCACTAGTTACACTCGCTTAAGAACAGGGAATGAAAATGAGCAACACGCAACTTCAGCAAAAACAAATTCCAACGAATCAAAAAACTTCAGAGATTTCTGAGGGTATTCAAGAGATGAAAACGGCAAGAGGAAAACTTCTAAGACGAATTCCATTTAAAGGAGGGCAACGAAACGGTGTTGCTGAGTATTTTGATAATAAAGGAAATGTTTCTAAACGGGCGACTTTTGTAAATGGCTTACGAGAAGGTCCCACGCTTGTTTACGATAAAGAAGGAAAGCCACACCGTAAATATCATTTTAAAGAAGGTCTTTTGGATGGATTAGCTGAGACCTATGAGAAAGGAATCATTTCAGCAGAGATTCCTTATCAAAACGGGAAAATTCATGGTTTGGCGAAATTTTATACAAAAGGCGGTGCTCTTCAGTATGAGGTTCCTTATGTGGCAGGAAAAATGCAGGGAGAAATGATCACTTACAATCCTTTAGGCTATATTACAGCGACTATTCCCTATGAAAAAGGGATTAAGCATGGAATTATGAAAGGTTATTATCCGTCAGGAAAGGTTTTACAAACAGAAGCTTATGAACAAGGGGTTCTTCAAGGGAATTCAACCAAGTATTTTGAAAACGGAAATGTTGCTTCCTATATGGTATATGAGAAAGGTAAACGCGTTGAAGGTCCTTATATTTACTCTCCTAAGGATGGGTCTTTGATCAAGTCTAAATAGAAGATTTTATAAACCTTCATTCCTTTCAATAATAAGTTCAACGGAACCATCTTCTAGAGAATTACTATCATCTAAGTGTAAGTGATATTGATTAACCGTATTCGGTGATGCAAGCTTTGTTAAATGATTAGCTAAAGATATTAAACCTTGCTCATTAGCTTCAATTATAAATGCATTATCAAATAACTTTGTACGAATACGAAAACCCTCTGCCCAGTCAAAAGTAAAACCGCAACTTTTCTCTTTCATACTTAACTTCTTTATAAAGCTGGTTAAAATGCCTCTTTATCTTCGCGATAAGATTTTTAAGCTAGTTTATCAATAATAAGTTCAACAGAACCGTTTTCTAACTCACCATGGTCATCATAATGGATATGAGCTCCAACAGGGACATTTTTATCAGCAAGTCTTAATAGATGATTAGCTAAAGAGCGCAAAGCTTGTGTATTAGCTCGAATAGTAATTGAAGTCTCATCTTGCTGCGTAATAATCTTTGAATCCTTTTCCCATTCAGGAATAACACCAACTCGACGATCGTAAGTCCATTCTGTCATTCTCTACCTTTTTACTTTAAATAAATGTGTAAATTGTTTATTCGATCATATTTTCCAATTCTAAGTGTACTAGGGGTATACTCTTCAAAATTGATATGTGGTCCGTCAGCGTGTTCCCCAAGCAAATCTTTGTTTCCCATTCTTATCTGTCTTAAGCTATCTACAGATTTAAAGCGTCCATTACCCATATCTTCGTAACCTTCGCCTAAAAAGTCAATAGCCGCATCTAGTGCTTCATTTTCATCTAAAGTCTGCTCATCTTGAAGAGTATATTTTTTAGTCTTTATGGTTGGCTTTTTTCTCTCCTTTTTCTCATTTGGGTCTTCTTCATCAGGGGGAAGCATACTAGCTGAAGAGGTACTTGTACTTGTTTTTCTCCTCAAACTGCCTGAAATAAAATCCTTTTCTTGCTTATCAATTGATAGAATAATATGCCCGTATTCATTTAACTTAAGGAAAACACCTTCATGCAATAATGTCTTATCCTTTAATATGACGTGCTCGCCTATATAAGCGGTATGTTGTTGAATGTAAGGAAGAAAATGAGTTTTAAAGTTTTCCTTTAATAAGATTTCAACATTGTCATGTAATTGATTAGCAAGCTGAGTAAGAATAACTTCATTATCAAATACAGCCATTTTTTCAACCATCATAGAAGTGGCTGGCTGATCAACTGTATTACAGCTGTATTTAGACATATTAATATTAAGCCCAACATTAATAAAGATGGATACATTGTCAAAAAAATCCGTCTTACCTCCAATTCCTGCTATCTTCCTATTGTTAACTAAAATGTCATTAGGCCATCTTATTTGGACAGGAAGGCCGTAATTTTCTAAAACTTGTGCTATCGATACACTTGCAATTTGACTTATAAAAAAAACTTTATTGAATTGATTTTTTGTAAAAGAGAAGCAGAATGTTGCATATAGGTTTTGTGATAATGGCGAAAACCACGGAGTTGATTTTTCTTTAATTTTGAGAGGTAAATCTTCAAAACTTTGTTTGTTAGTTGTATATACACGCCATTCATTAAGTTTAAGAGGATTGTTTGTTGCATGGCCTAAAGCATATAAAAAGATTGATGGAACCTTCTTGAGATGAACCCTGTTCATTAAAGGGGTTGCTTGACTTACTATTGAAGCCTCTTGTTGAGACGTAGAATCTGTAATAGGAAAAGGGGGTTTTAACTCAGGCCTATTTGAGGCATGAAAAGCTAACAGGTCGCTTATAGATCTAGCAATAGATACAGATTCTTGGATAGATTTTGAAGAAATATGATCAAATTTAATTCTAAAAATTGGAAGTGTATCGGATTCAGACTGATAGCTTTTAACTAATTTTTGAGAATAGTCTTCATACATGCCACCTAACTGCTCAGTCGCTGAACACTCTAGTGCTGTAGCTGCAAATTTTAATAAAAATAATATAGTTAAAAATTTGAATGTATCAAACCTTAGTATTTTCATTTTTCTATCTCCCTTAATATTATAAAGTTCCTTAAAATATTTTAGGGAAATTTTTTCTAATACTATTATTGTGAAATTTTTTAAGGAACAATGATTTAAAAATAGTGGGGGTGATGCTGCGACCTTCTAGCTCTCCCTGTGTTTTCTTTATTATTATAATTATCTGAAGTTCCCCCCCTAACTCGTCTTTGGATCTTCAGTGAGGCTAAGGCATCCCCCAGACGCCCATCTAAGACCTATCATAGCAGATAAATTTTCAATTTCAAGTGAAAAGTTATTGATTTTATTAGTTTTTATCTCATTTATTGCGATAAAAAATTTATATCTCAATTTTTTAATTGATTAACAAAACGCTAATCAAAAGTTAAAATTTTATTAATTTTTTAGTAAATTTCATTTTTGACTTAAAGAAGGAGAGAACCATCATTTCTCTTTCAGTTGAGATTTTTTGGCACCTATCAGCATGTTCAGGTTTTCTGAGATCACCACAAGATGCGGATGATAAACGAGAAAAGCCCTCTTTACTCTTTGGCTTAGCCTGTGACGCTTGCTTGATGAAGCTTAGCATCGTTCTTTTTTGTTGTTCCCGCGAAGACGGGTAATGCATGTAAGGTCATATGGATAGGGACATCCTCAAGCCTTTCTTCCTCGATGCTTCCTATCTCGTTCGACACTTTTCACCTCCAAGTAAGTCTTTCTGGTTCCTATACCCATTTCCAGAATCCTCGGTCTTGCCTTGGCGAAGTCTGGGTTACGGGGATGACAACGTGGTAACGGGGCTTTTCCTATCACCTTTTAATATTCTTCCTCTCATCCATTGCGTCTCTCACGCACTTGTTCTCCTTCCATCTCCGTGTCTGCCACACACGCTTGGGACCTTCTGGCACCTATCAAGCATCTCTTGATTGCCTGAGATCCTCGGCACAAGACCGAGGATGACCATGGGGTGGATGTGCTTGAAGCACCATCAGTTTTAATTTTTTTATTTCCAATCATTTTCTTATCCTTTTTTTATTTCTTCTAAAAACTCACCTATGAGTTCCAAATTATTCCATCCTTGCCAACGAGCGTCCTCAGCCCTCCATTTTTGTTATCCTAGGCCTTATGCCTAGGATCTCAAGCGACATAAAGATATCACCAAACACCAATTGATCTGTTCCTGATTTGTCTCTTGATGTCCGAATAGGGCTGATTGTACTTACCCCTAATCCTTTTTCTCTTTCACTCCCGAAAATGAGATCCCACCAGCGATTGAAGTTCAGGTGGCGGTCTCTTGTTCTTTTGACATCCTCCAAAGAAACAAAATAATAGGCTCCTTGCTCTAAAATAGCTTGAAGGAAACTTTCTCTTCTCGTTAAAATCCTTAAGAATGTTTGTATCCATTGATTGGTCTTATGATGCCTTATGTAATCATCTGTCTTTATCATTTTATCATTACTCCCTGTTTTATGTTGTTTATGGTTTGATCCCTCTTTCCTCAGAGAGACGTGACTCTCTCTAGAAAAGAAGAGGGGTCTAGGAAAGGCAAAACGGGATGACAGTTCCTTTCTTTGCATCACATGGTTCACACCCTGTTCTTCCTTTTGGGTCCTAGACCCTTTTGCTCCTTGAGGGATGCCCTTGTTCCTTTGGGTGAGCCCTTTCACACCTCCCCTGAGTACCTCTCGGACGCGTTCCGAGACTCTCAAGCGGTGTAAAGATTTCACCTATCCCAATCGATGTTCCTCTTTCTTGATGCCTTGCACGCATGTTGAAAAACTTCTGGCGCCTGATCACATCTCTTGATTGCTTGAGATCTTTGGCACAAAGCTAAAGATGACAAGCTTCAGAAACTTTTTCTCTCTGTTCATGAGGCAAAGAGAGGGCATTCACTCAAAAAGAGCGTTAAGTCTTGGGTCTTTCTAATAAGTCAGGTTTTTAATCCCTATTTTTATTCTTATTATTCTTTTTTAGGATTGATTTAAGAGAGGGATTGAAAGGATTATAGGGTTTCCCCGATAAGATGCGATAGTCTCTCTATTCATCCTCCTACTAGGCTACCATAACACGATACAAATTTCAAGAAAATTCAGTTCAAATATCAAAAAAATAATTTATAATTAAATAATTATAAAGAATGCTCAGTTTTAAATCCTTGAAAAGTTTGAGCAAGCCGCAAGAAAGCTTGAAGGCTTAATTCTTCCGCTCTTTGTGTGCTTTCAATTCCGGCTTTTTCGAGCAACTCAGGGACATCCACATTTAATCCCTTAAGGCTTGATCGCAGCATTTTTCGTCGCTGCCCAAAAGCAAATTTCGTCACAAGTTCCAGACTTTGATAAAGTTTTGGTGGAATTGTCGGGGTATGAGGCACAAAATGGACAACACTTGAGGTTACTTTGGGGGAAGGTGTGAAAGCAGAAGGCGGAAGGTCAAACACGCGTTTACAGACAGTTTGCGCTTGGCACATGATAGAAAGGCGACCATAATCCTTTGAGCCTGGTTGGGCTGTAATCCTCTCGGCAACCTCTTTTTGAAACATGAGGGTCATGCTGCTAAAGGTATCGGCTTGCTTCAGCCATTGGATTAACAACGGGGTGGCCACGTTATAAGGAAGGTTTGCTATGATTTTCCGCGGCGCTGAAGTGATATCCGTCACGTTTATAGTGAGGGCATCTGCTTGAAGAATATCAAGGCGTCGGGGGTCAATGTCTTTTAATTGTTCCAGGATATGGATTGCTCTTTCATCAATTTCAATCGCAACGACTTTACGAGCGTTTGTTTTTAAAAGCGCGCGGGTTAGGCCTCCGGGGCCCGGCCCAATTTCAATCACCGTATCTTGGTCGGTCACGCCTGCCGCTTGCGCAATTTTTTGCGTTAAATTGAGATCAAGTAAAAAGTTTTGACCGAGTGTTTTTTTTGCCTGTAATCCGTATTTTACGATGACTTCTCGTAAAGGTGGAAGACAGTCTATCGGGTGCATATTTAAGCTTTTAGCCTCG
Organism: Caedibacter sp. 38-128; assembly: GCA_001898705.1. GTDB lineage: Bacteria > Pseudomonadota > Alphaproteobacteria > Caedimonadales > Caedimonadaceae > Paracaedimonas. The sequence goes on from MKUU01000006.1 coordinate 111,507, forward strand.
AATTTCGATATGGGCTCTTCTTTTCATTTCTCGAAGCTCTCCTTTTGCGAGGCTGTTTAGCTTGTCGTCAATAAGAATGGCTCGAATTTGATCTTTGGAAAGATTGTCGGGATTAATATCTTGCTTTTCGCAGACGGTAAACATGATAACACCGGCGTCCGAAAGCAAAGGACTCGAGGATTGACCAGGGTTGAGTGAATCTATCAAATTACGAATTTGCGGAATTAAACTTGTCACAGATAATTTTTTTACTTCGCGTATTTGAATATTCTCGTCAGCTTTCACAAGCGTTGAAAGAACAGCACAACTTTTGGCATTATTTGCAAATGTGCGGGCTTTATTCATAAGAGGCGCGACAGTATCATCGGTAAAAGGCTGATTTAAGGGGAAAAGAGTTTGAACAAAGCTAATTAAAGTATCTTTTCCAAGGCTTTCACCGGCAGCCCTTTTGTCTCGAAGGAGTAAAATATGGTAACCGTACTGAGTTTTAATGGGGTCGGTTATATTGCCAACATTTAATCCTTCGATAGCTGTTTTTAACAAGGGATCGAGTTGATCTGCAGCGACCCAATCAATATCTCCGGATTGTGCAGCGCTGGCTGCTTGGGAAAACTGTTGTGCAAGAGCAGAAAAATTAGCCCCCGAGCGAATCTTATTCACAAATTCCCATGCCCGCTTCTTGATTTCTTCTTCTTGAGAAGGGTTATCAACGTCTAAGAAAATTTCTGCTAATAAAAATTGAGGCTGATCTTTCTTTTGCGCAAATTTTTCAGTTGCTCTGGCTAGCTCTCTTTCACTAATTTGAATAGAATTATAATAACGCGCTTGAATATACTCGCGCCATACAATATCAGCTTCCATTTGGACTTGTAATACTTTTAAAGGGATATTATTGGCCTGAAGAAGTTTTTTAAGAGCGCCTTCCTCCATATGGTTTCGATGTTCAATCTCTTTGATGGCTTGTTCAGTGTCATTTTTAGAAGCACGAATATCAAATTGTTTTGCTTTATTTATTTTTAAAAGTTCTTCAATCATGACGCGAAGAACTTGCGATTCAAGTTGTTTTCTATTTGCTGCTGTATTCTCGAGACCCGACGATAAGATGGCTAACTTCAGACGATGCTCAAGATCAGCTTGGGAGATCATTTTATCTTCAACCACGGCAATAATACGGCCAACTTCTCCATTGGCAAAACTTGATAAGCTTATCAAGAAATTAACGATTAAGGAAAATTTCAATAATTTTTGCATATTTTGGCCCTTTAAATTCAGTTAAGCAGAGGTCATCAAGAAAGTTTCACTTGAGTCCTTTTAGTAATCCATTTAAATAGCAGCTAATGGTCTCATTCAGCTCTATGCCATACCTCTGTGTGAGATTCAAGTTTAACCTTAGTTTTAGGAACTTTGAGTGAATAAAATTATAAATCTTTATCTGTTTAGGCAGCTAAGTTTTGCTTCTATAGGGATCACACTTGCTTTAACGGCAGCCATTTGGTTGACACAAAGCTTGCGTTTTTTAGATTTTATAGTTAATCGCGGCATTGGTCTTGGAACATTTATTAAGTTCATCCTATTATTGCTTCCTGATCTGATTAGTATCATTCTTCCTATAGGCACCTTGATTGGTATTTTATTTGTTTTTAATCGTCTTTATGTCGATAGCGAGTGGGTTGTTTTAAAAGCTTTAGGTTTAAGCCATTTAAGAATTGCAACGCCTGCAATATCCTTTGCCGTTGTTGTGATAGCTTTTTTATATAGCATCAATTTATATTTTTTGCCTCTCTCCTTTCAAAAATTCAAAGATCTTGAGCATAGTATTCGCAATAGTACGGCGGCTACGATCATTCAACCAGGAGAGTTTAGTACGCTTAAAGGGATTACATTTTATGCAAGACAACGCCAATCAGATGGGGTTTTAAAAGGGATTCTTATCTATGATGCCCGCAATATAAAAAAAGAAGTCACAATTGCAGCTGAAGAGGGAATGATCCTTGAAACCCCCGAAGGAACGCGTTTTGTTTTATTAAATGGAAATCGCCAAGAGTATAATCCTGAAACAGGCCAACCTAATTTGCTTTCATTTAATCAATACGCGCTTGATATAACCTCTCCAGCTTCAGATCCCAAAGAACGCCAACGTAAACCCCATGAAAGATTTTTAAATGAGCTTCTAAATCCGCCAGAAACTGAAAAAGATTCAGTGCTTGCAGATAAATTAAAAGCAGAAGCTCATCAGCGTTTCTTAATGCCTTTCACAGTGTTAGGATTTGTTCTTATTGCTTTAAGTCTTTTTCAAAAGGGGGAATATAGTCGGCGCGGGCGGGTTAAAAGAATTTCAATGGCCATCGTGGTATGCACACTTTTTGAAGCAGCAATGTTGGGACTTGTTCATCTTTCAGAAAAATTACCTTCTCTTATTGTAATGGCTTATGCATTATGTGCAAGTGTTTGTGTTGGAGCATTTTTACTCCTCATTGAAAGGCCAACAGGCCGCTTTATATTTGGGAAAAGAGACAGTTAAGATGTTATCATTCTCGTTAGTTCTTTTTCGATACTTGGCGCGTAATTTTCTCAAGTGGTTTTTCATTGTTGCTTTTGCTGTTATGACAATTATTATTTTGGTTGATCTCTCAGAGCTTTTGAGAAAATCTGCTTCTAAACCTGATATAAATTTTAAAATTTTATTTCAAATCCTTATCTTCAAGTTTCCATCTCTTATTCAGCGTGTTTTACCGTTTATAACTTTCTTTTCTTCAATTTTAACTTTTTGGATGCTAAATCGTTCTCATGAGTTAACAATTATCCGAACAGCAGGGGTCTCTATATGGCAAACATTAAGCCCCCTCATCATTGTCAGTCTCCTTATTGGGGGGATAGACTTAATGTTAGTTAACCCGATATCTTCTAAAATGATGTTACGTTATGGACAACTTGATGATTATTATTTCCATGGTAAAAAAGAAAGCTTAACAGTATCTGAGACGGGGTTGTGGATACGTGAGGCAAAAAAGGATCAACAACTTATTTTCCATATGAAGCATGTCAATTTAGAGAAGAAATTATTTAAAGGAATTGTAATTACTATTTATGATCAAAAAAATCAATTTATAGAAAGTATTAGTGCAACTTCAGGCTTATTAAATAAAGGCCAACTTCATTTAGAAAATGTTTGGAAAGTGGTACCTGAACGGTTGCCAGAAAAATACCAAAATCTAAGCTTCGGAACGACTATCTCGCTTGAAACCATTAAAAATACAGGGGCTGCTCCCGTGAGTGTTTCTTTTTGGGACTTGCGAACAACGGCTCATCTTTTGGAAGCATCAGGTATCTCAGGGCTTAAATATATACTTTATTGGCATGCATTATTATCGAGATGGGGCTGGTTGGGCGCAATGGTTGTCTTAGCTGCATCCTGTTCTTTAAGACCAATACGTCAACAAGGGACTGTTTATTTGCTTGCAATTGGAGCAATAGTGGCATTTTTATTGTATTTTCTTCGAGATATTACATATGCACTTGGCGCTTCTGGAAAATTACCAATTGTCCTATCAGCTTGGCTTCCTTTTGCGATCAGTATGGTTACAGGTATTACACTTCTACTTTATTCTGAGGATGGATAAATTGAGATATTTTTCTTTATTTTCAATAATTTTGGTAACGTTTTCGCTCATATCAAAAAATGCTAAAAGTAGTGTTTTTGACCAGCGAATATCCTCAAATAATAAAACGAATAGTTTAATTTATGCTGATGAAGTGATTGATGAGAAAGACCTTGATCTCATTATTGCAAAAGGAAATGTAGAGATTGTTCGTAATGATCGAACCTTGCTCGCAGATGTTGTAACTTATAATAAGAAAACAGATCTGTTGACTGCCTCTGGAAATGTAAAAATTCAAGAACCTAAAGGAGAAATTATATTTTTAGATTATGCGGAATTAAGCAGTGATTTCAAAGATGGATTTGTTAACCATGTTCGAATGCTTTTTCCGGATGAGGCTCGATTAGTTGCCACCCGCGCGAAAAGAGAGCACGGGGAGTTAACTCATTTTGATAGTCCTGTTTATTCTCCTTGTAAACTTTGTAAAAATGATCCGTCTAAATCACCGTTATGGCAAGTTAAAGCCCGCCATGCCGAATGGGATGAAATGAAGGAAGACATTTATTATACAGATGCTTTTTTAGAAATGTTTGGGTGGCCAACGTTTTATTTTCCTTACTTTAGTCACCCGGCACCAAATGTGAAACGGCGTACAGGTTTATTAGCACCAACATTTTCATATATATCAGATATAGGAGCCTCAGTAACAACGCCTGTTTTTTTTGTTTTAGCAGAAGACAAGGATCTTACTTTAAGCCCAACCTTTTTTACGAAGAAATTTTTTATGCTACAAGCCGAGTATCGGCAACGATTTGAACGCGGTGAATTTTCAATTTCAGGCAGCATGACATCAGGCGAAGAAATTAGAAATCAACTTCTCCAAGACAGGCCCAAAACAAAAGAATCGGGAAAAATGAGGTGGCATGTTTTTTCTAAAACACGTTATGAATTTACAAAGCATATTCGGGGTGGGCTCAATATTGAACGGGCAAGTGATCCTACCTATTTTCAACGCTATAAGAATTTAGGCATTACACGGAATACTATATTAACTTCAAAAGCTTACCTTGAAGGATTCTGGGGAAGAAGTTATGGACAAATCCAGAATGTTTTTTTCCAAGGGCTTAGGGACGGAGACCGGTCCGCAACGACACCTAAAATGCTTCCTATGGTGGATTACAATTTTCTTTCCCAACCCGATAGTTTAGGGGGCCGCTTCAGTTTTGATGGTAATTTTCTTTCATTAACTCGAAAAGAAGGAACAGATATACAGCGTCTTTCAGGAACAGGTGGATGGCAAGTGCCATACTTATCTTCTTGGGGAGAAATTTACACAATTGGGGCAAAATTAAGAGGTGATACTTACCATATTAAGGATTTTAATTATACTCGTCCATCTGCCCAACAACCTACCTTGCAACAAAAAGGTCCTTTGTTTAATGGGACAATTTCTCGTGCCTTGCCTCAAGCCTATGCGAATTGGCGCATGCCTTTTGTCCGTCCTTTTGCAGAATATCGTCTTATTGCGGAGCCAATTATTGGTTTTGTAGCTTCACCTAATATTAAGCATCCGAACAAATTACCCAATGAAGATAGTCGTTTCTTTGAGCTTGATGATATTAATCTTTTTAGTGAAAATCGTATGGCTGGTCTTGATCGTATTGATGGGGGCACAAGACTTAACTATGGCTTTAATACGGATGCTTTTTCAAAGATGATTGGAAATACCAATTTATTTATTGGTCAAAGTTTCTCTTTTAATAAGCCTCATGAAAATTTAAGAGGTACAGGTACGCATAAAAACTTTTCTGATTATGTTGCCCGCTTTAAATATAATTATAAAAATTGGATCAATCTTAAAACACGCTTCTTACTTGATCGAAATAATTTAGCCTCGAAACGCAGCGAGATATCTGTTGGTGTCGGGCAGCCTATCTTGAGGTTTCAAACAGATTTTATCCAACTTCCTCGTCTTGCTGAAGATCCCAATGATAAAGCCGGTAAGCAAATAAGATTTACATTGAGTTCTAATTTTATAGAAAATTGGTCGGCTAGTATTAGCACGACGCGTGAGCTAGGTCGACGTGGGGGTACTTTAGTAAATTCAGGAACATTAACATATTCAGATGAGTGTTTCATTTTCAGTCATTCCCTCAGCAAAACCTTTTATGTTGATAAGGATGTAAAGCCTGGAATTACATATATATTTAGAATTGTGTTCAAAAATTTGGGTGAAATTTCACAAGGATTTGGAAATAAGACTAATTTCCTAACAGGAGAACCAATTCCTCAAAAACGGTAAAGGTGCAAGGTTTGTTGGATAATCTCTTTTTCTGTAAAATTGCGTTCAATAATCTCTCGCCCTTGTTTCCCCATTTTTTTTCTTAATGGAGAATTTGTAATTAATTCTTGAATAGCGTCAGCTAAAGAGAATGCTTCTTTAGAAGGTACTAAGAAGCCATTCTTGTTATTTTGTACGACTTCGCGACAGCCAGGGACGTCTGTTGTCACAATAGCACGTCCACAAGACGCCGCTTCTAAGAGAGTCTTAGGAAGTCCCTCTCGATAGGAAGGAAGCACGACAAGGTGGCTTTTTTGATAAACAGAAGCAACTTCTTTTGTGGCGCCATGCCATACAATTAAACCATCTTGTTGCCAGTTATTTAATTCTTGTGTCGTTATTGAGGAAGGATTTAAAGGATCGATGTCTCCCCAAAAATGAAATTGGGCTTTAATGTGGCGAGATCTTAAGATTTTAATGGCTTCAATAAGTTCTAATAGGCCTTTGTCTTTTAGCATTCTGGAAACAAAAGCGACGATTGGGCCCTTTTCTTCATCAATTTGTGGTTCCTTTTGATAAGAGAATATATCTGTATTAACACCAACGCCTTTAATCAACACGAGGTGATCTTTTTGGATAATATGGCGATCAAGCAAAAGTTTTTCATCATCAACGTTTTGCAAGATTAAAGTAGAATTGGAGCGATTAAGAAGGATTTTTAAAATCCTTTGGATGCCCTCTCGTAAAAATCGCGTTTTTAAATTTTTATGGGTAAAAAGATAACCTAACCCTCCAAAGGCATTTATAACGCGGGGAGTTTTGCTTATCCATGCAATCAAGCTTCCATATATAACAGGCTTCATGGCGACATGATGAACAAGATCAGGATTAATATTTTTATAAATAGTTTTTAATTCTTTAAGGCTGAGAAGCTCTGTTTTCAGATTTCCACTCGAACGATTAAAATATTGTAAAGGAATTACCTTAATTCCAGCTTCTTCAATTTGTTTTTGATAATCACTTAGAGAAGTAATCAAAAATACTTCATACCCTTCGGCAACAGCAACTTTTGCGAGAGGGAGGCGATGGGTACAAAAATACCAATCTTCAGAAACAAAATAAAGAAGCCGTTTTGATTTTTTGCTCATAGATTACCTTTATGCTAATTTTATTTATCATAATTTGGAGGCAACATGAAACAATATCCTAAAATTTCGAGTTCAATACTTTCTGCAAATTTTGCATCCCTTGGGAAAGAAATTGCAGATATAACCCAAGCAGGGGCTGATTCAATACATATCGATGTGATGGATGGGCATTTTGTTCCTAACATCACTTTTGGCCCTCAAATTATCAAAGCGATCCGTCCTTACTCCTCTCTTCCTTTTGATGTGCATTTAATGATTAATGATGTTGATACTTCCCTTGAGATGTTTGTTACGGCGGGGGCCGATCGTCTTATTGTTCATCCTGAAGCAGAACCTCATATACATCGCATTCTTCAAAGAATTAAGAAGTTTGGTAAGAAAGCGGGTATCGCTCTCAATCCAGCGACATCGCCCCATGTTATTGAGTATTTGTTAGGTGAAATTGATTATGTCCTTATAATGACAGTGAATCCTGGTTTTGGCGGGCAAAATTTTATTTATCAACAGCTCGAAAAAATTAAAGTTGTTCGTTCTATTGTAGGAACACAGCCCATTGAAATTGCTGTTGATGGTGGTGTGACCCTTGAAAATTCTCAACAAATTATAGAAGCTGGTGCATCCACTCTTGTTGCTGGGACAGCCATTTTCAATAATTTAGGGTACGAAAATAATATAAGGCGCCTGAGGGGAGAAATAGCTTAAATTATAATATTAAATTTTGTTTACAATTCTTTCTTGCAAATTCTTTATACTTGGTTATGATCCACTCATATTTCTTGGGGCGCGGGCGTAGCTCAGGGGTAGAGCACAACCTTGCCAAGGTTGGGGTCGAGGGTTCAAATCCCTTCGCCCGCTCCATTTAATATATAAGTCTTTAATAATAGTTATTTATATCTTATCGTTTTTTAGAAATTTTATTTATCTTTTTTCTATCCTTAAAATCTTAAGACGACTCAGCATTACAATTTTCGGTGTTTGTTAGATTTTTTATCAATCAATTTTAAGGAGGCTATTTTTATGCAAAAATTTATGCTGCCTATTTTATTTATACTATCTTTGATCCCTTGCTGTATTGAGGTTGATATTTCAGCGCCGAGTTTTTTAGAAATTGCTGCCTATTTTGGCGTTTCAGAGGGAAAGGTAGAGCTGACGATCGTATATAATTTTTTGGGATTTTGCATCTCAGCCGTTCTATACGGACCTTTGTCAGAATGTTATGGCAGAAGAAGAATAATGATTGTTGGGAATACTCTGCTTTTGATTGGCGCCTTTGGATGTGGAATCGTGACCACAATAGATCAACTTCTCGTTTGGAGATTTATCCAAGGTCTAGGAGCAAGTTCTTCCGCTGTCATTGTGTTTGCAATGATTGCGGATATCTATAAAGGAAATGAAGCAATTCGATTGATAGGTGTTATAAATGCGATATTAACCTTAATTATGGCTACTGCGCCTGTTGTAGGCAGTTTTATTAACCGTGCTTGGGGATGGCGGGGTAATTATTTTATCGTTGCAGGTATAAGTCTTATTACGTGGGTTTTGTTGCTTAAAATGCTGCCAGAAACAAAAAGAAAACGCCAAAAACTTAACCTTAGAAAAATTCACCAAGATTATAAGATATTACTAAAAAATCCTGAATTTATATGTACTTCTTTTGTGCCAAGCATGCTTTATGCTTCCTATATGGCTTTTGTCGCATGTGGACCATTTTTATATATGGGGACTTTTAATCTCTCAATATTTTCCTATGCTTATCATCAAGGAATTATCGTGGCTGTTTTTTCCCTGATAAGCTTATGTTCTGATTACATGATTAAGATATTAGGAAAAAAGCATTGTACCATGGTCGGTGTAACGGCTTCTTTTATAAGTGCTATTGTGCTTATCATGATAAGTCTTTTTTGGCCAAATTCTCCTTTTTTAGTAACGAGTTTTATGATCACTTTTTGTATCGGTTTTGCTTTATGCTATCCAATAATTTTTAATGCCTCACTTGAATTATTTCCAAAGATTAAAGGAACAGCCTCTTCTTTGACGATGGCTTTGCGGGCATTAATATGTGCCTTAGTCGTGGGTTTCGCGAGTTTTCTTTACAATGAGCATCCTTTTTCAATATTTTCTGTCATCTTGTTAGCAACCTTTTTTGTATTTATACTAACGCGATCCTATCTCCTGAATAAGATGTTTAATTCATAAAAAATGAAAATTAAAAGGTGTAAAAAGCTAACGGTATGATCAAGTTTAATTTATGGAGAAAATTGTATGCCTATTACTTACGACATTTTTGAAAAGGTTGATTTAAGGTCTGGCGTTGTTGTTCAAGCTGAGTTTTTTGAGAGAGCAAAAAAGCCTGCTTATAAAGTATGGGTTGATTTTGGCCTTGAAATAGGGGTCAAAAAAACATCTGCACAAATTACAAAACATTATACACCCAAAAGCTTGATAGGTCGTCTTGTGATTGGATGTGTCAACCTTGAGCCAAGAAATATTGCAGGCTTTATATCAGAATTTTTGCTGGTCGGTTGCGCAGATATTAATGGAGACATTTGTTTATTAACAACAGAACATCAAGTCCCTCAAGGTCAAAAGGTTTTCTAAAATAAAATTTAAACTCTTTCCAAGAATGGGGTTAAGGAAGGGATATACGCAGATAGCGGTGAGTAAGCTTAATGATCGCACACATATCTGCTTGTTATCTAAAAATGAAGAAATTATATTAACCTAGCTAGCTTTTTTAGGAGTTACGATGTCTCACTTTTTCTTAAAAAGAAGTATCATTCTATTTTTTATTTTCTTCTCGTTCTGTGGTGCCCAAGAACCACAATTTCAATACTTCAAAACATCCGATGGTTTGACGCTTAGGGTTGCTCACTGGATAAACTCGAAACCTAATTTATATTCAAAGACAATTTTGTTTTTAGAAGGAAGAGCTTCATTTATTGAGAAGAATCAAGAAACAATTCAAAATCTACTTATTCAAGGACATGATGTCTGGGCGTTTGATTGGCGGGGACAAGGAGGGTCAAGCCGTCTTCTCGAGAACTCACAAAAGGTTCATATTGATCATTATGAAACTTATTTAAAAGATCTTCATCAGATTGTTCACCAAGTCGTAAAACCTCAAGCTCGTTCCCCTTTAATTTTTTTAGGCGTTTCTTTTGGAGGGCATATGGCGCTACGTTATGCACTCGCTCATGGGGAAGATCTTGAAGGAATGATCCTTGTCTCACCTATGCTTGATATTCATACAAATCCCTTTCCTTATGCTCTAGCTCGTGCGTTGACAAGAACTGCATTGTTTTTAGGGCTTGGTGAGATATATGCGGCTGGATACGGGGACTATAATCCTCTTAAAGGAGTTTTTGAGAAAAATGTTACGACACAAGATCGTTTCCGTTATGAGTATCAAAGAGAATTATGCATAAATAATATGCAGCTGGTGACAGGAGGGCCCACATACAGTTGGGTAAATGCAACTTTTAAGTCCATTGATTATATTCAGCAACCAGGCTTTTTAGAATCAATTAAAGTACCAACCCTTATTCTCAGCGCAGGTCTTGATAAAGTAGTTAACAATTCACGGGATAAAGAATTTTGTCGTAAGATGACTAATTGTCGCCAAAAGACATACTTGAATGCCTATCACAATATTCCCAATGAAAAAAATATTATTAGAGAACAATTTTTAACAGATGCTGCTCACTTCTTAAAGAATTTAGATTCTTACCCTTCAGCAATAACCCCCTCAAGAGTAGAAAATAATATAAAAGCCGATAAAGCTTTAACTTAGCCTTGAAGTTCTGAGACAGCCTTTTTTATTCTTTCGCATGCTATACGCAATTTAGGTAAGTCCGTAGCATAAGATAAACGAAAATAAGGTGAAAGACCAAACGCTGATCCTGGAACAACAGCTATTCCGTAAGTTTCAAGTAAATAACTTGCAAAATCCTGATCGGAGGTGATGATCTCACCCTTAAGGATGGATTTTCCTATAACACCTTGGCAATTAATATACATGTAAAAAGCCCCCTCTGGAGGGACACAAGAGAATTCCTTAATTTGTTTCATTTCATTAAAAACAAGATTTCTTCTTTCTTGAAGAGTTTTATTCCAATTCTCTAAAAACGTTTGAGGACCATTAAGAGCTGCTACGGCTGCTGCTTGAGAAATGGTACTCGGGCTAGAGGTGGAATGTGATTGGATGTTTGTCATAGCTTGAATAAGCCATTGAGGTCCTCCTGCATATCCTAGGCGCCATCCTGTCATCCCATACGCTTTAGAAACCCCATTGAGAGTCAATGTACGTACTTTTAGGCGAGGTTCTAAAGAAGCTATTGTGTAAAAAGGTTCAGCTTTGAATCGTACGTGTTCATAAATGTCGTCACTTAGAATCATAACGTGTGGATATTTGAGTAACACCTCGGCAATTGCTGCTAGTTCTTCTTTAGTATAAATAGCGCCGGTAGGATTTGATGGTGAATTTAATATCAGCCATTTTGTTCGGGGCGTGATACTTTTTTCCAATATCTCAGGGCTGATTTTAAAATGTTCTTCTTGTGAACAATCAATAATAATAGGTTTTCCCTCAGTCAAGTATACAATATCTATATAAGAAACCCAATAAGGAGCCGGTACAATCACTTCATCATTGGGACCTACTGTTGCGAGAAATGCGTTGAAGATGGATTGCTTTGCGCCTGTGGAGGCTATAATTTCATAAGGCTTGTAATCAAGGTTATTTTCTCGCCTAAATTTTTCAATAATGGCTTGTTTTAAGATAGGTGTCCCCCCTACAGCCGTGTATTTCATGTCTCCCTGCTTGATAGATTCGCAAGCAGCTTCACAAATCCATGAGGGGGTTGGGAAATCTAATTCTCCAGTTGTTAAAGAGATAATATCGTGCCCTTGAGCCTTTAATTCACTGGCTTTTTGGCTTAGACTTAAGGTTGAAGAAGGTTTTACGCATTTTAGTCGGTCACTTATAGAAATCATATCTACATAGCCTATGTTTTAAAAAGAAAATTTTCACATTATGAATATTCTTATAAATGACAATATAAATATTTTATAGATAATTTTAAATCCTATCTAATGTAAATTTTTAGGCCATCGACGATGAAGCCATAACCACTGTTCTGGGTGTTGTCGAATCCAGCTTTCAAAAAGTTCGTTCATTTGTTCTAAGAGATCTGTTGTTTGCTCTTGGAGATCACCATTAACTCTTGGCTTAAGAGGCGGATGGTATGTGACACGAAAATGAGCGTTGGGAAGCCTCTCAACCTGAATAGGAATAAAAGGGCAATTAAGCTTTAAAGCAATACGTGCTGGAGCAGAGGGGGTCATAGCTGGGAGACCAAAAAAAGGAATAAGTTCTCCTTCACGTAATTTCTGATCTAAAAGGACAGAAACAATGCCTCCTTTTCGAAGAGTTTCTATCATTTTTCGAGCTCCATCTGGCCCTTTTGTAATAACTTCTTGCGCAATTTTCTTATGGACAAAATGAATTAACTTATCAGTTAAAGGATAGTTTAGTCGTCTATATAATTGGGTAATCTTAAGGCCTTTTTGTGTACCCGCCATCGTTGCAAGTTCCCAGTGTGCAAGATGTGCCAGAAATAGAATGGCAGGGCCTCCATTTTTATGGAGTTGTTCAATAATTTCACTTCCAACCACTTCAACTCGACTATCCGACTCGTAAATTTTAAGGCGAGGAAGGGAAATATATTCAAAGACAACACGTGCCAAATTTTCCCACATGCCCGTGATAATTTTTTTACGTTCAGCAAAAGAAAGTTCAGGCATTACAAGTTCAACATTTTTATAAGCGCGGCGTGACATAGGAAGGTAAGGCAAAGAAAATCTTGCAATAAAACCTATTCCATTCGAAACCCAAGCAAGAGGCAAGCAATAAAGGATGGTATATAGAAGACCTATGATGGCAACTTGCAAAAAATCTATGAAGAAACGGATTAATTCTTTAATTTTTCTTTTCATGGGGTACAACTTTATGAATAAGATTTGAAAACAAGTTTTTCTCTTTAAGCGTCACATGAGCACGAATTATTTTTACCTTTTGGCGCATGTCATGCGGAAGGCGCAAGAAATCTTTTTCTGTTGTTACCAGTTGTGCCTTAAGTTGATCAGCATGTGCACGTAATTTATCTAGGTCTCTAGATTTAAAAGAATAATGATCAGGAAAAGCTTTTTCAGCAATAACATGAAGGCCATAGTTATGTAACATCGCGAAAAATTTTTCTGGATGTCCGATTCCTGCAAAGGCATAAATAGGTTTGTTTTTTAGAGCTTGAATATCATTTATATAAGGATCCAGGTCCCCGTGAAAAATGGGGCAAATCCCTTGCCATCTTTTTTCAAGAGAATGATTATCTTTCCCCATTATCATAATAATGTTTGCTTTTTTGAGGCCACTTTCAACAGTTTCACGTAAAGGACCTGCAGGAAAAACACGTTCATTTCCTAAGCCATATTCGCCATTAACAACAATAATTGAAAAATTTTTGTAAAGACTTGGATTTTGCAACCCATCATCTAATATCAGAATTTCTGCGCCTGCTTGGGTTGCCGCTTTAGCGCCTTCGGCTTTATTTTTAGAGATCCAGGTTGAGGTCGCTTGGGCAAGTAAAAGAGGTTCATCTCCTACTTCCTGAGCGGTGTGATAAAAAGGATCAACAAGAAGAGGACCCTTCAGTTTTCCACCATATCCTCTCGATAAAATATGAACATTAAAACCTTGTTCTTTCAAAGCTGAGGCAATCATGATGGTGATAGGCGTTTTTCCTGTGCCTCCTAAGACAATATTACCCACGCAGATGACGGGGATTCGGATTTTTGTTGTTATTGTAAATCGTTCTCTTTGAGATGTAATCAATCGATATAAAGCTCCAAACGGGGAAAGGAGAACCCCATACAAACTATTTTTATTTTTCCAAAAAAGAGGAGCTTTCAAGATTGTTTTCCTATTGCCTTGAGATAAGGGGATAAAACCGTGATAACTTGCTCAAGTGTTTTGTTTTGGGCGGATGCAACCTCAAAAGCGGCTTCAGATAATTTCTGGCGTAAGTGAGCATGTTTGAGTAGTTCGGTGATTTGTTCAGCAAGTTGCGAAACATCCTGAATTTCAATACTTGCTTGATGAGCTTGAAATAATGTCACTAATTCACGTGATTTATGGGTGTAAGGTCCATGCAATATAGCAGAGTGAAGCAAAGCAGGCTCAATAAGATTATGACCTCCTATGGGAACAAGGGATCCTCCGACAAAAACAATATCAGCCAAGCGATAAAAAAGACCTGTTTCGCCTAAAGTATCACATAGATAGATTTCAGTAACGTTAGAGGGAAGTTCTCCAATTGAGCGCCGAGCAATCTTAAATTTTTTATTAAGTGTTTCTACGATTTCATCTCCTCTTTCGGGATGACGAGGTAAAATGATTGTCAGGAGTTCAGGGTAGGTTTTACGAATTAAAGAATGAGCTTCAGCAATGAGAATTTCTTCAGAAGGATGAGTACTAGCAGCCAACCAAATAGGCCGTTGCTTGATTTTTGTTTGCAGTGCTTTCAGGTCGCTTCTTTGATAGCTTAAAGGTTTTGCTGCAAATTTTAAATTCCCAATTGTAATAACATTCGGAGCACCCAGTAATTTTAAACGAGATGCTTGCTCAGAAGAAGGAGACACGCACACTGAAAAACAGTTGAGGAGTGGTTTTATAAAGCCTTTTAACCACTGCCATCTCTGATAAGATCGATCTGAAAGCCGCGCATTTAAAAGAATAAGGGGGATCTTTTGAGCGAATGTCTCTAAAGCAAGATTAGGCCAGAGTTCTGATTCAATCCAGATGGCAAGAGAAGGTCGCCAATAAGTGAGAAATCGTTGAATCCATCTTTTTGCATCGCGAGGAGCAAATTGATGAAAAGATTTTTTTGGAAGGCGTTGTGCGACTAACTTTGCAGAACTTACCGTGCTCGTAGTTATTAAAAAGTTCAAGGTAGGATCTCGTTCATTTAAATGTTCAGCCAAGCTCAAGATCGACAACGATTCACCAATACTTGCTGCATGAAACCAAATTAAAGGTCCTGACGGTCTTTTTATTGTAGAAATTCCGTACCTTTCAAGGTAGCGAACAGAATCTTCCTTACCTTTTCTCAAGCGTAGGTATACGTGAAGTTTAAGTAACGGCTCTATTAGATAGGATGTCAGAAAACGATAAACGGATAAAAGCATTATTTTCCTTCAACTTCAGGGATAGGTATATATCCACAAAGCTGATCGGCATGATCAGAGATATATCTAAGAGTGGTTTCAACTTTTAACAAAGCCTCTTTAGATTCTTCTTCAGTTGCAGAAGATGGCACATAAATTGGATCTCCTGCAATGAAGACGCCTTTGCTAAATGGGAGCGCAAAAACAAAGCGATCCCAGGAATTTAGAACACGTCGTCTTGTCGTTGAATAGCTCACTGGAACAATAGGGCATCCAGCTAACTTTGCAACCTGGACGATACCGCCTCTTGCCTTAAACCTTGGTCCCCGTGGCCCGTCAGGTGTAATTCCAATACAATCCCCTTTTTTTAAAAATTTTATTAAATGGCGAAGGGCTTGTATACCACCTTTTGATGATGAACCAGAGACAGTTAGGATTCCGAAGTGCTTCATTGTTTCTGCAATTAAAAGGCCATCTCGATGGGCGGAAATTAGCATATGCATTTTATTTTGAGGTCCTGTCCAATTAGCACTCATCATCAATAGTCGATTATGCCAAAAACCAACAATCCATGGTGTTTTAGTTGCAATAAGGTTGTCAATAACGTCTTGATTAATCCATTTCCATCTTGATGTTTTAAAAACAAATTTAATGTAAAAAGAGATTAAAAATGCAAGACCACGAATTATAAGAGGGTTTTTTAAAATCTTTTTAAAAAAACGCATCTAATTTTCTCGGGTGTGAGGTTCAGTAAATTGAGCCTTACAAAGCTGGGCATAGCGGGAGTTTGTGGCGATTAAATCTTGATGCTTTCCTGCAGCAACGACTTGCCCGTTTTCAATGACATAGATGATATCTGCATTCATGACGGTTGCTAGACGATGAGCAATAATAAGAGTTGTACGACCTTTCATAAGCGTTTTTAAAGCGAGTTTCACTTTTTGTTCAGATTCTGCATCTAAGGCAGATGTAGGTTCGTCTAAGAGAAGAATAGGCGCATTCTTAAGAATGGCTCTTGCAATTGAAAGACGTTGACGTTGCCCTCCTGAAAGACGAACGCCATGTTCTCCAACTTGGGTCTCATAACCTTGTGGAAGCTCAATAATAAATTCATGCGCTGCAGCAGCTTTGGCGGCTTCAATAAGTGCATTTTCAGAGGCGTCAGGACGACCAAACTCAATGTTTTTTCGAATTGTATCATCAAACAAAATAACATCTTGACTTACTAATGCAATATTTTGACGTAGAGAAGCGAGACTCATTTGGCGTACATCAATCCCATCAATTGTAATATTCCCTTCAGTAACATCATAGAAGCGAAGAATAAGATTCATGATAGTGGATTTACCCGCCCCGCTTGTGCCGACTAAGGCAACTGTTTTTCCTGCTGGAATTTCAAGCTTAAGTGAGTTGAGGATTTGAGACTCTTTATGATAAGAAAAACTTACATTATCAAAACGGATCTCACCTTTTTTGATTTGTGCCATTTTTGCTTGAGGTAAATCAACGACTTGAGCTTTTAAGTCAAGGAATTCAAAAACGCGACTTGCCGAGGCTAATTGATCTTGAAGATTCGCATTTAGATTTGCTAAGCGTTTTAGAGGTTCATACATCATAAGGAGGGCAGTGATAAATGAAAAGAAAGTGCCAGGATTTTGTTGGCCTCGAATAACGGCATGTCCGCCATAAATAACGACTGAAGCTATAGCAAGGCCCCCTAAGAATTCCATAATAGGATGAGACGCTGCACGGACTCGGACGGCTTTTAAATTTTTATGGCAAATTGCTTCAATTGTTTCATGAATCTTATGGCATTCGTATTTTTCCATACAATAGGATTTAATAAGACGAATGCCTTGAAAAGCTTGAGTTAATAGAATTGTAAGTGTTGCAGTTTCTTTCTGAATATTTGCGGAAGCCTTTCGCATCTTTTTACCAATTTTTACGACAGGCAAAATAGCAACGGGCACAACAAAAAATGAGATTGAGGCCATAAACCAGTCTTGATAAAACATAAACCCAATAAAGCCGATAAGCATCAAGCTATCTTTTCCAATATTGGTTAAAGTTCCAGTTACAGCGCTGTGTAACTTAGTGACATCGTTCATAAAACGTGAAACAATTTCACCACTTGGTGTTGCGTGATAGAAAGCAAGGTCGCCTTCAACAAGATGGTTAAAAAGATGTGATTGAAGGTCGGCAATAATGCGCTGTCCAACATAAGTCATTGTGACGGATTCTGCGTATGTGGCAAGGCCTTTTAATAGAAAGACGATACATATCACTAAGGTAAGGGGCACTATCATGTCTGCGTTCTTTGCGACAAAGATATCATTGATAATAGGCTCAATAAGTTTTGCCGAAGAAACAGAGGTGGCGGCGACAATAAGCATTGCGATAAGGCCTAAAAATATTCGGCCAATATAAGGACGTGCGTAATCTGTCAGAAGTCGCTTAACGAGGAATCGGGTTGTTGGATCTCTAAAAGATATTTTCTTCTTTTTCGTCAAAGAATGGCTCATCTCATTATTTAATTAAATCAAAATAGAAACATATCATAATAAGGATCAAAAATTCTTGCAGAAAATGGTGGGCATTATAGGATTCGAACCTATGACTCCCTGATTAAAAGTCAGGTGCTCTACCGACTGAGCTAAATGCCCCACATAATTGAACACCTTGAACTTAAGGGCATGAACTCATTTGGTCAACTGTAAAATTTAATAAATTGTAGACTTTTTACTTCAAACCCTTGACGTAACTCTAAAAGCTGAATACTTTGCGGGTGCAGGGCCTGTAGTTCAGGGGTTAGAACGCACCGCTCATAACGGTGTTGTCGTAGGTTCGAATCCTACCGGGCCCACCATATTACTTAAAATATCCTATAATTTTATTTAAATAGAAGCCTCTTAATTATCTTTAAAAATAATATCTTATTTTCTTAAAGTAGAAAAATGCGACAATTTGAAACTTTATTAATTGTATCTTAATATATATTATTAAATTAACAATAAAATAGAAAATTATAATTTGGGGGGAGAAAATGTTACATAATTTTACTAAACAATGTTTTTTTATCGGTGGCGCTTGTTTTTTGGTAGGGTGTGCTTTTCAAGATCAAGGGATACAAAATAAAACTCTTCGTGATAAAGTGATTGCATGTGGAGCTGGATTTTCTGATGAAGCTTTGGGATCTTTAGGCGCGGCGTATGCAAATTCTCCTTTTGATACTCGAGCGAATGCAGGGTTTAAAGCATCAGCAGAAGAAATTATTTTCTCAGAACTTCCTCCACAAGATAGATTAAAAGCATATAAAGATTATATTACCTGTATAGAATCGAACACCTTTCCAAGCGATAAAGAGAGCACGAAATAGAATCTATTGTTTTGGTTTTGGAATGATTCCAACCACACGAATTGCAGACTCTGTCAAATTTTCCATTTTAAGCGGTAAAGCAACCACATAAGCACCTATAGGAGGCATTTTTTTTGAATTTGCAATATTTTCAATTAAAAATTTTCCGGCACCTAACATAAGCTTATGAACTGGAAAATCATAGTTTGACCCATCAGGCGATAAAGTGTCGATTGCAAGACCGGTGCATGCACGTTCAAGCAAGATTTCTGCTGCTTCTTCTGAAAAACAAGGGAAATAAAAGCGCCCATCTGGCTTAAGGTTCTTATATTTTTCAGGAGAATGCCAAAATTGATCCCATCCTGTATATCCAATCACCAAGCTTTGAGGGGGAATTTTACCATATATTTTTTCAAATGCTTGAATATCTTTTGGTGAAATAGCATATTTTTCATGTGCTTGCTGTGTCACATCGAGAACCACAGCTGGAACAAAGAGAGACTCTAACGGAATTTGATCAATACTCAGCGCCTGAGGAAAAAAATGTGCGGGTGCATCCATGTGTGTTCCTCCACCAGCGCGCATTCTTATTTGTTGAGCCCTGTATGGGATAGGCCCATCAGGATAATCATGCGTGATGACATGTTCAAATCCGCATCCTCCTTCCCAAGTTGGAATCTTTGAGTGTAAAGAATGGGTCAGATCAACTAATTTAAAATTATCAAACATTTATAGCTTACCAAATTTATTTTTAGGAATACCTTAATATAATCCTATACAAGAGGAGAGGTTATTTTTGCTAATTGCAGAAAATGCTGAGGATTAAGGTGATCCTCTAGATTCCAACAAATTGCAAGTATAAGGCGGACAAAATACCATTGTCTCACGTTCTCAAGTGAGTAATTAAAATAGTTTGCCACATATTCTGTATCTGAAACCGGATCAATAATAAAAGCCCAGGTTTCGCTTATTGATGGTCCAATGACACCTTGGGGATCAATAACAATCCATTCTTTATCGTGTAGAAGAATGTTATCATGATGTAAATCCCAGTGCAGTAGAGTATACGGTTGCGCGTAATTAAGAAGTTTATTTTTAAGAAAGCGAGCTTTTACAAGGTATTCTGTGGGAATATCCCACTCTTTATCTAAGGTTTTTAAAAGATCATCTATTAAAGGAAATGAGGTGCTGAAATTTTGAGGGAGAGATGCCTCATGAAGTCTTTTCATGATTTGGCACATAAGAAGTCGAGCTTCATCTTTTCGGTCAGGGAGGTAGGTTTTTAAAGAATAACCAGGCATAAGATGTTCTAAGAGAAGGGCATGCGTATCGGAGTTAAGAACGGAAACTGCACCATAACCTGAGAATATTTTTAAAGTATTGGTTTCTTTATGTAATCGTTCTGCATCCAGCGACATCTTGAGGATAATAGGTTTTTCTTTTTGAAAACCAGATAAGACATAGTTATAAGTCATTGTTTCTATAGGTCGAAGGTTGGTCAAATCCCAAGCTTGGGCGATTTGTTGGACGAGTGTTGGAAGTTGTTGCAGCCATTCTTGTCCTCTGCTGCCATAAATGCTGGTGATATTTTGCTCAAAGGTATCCATGATTTTTACCTGCTTATGCATTAGTTTCAGAGTAGTATAGTCTTCTGAAGAAGAAAGAGAAAAGATGGTGATTCAAAAAGTAATTATTTCTGTCAATGATGTCGGCATGCGGTTATTAAATTGGTTAAAACGACATTATCAAGGAATGCCTTTTAACCAACTTCAGAAATGGTTAAGAACAGGGCAGATTCGCCTCAATGGAAAGCGCGTAAAAGGAAATGAGGTTTTGCTCCTAGGTCAAGAACTTAGACTACCATCTTATGTGCCGGTTATTAGAAATGACCAGCTACCACTAAAAAAACCACTAAGGCCTGATCTCTTAACACAAATTCAAGACGCAATCGTTTATCAAAATGAGCAATGGATTGTGCTCAATAAGCCCCAGGGTTTAGCAACACAAGGTGGAACAGGGATTAAAGAAAGCGTTGACCAAGTTATGACCACTCTTTTCACACCTGCCCCTAAGCTTGTTCATCGTTTAGATAAGGATACAAGTGGTATACTGTTGCTTGCAAAAACCCTTGAAGATGCCCGGTGGCTGACACAAATGTTTAAAGAAGGGATTATTAGCAAGACTTATCTTGCGCTTGTTGTTGGTGTTCCACAGCAAAATACAGGAACGATCAATCTTCCAATATGTAAACTTCCCGGAAAGACAGGCGAACGCATGGTTGTCGATTTTAATGAGGGTTTAGAAGCTATAACGCATTACCGTGTGCTTGAGACTAAAAATAACGTATCTTTGCTTGAACTTAAGCCAGAGACAGGAAGAATGCACCAGTTGCGGTTGCATTGCGCAGAACTGGGGACACCTATTTTAGGCGATGGAAAGTATGGAGGGAAAAGGGCGCACCTGGAAGGAAGTCGTTTCACGCTTCATCTTCATGCCGCCCATATTCAATTTAAAGACCCAACAGGTAAACCTTGGATTTTTAGAACCATCCTCCCTGAACATATGATTAAATCGCTTAAGGATTTTAATTTTTCCTGGCAAGAAGGATAGGTTGAACAGGAAATATTCTTGTATGCTTCTAAAGGCAAAGATTTAGTTGACGATAAAATAAGCTTTATTTGATAACTATAACAGGAATTTTGTTGAAGTTTTTTCTGAAATTTGTTACTATTAAT
>MKUU01000007.1 GCA_001898705.1 Caedibacter sp. 38-128
CCTAGTGCGGGAAATCTGCATGCTAGGTTCTGTGGGGGTGGGAGCTACAAAAGTAGCTCCTTCTACCCGAGTTAGTTTGAACAGATTGAAAGGAATAAAAATACTAAATGGCATTAGCGCATGGTCGCTTAAAAGTAATCTCTCGTTCTAAACGAAATACCGTGCGCGCACTTGCTTATCGCACAGGCTGCAAAGTTTATGATCATAGAGATGGAGAGCTTAAGACCACGCGTAAGAAAATGCATGAAGTGCAGCATGTAGAACTCTTACTTCCTCAAGATGCGCCTGAATGGGCTTTGGAGCTAAGAAATTTTATAGTAACAGATCGCCCAAAAGGGGTGCAGAAGTTCTCAGATATTGTGGAGGGGCACGAGAAGAGAAAAGATGCTCAAGTGTACCGAGAATATGAATTTGCACTTCCCAGAGAATTCACAGATAAGCAATGTATAAAACTGGCGAATGAGTTTATTCAAGATCAAATGTGCGGCCAAGGCATGGCTGTGCTTGCCAACTTTCATTTTGATGTCGATGAAGAAACAGGTGAGAGAAAACCCCACTGTCATGCTTTAATGCTGACCCGTAGGCTCACAGACAAGGGATTAGCATTAAAAAAAGAAGTTGACTGGAATCGAAGAAACTTAGGGGCAGAGCTTAGAGAACAGCTTGTTGCTTATACGAACTTCCACCTTAAGATGCATGGTTTTGATGAAAGGTTGGATCACCGTTCTTATGCTGAAAGAGGTATCAAACTTGAGCCTCAACCTAAACGAGGCACAAACATTAAGGCAGCTGAGATTCGAGAAGGAAATAATCCTCAAAATCTCTTTTCAAGTGCTACCACAGAAAAAGCCATTGCCTTTCGAGAAACAAAGCTCAGGAATGTATGCCGTATTATCAGAAATCCTGACATTGTTCTGCGTGATATTGTAAGTAAGCATCATTCCACTTTCATGTGGGGCGATGTTGAGAAAGTATTGAACCGTTATATTGATGATAAAGACCTTTACAAACAAGTCGAGCAGAAGCTTAAATCCTCAAAAGAATTGGTATTGCTCAAGTATGAGTCTGTTAAAAATAAAGATGACTCCATAGAGGATCGTTCCATTTACACGACTCGAATGATGCTTAAAGCTGAAGTGAGTCTCGTGCAGTTGGCTGAGAAGCTTAGTAAGACAAAATGCCATGAAGTGAGCGTTCATAAAGTGAATGCTGTTATTAAACAATTTGACCAAAAACTTTCAATGCATGGCGGCCTCTCTCCTGATCAAAAGAAAGCCCTCCAGCATATTGCAGCTCCGAATCAACTTTCATGTATTGTAGGATACGCAGGCGCTGGAAAGACCACAGCTGTAGAGGCGGCTAAAGCAATCTGGGAATTGGATGGGTATAAAGTTTATGGATTGGCGCCTACAGGACGGGCAGCTCAAAATCTAGCACAATCAGGTATCCCCTCACAAACGCTTCACAAGTTCCTAAAGTCCCATGAAGAAGGACGGTGCCAATATAAGGCTAGATCTATTCTTGTGCTTGATGAAGCAGGAATGGTGGATACAGAGAGGTTTGATGAATTCTTGCAAGCCGTTGATGATTTAAAGGTTAAAGCTGTTATTGTGGGAGACGGAGCACAATTACAGCCTGTAGAAGCAGGTCCTGCCTTTAGGCTTGTCACTCAGAAGGTAGGAACTTCGCATCTAGAAAAGATTGTGCGCCAACAAGAAACCTGGCAACAGGAAGCAACTAAGCTTTTTGGTACTCTTAAAACAACTGAAGCCTTACAAAAATATCATCAAAATGGATATGTGCAGTTTATTGAGGAAAAAGAGATTCCACTTGCTGAGTTGATAGAGACAAGAAATCACACGAAAATTGTTGAAACATACAATCTCTCCCGTCGCATGGTCGGGAATATTTACCACTCTATGATTGAAGATCTTAAAGAAGCCAATCGTGAGGAGAAAAATCCCCATTATCATCTTCAGAGTCATAAAGACTATGCTCTTTATAGAGAATGGCGCGATATGAAAATGGCGTGTGCTACCTATATGAGGGAAAATCTTGAGGAATGCCGACCTTTGATGAAAGAGCTCGGTGTTGACCCTTACCACTTTGCAGAACAGTTTGTAGATAAAGATCTGAGCTTTAAAGAACAAAAGCTCGAAGCAGCCCACTTAGCGCACCTTTGGAAGTTACCGCAATTAGATCCTTACCAAAAGAAGCACATATGCGAGTTAAGAGATCAGACCAAGAAAGCACTAATTCAAGAGTGGTACTTATCCTTTAAAGAAGATCCCCACAAGTCTCACCTTATTATGACCTACAGCAAGACAGACACTGCTATGCTTAATGAAGAAGCACGTCACCTCTTAAAGCAAGATGGCATAATATCTAAAGAGGAGTACCTTCATACCATCCATAAAGAAGATGAGGATGATTTTGGCGACAAGATTGTTACCAAAGAAGAGAAGCACTTTGCCCAAGGTGATCGTATCCTCTTTTTAAAGAATGATAATGGTCTTGGGGTAAGAAATGGAACATTAGGGGTTATCCTAGAAATTGATCGTCATAAGATCAAAGCCAAACTTGATTATACTGGCGATATAATCTCCTTTGCTCCAAAGCTTTATCCTTACTTTGATCAAGGGTGGGCAGCTAACATTCATAAGTCTCAAGGAGTCACGGTTGACCGAGCCTTCTTGCTTGCTACCTACGAGACCTATCGTAACCTTGCTTATGTGGGAATGACAAGGCACCGAGAGTTTGTAAAGGTCTTTGGCTCTAAACTTGATTTCAGGCGAGAGGAGATTTTCTTTAAACGGCTTTCTTCCTCTCAAGAAAAGCTCTCAAGCTTGGATTATGTAAGAGACTATGATAGTATAAATTTTCCAAACAAAAATACTAAACTACAGGAGATTCTAAACCGCCTTGGTAACGAGCTTCAGGCGATCCGCTTTGTGTCTAAACAAGCGTGGCAGAGTATTGCGGAGCGGTTTTTAGGGAAGATTCCTGAGCAACAAGAGATCCGTATCTCTCAAGAGAGTATTAGTGAGCATATAAGGGCTAAAGAGTTACTAGAAAATCATGATACCGAAAATGATAAGCTTCATAAAAAAGAAGATGAGCAAGGGTACACAACCAGAAGCACTCCCATCCCAAACAGCTCAAGAGCATTTAAAGATGAAGCTCGTAGCACTGGGGTTCGCCCATCAACAGAGAAAGAAGAGTTTAAGAAGCCGCTCTCTTCTCATAAGATGGTTCAAGAGCCTCAAGCTTTAACGAGCGACAATCTAACAGCACTTGAGAGAATAAGGTCTCTTATAAATGATCATAAGTTAGCTCATACAGAAGCCGAGCGCAGACAAATTGAAGTTACTCTTAATCAGTATGCCAAAGAGCTTTATAAGCAAGATCCAACTCTCAAAAGTATTAGAGATAAAGATAAGGAGATGACCAAGCAAATCAGAGCCATCTTGTTTGAGGAGAATAGAAGCAAGCAAATTGATAAAAACTATGAAAGATAAAGGAGCACCCTAAATATTCTTCTGAAACTAAAAGATTAGAAAATTTTATTAATGCCGGCTTGTTTCTTATGTGTCTCTGACAGCTTTTCTAAACAGATGGGGAATGTTCGATTAACTGTGTCAGAGTTTAATTGTTCAGCTTCAATTTGAGCCGCCCCTCAAAATATACATCC
>MKUU01000008.1 GCA_001898705.1 Caedibacter sp. 38-128
CTGTTGGCTAAACTTTGCCTTGGTCATTATTTCAAATGACTGTTCTCTATGCGCCTCAAGGCGCACGGGGCTTGCCCCGAAGCGGAGAGTTGCAATTTTATTGCAACATATCTGCGCGCTTGTCGTATAAAATTTGCCGCCAAGACTTGCCGAATTATACTTTCTATAATATGCTTATAATTGCCTACTAAAAAGGGAAAAGTGGGGTTTTAAAGGGAGAGGAAATCTCCCTTTTGGCAAGAAAAAACACCATAGATTTTAGGAGAAAAACAGTTATGAATAACATTAATCAAGTCAGGAAAAAAATTGAGCTTCTTAAGAAGAAAGAAGCTGAGATGGTAACAAGAGACGCCCTTAAATTATACAGGAAGTGCCATCAGATCTTAGGGGAAGAATACTCACCTGAGCTGGTTGCAGGGCTGATCACCCATGCCTGGGAGAATAAGTCACCCAAGCTGAAAGAGGTGTGGTTACAAAAGGCAACTTCCTTTCGCTCTCCTCAGGTCGCACCACAGCCAAATTAAACGTATTCAGAAAGCGATTCAGAGGTTAAAAAGAAAGGAAGAATTTGAAATTACCATTATTAATTCTGCACTCCGAAAAGCAAGAACGAGAACCCTTATACAAGCAGGCGGGCTGCTTGAAAAGGCAGGACTGTTGGAAGAGTTTTCAATTGAACTCGGCACTGACCTTCAAAAGAATATCGAGTGTAAAGATCAAGTACATGCTCTCTTTGGTGCTTTACTGGAATTAAAATCTTTGCTAAGGGAAACAGATGAATATTCCCACAGCTACTTAGAGCTCAAAGGTAAGATTGGATTTGCTAAAATTTCCCATCCCTTAAAGGAATGATCAAGCATATTATATAAAAACTGAAGTTAGAAAATAGTTTGTTTTTAGACATTATTTTTTCTTTCTCCAAATTTTTGAGAAGAAAAAGAGGGCTAAGCCCCCTTCTCCTCTGATAATTTTTTACGAACTACCACACTTCCTGTAAGTGGAAGGGCATCGAAAACAAGATTGAAACCTTCACCGTCTTGATGCATCCAAGCAACGCCAATTCTTGTCCAGATCTTTAAATCTTTCTCTCGTTCAATCACTTGATAGATAGTGTATGTGGGTTGATTCTTTTTCATTGCAATTCTCCTATATTGAAGATCGAAACCATTCCGACCTTTCATGGATTAAAGAAGCCTTGGCATCAGGGGAGTTTTTCAATCATCTTTTCGGGAGACCGCTTGCGGCGCAAAGATGATTGAAAAAGGACTCGCCAAGGCTAAAGCCATGTAGAAAAGGCAGGTATTGGTTGAGTCCAAACAAAGGAAGAATAAAGCCATGAAAGAATGAGACACACAGCCATATCAAAAAGAGAGAGGAGAAAAGGTGTTGTGAAATAAAACAGTGGTAGCTGAGAACATTCAAGAAAGTGGAATGGTAATGATTTCAGTAAGAGAATTTTTCCTTACGCTGTGGCACAATAATGAGGAGCATAAGACACTGGCTGCTTTTCTCCTTGAAATATGAAAATACTTTTTGTTAATCTGAAGCTATTATGGGTGGGAGGGGGCCACCTTAGCCTTCAAGCAGATTAACTGGCGAGTTGTGAGGAAAAATAATAAATACACCTACAGGGCTGGCTTAAAGAGTAAAATCATCCCCCACGAATGCTAAAGTAAACTCCTAAAATTAGACAGCTAATTTTTGGAGTTAATTCCATACGCACATCCTATTAAGTTTCATAAATAATTCATAATTTTCCTAGCAAAAGATTTTACATTAGGCCATGATGTGATGAGAAAAATTTATTGCTGTTCTTTCGTTCAATGAAGAGTAGCTGAGTAATTAATTGGAAAACACTATTGTTAGACCTTAAACAATTATCTGCATTTTATTATGTTGCAAAAACAAGAAGCTTCACTTTGGCTGAGACAATAGTCGGCGTCAAACAATCATGGTTGAGTCGTCAAATTTCTGAGTTAGAAGACCAATTTGGGAGTCTGTTATTGGAAAGAGGCCATGGCACTGTTTCTTTAACACCCGAAGGACAACTAGTCTATGAAGTAGTTGGAAAGCTCTTATTTGAGGCTAAAATAATTGAAAGCCTCATGTCTGAAAAGCATAATGAACCGAAAGGTAAGCTTAATATAGCAACGACAGTGGGTCATGCAGCATGGCTAATTCATTATGTACCCGGCTTTTTGAAAAAATACCCAGAGATGCGAATAAGCATTAGCGGAAACGATGAAAATTTGGATATGCGATCTCAAAATGCTGATGTTGCCATTAGACCTTTTGTTCCTAAGAGCCCTGAACTTGTCCATATATACCTGCTGTCTTATCCCTTAGGCTTATTTGCAAGCCCTTTATACCTGAAAGAGTTTGGTGTTCCCAAAAAGCCAGAAGATTTAGATAACCATCGGTTAATTGCATTTGCTAAAGATAAGAGAATTCCATTTGGAAATGTAGATTGGCATTTAAAGCTTGGGACAAAAAATGACGAAACGAGAGAGCCTTATTTGCAAGTTAACTCTGCATTAGGACTCGCGAGAGCAGCTGAACTTGGTTTAGGAATCGTATCAATTTCAAAATTTCAAGAAGTATCTAAAGGCGTAAAGCTCATAGAAGTTCTTTCAGACATAGAGGGACCTATGGTTGATGTACACTATGTATATCCCAAGAGGCTTGAGCATGTTAAACGCCTTACAGTCTTTGGGGACTATATGGTTGAGATTTTAGAAAAAGAGAGTAAAAAGCCAGATTCTCATATTTTTAGAAAAAACTAGATTAACTTATATTATTATGAGCCCATACAATCTACTGTTTAACAGTATCACTTCATTAAAATTATTTTTGAACTACAGAGATCATAAATTGATGAGGAATATTGCTTAACTCTATAATTTTCTTTTTCATAGTGAGATTCCTTTCTAAATAAGAAAAAATTATCTTAAATTTTTCTTAAAATATATCTACCTTGATAAAATTATCGAGTCAACACTAAATTAGTGTTTATAGGTGTTTTTTTGAATTACTTCCTACAAAATAACGAAAACTTATATTGGTTATGACCTTAAATAATCACGATTAAGTTATTGTTTTATAAATTATTTTCTAAATAAGAAATTATTCTTCTTATTTTTCTTTACAAGAAAACATCAATATTATATCGTTATAATAATTAGAATAATAAGACGAAATAAACAGGTAGAGAAATTGGGGAAAAGAACATGTTTTATAGTTATTTCAGCACTAAAAAATTGATGAACAATTTATCATATTGTGTGTCACTTAGATTAATAGATAGGTTTGAACCAATCAAAGCTCAAACAATCTTAAACCAAAATTCCGTAATAAAGTTTGGCGTTCCTCCCGCGCCAACGGTAGAAGGTCGAGAGGAGCCAAGAGCTTCTCTCCCTTCTATTCTTTATAATACTTATAAACAGGAAGATGATTTAATAAATGAACAAACAATCAACAAGTTTGGCATGGATGCCATACCGAGTGACGAAGAGTATCTCACTTCTCGTAAAGCCTCCCTGTTAACTCAATCCAGTGGCCTTCAGGCTGCTGGATCTTTTTTAAGGGGGTTCAGGCACTAATCATTTAGTATTGAGATAACAAAAGAAAAACCCGCGCTTAGATTTCGCAGTCGTAACGCGGGCTTTCAACAACACATAACCATGAGGATACGTGTATATGTATTTTATAACATATATTTATAATAAGTTTCTACCCCTGATTTTTTGTTCATCAGGAAATAATAGACTTCAATGTTTAAATAAAACTGGCGTTCTTTTTTTATTGAAAGGAGAGCGCCATGGATGATCCTGAAAACCTAAGAAGCTTAAATTCCCATTTCCTAAACATGGTCGAGAGTCCTCTTCAATATCTATCTAAAGCTGTTCTCAAACACCCTTTTTATGAGCATTTATTCAATGGGGACTTAAAAGAAACTATTTTTGCTTTCTGCCTTAATCAACAAGAACGGGTCTGGCGCTCTCTTTCTGAGGAGATGATCCTTCTCTCAAAGCTGAATTATCCAAAATGCATTAATCGAGTTTTTGTACAAAATGCGCAATTCTCTCTCATGGCAGCGAGTGGCCTTAGCATCCAGTTAGATAAACTTAAGGGAAACTCGCATAACATAACGACTGCTTGCAAAGAATATATAGACTTCCTAAACACTTTA
This sequence comes from Caedibacter sp. 38-128, assembly GCA_001898705.1. Taxonomy (GTDB): domain Bacteria; phylum Pseudomonadota; class Alphaproteobacteria; order Caedimonadales; family Caedimonadaceae; genus Paracaedimonas. The sequence goes on from MKUU01000008.1 coordinate 4,190, forward strand.
ACTGAAAAAAGGCTATTCCTTCCAATTTTTGCCGCCATCTTGCCAAGATTCTGGCTTACTACTCACTTGCACAAACGTTGTCTAGAACTCAATGCTCATAACCATCCTTATAAAAAATTCATTAAGCATTGTATTTCGCAAAGTGCAGAAGCTCAAACTATAAGCATTATCCGATCACTTGATTTACTCATTCAAACAATTTCTGAAGTCGAGAAGGCAGAAATACAACAACTCTTTATGGACGCGGCCTTGCATGAATGCGAACTGCTTAATGAGGCTTATAAGCAGAGTAGTAGCAGTTAAGCCGCATTCATTTAGAGACTAAAAAAAAGAATTGCGCACATCAAAAAGATCTTGAGGTATAGAAGAATAGTAACAATGGAATGATATTATGCTGGCCAAGCTAATGTAGATAACGATAGTAACTCTAGTTCTTTTCATCCCTCTTTTTCAGGATACCCTCTTCTACCCCAGTAAAAGGTTTAGACTTTCTGTCGCGGTCGAAACATCCTTGAAGACATGCATATAATCCTTGCGTGAAAACCATGTGTCTGAAAGCCTATCTTTTGCACAATCAAAACGAGACCTATAATCATGGACTGTAGAACTGTGACATTCTTATATCTCAGCAGAGTCTCAAGAATGAGCCTTAAAATTTTGTTGATATTGCGTTTTAACCATATTCAGTAAAAAACGCCCTTTATGCGAGATATTTCAATTTGCTTCCAAATTGCTTCCAAATTTATTTTAGTTCAGCCAGAAAATCTCATAAGTAATTGATTTTATTGGTGCGCCCGGCGGGATTCGAACCCACGACCCCAGGATTAGGAATCCTGTGCTCTATCCTGCTGAGCTACGGGCGCGCGCCTAGCACTCTAATACAGTTTAACTCAACTTCCAAGCCTTTGTAGCATGAGTCATCTTTATGACATTGCCTTTTGCTTTTCTAAAGTCGATAAACAATCAATAATATGTTTAAGCATGTCATCATCCGTACCTGTCATATTTTCTTCTTCTGCGATTTCCAACTGCTCAGCATCATAAGCCCATAACTTTAAAATAATTATTTTTTCATCCAGCGAGAAATTTGAGGCTCCCATCACTTCTTGAGGTGTTCCAAAAGAGCTTTTAGGATCTAAAATAGCTTGCTTTAATGTTACCATGAACTCACTCCTGGCCTTTTATTTTATTATATCATTAAATAAACAAATTTTCATTTAACTTAAAAAGATTAACTTTTAACCGAAGTTTGTTGCAGAAAATAATAAATATTATTAAAAAGAAAGATTAAAATGTGATTTAGTTTAAGGTTACAAAATTGAGTCTCCAAATTGGCCCTATCAAACTTCAAGGAAACGTCATTCTGGCTCCTATTACAGGCGTTTCAGATCTTCCCTTTCGTAATCTTGTGAAAAAATTTGGGGCATCGCTTGTGATGTCCGAGATGATCGCCTCACAAGCCATGATCCGTGAAACACGACAAAGCCTTAAAATGGCTCAAAAAACAACAAAAGAACGTCCCATGGCTGTCCAATTAGCAGGTTGTGAGCCAGCCGTTATGGCAGAAGCTGCCCGCCTTAATGCAGACTTAGGAGCAGACCTCATTGATATCAATATGGGATGTCCTGTAAAAAAAATTGTGAATGGACATGCGGGGTCAGCTCTTATGCGCGATGAAGTTCACGCAGCTAGGATTATTGAAGCAACGGTTAAAGCCGTGAATATACCTGTGACTTTGAAGATGAGAACCGGTTGGGATGATAATAGTCGTAATGCGCCTCGCCTTGCTAAAATTGCTGAAGAATGTGGCATTCAAATGGTCACAGTCCACGGTCGTACGAGGTGCCAACTTTACAACGGACGCGCGGATTGGGCTTTTATTCGCCAGGTTAAAGAAGCTGTAAAAATACCTGTGATTGGTAACGGAGATGTTAATACTGAAGAAGATGCTGTTGAGCTTTTAAATCTCTCAGGCGCTGATGGCGTTATGATTGCGCGCGGTTCTTTCGGCAGACCTTGGTTCTTAAATCAAGTCAGTCACTACCTCAGCACCGGCAATAAACTTGCCGGCCCCACTCTTAGGGAAATGAAAGACATTGTTTTAGAACACTACAACGCAATTCTTACATATCATACACCAGAATTAGGCGTAAAAATGGGCCGAAAACACTTGGCTTGGTATAGTCGAGGGCTGCCTAACTCTGCAGAATATCGGGTTAAAGTTAATCAATTAGAAACACCACACGAAGTAATTTCCTTTATTCATTCCTTTTTTGATACCATTATTGACAATCCTTTACAACCAATGGCAGCATAGATTTTTATGAAAACACCACTTCCTAAAGTATGTCTACAACAAGAAATGAATAATGTTGGCTTATCAGTCATTGTGGAAACAAAATTAAGAGAATACTTTTCAGCATTAGGGGATGTAAAACCTACTTGCAGCCTCTATGAACATGTTATCCGTGAAGTTGAGCGACCTCTCATTTGCCTTGTACTCGAGCATGCTAAGGGAAATAAAGGAAAGGCTGCAGACCTCCTAGGTATCAATCGAAATACCTTACGTAAAAAACTACAAGAACATAACCTTATCTAGGTCTCTCATGAGATTTTTTACTCTCCCGTCTTCTAATATCCTCATAAAATGGGGAACAGGGCTTTTAATAGCCGCTGGCGTTGTTTGCGGAATAGCAACTTATTTTACCTTTAGTAATACAGCCCTATTAGGGACCAGCTCTCGTCCTATTGCTTTACTTTTAATAGATGTGGCAATTTTATCACTACTTATGATTGTAATTGTAATACATCTCGTCAAATTGTGGGGTCATCAACGTCAAAAACGTGCCGGTGCAAAGCTTCAGGCGCGATTAGCCATGATACTTGGGGTTCTTACTGTTGTTCCTACAATATTTATTTCTATCACTTCTGGTTACCTGTTTAATGCTGGCATTGGTTCATGGTTTAATGAAAGAATTAGCACAGCACTTCAAGAATCCACAGCCGTTGCAGAGGCTTATCTAGAAGAACACAAAAAAGTTATTAGCGCAAATTGTGAAGCCATGACTCATGCGTTAGCAGAAAATTTCCAGTCGCTTTCAAGTGATCAGGTTCATTTTAATCAAGCACTTGATATAGAATTACAAGTGCGTTCTCTAGATGAGGCCATTGTTTTTAACGCATCTTCAGAAGTTCTCGCCCGCTCTAGGTTAAGTTTTTCTCTCGAATTTGAACGTATTTCTGAACTTGATCTCGAAAGAGCTGAAAAAGCTGTTGTCATTAATACTTCCCAAAGTGGAGATCGCGTCCGCGCGCTCATGAAGCTGCCTATTTATAACGCATACCTTCTTGTCGGAAGATTGGTTGACCCTCTTGTTTTAAAAAGAATCGCGAATGCCAAAGATGCCGCCAGCGAATACAACCAACTTCACGACATCCAAAAACAATTAGAAATTACGTTTGTCATTGCCTTTATCCTGATTTCTTTGATTTTGTTAGCAATCGCTATATGGGTGGGCCTTAATTTCGCAAATCGCTTAGCTCGGCCTATTATTGATCTCATTGAAGCGGCTGAGAAAGTGGCTTCTGGCAACCTGAATGTCACTGTTAAAGATGGTAGTCAAGAAGATGAGTTAACCATCCTTGGTCGGACTTTCAATCATATGACCCACCAATTACAAGTCCAACAACAAGAACTCCTCGAAGCAAATCAACAAATTGATCAAAGACGTCAATTTATTGAGGACGTATTAGCCGGTGTTAGTGCTGGCGTTATCGAACTTTCTTCGAAAGGGATTATTCGCTTGCTTAATCGTTCAGCACTTGAGCTCTTACGTCTTGGAGGTCAAGAAATCCTTGGTCAAAAACTTGAAAAAAGAGTTCCAGAGATGGCTGAAATTTTGATGCAGGCGAAAGAAAGCAAAATTAATTTCTATCAAACTGAGCTTAACTTAACACGTGAAGGTTTCACACGTGTTCTCTTGGTGAGAGTTGTTTATGAAAAAGGACAAAACTCTCAACAAGGAATTATTGTCACATTTGACGATATTACAGCCCTTGTTTTTGCTCAACGAAAAGCTGCATGGGCTGATGTGGCGCGACGAATAGCCCATGAAATTAAAAACCCCCTTACACCTATTCAGCTTTCTGCTGAACGTTTACGTCGAAAATATCTTCCAGTGCTTCAAAACGATTCACAAGCTTTTGAAACTTGCATTGAAACGATTGTTCGTCAAGTTGATCATATTGGTCGGATGGTAACTGAATTCTCTGATTTCGCTCGTATGCCAGCACCTCAAATAACACTTACCAATCTCATAGAATTATGCCAACAAGCTATTTTTCTGCAGCAATCTGCCCACCCAGAAATTGAATTTGAATTTTCAAATTCTTATCAATATATAGGAATGTATGTTGATTTATCTCAAATTGGTCAAGTTTTGACAAATTTAATCCAAAATGCTATCGATTCAATCATAAGTTGGCAGGGAAAAACTGAAGAAAAATCTGTCTTAGGTTGGATAGGATTAAAAATTGTCCTTGATGAGAAAAAATTAACTCTCTTAGTTGAGGACAATGGTATGGGATTCCCTGAAAATCGTTCATCTCTTACAGAACCCTATGTTACTTATCGTGAAAAAGGAACAGGTCTCGGACTTGCAATTGTAAAAAAAATTATTGAAGATCACGGTGGAGAAATTAACCTAGAGGATCGGAGTATGAGAGGTGCTTGTGTACGTATCACCCTTCCAACAACAATTATAGAAAAGGTTGTTATGATGCCTTCTGCCCAAATTAACATATTATAGGAATCAGGTTATGGCACATGACATACTTATTGTAGACGATGAAGCAGATATTGGCCGTCTTATTGTCGAAATCCTTGAAGATGAGGGATATCAATGTCGCCATGCAACGGATGGCACCAAAGCACTGGAAGCTATTCGCGCTCGACGACCAAGTTTAGCGATTTTAGACATATGGTTAGGAGATAGCCGTTTTGATGGTATAAAACTGCTTGAGATTATCAAAAAAGATCACGCTGATCTTCCTGTTATCATGATGAGCGGACATGGCACAATTGAAACGGCAGTTACTGCGATCAAAAATGGGGCCTATGATTTTATTGAAAAGCCATTTAAAGCAAATCGTTTATTATTGGTTGTTGAAAGAGCCATTGAAGCTGCAAAGCTTAAACGAGAAAATAAAGAATTAAAATCTAAAACATCCATTCTCACTCAATTGATTGGCACATCAGTTTCAACAAATCAAATAAGGCAACAAATTGAGCGCGTTGCAGCAACGAGTAGTCGTGTCTTAATTTCAGGTGCCTCTGGTGTTGGCAAAGAAGTCGTTGCTCGCCTTATCCATAATAAATCGCGCAGAGAAAAAGGACCTTTTATCGTTCTAAATTGTGCAACTTTAAGTCCAGAACGCTTCGAAGAAGAACTTTTTGGCCATGAAGGAGAGCAAGGGATCAAGATTGGTCTTTTGGAACAAGCTCATCAAGGAACATTATTCTTGGATGAAGTGTCAGATATGCCTTTAGAAACTCAAGGTAAGATTGTTCGTTCTTTGCAAGAACAAACTTTTTTAAGAGTTGGAGGCACCAAAAAAGTGCAAGTCGATGTGCGCGTTTTAGCCTCCTCAACTCAAGATATAAAACAAGAGGTTATTAAAGGGAAGTTTCGCGAAGATTTATATTATCGCCTAAATGTTGTGCCGCTTCGCGTTCCTTGTCTTAAAGAACGACGAGATGATATTCCTCAATTAGTAGAAGAATTCACCAAGCGCATCGCTTTTGCCCAAGGTTTACCAGAACGAATTTTTACAAAAGAGACCCTACTTGTTCTGCAATCATACGATTGGCCAGGCAACATACGGCAGCTTAAAAATGTTATTGAGTGGATCCTTATTATGACAACGGAAAAAGATGATGTTTACATCACTCCTAATTTCCTACCCGCAGAAATTTGTGGTGAGACCCCATCATTATTACGAAATGAAGAAAGTTCTAAAATTATGAGTCTTCCTCTACGAGAAGCAAGAGAACATTTCGAGAAAGACTACCTTTTGGCTCAAGTTGCCCGTTTTTCAGGTAATATTTCGCAAACGGCTAACTTTGTGGGCATGGAACGTTCAGCCTTACATCGAAAATTAAAAATTCTCCAGATTGAGCGTAACAACCGTCCATAAACTTAAATTTATAAAAAGAGGTTTTATGCGAGTTATTATTTGTGGTGCTGGTCAAGTTGGGTTTAATTTAGCTCGTTATCTTTCCGAGCGAGATAACCATGTTACTGTCATTGATTCCTCAGCGGAACTTATTAATAAAATTAATGATAGATTAGATGTGAAAGCTATTTGTGGATTTGCCTCTCACCCGGAGGTTTTAGAAAGTGCTGGAGCAGCCTCAGCAGATATGCTTATTGCAGTTACTTACTCAGATGAAGTGAATATGATTGCATGCGAGATTGCACATGCTCTCTTTAAAGTTCCAACGAAAATTAGCCGCGTTCGCAGCCAGGCTTACCTTGATCCAAAATGGTCTCGACTTTTTAGTAAAGAACACCTCAGTATTGATGTTGTTATTTCGCCAGAAATTGAAGTAGCAAAAGCTATCAGTCAAAGCTTAAGCATCTCTGGTGCTTTTGACTTAATTTCTCTAGCAAATGGTCGAGTCAATATTGTTGCCGTAAGATGTACACAAGATACCCCTGTCATTAATACCCCTATTAGTCATGTCACGAGCCTTTATCCTGATCTAGATCTCACTGTGATAGGGATTGTACGTGAAGACCATAATTTCCTCCCTCAACCTCAGGATATCCTTCAAGTAGGTGATGCTGTTTATTTTGCCGTTGCTCAAGAACAAATTTCATTGGCAATGAATGCTTTTGGATTTGAATACCAAGCAGCACATAGGCTTTTAATTTTAGGGGGTGGAAATATTGGCTTAAGCTTAGCCCAAGAAATAGAACTATCACACCCAGGTGTCCATATAGAAATTATTGAAAAAAACCCCATAAGAGCTGAAGCTATCGCGAGTTCTTTGAAAAATACGATCGTTCTGTGTGGAGATGCTCTCGACAGTGAAATCCTTCAAGAAGCAAGCGTATCCACAACAGAAACTGTTGTTGCTTTGACCGAAGATGATCGTGTCAATACTCTTGCCTCTCTTCTTGCAAAACGCTTAGGCGCTATGCGGGCGCTTGCCTTGATTAATAATACTTCTCATGCTCCGCTTGTAACTTCCTTGGGAGTTGATGCCATCATCAGCCCACGCAAAGTCACAGTCTCTAAAATTCTCCAACATGTACGAAGAGGCCGCATCAGATCCGTTCACTCTTTAGGTGAAAATTTTGGTGAAATAATAGAGGCAGAAGCAGTTCAAGCCTCTAGCTTGGTCGGCTCAACAGTCCAAGCTTTAAACAGTGATAAAGAAATTATTGTTGCTGCAATTATTCGCAATGCTGAAGTTATTATTCCGCTTCCATCAACCGTTATTCAGTTAGAAGATCGCATTATTATTATGGTCGCCAATCGAGCCATTTCAAAGATTGAAAAACTCTTCTCAGCAAGAATCGATTATTATTAATAAGTTACTTCGACACCCGTCAGCTTCGAGCAATAATTTTCTTTACGGTTGCTAAGGAGTTTATTTCATAGCTATTTTTAAACTTAATATCTTAAAATATCTTTATTATTTATGGGCGGTATATATTACACTTAACCTCAAATGTTAGAGAATGAAATAGGTCAAGAATGAAAAAAACGACTCACACCACTGAAACAGAAATAAATCCAGTTGATATTTTTGTAGGACAAAAATTAAGAGATTTTAGAGAAAAAGTAGGCTGGACCCTTTCTGATCTAGCAGATAAAGTTGGCGTTTCACACCAACAAATCCACAAGTATGAGCAAGGGCTTACCAAGATTTCTGCCAGCATGCTTTACAAATTAACCACTATTTTTAAGACCACTTCTAACTGTTTTTTTGAAGGTTTTAACCCAGAAGCTTTCCAGGATAAAGAAATAAAAACAGATGACCTTATTTCGCTCGAAACCAAAGGACATATCAATTTACTTCTTATCGAAGATAACCCTGCTGATGAATTTCTAGTCAGAAAGGTACTTGAATCTGCAAAATATCAATTTGATATTTACTGTTTGCATGAAGGCGATGAAGTTCTTGATTTTTTGCGTCATAAAATCTCGCTTACTTCTTTCTCACGCCCGGATATCATTCTTCTTGACCTTAATCTTCCTAAAGTTAATGGGCTTTCTATTCTGAGAGCATTAAAACAAGATCGTGACTTGCAAGGAATCCCTGTTCTTGTGTTGACCAGTAGCTTGAGCAAAATGGATATGGTGAATGCGTATAAAAATTATGCGAGTGGGTATATTATTAAATCTTTTGAATTCGAAATTTTTGAAAAGAATTTATTAATGGCGCTCAACTATTGGGTAGAGACTGTTGTTTTTCCTGAGCAGGCTTAGATAATCCAATTAAAAGAGTCTAATCTATGCGATATGATTTAAGGCATTTAATTAAAGGGCATTCATTCATATCTTATCTTTTCTTATAAGCAGGTGAAACAACTTATGTCAGATTTATGACGTAAGAACTGCGGCTTCATCAATTATTAAAAAAGACGCATATCAGTAGACTTTCAGAAGACCTTCAAATGATTCCGGTTTTCATCTGCTTTTGCACCTTGTTGTAGAACAACAACGCTTTAGAAACCTTCCTTAAATTCCTTGTTAAAATTCTCCTCCGAATACTTAGAAGCTAAGAGCCAATCTACAGGAGATTATCTGACTATAAATCCGGATGCACGCCAAACCAACGATACTTTGAAATCCACTCGGAGCTAAAAATTCGTTTAGAGTGCATATAATCATTAATCTTAGATAGAAAAATAAAGAATATATATTTTAGTCTTCAAGGCGTATTTCTGTAGCCCCACCAACTCATTGCATTTTCCATAGAGAAAAAATATCAATACAAATTCTATTTATTCTTTTGAATGGCTAAGACACCCAAAAAATCGCAATTAAGGTTAAAACAGCACCTACAACAGCAACAATATTTACTCTTATGAGAATTTTATCTTTAATGAGTACACCATAAATAAGCCAGCTGACTAAAGAAATAAGAGCAATCGTAAAACCACTTACTGAAACACCTTGAGCATTTCTTGTAAAAAAAATTTTAAATGCTTGAAGATAAAAAAGAGATTGTCCCCCTATCCCCATTAGTAACATATATTTTTCGTAATATTTTAAGAATTTACTTTTCCCCTCTCCTTCTTCATTGGTAATTTTGACATCTAACTGAGCGTTAGAGTTGTCACCTTTATCATAATTAATTATTTTCTTATTGCTCTGAATCATTAAATAATTATCCCTCTATATACTATTAATTTTAAATAAAACTTAAAATAAAAAGAGAAATATGAAAGAAGAAAATAACTTATTTTTTAAACTTTTATAGATAAATAAATTAATAAAAACTGGAATATATTCATATCATAGACATTGGGGGAGAAAAAAATGACAGGCAAACAAAAGTTTATGAAGAGATTAGAAGAGAAACTTCAATTTTTTGATAGAAATGTTTCTTACATAACAAATGCTTTAGAAGACGAGCTTATTAGTAAAAAGCTTTTTATTTCTCGCAAATTAGATGAAATTATATCTAATATTCAAGAAGCTTTTGATATTTACAAAAAAATTAAATTATCCAAAGAAGAAGACTGGAATACACTTCGCCCCCTTGCCTCGGGAACTTTTCACAAATTAACGAAAGAATTTTCAACCCTTATTACAGAAATTAAAAAGCAAAAGATGAAAAGTAATTCCTTTCTCATTTTAAAGGAAGGTAAAGACCTTTTAACTTATTTAAAGCTTCGCATTAAAAAGTACCCCAGCACTTCTATTTTGACGGCTTTAAGTGTTGGCTTTACTTTTGGAAAAGTATTTATATCTCAAGGTAAAAACACAAAATTTTCTTAAACGTTTCTCAAATAACCTGAAATTTCTTGTAGCGTACAATGCGTAAGATCCTTATTGATTTCTTTATGGATAAGAGCCTTAAATTCTGAGGCTAGATTTTTTCTCAGCTCTCCGAGCATCTTAGGTTCAGAAAATATTACAATACAATCTGCTGGATAAGACTTAAGTACATTTTTAAGGGTGTACTTAATTTCTAATGAAAAGCTTCTTCTTTCATTTTCTTTTGCTTCATGATGAGGATCAAAAAAGTGGCTTGAAACCCCCATTTTATGAAAAAAATTATCACGTCCCTTTTGGATTAACATTTTCCACCATTTTTCTGCGGCTATGCTTTTTAAGAGATCTTGGACGTGACTTCCCTTAGAAGAATAAAATTTCGCCACTTTACTGTCTGTAATTAATATTAATGTTTTAGATGAAAGCATTTATTTTTTCCTTCTTTAAATTAATTTATAATCGCATCAATATAAGCAAGAAATTTACATCTCCATTTATAAAAATTTTAAAGACTACTCTCGACATTTTAGAAATATTTATTAAAAAATATTAATATTACCCCTAAGAATATATAACCTAATAAAAAAGAAATAGGCACAAACATTTCTCGTATTGTCAGAGAATTCTTGTTTTTATCAGGTCTGGCCTTTTGAAGTAAGTTTTGAAAAATAGGCAATGGCAAATATTGTTCCATCACAAGAAGCAAAGTGTGTTTTTGGTCAATAGTTTTCTTGATGGTTTTTAAATAACTCAACCATGAGCAGCATAAAGTGAAACCCAGAAAGACTAAAACCCACATAATAAGGGGTTTTTGTTCACTATTGAGATTAGATGTGTCTTTAATATAAGCGATGGAGGAAATCCCCAAGGAATTAACTGTAACCCAAAAATTATTTGCAGCCTCTCGCAATTGATTGTTGGTATTAATTGAGTCACACATGATCTTGTATTGGTCTATAATGTGTCCTTGATTCGCATTTTTATTAAGAAACATTGTGTTCTTTCGTTCTGTATTGCGTTCATTCATCCTATAAATACTTTCTTTTTTAATTATCTGTAGGGAAAGCCTTCTCCAACTTTTTGCTACAGCTCATCTCCTCAATAGTATGAGCGAAAGTCAAAAATCATAGTAGTTGAGATTTTCTCAATTATTCGCATGGTTATAGAACTCTTTTTGAGCTACTGTTGTGTGGTTAGGCAAGAAAAGAAAGGAGTATGCCAATGAAAAAACATATAATATTTGCAACAGCTATTTTAGCAACCCTATTACCGGGATGTGCTGTTTTACAGGATCGAGAAACAACAGGACAATATGTTGATGATTCAGGGAAAACGGCAAGCATCAAATCAGCGCTTATTGCAGAACCTAGACTCAATGCAACAGAAATTCATGTTGATACATTTAAAGATACGGTTCAATTAAGCGGTTTTGTCAGCACTTATGAACAAGCACGCATAGCAGAAAGAATTGCTCGCAATGTTCAGGGTGTTAAGAGGGTCGAAAATAGTATAAAAGTACGACGCTAATATCACAGGGTTTGTAGGAATCTCTCCTACAAACCCTCATCTATTATCATAATTATTATTTTCTTGAGGATTAGTATCTAAGATTACTGGTGGCTGACCTTTCAAAAGAAAATCCTTCCATTTTTAAACTTTTAATAATAAAAATTCTTCATTATATAGCTTTAAAGTTATTTAATAAAAACCTTGCAAAGTTAAAGCTTATGAAAATTCGCATTAATTTAAACCCAGGAACATTTTCTTGAAACACAACTTAAAAGACCTTGTAATTCCAAAAGAAAATGAAGATCTTCTCAAAGTTTTCATCAAAACAATGCCAATAGCTGTGGCTATGCTTGATGACCATTTAAGGTATATTATAACAAGTGATCGATGGTTTAAGGAAACTAATTTACCTGAGAGCGATATAACAGGAAAATTGCATTATGATATTGTCCCAGATCTTCCTGAGCGGTGGAAGGAAACTCACCAAAGATGTTTAAAAGGTGAACACGTAAAATGTGAGGAAGATGTTTTTATACGCTCAAATGGAAACACCGAATATTTAAGATGGGAGATTTTACCTTGGTATAAATCTTCAGACATTATCGGCGGGATCATCATGTTTGTTGAACATATTACAGAGCGTAAAATCGCTGAAAAGAAGATGGAAAAAATGTTAACAAAACTAAAAAAATCAAATGCTGAATTAAAACAATTTGCGCATATGTGCGCGCATGATTTGACTGAACCTCTTCGGACAATTACAAATTATATTCATCTCGTTGAAGAAAAAGTTCAAAATAAAGACCTGCAAGATATTAATAACTATCTTAATATCATCCGTGACGGGGCTACTTATATGCGCGCCCTTGTCCAAGGAATTTTAAATTATTCACAAATGGGCCTCCATAAACCCAATAAGTCATTCTTTCATCTTGATAAAATAGTAAAAAATACTCAAATTTCTCTTGCAAAAAGAATTAAAGAAAAAAATGCTGTTATTTATTGCAGTGATTTACCAAAAATTTATGCAGATTCAACTTTGATCACTCAAGTAATGCATAATCTTATCAACAATGCCTTAAAATTTAATTGTAATGAATCTCCAATTATCACGATCACAGCAGAAGAAAATAAAGAAGGTTGGCTTATTAATATTAACGATAATGGTATAGGGATTGATAAAAAATACCATGCAACCATTTTTAATATTTTTGTAAGACTCCATAGCAAATCACAATACCCCGGTTCAGGCATTGGATTGGCCTCGTGCAAAAAAATTATAGAAGATCATGGTGGCGAGATGGGCGTTCAATCCACTCTAAACAAAGGCTCGACTTTTTGGTTCACCTTACCCAAAAAGTAGTCTTCTTTTCTGCCCTGTCAAGCAGCATGGTCTTTTAAAAAAGGGATTCATTCCCTCAAATAATCTCTTTAAGGATGACTTATTTTAAGCCGACGAACCCAAGCCTCCCAATCTCGTGCTCCCAAATCTGATTCAAAAGATAATAACTCTTTCACCGCTTTTTCACAGATCGATATATCAGGCACGATGAGCTCTTGGTTCATTGACAAGATTAAGCATTGAGTTTTACAGGCTTGTTGAAGATGATAAGTATAAAACATTGCTTCTTGAATTGTCTTCCCACACGTTAAAGAACCATGGTTCCTCATCAACAAGATAAATTTATCTTGTAAATCATCAATAAGGTCATTGCCTTGGCTTTCATCAAGAGCTAACGAATTATAAGAATGATAGGCAATCTGATGATAAAAATGCAACGCCCATTGACTCAGCGGTTGCAACCCTTCTTTAAGAGCTGAAACAGCCACAATCTCAGGGGTATGAATATGAAAAATTGCATTGATATCTTGGCGTCTCTGATAGATTGCCCCATGAACAATATAGCCTGTTCTATTATATTGATACTCAGATCCTTCTAAAATCTCTCCATCAAAAGAAACGCGCAATAAACACTCAGGTGTTACCTCCTCAAAACGAAAACCAAACGGATAGATGTAATATGAGCAACCATCTTCTGCGCGCACAGATAAATGCGTATAGGTATGGTCATCAAGCCCTAAATAAGCAAGAATTTGATAGGCATAGGCCAAGTCTTTTCGCAAAAGGCTCATCATCATGATCTTTCGTTCCTCTCTAACTCCTTAGTAATTATCATAAGTGATAAATAATTCTAGAGGTAAAAGACGTTCCAGCAAGATTGAAGCTTAGAGAGGCAAGGATTTGATCCAGTTCTTCCTCTTCTTGTTTTTTCTTTTGGAGGAATTCATCCTCTTGCGTCAGGAAGTTATGATCAATGGCATTGCAGGCCGTGAAGATGCCTGTTCCTTTCTTAGCCCCCGCCAAAAGACCCGCAAGAGAGCCGCCAACCTTTGCAATGTTGCCTCTGGCTTCTCGAGAGAGTGAACTTGGCAGGGATTCTGCACCTATTTCTGCCCCCAAAGCCGCAATACCACTACCAATGGCTTCTTCAATCTCGCCTTCAGATAACCCAAGGCTCAATAAGAACCCGGTGCCAAAATGGCCTCCTTTATGCAGAAGATAAGGGAGATTTCCTTTGCCATAAAGATCACCTAAAGAATTGGATGTTATGCCACCGACCGTGTGAGCCACACAAGACTTCACCCCATCAAGCAACACCTCTTCTGGCTTCTCGCCTCCTATGAAGACATGCAGAGGGGTTGTGACCAAGGACCTTGTGGCATTGAC
>MKUU01000009.1 GCA_001898705.1 Caedibacter sp. 38-128
TGCCTGCAAGCGCAAAAGGTTTATAATCTTTTATATAAAAGAAATAAGGCTGTTTTGCTCCATGAGTTGAAGCCCATTCATAAAATCCTGAAGTCGGAATTAAGCACCTTTGTCTTTGAAATGCTTTCTTGTAATAAGGTTTTTCTTTTAAAGTTTCAAAGCGAGCATTAATAGGTTTAGGGGCTTCATTTGGGTTTTTAGTCCAGGAAGGAATAAGCCCCCAGTGAGCAAGGTGAAGCTGCCTATAGTGGGTTTCTTGTTTATGAGAGACTATTAAAATACTTTGAGAGGGGGCAATATTGTAAGAAGGAAGAACAGAACTTTCTTCTTTAAGCTTAAATTCAGCTTTAAGTTCTTCTCCTTTAGCAAAAAGAGTAAACCTGCCGCACATATTCCTACTTTCTTAAGGATAAAGCTCAGGAAACAGTATTAGTAGATAAACTAAGAGATTTGCTCTTTAATTAACCCTAACCCTGTAACTTCTACAATAACTTGTGTATCAAGGACTTTTTTCAGCATAGAACGCGCAACTCCTAAACGTCCTTCTTGTTTCCATTGTTCAGCGAGTGTCATGATCTTATCCTCATCTATTCTCAGTGAGACATTTTTTTAATTGTCTCTATATGGATTATGTTGCAGAACCTCTAAAAACGTACATCGCTTCTTCTACAGAGGGATAGAGGCTATATGTTTATCTATATCAGAGACAATTTTCTTATCTAAGTTTAGGTCCTTTTTGATGTTACTCCAATTTTCTTTTGTAGATTCTGCAGTTTGAACCACTGTATTCAGAACGAGGTGTTTCGGCAATTTTGCCTTTTCTGATAATATGTTAAAAAGGTCTTTATCGCAAAGATGCATTTGTTTTGTTTTTACAAGCGTTAATGCTAGATTATCTCCTGGAATATAAGGAATTGTTGAAAGAAAATCATAAGCGGGTGCTAGTATAGGAATGTTTCCATCAGGATAAAGGAAAGACCAGTTTTTCAGGTGCATATCTCCATTTCCAATAAGAATACAAAATACCAACCTTCGAATATATTCCGTTAAACCTTCTTCTCCACACAAAGTCCAGATCATATTTGCGATATTAGTATAACTTACTTTATCATATTTCTGTTCAGGATAAAGACCATAAACTTGAGCAAAATCTTCCATATGAATACGCGTATTGGATTCTCCTCTATCAAAGCGTTTTACAGCTAAAGCTAAATGCCCTTGAAGGGAGCCTAAATCTGGAAGACCCTCAATATCTTTCAGTTCTATAAGATTGCACTCAGGAATATCTATGCCTACCTTTTTAGCTAAGCTCATCATGGTATATTCATTTTCAGGCACCTGAAAAAAGTTTACAGAAGGGAGTTTTACAATCCACGTACCTCCTACACCTGAAGCAGGAATAGTAAGCCCTCCTTTTCGTCCAGCTATGGCAGAAAATTTAAGCTGTATACCAGCAAGTGAAAATCTATAAAGTAACTTTTTAGAAGAAATTTCATTTAAAGTAGTTTTAGAATCTAAAAGACTGTGCCTTTCTCCTGTGGATGGCTGAATGATTACAGCACCAGGAAGATCAGCGCCTAAAGCTTCAATCAAAGGAAACTCCCTTTTAGAATTTATTTGGTTTTTGGCTGCCAGATAATCTCGCAAATGCCCTTCAGGTAAAAGGTTGGAAAAGAAAGGATGAAGACGAGTACGTGTTGGCTTAACCTCTGTTATGAGTTGTCCTGTCTTTGATATGAAACTTTGACTTAAGGTAAGATGAGAAGGGTTTTTAATGTAACTTTCCTCAAAAGAAAAAAAAGTGTTCTCTCCTGGTAACAAACTAATTTGTCCAATGCAGTTACTCTGTAAATAGACATCAAGTGATTTTGCCATAATTAATCTATCTCATCATCAGGTTGGAATCGGGGTTCAATGTCGGCGTCTTCTTTCCCTTTTATTATCACTTTAACAAATGAATCTAATGGGCGAGGAACTAGCGTGACTTCATGGTCTAGAATACGCGCTATTTGAATCAAGGTTGAGACTCTTAGATCTATCTTTCCTTGTTCAATTGCTGAAATATGACTTTGGGGGAGACCAACATGGCGGGCAAGCTCAATTTGTGTCATACTTTTTTTCTTACGAATTTCACGCAGTTCTATTATCAAGGATTCCATTTTAATCTGTCTTAATATATATATAAATATAAATATATATTAAGACATATAATAAGTTTTGAAAAGTGAAAAATTGATCAAAATATAGGATAAAAAATGTTAGTAGGGTATATACGTGTTTCCACTGAAGGAGAGAGAGAATCAACAGATTGCTCTTATTAATGCAGGTGTTGATTCGCGCCATATCTTTGAGGATAAAGCAAGCGGAGCTCACCTGATTGCAGAGTATGCGAGCAAGAATGAGTTAAGAGCCTATAAGCCTAAAGATCCTACCTTAAAAGAACTCAGATCTCTTTATCGATGCTTGCAAAACTTGAAGGAACAACATACTCAAGTTGGAAACTTCTTAGAAACCAAAGACTGCCTTCCAAAAAGTGTTGAGAAAGTTTATCAAAAGCTCATTAAGCATATAGAAAAACAGATTGATACAGTAAATATTACTATAGACTAAGTGGTATCTGAAAAAGAGAGCTTAAGTCAGGATTGTAAGAACCTTCAAAGCATTCCCGGTATTGGCAAAATAACAGCCATAGCTATCCTTGCAGAAATCCCTGAATTTCCCTCTTTAGAAAGTGCCAGACAATTAGCTTCATATGCTGGGCTTACGCCATCTCATAGAACATCAGGGATTTCTGTTAGAGGGAAATCATGTCTTTCTAAAATAGGTTCTTCTTCTTTAAGGAAAGCTCTTTATTTTCCAGCCATTACACCTAAAAATCATAATCCTATGCTTCAACAATTTGCACAAAAGTTAGAGAAAAAAGGCAAACATACTATGGTGATTATTGGGGCTATTATGAGAAAGCTTCTCCATATTTGCTTTGGCATCCTTTAGTATAAAACAGTTTTTAACCCTCAAATTCTTAATAATAATCCTTGATCCTTAACACAGTATCAGAACTGCTTATTTAGAAGTCCCAGCATCTGGTATTGATGGTATTAACAATTCTTGGAATGTATTAATGTCAGCGGTGTCTTCCTCATCTGAACTTTGACGGTCAAATAATTCAGCTCGTTTACCATTATAAAGTAATAAGTTTGCTTTGGAGAATGCCCCCTGTAAAATTTGTAAACGCTCATTTAAATGAGGATGTATAGGAGTTAATTCTAAGAGATTATTACTAAGGTTAACTTCTTTAATTTCTTTTAGAGAGTTAGGCATATCATCAATTGCTGGTTTTAGGTGGCGCCATTCAAGACCAGTATTCTGAAGGTTCAGCTTTTGAAGGCAAGTCATGTCTTGCAGGCTAGAAAACACCAAATTTAAGCCATAGATTAAGTTATGGTTACTTTGTAGGTTTAATGTACGAAGTCCTTTCATCTTCGACAATGTTTTTGCAAGTTTTTTAGCATATTTATTATCTTGTCGCCATGCAGGAAGAGTAAATTCTTCAATAAGATGGATATCTTCATAGCCTCGTATCTCTTTAAAGCGCTCATACTCTAAATTTGAACCAATTTTCAAAGCCATAAGTGATTTAGGTAATCCATTTAAGAGTATTCCCAAAACAGATGGTTCAAACCCTCCAAATTCTAAAGATAAAAACCTAAGATTCATCATTTTAAGTAAAGGCATATAAAGTGAATAACCGAGCTGAGAATCTAATACCTCGCCTGTGAGAGATAGAAAGACAACTTTTGAGAAATCAATACTCTTTAGCCCTTCCGATAAGTCAACCTTTTCTAATTCTTGGCTAGTTTCTCTAGTGAAATTAATGTGCAAAGAGTTTTCATATTGCTCAATAACTGAGGGCCTTTCTTCTTGCTTTGAAAATAAGATTTTAATGTTGGGGTATTGCTGTTGGATGCAAAATATATCAAATGATGACACTTCAGAATTACCCCTGATATCTATAGTCCTTAAAGAAACATGGAAAGGAAGAGAAGCAATAAATTCACTCAAATTGATGCTATTTAAACCGATATTCCTAAAACTTAATTCTTTTAGGTTATGGTTTGTGCTCATGGCAAGCCCTAATAAAATCATGGCTGAGCTTATGTTGGTATTATCAGATACATCAAGCTTTTTAAGGTAGGGAATTTTGAACAAAACAAGATTAAGGGCTCCCATGTAGTTTTGATGCTTCTTCTTGCTTTGGATGGTTAATTGTTCAAGCTTAATACCATCGAGAGGATTTAAAAGCTCTTTGAGCGTTTCACTATCAAGATTACTCCCTAATCCTAGAGTGGTTAAAGGACTTTTTAAAGACGCCAACAATTGTCCCAAAGCTTGAGACTCAAAGCTCTCAAAATCTAACGAGAGGGCAACTAAGTTTTTCATACGACCTAAAATATGTAGCTTAAGGCGCTTAACCAAATCTAAGCTAAAAATAGAGCCTGTTAATGATAACGAGCGAAGCTCAAATAAATTGAAATCTTTCAAGCCATCTAACTCTTCTTCAGTATTGGTAAGGCAAATTTCAGTGGGAGCTACTTTTAAAGATTTTTCCTCTAGAGTTGAAAAATGCTCATCTAATTGATTTTCTTCTAAGGCAAAATCAAGCTCTAACGAGAGGGCTAAAGCTCTTTGATATTGATTAAGTAAGCTTTGTTCTTTTTCAGCTTTTTTAATGCCTTGGTAGGATATAAGTAAGGCGTCTAACTCTTTATCTAGGTTATCATCTGAAAAGAAACTCTTAGAAAAAATATACTTATGTAAAGGGGGAACTAAGCTTTTATCTTCCTGTTTAATTAGCATCTTGAGTTCCTTGATGACTTGATCCATCAATTTTTTGGGTGGAGAACTCTTCTGCTGCAAAACTATACTCTTCTCTTTTAGAAGTATTCGGGGTAAAGTATTTCGATTAATAATTGATACCTTTAGGTTGTCACTAAGGTTGCTTTCCACTTCATCTTGATTTACTGGTTTGCTTGAACCAAAAAAGTAATTCCGAAAACTTTCTATATATGAGGTTGTAGGTGCTTGAGTATCTTCCTTAGAATTCTTTTGAGCTGCTAATATTGCTCCCTTAATTGCATTATCTTCTTCTAATTTTTTAATTTTTAACCTCAGCAATTGAGTGAGTATTCTAAAATCAATCAGATTGGCTAATTTTTCTCGTTGCGCTTGTGAACTTGCATGTATTTCTTGCTGGGCTTCTAAGCATTTAAAGGGATTAAAATTCTCTTTTGCAGTGGAGAGATATTGAGTTATTTCTATGAGATAAAAAACGCTGGGCAAGCTAAAGCGTATCATTGTTTCATACTTATCCTCCTCTATATCCCTGAGTTCTGAGCATGCAATAAGATTTTTTCTTGAATCGAGATCTTCTTTCTCTTCACTCGCTTTGATTGGCAAGGTATTAATGAGAAAGAAAATTATTAGAAACAGAAAAGAAAATTTCAAGATATTGTACTTCATGCTTACCTTCCTAAATTATAAGCCAAATATATTGATTTATATGTCTTGGGCATCTAAGAAAATCATATAGGTCATCCAAATTTTTAATTATGTACTAGAGAAACATTACAAGAATTAATAAATTACTAAGATTCAAATTTTTTATTCTAAGTATCTTAAAATGGCTCTGAAGCTTGGGGATCTTTTTACAAAAAATTAGAAAGAAAAGGAAAGCTTACTATGGTGATTATTGGGGCTATTATGAGAATGCTTCTCCATATATGCTTTGCGGTCCTCTAGTATAAAACAGCCTTTAACCCTCAAATTCTTAATAATAATCCTTGATCCTTAACACAGTATCAGAACCAACTAAGTTATATTATATGGTAGCCACTTAAGACTTCTTTACCTAGGCAGACGTTATGAAAATAGATTCTTAAGACCGTACCTTTTTACTCGAACGGAGCTGATACGCCTATTTTAATAAATATTCTCTTGAATAATAAGTTGATTTGCCTTTAAGGTAAGTAAAGTTGGTTTCATGGATTAAATTTTGCTCTTAAATAATTTATAATAAAAGACCCCACATGCAATTTTTACGTCTTCTTTCTCTTGCTTTGCTGTTAGTTGCTCAAGACATAATAAAAAACCCTTGCCTAGCTTCAGGCATGGAAGATGAAGATAAAACTCTCTCCTCTGAACCTGCGAAGAAACGTCAAAGAACTCACTCCACTTTACTTGAAAAGCCTTTATTAGAAGATAATGAAAGTAATACATTGCCTGATGAAGTCTGGATGCATATTTTTGATCTGCTAAGCTTCCGTGATCTTGGTAGAGCACAACAAGTATGCCGCTCATGGTATACTCTTGGGCAGGATGAATGGCTTTCTCTCTCTAAGCAGATTGAGATTAAACCTTTATCCATTTTATGGGAAAAGCTAAAGGGTAGTCCTAATAAACACTACCAACAGTTTTTTTCATCTCCTCTAGCTCTTGAAAAAATCTGTTCAGACCCAACAGTCCTTAAAAAAATACTCAAAACCCCTTTCCTCCTCCCTTTATTCTTCCAAAGTAAAATCACAGCTTTAAGAATCTATGAGGCTTTATTTGTAAACGAGCTAGCAGCTAAGCAACAATCAGCATTAGAAGCATATGTCAGAACAGCTCCTATCTTCCCTTCCGATAAAAGCTTGTTCTCCCAAGATTTCATAGCCTTTTCAAAAACGAATGTAGTTCTTTACAAAGCCCTGTATCTCTTAGACTTATTCAATGTTTCAAGCGGAGAGCCTATTAAAAACTTATTCAGACGGGTTAATCAGGAAATTGAAGCAAGAGATATTTATACAGATAAAAAAGAAGAGGAGGCTATTTTGCTTCCTCAAGCTATGACAAATTTTTTTAATATACCACGTAAAAAAGCTTATAATATTGCTAAATACTGTGAGAATTGGGCTCAACAAAGCGCTAACAGTGATCAATGGTTAAGGTTAGCAGAAGCCTTCAACTGGGATGCTGCAAGTCAAGGACATACCAATGCTCTTTTGGACTTGAGTTTCCTTTTAGATGACAGAGGCGAGCATAATACAGCAGTAGATGTTTGGCTTATCCTTGCCAGCCAAGGCGATTTGGTCTCTCAAGCTACGTTAGGTTTACATTATGCTTATCAAGGAGAAAAAGATGCAGCGGAGTTTTATTTTCGCCGAGCAGCAGACCAAGGAGATGCAGAATCTCAATATCATCTAGGCTGCCTTTTAGAAGACCAAGGGAGACATGAGGAGGCTGAAGAATGTTATTATCAATCTGCTGAGCAAGAGTATTCACCAGCTCAACATAAAGTAGGCCTCTGCTTAGAAAAGAAAGGACATTTCTTAGGTGCTCTCAATAATTATGAAAAATCTTCAAATCAAGGATATAAGCTGGCCTATCTTAGTTTAGCTTTTTTGCTTGAGCAACATCCTGAACTTTTTATAGGAACACAAGAAGAATGGCTTAAGAAAATTGTCCATCTCCGCGAACAAGGAAAAGAGAAGTTCAAGGAATAATGACCTGCGCACGGTTCTGATACTGTGTTAGAGACCAAGGATTATTTGACCTCCAAGTTTACTCCCTTAGCTCAAACTTGCAACACAACCATTTATCTTATCAATTTATCAAAAAATGTCTGTTTTATCTTAGGCTCTCTTTAGTAAATAGGAAGAGGGTAAATTTTACAAATGACTTAGGATCCGAGAATAATAGCCATAATGCCATCTTTTTCAAGCAGAATATAAAGAAAAGAAGAAGGAGGAATCAGGATTTCGCCCCTCTCTTATTTAAAGCAGAGCATTATAAAAGCCCTTGAACACCTTGGGGCAACGGATGAAACGGTGCATAAGGAAAATAAACCCATATAAAAAAGCTTAACAAGGTTTGCAAAATATTGAATTCAATATACAGTGATAATCTTAGCATTCTATGCAAAAAAGATTAACTTATGCTTAAGTAGAGAGAAAAAATTATGATCAAGTACTTTATAAGTATTTTTCTATTGTATAATTATTCAGTTATAGCTTCTAATACATATATAGGAGAAGAAATAAAGGAAAGATTTTATACTTTTGGGGCAGTAGTAAAATATATTATAGATAAGAAAGATCCTAGTACCCATAATCCACCTGCATTTTATATGGATTACCAAAAAGCAATAAATTACATTATGGATCATCTTGATGAAATGCTTTTAAAGCGAAAAAGTTTCTCTAAGCTTGAGAAGAAAAGCGATAACAGTCCTGAGACGATTATTAAGCATAAAACGCTTGACCCTGGAGAAATTATAGATTTTTTAAATTTGTATGAGTCTCCCTACAGCAAGTATCATAAAAAATTTATAGAATATGCTGAACACTGGCTTAAATTATCTGAAAATGCCCCTGATAGGGAAAATTTTAGCGCCTATGTAAAAGCAGTCGTGCACTTTTTAGCACTATTTACGCTTGAAGATTTTAAGAAAAAAGACGAACTTGATGTATTATTGCTCAATACCTTAAAAAATCGAATACTGCAAATACCAAAGCCAATACATTAGAAAACTTTGTGCTAGTTTTTTGTTTAAATTTCTTTAATTGCATTCCTCATACCCTCTGAGAGGAATGCAAATTTATGGTAGCGGTAGTATTTCTAATTCTGTTGCAAATTTGAGCTAAGCATATAACTTAACTAAGAAAATAAAAGCATTTTTAAATTTTGGACAGAGTTGGGGTGTAGATGTTAAATATACGATGAATAAAATAGATCTAATCATGTAGGCTTTTTGCAAAAAAACAAGAGTCAATGAGAGGCCTTTAAAGATTACAACAGAACCAATCAAGAATCAATTTTTAGCATATCAGCTCCTGTATACTTACTAGGATTACCCCCTTCAATGAGTAGGTTTTGATCCAGTAAGGAATGATATTATTTTGTTATTGTTGATATGGAAATTTACTATTATATTGGTAGTAAAAGTTCTTTTTATAAAATTCAGTGAAAGTAATGGATTCTTTTTTTATAAAAAATACTTATAAAAATACTATCGTCTCTTGAATTTATTGATAATTCATTTATGAATAGATGCTAAAGAAGAACAATTTTAAAATAACATTAGAACTATACTTGTATGTGTGATTAAGTCCGACCATTCATTAATAGTCATAAGAAGACTTATAAAATTCAGGAGATAAAAAATTTAAATGAAGCTCTTTAAGATCCTCTTTACTTTTATCAGCCTATGGGGCCAGCATCAGCTTGGATATGCCACAGAAGAAATAACACCTCCTTCTTCAACTGGAAGAATGCCTTCTTTAGCGCTTATCCCGCAAGCTCAAGAGTCATGCATTGCGCGCTTTCTAGCGCGTAAAGGTGTCCACACGGAGCCGAGCAGCAATGATACAAGCACTCCTTCTCCTAGAACCATCCCAGAGCTTTTCATATCTGAACCTTCTAAAGAGCAAGCTCCCCCTCAAGAAGAAAAGAAATCAAGACGCAAGAAGAAGAAAGGATCAAAAAAACGCCACGGCGAGCTTGCTCCTTTAGAAGACCCTGCCAAGAATTTTTACACTCCAAAGGGAAACTTTTACACTCCAGAAAGAAAGAGCTTACATGAAGCCCAAGGATTACAAAAAGTTGGCGATATCGTTACTGTAACAGAGGTCGAGCAACCTGATTTATTTTCAATTAATTCTAGCAATATTCTTTCTACAGATAGCTTGCTAGAAAAAGCACAAGATGTTAAGTTTATTTTATCCAATAAGAAAAAAAGAGGCAAAAAAGCCATACCAGATCCTTCCTCACATAAGTATTATCAAACTTTGAGAAAACAAGATTTTCCTGTATCTGAAAGGTTAGCGAAGGTTAATGAAAATATTATCCCTGTGACTGGTAAGAATACTTCTGACAATGGATAAGCTTTAAAAAAAGAGGCACTATCAAGAGAAAGCTTCTCTATATAAGCTTTGGCATCCTTAAATATAAAACAGCTTTTAATCCTGAAATCCTTAAAAATAATCCTTGATCCTTAACATAGTATCAGAACCATGATTTGTATTTTCCTGTTAAATGGTAAGAATAAAGTGTTAGAAAACGACCCTCATAAGCTTAAAGTAAAATAAAAAGTTGATCCTTTCCCAAATGGTATTGTGGAATTTCCGTGTAGAAAGAATTATGATCCATATATGATTAACGGCTATGCTCTATCATCAAGATAGACAACTTCATGGAAGGAGCTTGCTAAAGTCAAATGATCTAACTGTCCAGCCCCCAATTAGAGGTCCAGATTTAAGTTTGTATTTTGGTTAATCTTATTTTCATTTTTATCCATATAAAGCTGATAGTTTTGTACAAAACTATGATTTTGTCTGATATTTGTAAGAGGAGGTGGAGGTTTGTATCCGAGGGATGAGTGAGGTCTTATATGGTTGTAATGCTGTCTCCATTCTTCAATAAGCACTTGAGCTTCTTTGAGGGTATAAAATACTTCTCCATTAAGAAGTTCATCTCTCAGTTTTCCATTAAAGCTTTCATTATAACCATTCTCCCAAGGGGAGCCTGGTTCTATATAAGCTGTTTTAACCTTGAGGCTCTCAAACCAGTCTCTTAGAACTTGAGCTCTAAATTCGCTTCCGTTATCTGAACGAATATACTCAGGGATGCCTTCTTGAATAAATAAGTCACTTAAGGTGTCTAAAATATCATTTGATGTTAAGTGATCCCCAACCTTGATGGCTAAACATTTTCTTGTATATTCGTCTATAACTGTGAGAAGTCGGATCTTCTTGCCATTTGCAAGGCGTTCAGCTACAAAATCATAGCTCCACACATGATTTGGCCAGCAAGGCTTTAACCTCAAGCAGGAGCCATCATTAAGATAGAGTCTTCCCCTCTTAGGCTGCTTTTGGGGTACCCTAAGGCCTTCTTCTCGCCAAATACGTTCAACTCTTTTATGATTCACTTTCCAGCCTTCTATTTTAAGGAGAGCATGAATCCGACGATAACCATATCTTCCATAGCGACCTGCTAACCTAATAATATCTGATCTTAAAGCTTCCTCGTCATCTTCTTGCCTGAAGCAATATCTTAGCACCGAACGGTGAATCCCCAAAACCTCACAAACACGCCTTTGAGAGATCCCAAGCTTCTGTTGAACTCTCACAGCGCATATTCTTTGTCGTTCAGTGCTTAGAAGTTTCCCTCTGCTGCTTCCTTCAATATAAGCTTATCTAATGTTAGATCAGCAACAGCTCTTTTTAACCGAGCATTCTCACGCTCAAGCTCCTTAAGCCTTCTTGCTTGATCAACCTTCAATCCACCATAAACCTTACGCCATTTATAGTAAGTCGCATCTGAGATCCCCAATTGACGACAGACCTCAGTAATACTCTTACCTTGAGATAACAAAACATTACTCTGACGTAATAACCCTATTATCTGTTCCGCTCCATAACTCTTCTTCATAATATCTACCTCCTGTTGGTCGCTTATACTAACCTAAATCTGGAGGTATTATAGGGGCGAAGGCCAAAATTGATTGCCAATCCAAGCTAATCCTTTCAAAAAATCTCGACTTTGTTCAGGGTAGTACTCAATTATACCCTTAATTAATTTAGAAAAATTATGCCCATAATCTTTAACTTGTATATTTTTTTGTGTTAAACACGCCTTTAGGAATTTCTCTATACCTTGTTGAAAATAGAATACTCTATAATCAAGAAGTTCTGGCAAAACCTTTCTCGAATTTGATATTGACTCTTCTGATAAAAACAAATCGATGAAACCTTTAGAGGCATAATTGTTTTGAGTGTTTCTGAGGGATAGATTTTCTTTGGTCATGACTTTCTTCCTCTAATTACAATTAATAGTAAAAATGCATCAATATCTTTTGAAGGCAGAACTTAACCCAAAGAGTAGATTATCATCAAATTGAATTTTTTCAATAGGTTGTAAAGGTCTAAGTGCAAATTAGAGAGAATCCAAGAAACTTATTCTCAAGAAGAGGAAAGCCTGCTTCACATAAACCATATGCAAACCATTTTTCCATTAACGTTTTTTACAATAAGTAGATGTTAAGGAGAATAAATCAAACAATAACAAATGATTATCAATGGTGGGCGCTACTGGGATTGAACCAGTGACCTCTACGATGTCAACGTAGCGCTCTCCCGCTGAGCTAAGCGCCCTCACCAAAAGGAATAATGGTATATAGCATTAGGCTTGCTATTGAATCAAGTGTTGAATGCTATATATACGATCTTCTTTTCTTGGAGTGCTTAAAATTACTTTTGGTGAGGAGGGGAGGGTTATTGAGCCCATGAATTTAAAGAAAATAAGAACTTAGGAGTATTCGTCCTGTTTATACTTTTATCCGACTTTTAACATTTATTTTGGGGATATAGAAGAGGTTGCGCGTAGCTCATTAGAGAGATGTTTTAAACCAAAACGACAATAATCATACCCTGTAATCAGGGTTAAAGCCGCAGAAACCCATAAACCGAACGTACCTAAAGTATGTAAGTATACATAATCTGTGAGGGGTGTGGCAGCGATCAGTATTGTGAGAGATGTCATCTGAAGAGCTGTTTTCCACTTCGCAAGCTGTGTCACAGGCATGGACATCTTTGTTTCTGCTAAAAACTCTCTAAGACCAGAGACAAGAAGTTCTCGACATAAAATAATGATAGATGGAATAAGTGAGATTCCCTTAATGTGATCAAAACCCACCAAAAGTAATAAAGTTGACGCGATTAATAATTTATCAGCCATAGGATCTAAGAATTGGCCTAATTGTGTTGTTTGTCTTAACGTCCGTGCATAGTAGCCATCTAAGTAATCTGTAATGCAGGCAATAACAAAAAAGAAGCTTGCAATCCAATAGCCTAGATCTGAGTTTAAGAAAAATAAAACAGCGACCACAGGAATAAGGGCAATACGGAAGAGCGTCAGATAATTTGGTAGACCTGCTAACACCTTCTTATTTCTCCTTCTTAAAAAAGTTATTTAAATTCAAATATTTGATCTAATGAAAATAATCATATATTTTTTGAGCTAAACTTGCACTAATTCCTTTTACGGATTGTAAATCTTCAATACCAGCCCGCGCAACCTCTCGTGTTGAACCAAAATGGCGCAGTAAAGATTTTTTACGATGTGCCCCAATCCCAACAATATCATCAAGCATGGAACGTTCAATTGTTTTTATTCTTTTTTGTCGATGAAATGTAATTGCAAAACGATGAGCTTCATCGCGCAGTTGTTGAAGGTAGAAAAGGACGGTTTTATGCTTTTCAAGCGAAAAGGGAGCTCGACCAGGTTGGTAAAAAGTTTCCTTCCCTGCATTTCTCTCTGGCCCTTTAGCAATAGCCACAACAGGGATTGAAAGATTTAGATTCTCGAGCACTTCATAAACAGCATTAAGGTGGCCTATACCTCCATCAATCAAAAGGAGTTGAGGAAAAGGATTGCGAGTTTGATCCTGTGAGAGGGAGCCTGAAAAACGTCTTTTCATGACCTCTTTCATCATACCGTAATCGTCTCCTGGAATAGGTGCGTCTTCCTCGTCTAATTTAATTGTGAATTTGCGATAGCTTGCTTTGTCAAAACCTTGTGGTCCGGCAACGACCATTGCTCCAATCGCGTTGGTTCCCTGGATATGGCTGTTATCATAAATTTCAATACGTTGAGGCATATTCACAAGCTCAAATACATCAGCTATTTCATTTAAAATTTTTAGCTGTGATCTATTTGTTGAAAGATGGCGCGCAAGAGCTTCTTCGGCATTTTCAATGGCTTGGTTTAAAATTCTTACACGTTGTCCTCTTTTGGGGATGCTAATATTTACTTTTCGTTGCGCTGTTATTGATAGGGCTTCTTCAATGAGAGATTGCTCATTTAGGGGATGACTTAAAAGAATTTCTTGAGGAGGGAGTGTGTCTTGATAAAAAAGAGTTAAGAAGCTCGTCAATATTTCTTCAACTGATAAATCTTTTGTATGTTCAGGAAAGAAACTATGGCTGCCAAAATTACTCCCATGTCGAAAAAAGAAGATTTGAATACAAACTGTTTCACTATGATAGGCAATCGCAATAACGTCTGTATCTTCTTTAAGCGCCGTATTAATATTTTGTTGTACTTGAATTTGGGTAAGGGCGCGAATTTGATCTCGGTAATGAGCCGCTTTTTCATAATCCTGGTGCTCGCTGGCCTCGTGCATACGTTGACTTAGGTTTTGTTGAAGTTCGTGCGATTTTCCTTCGAGAAATACCTTAGCCTGATTGATAGATTCTTTATAGTCAGAGGGGCTAATGTAGCGGGTACAGGGGGCGGCACATCTTTTAATATGGTATTGAAGACATGGCCTTTTTCGGCTTGCAAAAAAACTATCACTACAAGAGCGTAGCTTAAAAATTCGATACATTGTGGTGAGTGTTTGATTCACAGCATAAGTAGAGGCAAAGGGGCCATAATAAATGCCGGGCAGTGTTTTTGCGCCACGATGTTTTGTAAGGCGAGGCCATTCATGTGCTGTCAATAAGATATATGAAAAAAACTTGTTATCCTTGAGTAGGATATTATAGCGAGGTTTTAGGCGCTTAATCAAATTAGCTTCAAGAAGCAAAGCCTCAACTTCAGTATGTGTTGTAATGAACTCCATGGTGTGCGTTTCAGCCACCATACGTTGTAAACGATTGGGTAGGCGATGAGCCTGTGTGTAACTGTGGACTCTTTTTTTTAAATTTTTGGCTTTCCCAACGTATAAAACCTCTTCTTGTTGATTAATCATACGGTAAACACCAGGAGAAGGTGTTAAAGTTCTAACATGCATTGCAATAATAGAAATGCCTTGTTCTAAAGAAGTATGAAAAGAAGGAGAGCGCGTCATAGAGCCATTGTGTAAGAGATAAAACGAATGTCAATCAAAAGATTTTCTCTTTCGTATCTCAATAATATTTTGTTTATATAAAGTTACCAAAATGAAGATAGAATTCACTCTATACGAAGCGATATTTTCATCCCCAGAAAGTGTGAATAAGTCTGTGGATAAAGCTGAGGATAGATGAAAAATTCCTTGAAAGAACTTTAGCTAGCGTTAAGTTGCTTAATTTTTATGCAAATCGAAAAAAGCTTGGAAGCCTTAAGTTTTCTTATAAATCAAGTAATTTTTTTTCTTATAACGAAAAAAATGTGTTGACACAGGCAGTATATAACCAAGCTTGTGCATAAGTTTTAATATTCTGTAGTATTCAAAAAAAAATTGAAGAAGATTTTTATAATGTTAATATTAATAAACATTAACCCCTTTTTCATTTTAAATAACTTTTTTATAAAGCTTATGACTTTGGCGGATTAATTGAGGACATTTTTTGCTCAGAGGCTTTAATTTCTAGTGTAGATCTCTTCTCATAAAGAGCTTTATATTGTTTATCAATTTCCTCTTTGTGAATCATGAACTTTTGGAGTTCTTGCCCGACCAATTTACCTGCAGGCAACATCTTAATGCTTGAAGGATTAATTTGCACATTATGCCGCAAAAGTTCGTAGTGTAGGTGAGGGCCTGTTGTGCGCCCAGTTGCCCCAACGTAACCAATAATTTGAGCTTGTTTGACGCGTTTCCCAGGATGAATTCCTTTCGCAAACCGACTTAGATGCGCATAAGCAGTTGAAAATTCGCTATTATGCCGGATCCGAATGTAATTTCCGTAGCTTGCCCAGGGACCGGCTTTTTCGACAACTCCATCACCTGAAGCCATGATGGGCGTACCAGTTGGAGCGGCAAAATCCACACCTTTATGTTGTTTTGTGTATCCTAAAACAGGATGCCTGCGGCTTCCAAAGCCTGAGGAAATACGAGCACCATCAATAGGGGTTCGCAATAGCCCTTTTCTTACGCTTTCACCTTTTTCATTAAAATACGCATAATCTCCACTTTTAGTCTTAAATCGGTAGATAGAAAGCTTTTTACCTTGTAAAATCAGCGTTGCATAAAGAAGATCTCCTGCTTCTTCACGATGCGTATTAGGATCAGAATAAAGATCAAATACCAATGCATATTCGTCATTAGTATGAAAGCTTCTTTGAAAATCGACATCATAGCTAAATGCTTTAATGGATTCATGCAATATTCTTTTGGGAACGCCTTGCTTCCCAGCATCCACATAAAAACTCCCCTGAATTTTTCCAGTCACTTCTTTAATAACATGGTCAAGTTTTACAGGAAGTTTTTCAACGATGAAAGTGCCGTTATCTGCGCGTGTTA
Source organism: Caedibacter sp. 38-128 (assembly GCA_001898705.1). Classification (GTDB taxonomy): domain Bacteria; phylum Pseudomonadota; class Alphaproteobacteria; order Caedimonadales; family Caedimonadaceae; genus Paracaedimonas. The sequence goes on from MKUU01000009.1 coordinate 16,262, forward strand.
TCCAAATTTCTTCATCAATTGAAGGACGAAAATAAAGAGATTGTAAATCATGAAGTCCTGGTTTTTCGGAAATTGGAATAAAAGTTATGTAAATTTCATGGTCGGGACGTAAGTCTTTCGGATTAAAGACTTTTTTTAGAAGTTCTGCAACTTCATGTGCCTGGCTCTTTTCAATGCCAGAAGCAACCAATATGGATGTTAAAGTGTCACCTTTATGTATGAAAAGAGTCTTTTCTATAGGGCCTTTTTCTTCATCGGGGACAACTTTTTCTTCCTCTGAAGGAAGAGGAGCCGATTCAATCGGGATATAATTTTTAAGTTTTTCTTGACGATGAAGCCAGAAATCATGCACAGCTATTGCAAGAGCCAGCATTAAACACAAAATTGCGGCAAAAATACGTGCATTAATACGAAAGTTCATTCATTCTTCGGAGCTTTAGATTAATTATTAGAGATTATTGATACTCTGAACCAAGCATGGAGTCTATGAGAAAATCATGACGGAGGTCCGTAAATATATTATTGAGTCCCAAGATGCTGGTTTGCGCTTAGATCGAGTATTAGCTCAGAAATGTTCGGATCTTAGTCGTACGCGGATTAAGAACCTTATTGAGCAGCATAAAATTCTTGTTGAAGGGAAGATGTGTCTTCCCTCATCTAAAGTGAAAGAAAATGATGAAATCATCATTACAATTGAGCCTTTAGTTGAGGCTCTTCCAAAACCTCAATCTATTCCTTTGGATGTTATCTATGAAGATCAAGACATTATTGTAATTAATAAACCTGCAGGAATGGTTGTTCATCCCGCCCCAGGGAATTACGATCAAACATTAGTTAATGCTCTGTTAGCTCATTGTGAAGGATCGCTTTCTGGTATTTCTGGTGTTAAAAGACCTGGCATTGTTCATCGCTTAGATAAAGGAACAAGCGGTCTCCTCGTTGCTGCCAAGCATGATAAAGCTCATCAAGGGCTTGTAAGTCAATTTGCTAACCGAGATTTAAAAAGACAATATTTTGCCATTGTATGGGGGCGGATCAATCCTTTGGAAGGGCTTATAGAGGGAAATATTGGTCGTAGTCCTCGTAATCGTCAAAAAATGGCCTTATTAAGAGAAGGGGGGAAGGAGGCTAGAACGTTCTACAACACTATTGAAATCTTTGGACGATTTGCAAGCTTAGTTGAGTGTCAATTAGAAACAGGAAGGACACATCAGATCCGTGTTCATTTAGCATCTGAGGGACATGGAATTATTGGTGATCCTCTTTATGGACGATCCCCTAAGGGATACGCTGGTATTGTTCAGAAAATGAAAGAGTTAACAGAGCAAAACACCAGACCTCTTCTTCATGCTTACTGCTTAACATTTATTCATCCAATGACTCAGCAAGAAATGCAGCTAAAATGTGAACTACCGGCTGACTTTAAGGAGGCAATGACTTTTTTAAAGCAAAATGTTGAGTTCTAGATTGAATCGAATGGTTGCTTTAAACGTTTCATTAGATACTAAGCAAAATATTATACTTGGTAATAATATAAAGAAATTCTTTTATTGTTTTTTTATATAAACACGTTATCCTAACTTGCAAAAAATGAGGTGTGTGTGTCTCCATCAAGCCAAAAAGAGTTCCAGGATTCTCAAAATTTCCGTCATCTAATTCCCAATCTGGGCGATGAAAATAGTCTTTCTCATTTTGTATTGTTAGCTAAAAAGTTTCCTATTCTAGAGCCTGACGAGGAGTTTAAGCTCGCAAAACGTTGGCATGAGGAACAGGATGAAGAATCTGCACATGCTTTACTGCAGAGCCATTTGCGTTTAGTCGCAAAAATTGCCTCAGGTTATCGCGGGTACGGGCTTCCTGCACATGATTTGCTTGCAGAGGGGAGTATCGGGATGATGCAAGCATTAAAACGTTTTGAACCTGATAAAGGCTTTCGCTTTTCGACATATGCGATGTGGTGGATTGATGCGACAATCAAAGAATACATTCTCAAATCTTGGTCTCTCGTAAAAATAGGGACGACAGCGAGTCAGAAAAAACTTTTCTTTGGTTTAAGGGCTCTTAAGGCTAAATTAATGGGGCAAGGAAATGGAGAAAATCGAGGCGGTGCTTTGTCAGAAGAGATGGTAAAAGAAGTTTCACAAAAATTGAATGTTACGCGTGAAGATGTCATCATGATGGAACAGCGAATGCAAGGACAAGAATTTTCGTTAAATTCAGTTTTAAATGTAGAAACCGGGGGAGAATGGCAAGATTGGCTTTTAGATGAAACAGATAATCAAGAAGAGAGCTTTGCCCATCAACAGGAATTTGAAAAGCGGCATGCACTGCTTAAGGAAGCTTTTCAAACACTCGAAAAACGAGAATTTGCTGTTTTCATGGCGCGTCGGCTTGAAGAGCCTCCCAAAACTCTAGAAGAGCTTTCTGAAGTTTATCAAATATCTCGCGAACGTGTTCGTCAAATTGAAATGAAAGCCTTTGAAAAAATTCAAAAAGATGTTCATAAGTCAGCTAAAAAAATAGGCATTTTAAATTAAAATAGCTGCTATTCTTGATTGCTGAATCTATCATTCTTGAGCTATAAGCAAAACAGACAAACTATAAATTTTGGCAGACAATGAGTTTTAGTTATATTCCTTTGCGCAATCACTCAACTTATTCTCTTGCAGAAGGTGCTATCAAGTTTGCTGAGCTTATTCAAAAGTGCCAAGAATTAAAATTACCCGCAATCGCTTTGACGGATACGGGAAATTTATTTGGCGTTGTTGAGTTTTCAAAAATAGCTGCGAATGCAGGTATTCAACCCATTATTGGTTGCCAGCTATTAGTTGATCTTTATGATCAAGATCCTCGAGAGCAAGAAACCCGGCTTCCTGGAATAGAACCCGTTTTAGATACGCTTTTATTTTATGCTCAAAATGAAAAAGGATATAAAAATCTTTTAAAGTTAGTTTCCTATTCATATTTGCATCATAAAACAGGGTCGAGACCATATGTGCCTTTTAATATGCTTGAGGCACATAGTGAAGGCTTAATCGTATTGTCTGGAGGGATAAAAGGAGGGGTCAGCCAACTTCTTTTAAAAGGGCAGAAAATTGCTGCGAAAAACCTTTTACTAAAGCTAAGTGAGCTTTTTCCGAATCGTTTTTATGCTGAAATTACAAGGCAAGGACTCTCCGAAGAAGAAGAGATAGAATCTCTTTTGCTCGAGATTGTGTTTGAATCTAATGTACCTTTAGTTGCGACCAATGAAGCATTTTTCTTAAATGAAGATATGTATGAGGCACATGATGCTTTAATGTGTATTGCTTCTGGCCGATATATCAATGAACTCAATCGACCCCGTCTCACGCTAAATCATCGGTTGAGATCTCCCGAGGAAATGAAGGTTTTATTTTCAGATCTTCCGGAAGCCATTGAAAATACTTTAAAAATTGCGCAACGTTGTGGATTTATGGTCGAATCTCAAAAGCCAATGCTTCCACCGTTTCCCTCTGAAAAGCCTGAACCCGAAGAGTTACGCCTTCAAGCTAAGAGAGGACTTGAAAGTCGTTTAGAAACAATCTTTTCAAAGGAAAATTTACCATCCTCAGAAGTCGAAGCGATACGTCAGAGATATTTTGAACGCTTAGATCAAGAACTCGAAATTATTATTGGCATGGGATATGCAGGCTATTATTTAATTGTTGCTGACTTTATTCAATGGGCAAATTCTCAAGGAATCCCTGTAGGTCCTGGTCGTGGCTCGGGGGCAGGATCTCTTGTTGCATGGGTATTAACAATCACTGGAATCGATCCTATTCGCTTTGGTCTGATTTTTGAGCGTTTTTTAAATCCTGAACGTATTTCAATGCCTGACTTTGATATTGATTTTTGTCAAGATAGGCGAGATGAAGTTATTCGCTATGTTTGTGAGCGCTATGGTAATGATCGTGTTGCACAGATTATTACTTTTGGAAAGCTACAAGCGCGTGCTGTTTTAAGAGACGTTGGGCGAGTACTTGGAATGCCTTATGGCCAGGTTGATCGTATTTGTAAATTAATCCCTAATAATCCCGCAAATCCAATTACGCTTAAAGAGGCGGTTGCACAAGATCCTCAACTGCAAACGATGGCAGCGCAAGAAGAAATAGTTGCGCGCCTTTTAGATATAGGAATGAAGCTTGAAGGGCTCAATAGGCATGCCTCAACCCACGCTGCCGGTATCGTGATTGGAGATCGTTCTTTAGATGAATTAGTGCCTCTTTACTATGACGGTAAAAGCACAATTCCAGCAACACAGTTTAATTTGAAAGATGTTGAAAGTGTTGGCTTGGTTAAATTCGACTTCTTAGGATTAAAAACGCTAACAATTATTCAAAAAACAGTCGATATGATCAGAGATCGAGGAAAAGAAATTGATATTTCTCAAATTCCTTTAGATGACTTAAAAACATTTGAAATGTTAAGACGGGTTGAGACTGTAGGTATTTTCCAGCTTGAAGGAGCCGGAATGCGAGATGTGCTGCGCCGCTTGCAGCCCAGTCGTTTTGAAGAAATTATTGACCTTAATGCTCTCTATCGTCCAGGTCCTATGGATGATATTCCTCGTTATTTGGCTTGCAAGCATGGAGAAGAAACAATTGATACGCTTCATCCAATGCTTGATGATATTCTACGGGTTACTTATGGCGTTATGGTTTATCAGGAACAAGTCATTAAAATTGCTCAAGTTATGGGAGGGTATACTCTCGGGGGTGCAGATCTTCTTAGACGTGCGATGGGTAAAAAAATTAAAAGTGAAATGGATGCACAACGGCAGCTATTTTTAAATGGAGCGCAACAAAAGGGTGTAGACGTCGCAACAGCATCAAGAATTTTTGATCTCATGGCCAAGTTTGCAGGGTATGGATTCAATAAATCACACTCGGCTCCTTATGCTTTAATTTCCTATCAAACGGCCTTTCTAAAAGCAAATTATCCAGTCCAGTTTATGGCTGCTACAATGACATATGATATTAACAACACGGATAAGTTAAGCTTTTACAGACAAGAGCTCAAGAGGATGAAGGTTGCTTTATTGCCGCCCGATATTAATACGTCTATGCCGTGGTTTTCTGTTGAAATAGATCATGATGGCCAAGAAGCCGTGAGATATGCCTTAGCTGCAATTAAAAGTGTAGGTGAGACAGCTATGCAAGAGCTTGTGAATGAACGTGAGCGGGCAGGGCCATTTAAAGATATTATCGATTTTGCAAGAAGACTGAATTCAAAGGTTGTTAATAAACGCTTATTAGAAGGGCTTATTCCCGCGGGTGTCTTTGATTCTTTGGATCCTAATCGTGCTCAATTGATGGCGAATGTGGATCTTATTCTTCGGTATGTAGGTGAGGCACAAGCTATTCAAAATAGCAATCAAGGAAGTTTGTTTTCCCATGAGAAACCTGTCACGGCTTCCACTGTAAAGTTTCAGGAAACCGATCGTTGGACACGATTGGAAAGCTTACAACTTGAGTTTAATACGATTGGTTTCTATCTTTCTGCTCACCCCTTGGATGTTTATGGAGATAGTCTCGAACGCTTATATTTAGTTGCTTCATCAGAATTTTATAACCATGCTCAGCGGCAAGAGGGGGCTTCCTTCAGTGCCGCTGGCGTATTGATCAGTAAAAAGGAACGCATCAGTAAGAACGGAAATAAATACGCGTTTATTACATTTTCAGATGCAACAGGTGTTTATGAAGTTACTGTTTTCTCAGAGGTATATCTTTCAGTTCGAGAAAGATTAGATGTTGGTAAAACTTTTTTTATGAAGCTTACAAGCCGTATTGAAGAAGAAAATATGAGGCTTACAGTCAATGCTCTAGAAGAATTAGATAAGGTCCTTGAACGCTATCCTAAAACCCTTCAAGTGTATGTCCAAAATGCTGGGGCCCTCGATAAGTTCAAGATGCTTTTGTCTAAATGTGAGCAAGGAAATGGAGCGATTAAAATCATTTTGAGTCCTTTGGATCGAGAAGTTCATTTAACACTGGATAAGAGATACGCGATCACGCCTCAACTTAAAGAAGCTCTGACCCTTATTCCTGGAATTGAGGCCATAAGAGATGTATAGAAATTTTTGTTCTTTCAATCATAATACAAGAGCTCCTCAGGCATCTATTCGTTATCTTATTTATCATTATACAGCGTGTGATCTTGCAACTTCGTTAAAGATCTTATGTGATGATGAAGCGGATAACCCTGTAAGTGCTCATTATTTAATTGATGAAAATGGCGATATTTATCAGCTTGTTGATGAAGAGAAGAGGGCGTGGCATGCTGGGAAAAGTTCTTGGGAAGGACGTGAAGACATTAACAGTTGGTCAATCGGCATTGAACTGGTTAATCCTGGTCATGGACCTCATTATCGGCCTTTTCCTCAAGCTCAGATGGAGGCTTTAGCGCACCTTTCCTTACAACTCATTAATCGATATCAAATTAAACCATGGCATGTACTGGGACATGCAGATATAGCGCCAACACGTAAAGTTGACCCTGGAGAGCTTTTTGATTGGAAATGGTTAGCTTCACAAGGCATAGGCATAATGCCGTCTCTTGGAATAAGTCCAGCATCGGATTACTCGCTCGAAATGATCCAAAAACTATTAAAACAATATGGCTATGAAGTTGATAGTTCGAAAGGAAATGACAGTCATATTCAAGCCGTCCTACGGGCATTTCAAATGCATTTCACGCCGTCACACGTCACAAAAAAACCTAACATTGAAACATATTCTGCTCTCTTAAGTTTATTAGAGAAAAAAAATAAGAAGGGTTAATATCTCTTCTTCTTCTCTCGAAATGTATAAAAAACTCCACGAACAGAAGAATGGTGCTCCCTTGCCAAACCTCCAACCATTATGGCTGGAGTTCGGACAACAAATTTTCTAAAGGTAAATCTTAGAAATATTTATCAAAAGGATGGGTGCTTTTGACTTTTGTCACATCGCCTTTATTCCAGATGTCGACCAAAGTTCCCTCTGATTTTTGACCAACTTTATTGATATATAGGTGCGCAAGAGAAGTTAGTGACGTACGAATACGATTAAAAGTCTCTAGAGGATTCTCGTCTGATTGCCTGTGAAGGGCTGTTCCTTAATTTCTTAACGCTGTCAAAGATCCATTTTGTTGATGTCTCTCTTTCCCTGGTACCAAGGGAAGTTGAGAACTTTTTTCCTCTCTCTTCATCTTGAGTGAAGAATCAGAAGACGTGGTGTACATCCCTGGATGTACGAATGATGTTTACTTAAGTCATTTTTCTCTCTTTCTTTCAGTTTATTTTTATCCTTGTTTTAAGGCGCAGAAAGTCATTCGCTTAAATCTTTAAATCCAAGCCCCTTAAAACCTTTAGTTCTTACTATCTTGTTAC
>MKUU01000010.1 GCA_001898705.1 Caedibacter sp. 38-128
TATCCTTGTTAAGATGAAGCCAATAATGCATTTTCTGCAACACAATGGCTTCATTTAAGCCGATTTTTCTTGCTAAAGTTGGAAATATTTGTAAAGGGGCTTCGTTAATAAGAAGTCTCGTCATTCATGATGCCTACATTATGTATATAAAAAATTGCTAGTCTCATTGGATTCATCAACAAAAGTCTGAGACGTGTGCTGCCGAAGGCTGCGTTTTTCAAACTCTTCAACATCACACAAGCGATATAAGACTCTGCGCCCAATCTTAAGATACTTAGGTCCCCGACCATTCCATCGCCATTGCCCAAGTGTATTAGGCTCAAGGTTCCATCGTTGGGCTAAAGCTGCAGGAGTTAAGAATTGATTTTCCACAGGGTTTTTCTCCTCTTTTTTTATGTAATTAATATGCAAGATAGATCCAGCAGGAATTAATGTCAATATATTAATAATATTAATAAAAAAGAAAAAAATATTGAATTTGTAATAATTTATTAGTTGATTAATGGATTAAGATATGGCTATATAGATGTTAAATAAACGACATAGAGCAATAGGTCAGAGGAAAAGATAGACTTATGAATGTGAGACAGCCAGATAAAGAGGCAGCGGCCAGATTAAAGCGAGCAAGAAGTCTTGCAGAACTTCCGCGTACGATCTTTGCAAAAAAGCATAAACTAAGTGCTAATTCCTTAGCAGCTTGGGAAAACGGAACATCCGCTTTTTCGGAAGAAGTCACTGAAAATCTAGTAAGCATTCTAAGCAAAGAAGGTATTAAAGTAACCCCTGAGTGGATCATCTCAGGAAAAGGGGCTGGCCCCATAGATTTAGGATTAACATCTCTTCAAAATTCTAATTTCCTACCTCTATCTGTCAGTGATGAGGAAGAGTTTATATGGCGAGCAACAGCTTCTTTTAAGGAGTTTTATAAGGACTCTTTAATGCTTGTGATTTTTGATGATAGCGCACTGCCTTTTTATAGGCCTGGTGATCACATAGCAGGTAAAATTATTCCTCAGGAAAAATTAGCCTTCATTACAGATGAGCCTCTGATTGTAGAATTAGAAAATGGGGGTTTTATGCTACGTTACATTGAACCCACCTCAGAGCCAGATGTTTATAATTTAAAAGCAATCAACCCTTCGAGTGTATTAGGCTCTACCATCTATAAGGTCAAGATTAAGCGCGCCGCCAGAATTAATTGGATATTTAGACGCTAAAGTAAGGTTTCTCGACTAACCTGTACGCTTGATATAGGCATTTGTACAACATACAACACTCGTTTTTAAACTATCAGCAAGCTAAACATTCTTATCTTATTATTTACCTCTTGACCTTATACTTAAGTACAGAGTTTAGACTAAGCTTATAGAAGAAAGTTAAGAGTAGTAATATGAAGATATCCGATAAAGCACTTACTATTAAGAAAATAGCCCAGAAGGCTGGTGTTGGAATTGAGGCAATTCGTTTTTACGAGCGTAAATCTCTTTTACATAAACCCAACCGTACTGCTTCAGGGTATCGAATATTCTCAGATCAAGATGTAAAACGTATTCGTTTCATTAAGAAAGCTCAAGAGCTTGGTTTTTCTTTAGCAGAAATCAAAGAACTCCTTTCACTCAAGAATAATTCCTTAACTGCTCGACATGACGTCTATCAGAAATCTCTTCAAAAGATTGAATTAATTAAAGAAAAAATAGAAAATCTTCAAAGAATCAAGAATAGCCTTGAGCATCTTGTTGGATGCTGCAAAGGAGAAGGTAGGATAGAAGAGTGTCCTATTATAGAAGCTTTTGAGAGTGATATTACGCCTAAGGGAGAAAAATCATGACCCAAGACCACCATTCTCATCAGTGTTGCTCAAATCACCAAGAGAGAAGCGATAAGACAATTAAGCTGGCATCAACAAAAGCTGTTGAATACACTTGTCCCATGCATCCAGAGGTCATAAGTCAAATTCCTGGCATTTGTCCTAAGTGTGGGATGGCACTAGAGCTTAAAGCAATTTCACTCGATGAGGGGCATAATCCCGAACTTGAAGATATGCAAAAGCGCTTTTGGGGCGCTGCCATCCTTTCAGCCTTTGTTCTTCTGCTTTCAATGGGGCCTATGGTGAAAGAGGATATCTTCAATAATCTATCTCCTTTCTTCTTAAGGTGGAGTGAGTTTGTTTTATCAACTCCAGTGGTGATCTGGGCTGGATGGCCATTTTTTCAAAGAGCCGTTATATCGTTGCAGAATAAGAGCCTTAATATGTTCACTCTGCTCGCCTTAGGGATTGGAACTGCATATATCTATAGCTGCGTTGCCCTTTTTTGGCCGCATTTATTCCCGTCAACGACAATAGTACATGCTCATGTAGTTGCCCTTTATTTTGAATCAGCATCCCTTATCACAGCACTTGCTCTCTTGGGGCAAGTATTAGAGCTAAAAGCAAGAAATCAAACCAACCAGGCTCTCAAATCTCTTTTAAAGCTCATGCCTGATACAGCAAGGTTTGTCAGAAAGGACGGGCATGAAGAAAACGTTGCAATTCAAAATATCCAAGTTGGCGCTGTTCTAAGGGTTCGACCAGGAGAAAAAATCCCTCTTGATGGGATTGTGCTTGAAGGAACAAGTCTGGTCGATGAATCCATGATCACAGGGGAGCCTATTCCAATTGAGAAAATCACCAGCTCAAAAGTTATAGCAGGAACTCTCAATGGAACAGGGTCGTTCCTTATGAGGGTTGAAAAAGAACAAGGGGAGACTTTGCTTGCCAAAATAGTTCAGCTTGTGAGTGATGCCCAAAGAACGAAAGCGCCTATTCAGAAACTTGCTGACCTTATATCTTCTTATTTTGTGCCGCTCGTTATCTTAGCTGCGATAGTTACTTTTGTTGTTTGGTTTATTTTTGGCCCTGAACCTCGTCTTAACCACGCCATCATTAATGCTGTTGCCGTTCTTATTATTGCTTGTCCCTGTGCCTTAGGGCTTGCAACACCAATGTCAATTATGGTTGGGGCAGCCTTAGGCGCTCAAAGAGGAATTCTCATAAAAAATGCAGAGTCCATAGAGGCCTTGGAAAAAGTAGATACTCTTATCGTTGACAAGACAGGAACTTTAACTCTTGGTAAACCTCAAGTTACATCAATTTTTA
>MKUU01000011.1 GCA_001898705.1 Caedibacter sp. 38-128
GCTTGGTAAATTTTTTTCTTCTTCTAATAGCCAGTGAGTTGAGTGTTGAATTATTCTAATAGAGGACTGTATATCATGTAAGAGGAATATGATCGTTAAAAAGCAATCGTGTTTCTTTGCAGACAGCATCCATGATCAGATCTATTTTATTCATAGTATATTTAATGTCTTTACCCGAACTATGTCTAAAATTTGAAAATCCCTATATTTTCTTAGCTTAATTGTAATCTTATCTTAAAGTTGCAACAGAACCCTCCATTCTTATCGATAGCCCGATAAAGATACTTCCATTTTCCTTTGACCCTAAGGTAGGTCTCATCAAGATACCAAGATTTACAAAAAGTACGCGCATGCCATCTGATTCTTTTCTCAAGTTCAAGAGCATACTTTTGCACCCAGCGATAAAGGGTTGTATGATCAACCTCCACACCTCTTTCTGCCATCATCTCTTCTAAATTACGGTAGCTCAGGGGATACCGAAGATTGTAAAATAATAGTTGGTAAGAATTGTCGATAACGAAAATCTTAATGTTTTATAAGGAGCACCCAAGATTATTTATACTCCCAAGTCTACTCCCTTGACGCAAAGTTGCAACACAACTTAACAGAACATACATTTCTGATCACTAAGTAGAATTGCCTGTTAATATTCATGGTACTTTTGATAAAAAATTTTAAGGCATGTGGATTGAATTTTATTTTTTGTGCACCATATAAGCTTTGTGTTCGGCTAACGAGAGAATCAAGAATGTTTGAAATTATAAATAAATTTACTTTTATCGGTTTAATAATAGTTTATTCTATAGGGACAACCCCTACCATAGCAACGGAAGATGTAACAGAGGTAGATGCTAAAAAAACTTCCTCAACTTTAATAAGTATTAGAGATATAACTCCTATAAAGAACTCTATGAATAAAGAAGAAGCAGAAAAAGCCATTCATGATTTTTTTCAAACAGAAGTTTTAATTGAAGAAAATGAACTTTATTCTGAAGATATAGCTAGACAGGAATTTGTAAGATCAAATGCAATTGGACGCTCATTTGAACTTATTACGATGAAAGATGGAACGCAGTGGGTTCCTGCTTTTGATGGCCTTCAACGTTTTCTAGGCGCTCTTTATCTCAAGAAAGCAATAGAACATCATAATATTAATGATTTCCGTGTTGTAGAAACAAAATTTATGATGAAAAATCTAGAAGAAGATATTGTAATTTCGGTTAAGAAACTACTAGATGAACCTTTAAAAAATATTTATACAATAAATTCAAATAATTTTATTTCTCTTTCAAGATATGTAGGTGATGAAAAACTAACTTTAGATTATAATTGCAATTTAATAAACCTAAGGTATTTAACTGGTTTCATGGATTTTGCAGGCAATGCAAATTTAAGGATATTAAAGGGGGACAATAAAGTAACCGTGATTGACACGGAGTACAGGAGTTTTTCGAGTGACGTTCTTGAATGGTCTCAGGAAGTAGAATCAGATATAGGTGGGACTAAGTTTACCTTTTCAATAAATTCATAAAATTAAATTTATAAGAAAATGTTTAAAAAAATACAAATTCTAAGACATTTATACGACTATTGATTTAAGGTTTCTCATAATATGTTCCACAAGTTGATTATTAAGAACTCATAAGTATTATGTAACTTTATAACCATATTTGTGAGGGATTCCAAAGTAAATTGGATACACTTCTTCATAAATGATCTAGTGTTATATTGAAGGTGATAGAAAAGCTTAGAAGAAATCTATTAATCTCAAATAATGCTAGTTCAGCATAAAATTATTATTTCTATCATTGATGTTAAAATAGTAGGCTTTCTTCTTTATGTTTTAACTTAATATGAATGTGTGCTTGCGATCAATCTTTAGTCTCATTATATTAAGAGTAAATCTTAACAAATATTGGATAAGAGTATGAAGTTTAGCATGAAAAATATATGCTTAGTTATTATTGCATTACTATGTATAAACCCTAAGCTATCGATAGGAAGCGATCCAAGAGATGATTTGTTGAATGGTCAGTATTTAATTAAATGGGAGTGTAAAACTGCAGACTCTAACCCTACAAACCATAATAAATATCTTTTTGCTGAAACAATGAAAGATGAAGAAGGCGTATGTGTAAAAGCCGCTGAAAAGGTTATGCCAGAAAGCATTTTTAGTTTTCAAAAAAATGAACAAGGTTTTAAAATTAAAAATGAGAAATATAATCAATATATGTATGTTGCCGGCCACTCACACAAGGAAAAAACTAAATCGAAGCTAGTCCTTCTTTATGAAAATGTAATGTCAGGCAGTTATTTTAAGATTGTAAGACCAGATCAGGAATATCAGGCTGATAACGTATTCTTTATTAAGAATAAACGCTCTGGCGATTATTTGTGTATCTCAACTTATTGGGTAGGTAGTACAAGAGACTTAAAATATAATGAATATGAAGACAGCATGTATGGTTTTTTCTCTTTTGTACCTTATACTGAGAACTTCTTTAAACAAGATTAATGCCTATTATATGTCCTTCTCCTATATAATTTCAAATTTTATGTAGCATAAAGTTATGGATAGGAGGATTTTGTTGCAATTTTTGAGTTAAGGTTACAACATAACTACTTAAAATAGATTAGCTCTTGGTATAACAGCACGCCATGCACAGGTCAGAGTTCTATTACTTGTATCCGTATATGTCCCCTCTCCTATCAGCACCGTCCCACTCGGAGTTATTGCATTTACTTTAGTTAATATCCATTGGGAGGGTAAAAGGCCTTTATCAGCGAGCACCCTTTCAACAGATTCCATGCCCTTTTTAGCCGTCCAATAAGAGGCTCTCATGTGATTCCCCCTTGATCCATCGCATGCTTGGCCAATAATCACTACACCATCAGCACTGACCCCCAGAGCCCAACTTCCTTCTCCATTATTTAAGATGCCTAAGGATTCTATGCCTTTCTCAGCCGTCCAGCGAAAGGCTCTTGGACTGGTTCTTGACCAACTCTGGTCATCAAGGTTATTCTCTTTTGTGTCACCAACAATGACTAAGCCATCAGCACTGATCCCCCAAGCCCAACTCTCACTTCCTCCGTTTAAGATGCTTAAAGATTCTATGCCTTTCTCAGCCGTCCAGCGAAAGGCTTTCTGCCGATCCTGTGCTGCACCATCAGTTGCGTAACCAACAATCACTGAACCATCATAGCTTATCCCTCGAGCAATACTAGATACTCCTCTATTTAAGTTGCCTAAGGATTCCATACCCTTTTCAGCCGTCCAGCGAAAAGCTCTCCTTTGATTCTGCTCTACACCACTTTTTGCATTGCCAACAATCACTGAACCATCAGCACTTATTGCCCAGGCCCAACTCTCACTTCCGCCATTCAAGGTGCCCAAGGATTCCATACCTTTCTCCGCGGTCCAGCGAAAAGTTCTATCTAGATACTGCGCTTTTCCATCATCTGCGTAACCAACAATCACTGAACCATTTGCGCTGATCCCAAGTACCAAACTCTCGCCTCCGCCATTTAAGGTACCTAAGGATTCCATACCCTTTTCAGCCGTCCAGCGAAAAGCTCTCCTTTGATTCTGCTCTGCACCATCAGCAGCTTGGCCAACGATCACTGAACCATCATAGCTTATCCCTCGGGGTACACTCCATGTTCCTCCATTTAAGGTGCCCAGATCCGTAAAAGAGAAGATACAATGCTCCCTTACAAGGGCCTTATAGTTTTTTTCTGGAAAAGGATCTTCTTTTGAAATGATCTGGGCTCTTCTTGCATATGCTTTCCAAAGCTGGTTATCGTCCATTAACCTTTTCCACTTTTGGCTTGTTTGTGCCGTAGGAGAAGTATCTTCCTGGTTGAGAAATGAAAAGATGTACAAGTGCAATTCCTCAGGAAGCTGGTCTATGTGCTGGATGCTATTAATAGGGCGGGTACCTTCATCTTCTGCCTCATAAAATGTGGCTAAGAGGTTTGTAGTCAACAAAGTTAAAAGAGAGACAAAGGATAAAGATCTCTTAAAGTAAAAATTAAACATAAAGTTTTCCCCATTGTTAATATTTACTCTTAATATAAGAATACTAAATTTAGATTACAAGGACTTAATTAGTTCAACATCAATTCTAAAAATGATGCTCTTTATGCCTAATTTAAGAAAATTGTCAAAGATTAAACCTGATAAGGCCTAATTTTTATCAGTATTTAGAAAAATAAAGAAACTTCTCATTGTTAAAGCCTTGGCTTGTGCGCTTAAAAGAGATTGGCTCTCGGGATAACAGCACGCCATGCACGGGTCAGACTTTCAATACTTCCATCCTTATTATACGTCCCCTCGGTTGTGTTGCAACTTTGGGATAGAAGAGTAAGCTTGGAGGTATAAATAACTTTGGATGCTATCTATGAAACATCAAGATTTCCGTTATCGACAGTTTTTACCTAGATGCACTGGTATCTTAGGTACCCCTTGAGCTTGTATGTTGACAGGATTCTTGCATGCTGATCACTTGCAAAGATGAGGCAGGGTTCGCTTGTTATATGCTAGCTGGAAAAACATTAACTAAGTTCCCTAAAGTCATTTGCGTGCTTTTTCCTTTAAAGTTGTTAATGTCAACAAGAGCTATTTTACGCATCATAAAGTATGAATTGCGGCTGTTACCACTCTCCATACTTGAACACTATCATCAGAACTTAAAAAGAAGGGTTCAGCGTAAGTTACATCTGTCCTTAGTGTTATGTTATTGCCATACTTCTCAAAACGTCTTAGACAAAACTCTCCTGCAATAACAGCAACAATAACATCTCCTGATTGAGGTTTAAGGCTGCGGTCTACAATTAAAAGATCATCTATAAGAATGCCTGACTCTTTTAAAGAATCACTTGAGGCTTTCATAAAAAATGTAGTGACTGGATTAGGAATGAGGTGCTCGTTAAGATCCAAGGCTCTTTCAGCATAATCTAGGGCCGGAGATGGAAATCCAGCAGACACTCTGGACTCGTAAAAAGGTAAAGATTGAGAAGAGGAAGGATTAAATCTTGTAGGAAGAAGGTTCATTTCTTTTGTCTCTTTAAGGTTTTTCCCTTCCTTCCTTATAGTCATAAATGATTATTGATCAACTATCAAGGTCTATTGTTGCATAGTGGGTATGCAAAAAAAGAATTCATATATTATTTATGATGAGAGTTATTTCATACCCCGTATTTTTAACATCTATACCCCAACTCTGTCCAAAATTTAAAAAGAGCTGTATCTCCTTACATTAATTGTAATCTTACCTCAAAGTTGCAACAAAACCCACCCCATGATGTTATATATTTTGACGAAAGATGTTCTTGATTTGTTAGACTTAAAGCTTCCTGTCCTTAGCCGCAAACTACGCCTAGAAATTCCAAGGTTTACAAGGAATAAGTCATATTTTTTCTCAACCGTTGAATCAATTTAATTTTTCAAGGAAGCAACAGATTAAAGAGAAAAAGGAGAGTAATTTCTACTTAAAAGATTTTTAGAAAAAAAAGAATATATATAATGTAAAAAATAAAAGGAAAATATGAAATGAAAAATATTTTAGTAATCGCATTAGCATGTTTAGCTTCTTCATCTTTAAAGGCTTCGGATAATAAGCAATTGGAGACAGACTTTTTTGAGCAAGCGACTAAAAAAGCTTTAGGAGCTTTAAATAGAGACCCTGCGGAAGTGAGTTCTGCAAATAAGCTTCTTCTCGTAAATGACTTCAATTTCAAAAAAGAAATTCAAAGCTCAATTGCAAAAGGAAGTAATCAAGTAAGTTACCAGGGATGCGAGTATATTATAGAAATTATTAATGGGAGCGCTAAAGATATTGCTGCAACGCATTTTTATAATTATTTAGTAAAGAACTTTCCTTCAGAAAGTACTCATTTGTCTTACACCGCAGCTTTTACTAATGGAGCTTTTAGTGAAAGTTCCACACCTTCATCTCTACCAAAACAAGTTTTCACTTTTAAAGTGATTAAGCAAGGTGCACCACATCAGACTGTGGGAGAGTTTAAAATTACTAAAAAATAACTTAATTAGATGAGAAAGATTCACGTCAAGAATGAAGCTAAAACGAGACGTTTTTTCGAAGGTATTCACTATATAATGAGGACTGGATCCCAATGGCAATAGCTGCCTACCTATTACGGGAAATGGCGTAGTGTTCACAAGCGTTATGTAGTTTGGTGCTGTAAAGATTTTTAGGATTTTATCTTACAATACCTTACTCTAGATAAAGGTGAAGAAAACCATGTACATGATGCGGTTGTGTTGCAACTTTAAGATAAGGGAGGAAAGTTGCAACAGCACCCTAAGAAGAATTAAAACTTAATTATATTTGTGAATTGGCCAATTGTATCTGATTTTCCAAGCGCCATATAAAAGTTGTCACTAATATTAACATTTAAGGATTTTAATTTTGAAACTAAGGCTTTTTCCTCAATTCTAGCGAGGGTAAGATGAGGGTGGTAATCATTTAAAGATGCATTCAAACATGATATTTCATATTCTTGTAGCAAGCTTGCAAGCTTGAAATGTAACTCAAGTATTCTTTGATCAAATTTAGGAAGCAATTCAAGCCATATATATTTATTTTCATTTTTATAGTTAGTCTTATTAAACTCTAGCATAATATTCGAAATACTAAGAGAATTTGAAATTGATTTTGCTTCGAGCCATAAGTTGTCAATGAGAGTCTCATCAGCTGTTAAGAACATAGTAACTGTTAAGTGTGGAAGGCAGTTATTACCTAATAGATAATCAGCATGGTTGGCAAAAAGCAAAGCCAAATCTATAAATTCAGAAGAAGAATTTTTAGGCAATAAAGCTATATTGTAGATCATGAAAAATTACATTTAGCATAAATTAAATGCATTATAATCTATACTAAAATAAAGTCTATCATTCATCGCCTCTATCCCTTTTATGACCCTTCTAGCAGAGACCAAGCTCTTACATCTCATCAGCGGCTTTGTTCTTTCTTCTATGGTCTTATTATATAATATTGTTGATGTACTGCATCTGACGATGCTCAACAGTTGATAAAAATTATCAACAATGAAATAGGTAGCATCCAAAGTTATTTGACCTTCAAATTTACTCCCTTATCTCAAAGTTACAACAGAACCCTTTTAAGAGCTCAAGGTTCAAAGGATCTCTAGCCTTATTTCAACCCTTATTTCAACCCTTATTTCAACAAGACGTAGCAAGCCAGAAATATAGTTGAAAAATAATTTTTATTTCACCTTGGTACTTTTTATATTTTAAGTTTTCTTTAATAAAAGAGAATACAGCAAGGAGAAAAAAAGTATGTTAAAAACTTTCTCAATTTTAAGCATTATCTATTATACTATTTTACCTTCAGCTTTTGCAGGAAATTTTACAGTCATTGGCGGGGATGATGATGAAGGCTTAAAGTATATAGCACAAAGTCTAGCTAATTGCTGCGGAAGAGTTGCACCTGCAGGTTGGCAGATTCAAAAAGAAGAATATACTTCAGAGAGAGTTGATAATGTAGATGGAGGGATGGATAAAATAAATTTTGCGACTATCCCTGAAATTATGGCGCAACTTGAAGAAGATATCGATGATTGTAATCCTCTCAAAAAGAAAACTCTTAAAATTAAAAGGTTATCTGATGATGAAATTAAGTGTGAATTTGAAACACATATAGGGGATGATTACGGTGTAGGAATTATACATAGATTTTACAAGAAATTTATATCTTTAAAGCGTAATGCTAATGAGGGTTCTAATGATATGGCTTGAGCATCTTTAAGAACCCTAGATAATAATACAACCTTAAAGCGCTTAACCTTAACAAGGAGACCCCTTATGAAAACAGCAAATAATTATATGAAAAAGCTTTTAAGGTGTTTAAAGCTCTCTGCTTCAGTAATAGTTTTAAGTGGGGGTGTGAATAACCAAGTAACTGCAAGCGATCAAAAACATCTTAGTGAAGAAGAAAGAGCACAACCTTTAACTCCAAGGAGTAGTGCCAGAAACCTCCCAAGCCCTGAAACAAGACCATATGATGGTCACTCTAACCGAAGTACAGATGAAGTTTTACATGATGAAATGCAAAGCAATGGTTTGCCTCTCACTCAATCTTTATTTAATGAAAATATGACTGAAAATGATCGTGAAGCAATTAGGAGAGTAGTAGGCAATATTCCCGCTGAAGAGCGTGAAAGCGTTATAACAAGTGCTATGTCTCTGATAACAGATCCTATGGAGGGACTTGGTAGAGCATTCATCCTTCAAGCCTTAATAAATATCCCTGCTCAGGAACGTGAAAGACTTATAAAAGACGTTAAGGTTCTGATAACAGATCTTATGGTTGGGGTTGACAGAGCACTCATGCTTATAACATTAGGATGTATCCCTGCTGAAAAGCGTGAAAGCATTATAACAGACGCTATGTCTCTTATAACAGATCCTATGAATAGAGAGGATAGAGAAAGAATCCTTCAAGCAGTAAAAAAGATCCCTATTGAAGAACGCACAAGTGTTATAACAGATGCGAAGACTCTAATGATAGATACTATGAGTGGATTGGATAGAAAGAAAATTCTTAAAGAGGTGAAAAGAATTCCTGCTGAAGAGCGTGAAAGCGTTATAACAAGCGTTATGTCTCTGATAACAGATGCTATGGAGGGATATGATAGAGCATGCATTCTTTACGCGGTAAGAAATATTCCTGCTGAGGAACGTGAAAGCATTGTAACCGGGGCTAGGTCTTTAGTAACAGATGCTATGGAGGGATATTATAAATCGC
Organism: Caedibacter sp. 38-128; assembly: GCA_001898705.1. Taxonomy (GTDB): domain Bacteria; phylum Pseudomonadota; class Alphaproteobacteria; order Caedimonadales; family Caedimonadaceae; genus Paracaedimonas. The sequence goes on from MKUU01000011.1 coordinate 8,790, forward strand.
GCATCATTCGAGCATTGGGAGAAATCCCTACTGAGCAACGTGAAAGCGTTATAACAAGCGCCATGACTCTTATAGCAGATACTAGTAATACTATGAGTAGAGATAATAGAGTAAGGATCATTGAAGCTGCAAGCGAGGCCTTAAGTGCAAATCCGTTAAGCTCCAACTTAAGCGTACAGCAGATGATGATGGCGCAGGCGGCACTTGGAAACAATTTACACAAATAAGGGTTCGCCCACCATTTACAGCTCTTTGTTTATTAATATATTATTTCTCTAATTACAGGATGAAGAAAAAAGATCTCCTGTGGCTTGAAATCCTGGTACAAAAACTAACATGATAAAAGTTAGAATCCCGAAAAATTCTTGCTATAAGCTTTTGTCAAAACAATCTTTTGGAAAACGTAAGTAATTACATCTTGAAAGCATGATAAAAATAGGACTTAAAAAATTTCCCATTAATCATGAACTTATTTTCAATAAAACTTTTAGTTTAAATTATTCTTCTTCCTCTACTTCTTAAATAGGAGAAATATAGGTGAATATCTTTTTAGGTAATTAAATTCTTAATTTAAAAAGTAGGAAAGATATGCTTTCAACCCCAAATGAAACTAAGGTTTTACTAGCTTTATTTAAAAATCCTTATGAAGCAGAGAATGCTTATAATGAATTATTGAATAAGGGTTACAAACAAGAGGATATTACTCTTATCATGTCTAACAAAACCCATGAGACTCATTTCATCGAGAACTATAAGGTTACAAATAAAGTTGTCACCAAATCTTTTCAAGGAATCAGCGCAGGTGGAGCTATTGGTGGTGCGGCAGGCGTTATTGCAGCTGCTCTCCTTACAATAGGCGCTACAGCGGTTCCTGGGTTAGGGATTACAATCGTTGGTTCCCTTGCTACAATATTTGCTGGCATAGGAGCAGGCGTAGCTACAGGCAGTTTAGTGGGAGCATTAATCGGCGCAGGAATATCTGATGAAGATGCAAATAAGTGCGAGCAAGGTATTAAAGAAGGCGGAATTGTAATAGGGCTCACACCTCCAACAACTCAAGAATACGAAGAATTGAAAAATAGTTGGGCTCAATCTCATTCATCTTCTAATATTAAATAGATGAACATATCTGTGTTTTTCAAGATGATCCTTATAGGGTAAAAAATTTTTTAATGAACTTATTCGTACTGATATTAAATAGAATTAAAACATATTAAGAGGAAATTAAATTCCGCTTATAAAAAATTTAAGCATCTCAGATTATTATAAAATAATCCAAATTTTTTCTTCTTTTAACAAACAGTAGAATATTTATCTTTATTTAACCTTAAAAAAATTCTTTATTAATGCTTACTTAATAATGTCGCTAACTAGTAAAGGAATCAACATGGTTAATACCGATTTTCAAGAACTTAAAGTACTTAATATGCAAGAGCATGACTCTCCTCAAGAATCTTATAACGTCCCTCAGCCTCAATCATCTTGCCCTATCGATGACAATAAAAGTTCTAATAATCAGAAACCTCTTGAGAACGAAGAATTACAAGACCCAAGAAAACAAACTCCAATTTTAGAAAAAGTTCCAAATCCTGATATTAATAACAATCCTGGAGATAAATGGCATAAAAATCATCCTATTCGTCCAGTACAAGTTTAGCAGTTTCAATAAAATAATTTATTAATGGAGCATTATAATGATTACTGAAGGTTACAAGAATTCTATTCATTTATCATCAACAAGTTACTATTTAAGGTTAGTTACAACAATCTTAGCTATTGTGGGAGCTTTAAATTGGGGCTTTGTTGGTCTCAATAATTTTGATCTTGTTGCGTATCTATTTGGTCCTATGTCAGCTTTAAGCCGTATTATTTATATACTTGTTGGTATAGCAGGTATTTATTTGTTAAGTACCTTAACAGGCATAAAGAACAAAAAATAAAGTATACCCCTACTGTTTTCCAGCTTTCAAGCTGTTAATACAGTAGGGTTTTTATTTTTAACATTTCTATTTAGTTTTTTAAAATCGCCAACAACATAAGTAATAAATTCATATTGATGGGTTATATAATTTATTTATAAATAGTATTAATTATCCTATAATATAAACTTAATGGTTAATAATTAATCTTCTAGATTTCTTTATGATAAAGTTCTTACTCAAATACTGGCCATGTAAAGCTAAAACTTGTACCACATTTTATCATACTTTTTATTTCAATAGACGAATTAAGCTTCTTAAGGATCTTCTTTACAATTGTAAGACCTAACCCAAACCCTTGCTCTTTCACATTTTTATTAAAACTTTGGAAAGGCTCAAAAATTTTACGTTGTAAGGTTTTTGGAATTCCTGGGCCATTGTCTTGTACTTCAATAAGTATTGAATTTTCCAGGCTTGTAATGTTCAGAAGTATTTTTGCATATTCTGGTTGATTATGATGTTTGATGGCATTTCCGATCAAATTATATAAAACTTCGGTCAATAAATGTTTGTAAGTTTTAAAAGAATCTTTATCTGTATTTAAAATAATTTTAACATCATCATTCAGAAGCAATCTGCTTTTAATTTCTGCAAGTAAATGAGTTAGATTAGTAATAGACGGATCTTCAACAAAATCGCTCATAAATAATTTTAAAACTTTTTGCGTTGTATCATAAATTTGCTTGGTCGCATTCTTAAGCATTGATAGGTATTTAAATACATTAGAAGAAAAGTTGCTTCCTTCATCTCCTGCAATCCACTCTGAGGAATGTTTTATAATTCTTAATGAAGATTGAATGTCATGTGATAAAATATGGAAGAGTGTTGCTAAATCTTGATTTTTAATACTGAGTTCTTTATTAAGAGCTCTTATTTTTTTTCTTTTCTCAATAAGTCTTGTAATATCCCGAAATATTCCTCGACTATACAAAACCCTATTGTCTTCATCTTTTACTGCCTTAAGGCTTAAAGAAACGTAACATTTATCTCCCGATTTATTCAATAATATAAGCTCCATATCATTTACAACTCCTGTGCGATCATATAGCTCTACCATCCTTAATCTATCTTCATAACAGTCTTGATGATATATCCGTGCTACAGACTCCATATTTAGAAGCTCTTCTTTAGTATACCCAAGCTTATCAGAACAAGCCTGGTTGCATTCTATAATTTTTTGTGAAATGCGATCGACACATATAAACATATCAGGAGCATTATCATAAAAATTTTTATAAAAATCACCTTTGGAAGTATAATAATTCAATTACTGCTATTTCTCCTTAATTTAAATAAACTGAAAAAATATTGATATTTTTTTAATAATTATAAGAATTTCTCAATATTAATCTTTAATAACTTGAGGATGATAAAAAAGCAATAGTATGTAGTTAGTTTATAAATTTTCCTTTAAACTTAAATGATGCGAGACCAATAGAGAAAAGTTAATATTAAAATTTAGAATTACTATGTTCAGCATAAATGTAAGAAAGTTATGAATAATAACACGCTTTAATAAATTCTCTATTTCATAAAAGCTTATCTTTAATATGTGTGATAGGTTGTTTCTTTTCGCGTTAATGATAGCATATTAATTGATATTATATTTAAGCAATCAAGGCTATGAAACTTGCTGCTTTTTAGTAAACAAATTTATTAACAAAAAGCTTCCAAGTTTTTAATTAAAAAAAAGAAGTGCACCTTAAAGGCACACTTCTTTAATTTTAGCTTAACGCTGATAAATTACCTAGAATGATTGTTGTCTTTGTCATGGTTTTTTCCATGAGACTTCCCACCTTTACTGGCAATTTTTTTAACTTGTTCTTTTGGCATAGAAGCAAATCCTTGCTTACCATGATGTGAATTACTTGTATGGCTATCACGTGAAGAGGAAGAATTTTTAGAAGTCGTTCCCTTATTATTTTCATCATGATTTTTTCCGTGAGATTGCCCACCTTTACTAGCGATTTCTTTAACTTGTTCTTTTGGCATAGAAGCAAACCCTTGTTTACCATGTTCTGTATCATGAGAATGTTGAGTGCTCTCTTTATGTGTTGTCATGATTAGTTCCTCATAAATGTTGATTAACAAAATTGCTCTAGTCATCCTAGGCATATTAAAATTAAGATATTAACTTATCTCAATTAAAGTTGAGAATTAGCTACAATTTTAAACTTTTGAAATTTCTCATAAAAATATTTATATTTTTTAATTACTTAACTTACCCATATTTATAATTGTTTAAAAAATCCCAATAATTCAAATCGTAAGTTAATTTACTTATACTATTGTCAATTAAGTAAATTAACACAAATTTAAGGAATAATAAGATGATAGGGAAAAGTGAAAAAAAGAATTATATAAGCACTAAAACTTTAAAAAGATTGTACAATACTTATGATAGATATGACTCACAAGCCCCTTCATATCTTTCAGGTAAGGCCTCTCATAGCTTTCAATATTTATGTGAAGAATTCAAAAATCTATTTAATTAGATTTTCTTATTCAAAGCTTTTATTAAAATATTGTTTCTATCAAAAATGAGTTTGTATAAAAATGCCTGTAAAAATTGAATTTACTACTGAGGATAATAAACATATTCTTATTGAACAATATAAGCTTATCTTAAGCTCTCTTGATAAACTTAATGATATTAGAGAAGTTGCTAACAATTTTTGGATTACGGTAAATATTGCTGGTGTTTCTGCTATAGCTTATTTAAAAGATCAAGCTCAGTTAAATAAAGATAATAAATCGTATTTAATATATACAATTATTACCGTAGGTATATTGATTTGTGTAGGCTGGATTAGAAATCTTAATGTTATCAAACAAGGTGTCAACATAAGAAATGATCTTCTTATATCAATAGAGAAGAAATTTCCTGCTCAAGTATTCACAAATATTATTAGAACAATTAATAAAAATAAAGTTAAACCTTCTATAACGGAAAGTCAGATGATTGTACCGCTGATCTTTCTAATTTCTTACATAGTTTTTGCTTTTCTTGCAGCATTTAATAAAGCCATAATTTTATCTTAATATAAATTTGATCTTTTTCTAAACTTATAAAATTTTGAATATTTCATGAAAGAGCTCACCCATATTTTTCTTTCCAATCCTTCTTTAATTGTTGGTATTGAGAATCAGCTTCAGCTTCTTTCCATTTTTCATAAAAAATTTGAGCGCTTTTAGCTTTTAAGGGATTAGGTGGCCCTAAGGGAAGTTCTGTTCCTGTCAATTTATCATATTTTCTTCCAGTACTATGATTTGCATATCTTCGAGCTCTCGTATAGCCCATTTGCAAGAATTTTCGAGCCATATCTGCTCCAACAAATTCTTCTTTTTTAAGATATTTTTTAAACAATTCAAATATTTTTATGCTGCTTGCTTGAGCGATTTCTGGCGTCTTAAATCTCCAGAATGGAAGGATTTCTGATTTAAAAGGTTCACAAATGAGTACACCTTGTTCTCCTTTTCCTATGCGATACTCTTCTGGATGCAATCTATAGTCAATTCCATAATGCCATGAATAAGTATGCTTGAGGACATCCCATCTTTTATTTTTTTCTTGTTTGCTTGAAGGTTTATAAGTTTTCGTTTGCCCCATTTTTGCTTCCTAATAATTTTTAGCTAGGTTGAAGGGCGTTTGGTAAGCTCTAAATATATTATAACTCTTAAGCTCAGGGAGTAAAATTTAAAACAAAAGTATATTTCTTCTTAAAGAATAAATCTCACAAAGTTTATCTAGAATATTTGAAATTAAAATTTCACAACTCTTATAATTAAGCTGTAGAATGATGGGTGAAATTCTTGCCATTAAGCCTTTAGCATAGTCAATGCAGGCATTTTTTCTTACATCCCTTGTATAATAGGACCTAATAGAATTTTCTAACCTTAACGAATATTCATCGCAGTATATATTTTTTCCTGACGATACTTTTGATTTTGGAAGGGAAGACAAGGCGTTCCTTCCTTTTCAATAATATAGCAAACACGCTGAGCCGCTTCCTTACTAAAGCCAATTAAACAAGCTCGATAAGGATTGCCTTGTTTACGATTTGCGTGGGTAATAGAAACTTGACCTTCAATATCTTCAGGAAGTTTTGCGAGTAGTTGAGCCGCTGTCATATGAGCTTGGTTTGCATCTTTGAAAGATCCTATTTGAACTCCCCACTCTCCCCGATTTTCTTCTTTTTTCTTTGTTCGTTGTATCTTTATATTTTTCATATTTTTCAATGACTTAATTTCATGGCGAGCCTCCACAGTTTGTGTCGATTGTGGGTAACTTACGTGCTTTATTTGAGGCAATTCGTCAGGAAAAAAATCATCTGCTTGTTGTAAAGGTTCTTCTGAAGGCATTCTTGGATTTTGCAACTCGTGAAGATCGCTTTGTTCAATAAACTCAGGATCCAAACGCCGTTTTTTGAATTTAGTAAATCCCTTATTCGTTAAAGAAATAACACGCTGATCACGCCACCTTGAAGTCTCACCCCCCATAACCACAGTGATAAGCCTGTTCCCATTGCGAATTGTTGACGTTGAAATATTAAAACCAGATGCACAAATAAACCCTGTCTTCCCTCCATCTAAACCTTCAACTTTTCCTAAGAGCTTATTATGGTTGGCATGCACAATCCCATTGTAAGTAAAGCTTTTTCGTCCAAAATAATTTTTATAATAATTGGGAAAGTCACGAATAACGATCTGCAAGAGTTTTGCCATATCAGCGGCTGTTGTAATTTGTTGTTTATTAGGGACACCCGAAGAATTTTTAAAGAGTGTACTTTTAAGTCCAAGTTGACGAACTCTTTTAGTCATTTGTTGAGCAAAAGCGGCCTCAGAGCCAGATAAATGTTCAGCGACAGCAACAGAAACGTCATTCGCTGACTTCGTCACAAGCGCAAGAATTGCATCTTTAACAGAGATCATTGATCCAGCAGGTATCCCCAATTTTGTTGGAATTTGACGCGCTGCATGAGCCGATATTTTGAGTTTTGTATCAAGCTTGACTCTTCCTTGGTCCAATGCTTCAAACAACATGTAAAGAGTTGCTATCTTTGTTAAAGAGGCAGGATGAACACGCCCATGGGCATTTTCTGCGTGGAAAACTTGCCCAGTATGAGCATCTATGACGTAAGCAGCATATTTGCCAGCTGTTAAAGGTTTAATTGCTAAGAAAAATGTGAAAAAAAAGATTGCTATAAATGTTCGACTTACGCACCAAGTTTTCATAAAATAACCAACCTTTACTCTTCTAACGCCCTACTATTAAGGATTAATTTTTAATCAAAATTTAAAGAACGTCAAGCAAAAGCTGCTCCCCTTCTTTATGAATTTTATCTGAAGAAGATCGTTATTTAGAAAGTGTTACTCGAAGTGCTAAAATCGCGGCAATACTTACCCCAATAATATAAAATGCGGGGGCTATAACCCAATTGGTTAGGTGCCAAAGCCAGAGACAAATTGCTGGCGTTGAGCGACCAAATAATTCAGATCCAAACGCGTATCCTACGCCTGTAATGAGATAAGCTTCTCGGCCTTTAAACGTTTGATTGAACCAAGCATGCAAGGGAGCAGAGAAACCAAGGCCACAAAGTACAATCCAGACGCGAATCAGTCCAATACTCAATATATTGCCATAAGGAATAATCGCAAAGAGTGGAATAGCTGTTATTGCAAGAAGGAAAGCCATAAGTACCATTGTTCTTCGGATACCAAAAATATCAGAAAACTTTCCAAATAAAGGTAAGAGGCACATATCTAAAGCTAATAATATTGTATTAAATCCCAATGTATCTCTAAGAGTTAAGGAAGTCACCTGAACAGCAAAGACATTCATAAAAACAAAAGGAATTGCATATGTCATATAACTTAAGCTTGAAACGGCGATAATTCTTAACAAATCCTTTTTACGTTCTATTAAAGTTACAATTACTTTTAAGGAATTAGGGGCAACCGTTTTTATTTCAAAAATATCTTGATTGATTTGATACCTTAGATAAAGACTAGATAGCCCTGTTAAAAAGCTCAAGAAAAATGGAAACCGCCAATATAGAGTAGTGCTACTTGAGAAAGAGACCAATGTTGCTGCTAATGAAGCTAAAAGAATCCCTGCGACTGTAGAACTTTGATAAATCCCATTTGCCTGACCTTGAGCTATAAATGGCACATTCTTTAGCATCAGCAAAGGAGCCACGGTTGACTCACCAGCCGCAAAAAATCCTTGCCCTGCCCTTAAAAGTATCAAACCTAAGGGTGCAAACAAACCCATCTTATCGTAAGAAGGAAGAACCCCCATTCCTCCCGTTGTTAAAGCAACGCCCCACAATGCAAGGATAAAAGCTTGTCTCCCACCTTTTTCACCACTCAATTTTCCAAAAAACAAAGCTCCCAATGGACGTGTCACGATTGAAACAGACATAAGGCTATATGCATAAATAAGAGCCACAATAGGATCGTTATTAGGAAAAAAAAGAGGCGCAATATAGGGCGCTAAAAAACCATACAAAGCCGTATCATAATGATCGAGACTATTGCCAACAATCGTTGATAAGAACACTTTATTTTTTAAAAAAGATGATAGTGCAGGTGATTTTATTTGCATTTCACTCTCCCTTCGCAGGCATTATCCTGAACAGGTTGTAAGGGTCTTTCTCAGCAAGTATTGACACTTGCACCCCTGGTGTCATTCACTTTTTATAACTCTTTAAAACGAAAGACAATCACAATTTTGATTTATCATGCTAATGGCTATCCCTGATTAAACAAACCACTCTACATTCTTCCATTTACCTGAATTTTCCTTCTTTTCCATTATTCTTGTTTCAATATTCCCAACATGAAGCTCAAGCTTATGTCCATTAGGATCAAGGAAGTAAAGAGAGTTTCCTTCAGATTTATTTTCTTTCCAAATTGTAGCGCCAGAAGCCTTAATTCTTTCTGCAAAATTTTCAAAATGTTCTTCGCCAACATTGAAGGCTATGTGGGTATACTCTGGTAAAGGTGCGGTCCTTGTCTTAGAATCGAGAAATAAACAAAACCATAAATCTCCAATTTCAAAATAAACACCTTCTGCCCACTTTACGCGAGGCTTAAACCCTAAAATATCTTTATAAAAAGCAAAAGAGACATCTAAATCTTTAACCGACAAGTTAATGTGATTTAGTCCTGTAATCATTGCGTTTTCATCAAAACTAATGTCATCCATTCATCAATTGGATAACGGTCGATTTCTTTAAAGGAAAAACTCTCATAAGCTTTTCCCACGGCCTCTGCCTGAGTTGCAAGAAGTCCAGATAAAATAACGATTCCATCTTTACTTACATATTGATTCATATCTGATGCCAATTGAATCAAAGGATCTGCAAGAATATTAGCAGTCACAAGATCATAAGGAGCTTTATTTTTAAGGATCTCGGATTGAAATCCTTCTGAAAGATAGCAAGTTATTTGCGACTTAAGATCATTTTCAAGAACATTGGACGTTGCTTTCTCAACTGCTTCTATATCATTGTCAGACATTGTCCCATTTACAGTAAACAAACGGGCTATCGCCATTCCAAGAATACCCGTCCCGCAGCCAAGATCTAAAGGATTAAGGGGCGCATACCCTTCTTTTTTGAGCTTTTCTAGAGCTAAAAGACATCCTTGAGTTGTGGCATGTTGTCCGGTGCCAAAAGCCGTAGCTGCATCAATTTTAAAAGAAATTTTGTCTTGTGGAATAGTCTCTTCATGGTGAGATCCGTAAACATAAAAATTTCCAATTGTAAGCGGTGGAAATGCTTTACGATTCTCTGAGAGCCAATCAATCTCTGGTACCAGTGATAAACTTAAATAGGGTTCCTCTATTTCCTGTTTTGCCGCTGCTTCTTTAAAGAGGTAGTTTAAGACTTGTAAATTCGGGCTAAAATCAAATAAGACTTCTATATTCCATTGATCTGGGTTACCCTTTTGCTCAAAAGTAGATACACCAAGGTGCTCATCTCCCAAAATCTCTTCAAATAAGGGAATGTGTGTTTTATGACAGCAAAATTCAAGTTTATAAAGCATTTCTCACTTCTTATTAAATTTATTTACGAACAACAAAAGAAGCCATGACCTTTTTGAGGCCCGTATGTTCAAAATGTACATCTAATTTATCACCGCTGATTTCCGTTACGCGTCCATAACCAAATTTAATGTGGAAAACACGATCCCCTAAAGAAAATAATGATGTCGTAGTTTGCGGTTGCATTTGATCATAGAAAGAGCTCGATCGAGGACGTTCTTGTACGGTAATAGTTTCTTCCCATCTCCCCCTTCCTCGACCAAAAATTCCTGGTTGATTGATGACTTCTATATGCTCACGCGCAAGCTCATCAATAAAACGAGAAGGCATTGAACTTTGCCATTCTCCTGGGAGACGACGATTCACTGCAAAGGTAATAATTGCACGTTTTTTTGCCCGAGTGAGCCCTACATAAGCCAAGCGTCTCTCTTCTTCTAGGCCACCCTCACCAGCTTCTGTTAATGCCCGCGGATTAGGAAAAAGTCCCTCTTCCCAGCCTGCTAAAAAGACAGTATCAAATTCCAACCCTTTAGCCGCATGAAGGGTCATAAGGCTCACCATATCGCCTTGTGAGACTACACTATTTTCCATAATTAAGCTAACATGCTCTAGGAAAGAAGCGATGCTTTCAAATTGCCCCACAGCCGCAGCAAGTTCTTTTAAGTTTTCAAGTCGCCCTGGTGCATCTGGAGATTTATCCTCAAGCCACATTGCTGTATACCCTGATTCATCAAGGATAATACCCGTTAATTCCTTCGGAGGAACCTTCTCTAGCATGCTGCGCCAGCGATCAAAATCTAACAAAAGAGAACTTAACGCTGCTTTAGCCTGTCCTCTGAGCTCGTCTGTTTCAAGAAGTATACGTGTAGCCTCAACCAAAGAAATTAGATTTATTCTGGCATAGGCATGTAGTGTTTGTAGGGTTGAATTCCCTATTCCCCTTCTTGGTGTATTAATAATACGCTCAAAAGCAAGACTATCATTCGGCTGCATCACAACACGTAAATAGGCAAGCGCATCACGTATTTCTTGACGTTCATAAAAACGTGGACCTCCAATGACACGATAGGGAACCCCCAGCGTAATAAACCGATCTTCAAACTCACGCATTTGAAAGCTGGCACGAACAAGGATTGCTATCGAAGATAAGTTCTCACTTTTTCGATGAAAATTTTCGATTTCTTCTCCCACAAAACGCGCTTCTTCTTCGCCATCCCAGACGCCCCGCACTTGCACAGGTTCCCCTCCATCACGTTGCGTACGAAGTGTTTTTCCTAAACGACTGTTGTTATGCGCAATAAGCGTAGAAGCAGCCCCTAAAATCTGAGGAGTTGAACGATAGTTCTCTTCAAGGCGGATAATCTTAGCACCAGGGAAATCTTGCTCAAATTTTAAGATATTCCCTATCTCAGCACCACGCCAACCGTAGATTGATTGGTCATCATCCCCTACACAACAGAGATTATTTTGATTTCCCATGGCTAAAAGTCGAAGCCATAAATATTGAACAATATTCGTATCTTGATACTCATCCACAAGGATATATTTGAATTGATCCTGGTATGTTTTGAGAACACTTGGATGCGTTGTGAAAAGAGTTACCGTCAAAAGCAATAAATCGCCAAAATCTACAGCATTCAGGATTTGAAGACGTTGTTGATAGTCTTTATAAATTTTGAGTGTATTCTCATCCCCTACATAGCCGGATTTGCTCATTTGAGCAGCCGTTATCTTTTCAGGTAACAATCCTCTGTCTTTCCAACGTCCGATACAACCTAACACCTGTCGAGGTGGATAACGCTTGTCATCTAGTTCCTCAGCTTTCAACAGTTGTTTAATTAAGCGAAGCTGATCATCTGTATCTAAAATTGTAAAATTAGATTTAAGGCCAATAAGCTCAGAGTGATGGCGAAGAATACGAACACACAAAGAATGAAATGTTCCTAACCACAATCCCTCAGCCGAGTGCCCTATAAGACGATTAACGCGCTCTTTCATTTCCTGAGATGCTTTATTCGTAAAGGTCACGGCAAGAACTTGCGAAGGCCAAGCGTAACGATGCAATAAGATATGAGCGATTCGTGTCGTTAACACGCGCGTTTTTCCCGTCCCAGCTCCAGCTAAAACCAGCACTGGGCCATCTATGGTTTCAACAGCAATACGTTGCGCCTCATTAAGGTTATTGAGATGCAGCTCGCTCATATTTTCTCTTTCGAATTCTTGGAAAGAGACTTGTAATTCTTTACTCGAAATCATTTAAGTACTTTAACGATAATAAAAATGATGTGACCCACTTTCTCATAGCATACCTTGCTTATACATCCAAATAGCTTTAACCGATTTAGGAGATCTAATACATAGATTTTAAATTTTTTAGCTTTTTTCTTAGAATAACTAATTGAAAAATATATAAAAATTCATATACATTTTATTGTATGGCTTTTTTAAAACAGGTTTAATTAATTTGTTTCTAAAATCCATCGAGCAACATTTTCAGCAACATTTATTATAGGTACGTGAGTGGTATCTAAAAGCTTCACATCCGCAAGAGAACTCCAATTGTCCAACCGATCCCATCTAGTAAAATCTAGACCATTCCAACATTCATCTTTTATTACATGTTGCACCCATTGAGGATCAAATAAATGCATACGAAGCCATGAAGCCCAATGAAGCATATGATGATCTGCCCCGTAAGTATTACGCTTTCTAAGCCTTGAAATACGCTCATAATCTGATACATCCAACAAACAAAATTCAATTCTGTCAATATTTCTCGCAGAAGGACAAGATAAAATCTCGCCTAAAACCACTTGCCCTAGTAAACAGGTATCGTTTCCGCTTTGCACAATTTTTTGCAGCCACAATTCCGTAGATTCTTGACGCCATTTTTTATCAGGAAACTCAGGAACACCTATGTCATCAAAATCGTATAAGGAAAACAAAGAACCTAACATTTTTTTTAAAAATGGGATTATAGATGTTTTTCCGCTTCCACCTGCCCCTGAGACAACATGAAGCTTTTTCATGACACTACTCTTTTGAAACCATTAGCAACTTTCTAATATGGCTATTTAAAAGATTTTTAGAGTAGTTTAAATTCTTTTTCTATTTCATCTTTCCGAGCATACTTTATAGCTAAACAAAATTTGGCTGATTTTAAAAAGTGCGTTTATATTGCATTAAATAGCTTTTTAGAGCCTCTCTTAACTCATCAATAGGGATTTGATCCAGATAATTGAGTTCTTCAGGAGTTAAAGAAATATCTTTAAAAACTTCTTTACTTAAAACGGGCCCAGAATCCTTCTTATAAAGCACCTGTTTAAGTTTAAGTCGAGCAACCGCTTGATATCCAAAATAACTATTTATTTTATCTATAATTAAAGGAGCCCCATATTCAATTAAAAGGCCTGAAGAGATCTCGACATTAAGATAAAGTGTCCCTTCTACCTTTTTCCCTTTAGGAAAAACTAATTTTTCAGGAATGCATTTTTGGCTCATTTCCTGCCCAACAATTTTTCCCCATTCTAAAAGAATTTCAGCTTGAACAAACCCCTTCTTTTCAAAAGAAGATTTAACGAGCTTTGGTAAAAGTTTAGCAATAAATTGGGCTGAAGGGATTCTTGCCTGTTTCATTACTGAAACATAGCAGATCGACTGATATTTACAATAGCTGGCCCTAATAAAATAATGAGCAAGCAAGGGAAGCTAAAAAGTGCCAAAGGTAATGCCAATAAAACAGGAAGACGAGCCGCTTTTGCTTCTATTTCTAAGATTTTATGCTTTGTAAACTCTTGTGAGAGAACAGTAAGTGTATTGCCAATAGAAGCCCCTTGTTCTTCAGCTTGGATAATACTAGAAATCAGTATATGAACCAAAGGAATATCAATACGACGTGCGAAATTACGAAAAGCAATGTGACGATCAGGGATCAAATCCAGTTCGATAGAAACTTGGGTAAGCTCTTTACATAAGTCAGGATTAATTGTCGCAATCTCTTCAGCTATTTTCTCCAAAGCACCATCGATCGTTAATCCTGAACGGACACAAATGCCTAAAAGATCAACGACAAAAGTCAAGTTTTTCTTAATTCTCGCATAACGTTTCGCAATAGTATAATCGAGTAAATATTCAAAAAAACGTATACAGATAAATAAAAATAACATAAAAATAGCCAGCTTAATTAACCAGCTTTGCTCATATATTTTTGGAACTGAGAAAATTAAAAAGAAATATAATGAGGTTCCTATAATAAAACCGCTGACATTGGAAATAACGTATATAAGAAAGCCATTTTCCGAGCTCCAACCCGCCTGCTCTAAGCGCAATTTATAGCCATCAATCGTTCCTTGCAACCTGGCTCGTAATGACGAAATAAAATTTGCATCTAAAATTTTTTGAGACTTTACAGTATTGTCAAGCGATATGTCGCCATTTTCTTGACTTTTAGAAAATTTTTCGAAATTTCTTACTTTTTGAATGCGGTCTTTTACATCCTCTGATGCTGACATTTTGGTGAGAAAATGGACTAAAGAAATAAGAATGATGACTATTATAAGGATAAAATTAAAATTATCGCCTATCAGATCCACAAACATTTTAATTTAAACCTCAAATTTTATAATTTTCTTCACGGATATAATGGTCGCCCCTACAAGTCCAAATACTAAAATTAAAAGCTTTCTTCCTAAAGGATCATGGAGAAAGAAATCTAGATAGCTAGAATTTGTTCTCATTACAATGGCCCACACAACAAAAGGAATAGACGTAAGAATAACGGCACTTCCTTTACTTTCTGCTGAAAATACTTTTATTTTCATCCTAATTTCTTTAGTTTTATGTAACATCGTCACAATATTTTCTAAAACTTCGTATAACCCACCTCCTGATTTGCGTTGAATGATGAGGGCGCTTGCGAAAAAGAAGAAATCAGGAACATTAATTCTATGAGCCGCGGAATGAATAACCTTTTCAAAGGGGATACCAAAATCCAATTCATGCAACATACGCGTAAACTCTTCCTTTAATGGTGGTTTTGTTTCGCGGATGACAACCGGAAAAGTTTTTTCGATAGTACTGCCAGCCTTAATCCCTCGTGCAATAATATCAACAGCATGCGCGAGTTCATCAATAATTTTTCTCCTTTGTCTTGAAACCATATATTCTATGAACATATAAAACAAAAAAATCTGCCCTATAAAAGTTCCAATAATTGCAAGAAAGATATTGAGTTCTGTAAATAGCTTCACAGCTATAAAAGTGCCACACCATGTCAGCATAAAAACGATTACTAATACTCGTATTTCTAATTTTAATCCGCTTTGATGAAGCCATAAATTAAATTGTTCCGCTTTTTTTGGATTACGTAAAAGATATTGTTTTAATTTTTTCTCTATAAGGGTTTGCTTCGTGGGCGACTTTTTAAAACCACCTTGATTTAAAGAAGAAGTCTCTCTTCCTTCTAAAATTTTACGAATACGAGATTGTAAATTTTGTTTTTTTTCAAAAACTTGATTGATAGTGTATACTAAACCTAAAATGATAAAAAATAAGATTAAAATTGTATAGAGAAAGATATTTTGGTTCATGACGATGCTAACTTTAAGAAGTTATTTAAAGCATTTCCAGCCCCATGGTTTTCTATTTTTTCTCGCAGAATTTTGGGTAATCCTTGGAATTCGAAATCGCCTTTAATTTTTCCTCTTTCTTCTGTTACATTATTAAAAAGAAAAATGTCCTGGATATTAATCCCATTCTCATCAAGACCTTCGACGCTACTTATTTGCGTAACGCGTCGCACACCATCTTTCATACGGGCAACATGCACTATTAAATCCACTGCATCAGCAATATAGCTTTTCACAACCTGATTAGGAAAGTCATGCCCAGCCATGAGTAACATGTTTTCTATTCGATGAAGAGCCTCTCTTGTATTATTGGCATGCAATGTTGACATTGACCCATTATGTCCAGTGTTCATAGCTTGCAACATATCAAATGCTTCAGCTCCTCGACACTCACCTATAACAAGGCGATCAGGCCTCATTCGCAAAGCATTTCTTAAAAGATCGCTAATTGCGACGAGACCTGCTCCTTCCATGTTCGAAGGTCTACTCTCCAATCTTACAACATGAGGCAATGATAACTTTAATTCTGCAGAATCTTCAATTGAGATAACTCTTTCTGAAGGATCTATAAGCCCAGATAATGCATTTAATAAAGTTGTCTTTCCTGCGCCAGTTCCCCCTGAAATAATAACATTAAGGCGCGCCTCTGCTGCCATTTTCAAGAATTCAGCCATCTTTAAAGAAAGGCTATTGTACTGAACTAAATCATTTAATTTTATATTTTGCTGCTGAAATTTACGTATAGATATCGATGCTCCCCCTAAAGAAACAGGCGGAATAATGATATTCACTCGGCTACCATCTTGTAAGCGTGCATCAACCATGGGGCTGAGTTCATCAATACGTCTCCCGACTTGGCTTGCAATTCTTTGGGCAATCTGCAAAACATGTTTTTCATCTCTAAAAGCGATATCTGTTTTAAAGAGCTTTCCAAATCTCTCCACGAAAACAAGATTATAAGAATTTATAAGAATATCACTTATTGATGGATCTTTAAGCAAAATTTCAAGAGGCCCTAATCCGACCATATCATCCATAATATCATTAATAATATCTTGAAGCTCTTTTCGACTTACTTGCGCTTGATGTTCTTCTGAGTATTCCAATACATAATGTTCAATTTCATGCCTTAATTCTGAACTCGGCATTTTAGCCGCCGCAACTAAATCAATATGCTTGATAATACGGTCAAAAACTTTCTCTTTAAAAGTAATAACATTTTGAGATTGGTTAACAACTTTTGTCTTATAATGATTATTTTCTTGAGAGCTATGTCCCCCTTGCTTTTCTCCATTCCCTTTATCCGAAAAGTTCGAGCTTAATATGGGCGCCTTTTGGGTCGGTGTATCAACAAGTTCTGATATTTCTTTACGCCCAAATTTTGACATTATTCCCTCTTTTTCTCACTGACAATTAGAGAATATAGCAATGGGATTAAGAAAAACTTAAAATTTTAAGTTTTTAAAATAACCTAATACACCTTGCGATTCTTTAGATTTCTTCTCTCTTCCTAAAAGATGATTTATGATTGCTAAAACCCCTTCACAAGCCGGCCCCTTCATTTTGTTAACAAGAGGTGTGCCATCTCTTAAAGCTTCCAAAGGATTTAGGGGATCAAAGGCTATTTCAAGCGCAACCTTATATTGCAAAGCTTCTTCAAACATCTCACGGGTTAATTCCCCTGCTTTATACTGGCCTAGCTTGTTTGCAACAATAATGATCTCTTGATCTGGAACAAGACGATCTTTGAAAAGTTCTAAAAATCTTGATGTTTCTTTAAGTCCTATAAGAGAATAATCTGTTGTCACAACAATAATATTCGATCTTTGCAAAAGAAAGGTATTAGAAGGTGTTAAAAAATTCCTGGGTAAATCTACAAGAACGAAATGAACATTCGATAGCAATTCTTGAGTTATTGATTTAATGGCCTCTAGGCTGAGGTTTGGCTGATCTTGAAGAGGTGTTTGAGAGCTTAAGATCATAAGATTTTGCCCAACGTGGGTCATTGATCTATTAATTAAAGTCTCATCGATACGCTCTGGCGTCTCAAAAAGCTCTTGTAATCCCATTGAAGGTTCTAGATTAAAAAAGTGAGGAATAATTCCCAATTGAATATCTAAATCAATAATCGCAACTTTTTTACTTTCTTTCTCAGCAAGCGCCCATGCATTATTCGCTACCAATGTTGAAACACCAACTCCACCGTGTGAACCAATAAATGTCACTAACTTACCTGATTTATTAAATTTTCCCGGTTGAGATATCTTTTTTTCTTCTAAAAGAATATGCTCTAGTGTTTTAAAAATATGCATAGATGTCAAAGGCTTAACTAGGTAATCTTTAATTCCTAACCGCATTAAATCTCTAAATAGTCCAACTTCATTACGATTTCCAACCGTAATAACTTCAACACCAGGCTCGCAAACTTCTGCTAATTTCATCATATCCGTCATTGGAAGTTTTGACTCACTGATGTCGATCAATAAAATATCTGGTGATTGATTGCTTTTAAGATATTTTAGGCATTCTTCTATGCCTCCTTTTTTTACTTCAAAGGAGATACCTAAATTAGTTAAGGATGTCGCTTGAACAGCTCCCACTGACGCATCATCAGTTAAAAAACATAGTAAAGAATTTGGATTATTATTTTGAGCCACCTAAAAACCTCATTTTTTTCTATTTTGCGTCACTGATCTTTTCAATCTTTACTGTTTTCATTTTATCCGTCTGATAACGCTCAACGCTCATACTATTATATTGACCATTAGAACTTTCTAAATCCTTACCAACAATCAAATCTTTTGGATCAACAATCATTTGCGCTAAATTAGATTTATTTGTGCACCCAAAATTTTCTTCTCCTTCGGGAGCAACACGACTATCCATCACTTGATCCCACCCAGGACACTGCACAGCACGGCGATCATACCACTCTAGCTCAATCACGATCATATCAGATTCCCATTTCACTTGAGGGTTGTGCCAATTAATTTCGTCAAGGATTTGAATCGAAGAACGTGGAACACCTAAATCATTAAAAATTCGAATTAAATGATTAATACGTGCCTTTGTTTGAGCGTTTTCTCGTCTTGCCTTCAAGTGAGGACCTATAATGCTCACATGAATATCCTGAGCCTTCTGAGCTTGTTCAATTTTCGTTTTGAGATCCAGAGCTTCTTTAGTGGTAAGCTTAACTCTATGTTTTGATTGATAGTGAATTAACTGAGAAACTGTCCTTTTCTCCACTAAAGGCTGTTCGGGACGCACATAATTTATGTCTCGTTCAAGATAACATCCTGGTAACATAACGGAAGAAGTTAGTAGTAGTGCAATTAAATTCTTAAACATATTGCTCTCCTTATTCTACATTGAACCCTGCAACGCCAAAGAGACGATGCTCAGGTGATTCTTCAATGACTTGATCTGGTGTTACATTTTTACGATTAAGTCTCTTCATGAAGAGTGTCTCTAAATTAGAGGCATGTTTTACACCATCTGTTGGTAATTTAAGTGCTTTAGGATCTGAATTTGGTTCCACAATATAAGGCGTCACAATGATCACGAGTTCACTTTGTTCTCGTTGAAAATCAGTTGATCTGAAAAGAGCGCCTAGAATGGGGATATCACCAACTCCAGGAAGTTGAGAATATGAATTTGCTGTATTGGCTGTAATAAGCCCCGCAATTGCTAAACTTTGTCCACTGCCAAGCTCAACTGAAGTTTCAGCTCTTCTTGTTTTAAGAGCAGGAACACGAACAGGAATTGATGAATTCCCAACCGGGATAGCAAGTGCATTGCTATCATCCAATTCACTGACTTCTGGACGAACACGTAAATTAATCAGGTTTGATGAAAGAACAGTTGGTGTAAAAGCAAGACTGATACCAAACTGTTTAAATTCAATCGTAATATTGGTATCTTGAGGCACAGGGAAAGGAAATTCACCGCCTGCAAGAAAGCTTGCTGTTTCACCTGAGACAGCAATTAAATTTGGTTCTGCCAGAATCGTGCCTAGCCCCTCTTGATCTAAAGCATCAATCAAAGCACTAAAATTACTAACTCCATCATTAAATGCCGCCCCCATACTTCCTAACTGCGGAATTCCACTATGACGCTCAAAAGCCCCACCTACGATAGGCGCACGTCCTGTCATCAGACCATAAGTAAAATGAGCGGGAGAATTAACAACAGATGACCAGTTAATATTTAATTTATTGAGTGTTGATCTTCTCACTTCTGCAATTTTTACTTTTAACAAAACTTGGGTTTTAGTCCCAATTTGAAGATTGTTAATAATACTATCCTTTGAGCCAGTGTGTTTCGCTGCAACATCTACAATCTTCTTTGCTGTCGCTGGTGTCGACACTTTTCCATTTAAAACAACGCCCCCTGGCGTCGAAATTGTTTGGATGTCTTCATAAGGATAAAGCGCTTTCAACGTTTGATTAAGTTGAGTTAAATTATGTGTGACTTTGAGTTGAAGCTGCAAAATAAGCTTACCGTCTTTATTGGTTGCAAATACAGTGGTCACACCGGGTTTATTACCAAAAACGTAAGCTACTTTAGGATTATTAAGTTGAACATCAGCAATTTCGGGATTTGCAACAAAGATCTCAGCAATTTGATCTTCAAGATGAACTGTTTCAGCAACGTTTTGCTCGATTGTCATCTCTTTAATAGCATACGCCTCATTTACAATAAATATTAAACCAAGCGTATAAATAAAGAGCGGCATTTTATTCTTAAATAAATTATACATCTTCCATCCCTGTATTAAATTCATCTCTTCTACTCTTTTAAAGTGACTTGTGATTTATCTTTCCCCCGAATCATGGTCACAACTTTTATTTTGTTATCTTCTGACGGTTGTTCCACTTTTATTACAGGAGAGGCTTTTGCTTCTGCGGGTTCATTAAAAGCGCTCCGCAAACTGATGATAATATCTCCGCCTCGTATCGAGGCCGCGAGATCTTCTGCTTGATCAGCAGTCACCTCTAAAGTCATTGTTTTAGGTTGATCTGACTTCTTTTCCTCAAGATTTTGTAAAGAATGATCAACTGCAAGAATCCGGACACCCTTAATGATTGTTTGGCCAAAGTACCCTTCCCCCATTTCTTGAGATCTTTTGGGAATCACAACGTCAATAATATCTCCAGGCGCCAAAAAGCTTGGCGCATTTGCGATCTTTGTAAAAGGAATTGTAACACCTCTCATTCCTGCACGAATAATAGCAGATAGAATACTTTTCCCTTTAAGGGTAACAACATTGGGAAGCTTAATTGGCTCATTCGCCAAAATTGCAAATCTTACAGTTGCCCCGTTTATAGACTTTAATTCTTCTGTTTTGTCTTTCGTGATATAATGAGGGTTCAAAGCTTTTAAGGGCCACTCTTTCCAAACAAGCTTTTCGACTGAAATAATGGTTCCTGGAGGTAATTCAGTGGGTGAAGTTAAAACCAAAACAGTATCGTTTTTAGATTTTTTTTCGGCGGACTTATCGTTTTTATTAAAAAAACCTTGTAATAATACAGTTAATAAAACGGCAAAAACTAAGGACCCTAAAACGAGAAATATACTTTTAGATTTCATCTATTTAAGCCCCCCAAATTTTTATATAAGTTACCGTTAAACATCCCCCACATATGGCAATACCATAAGGAAGGATCAATTTTTTACTTCCTATTGAGCGATTACTTTTAAAAGGCAAATCCTCATAACGTTTATAAAACGCCCACATAAAGCCATCTTGAAGAATTTTAGTTAAGAATAAGTTTATTTTTAGACGAATTTTATCTATTTGATCTGCAAATGAGATATAAAAAATACCTAACAAACCTCCACAAATACTCGTTACAAATATAAATAAAAGAAAATTTGTGCTTCCCGCCCATAATGCACAAACAGCTAAAAGTTTCGCATCTCCTGCCCCTAAAACCCGAACGGCATAAAGCAAAAAACTTATCCCCAATGTTCCTGCTGAAAAAAGAAGAGCTTCTATAATTTTTTCAAAAGGATAAAAAATGATACTCCCCATAAAGAAGACCAATGCAATGAGAATACAAATAATATTGGGAATACGATAAAAGAGGAAATCAAATAAAGCAGCACAACATGCTAACAGGCTAAAAATAATATAAAATGTTTGCACTTAAATTGGCTCCTAAAACTTAGTACGATTTTTAATTAACGTTGACTTAAATTATGATTAACCATATCCTCAAACATATTAAATTTTTGTTAATTCAATAAATTATGTAAAAATAAATTTTTAGCGTAAAAAAAAAATTTATTTACTTGTTGCAACAAATAAAGGCTAAATAAATGAGGTTTAAGATCGCAAAATTTATACCAGCATTATTGACTTCAGTCGTTATATGCAGCTGCGCAGATCAAGAAAAAATTTATGCTGATAGCTCTTCCGCTTCCTTATTAAGAATTGCAGAATCAATGCAAAAGTCTCAGGATTTTGCGACCGCAAAAAAACTCTATCAACAAATTTTAGACACCTCTCCTAATCATATCGACGCACGACTTGGCCTTGCGATCATCCTCCTTGAAGAAGGAAAACGAAATGAAGCCATACAATTACTTGAGGAAACTTCAAAACTTCATCCTCACCACCTTCCTGCGTTAAAAGCGCTTGGAAAGGCGTATGTTGCAACAAACAATGGGGATAAATGCGAAATTGTCTATAAAAAGATGCTTGCAATATCCCCCGGAGATGCCCTTATTCTGAATGGCCTTGGGATTTGCTCCGACCTTAAAAGTCAACATAATCAAGCCCAAACATGGTATAAAAAAGCGCTTGAAATAGATCATAGTAATATCAGCATTCAATCGAATTTAGGTCTATCTTTAGCCCTTGGAGGTAAGTTTGAAGAAGGAATTCATTATCTTACCAAGTTAAGTCAACATCCTAAAGCAACACCGAATGTAAAACATAATCTTGCTGTTGCTTATGCTCTGGCAGGCGATAGTCAAAAAGCAAATCAGTATTTCAAAGATGGTCTTGACCCAAAATCCATTCAAAAAAACATTAACTTTTTATCATCTCTTAATAGTCAAGAAGCTGCTAATTTAACTATTAAGCCATCTAAGCTTGAGCCCCTGGAGACTTCAAAAACACCCGTAAAGTCCGCTAAGAACAAGAAGAAAAACCTTAACAAAAAACTTACAGATTCTTCCAAAACAGGACCAAGTCTCTCTCAAGAGAATACAGAGACTTCTTCCGTTCCACCTAAAAATCCTCCTACCGATAAAAACCTCAATTCACCATCAAAAGAATCACTACTTAACAATAATGATCTTCTTGACAGTTTCTCCAATCTGACTGAAGAACGTATATAATTGTTGTGAGTTTTCGGCTTGAAAAGCCCATTCAGGTTTGCTGGCACATTGTTTATAAATAGTTTTTGCTTGTGAATCAGAAACTTGAAAGGTTACCGTGAATATTTGAATTCCTGTCGCCTTAATCTTTGTACATAAATCCAATAAGCGACTATCGATTTTGCCTCTTGTTTGTGAAATCGTCGTGGTGCCGAGCAGTCCATCCTGGAGGCGACCATAAGCCGTTGGATCACCCGTTGGCTGGTATCCACTTTCATCAAACCAGTTATTCTCACCATCGGTCATGATCAAAAGATATTTTGTCACCTTATCATAAGCTTGAGGATTAATACTGCCCCACAACCCATTCCATTTTGGTGAAATCGTATTCCATCCCCACACAAGCCCTAGATTACCAAAAGTTCCTCCCCCATAAACGGGCGTGAATGTGCTGATTTTAGCTTTCAGAGTATCACGATTGTTCGTCAAAGGCATGATTGAGGGACCGCAGCTTCTATTTGGGCCAATTTTAACATTCGTAATAGGCGTCCTTACTGTTATCGAACCGTTAGGTCTTTCTTCCCAATCATTATCCCCTTTATTGGAACCATATTGCTTATAAGTCGTGTCAGCAAAGTAGACAGGCCATTTACGACTTGCACTGGGAGCATCGTCTTTATCCATAACATTACCAGTATCAATCGCTTTTACGCATCCTTCCCATGGAACGTTCTTAGGAAATTTATTTAAAGTTGATGGATCAGAAAGCCACGCTGTGCGTTGAGAACCTATATTCACAGTTGCTACATAAGGAACAATTGAGACTGCCATATTTTCTTTGGTATTATTGGGGCCATAAATGACATCAATGAGATTTCGAGCTGCTGAGATAAGTCCCCCAATTTTATTATTTGACGCCATCGATCCTGTCACGTCTAAGACAAGAGCTAATTCCAACCCCTCAAATGACCTTTGAACTTGTGAAAATGCCTTAACACGTAAGGACAAAATATCTGCAAATTTTCCAATTATCGTTGGCATTGAACCTGAAACAGATACACTTACAAATTTTTGATCACTTGAGACGGTTACTTGAGGGGTCACAAATACGTCTTGCGTCCCATTGGGGAAATTGGCGTAAAATACCTTTCGTGCATTTGCTTGCACATCATTAATATTATAGCGTGCTCCGGCCAGCGCTGCTGCGTCGGCAGCATAAGCTAATTGCGTATTAATGTAAGAGGCCCGAGAGACCTCAATCGCAATTGCCGCAAGAATGATAAAAGGAATAAGAAGAAATGCAAACATCACATAAACTGCACCCTCTTCATTGTTTCTCATTGATTTTAAATACTTTTTAAATTCTCTCATTATCGTCACTCAGCTTTTAAAGTCGTCATGCTTCCCACTCTAGGAACAAAAACGGACACATGATAAAGGGTCTTATTCGGAAAAAATCCTTTAAAAATAATTGGTTGATATTGATAAAAGACTTCTGTAATAACAACGGCTTGCTCATTCAAAACCGTAAGATTATTCGGCATGTTTGTTGGACGAGTCCCAACAGTTCCTAATCGACTAACAGCACCATTCATATTAACTTGCCAAGAAATCACCATTTTACTGGGATCGGTTGTCAAACCATTGTTATATATTTGAGAAACGACAATTCTTCCCTGTGTATTAAATTCAAAAGGCTTTAAAAATGACCGTGCTGTATTTAAGATTCCCGTGATTCCGCTTCTTTTAATATCATCTCTGGTAATAGCATCCCCTAAAACACCTGCGGTTCGTATTAATTTATTGTTCAATAAAGTAAACATCACCAACTCAAATACGCCGGCACAAAGCACAAATATCAGCGGGAGAATAACCGCAAATTCAATCAAGACGCTTCCTCTGTTTTTTCGAAAAAAATTAATTAAAAGTTTCACTTCATCCTCTTTAATTTTCAAATCCTTCGTTCATTACTGGCGTTTGAGCCTTTAAAACAATCAAGTTAGAAGTCCCAAAAATAGGAATTGTCGTATTCCAGGTATATTGAACTTGATATTTAACGGCTTGGCTCCCATTTCCCGATCCATTTGATGCTGAGGTATTGGCATCCAGAGCTTGAAAATTGGGGTACGAATTAATCGTAATTGTGAGATTACTGGGGTTTATAAGGCCTCCACTATAGTCTCTGGCGACTGTTTGAATGCGGCTGCGAATTTCGCTATCACGCGCACCGGATCCTTGGCCAGAGATCCCATAACGAGCCGCTTCACGAATAGAGGCTTCTAAAGCATTCTCAATGATCAATACTGCACTCAGTTGAATAACCGCAAAGATAAAAAAGATAAATATCGGCACCATGATTGCAAATTCAACAATTGACGCCCCTTCTTCTTGGCGCAATTTATGAAAAAATGTCTGCCATAACTTACTAAATTTTTTCCTCACCATGAGGAACCTCGCCTTATTAATGGATATTATTATAAGAGGATTGTATTAAGGATTGGTTAAGCTATTTAAAGGCACTCGCCTATCTTAGATAACGATTTTTCTTAATATTCTGTTCTATTTTAACCTCATTATCTATTGAAAATATAAGCTTTTTTGTCGGTTTTTCTTGATAAAAGTTACGAAACATGTTACATTAATAATATAAGCTTTAAATCATCATAAGTAATTGAATTTCTTTTCCTTACATGGGCGCTTGTAGGAAGATTGTTAACCGAATAAATAAAGGAGAAATTAAAGTGCCAATAACATAAATTTAGGGTCTTTTCCCTTAAACAGTAAGTCGTTATAAAAACAATAAAATAATGGAGGCTTTTATGTCTATCCACGGATGGATTATTATTGATAAACCGCTTAACATGACATCAACCGATGTGGTGCGAGCAATTAAAAGAAAATTCCCCAAAACCAAAGTGGGGCATGCTGGAACATTAGATCCTTTAGCGACGGGTGTTCTGCCTATTGCTTTAGGAGAAGCAACAAAAACGATACCTTATCTCTCGGAACAAAAGAAAACATATCGTTTTGAGGTGACTTGGGGTGAACAAACAACGACAGATGATGCAGAAGGTGACACTATGCTAACCTCCTGTTATCGCCCCTCTGAAGAAGAAATAATGGCGATCTTGCCACAATTTACTGGACAAATTAGCCAAGCTCCACCGCGATTTTCTGCCATCAAAGTCGCCGGAAAAAGGGCTTATGATTTAGCCCGTAGTGGTGAAGATTTCTCACTTCCCCCTCGCCCCGCTCAAATTTACACTTTGAGACTGCTTGAGGTTAAATCTTCTGATATTGCACAATTTGAAGTGGAATGCCAAAAAGGAACCTATGTACGAAGCCTTGCACGCGATATGGCAAAAGCCTTAGGAACATATGGGTTTGCGAGCATGATTGATCGCACAGCGGTCGGCTCTTTTTATAAAGATACAGCTTTATCATATGAAACGCTTGCAATTTGTGATGAAAAGATTCTAAAAAGAGACCATGTGCAAAATCTCATTGCAGGGCTGGACGACATCCCGGCTGTAATGATTAACGAACAGGAAGTTGAGAAAGTTCGTTGTGGTCAAGAACTCCACACTTCTCTTTTGCTTTCTGGCGAGCTTTGTCTTCTTTGCCTTCATACCGCAGAGAATCCCATTGCGATTGCACATATAAAGGGCGAAAGGATTCTGCCCAAACGCGTATTTGTATTAAATTAACGAAGAAAGGAATGCACGATGTCGTTACAAAATGAACAAAAACAACAAATTATTAAAGACTTTGCAACTGCTACAAATGATACAGGATCTCCTGAGGTACAAGTTGCTCTTTTAACAACACGGATTAAAGAGCTAAGTAAACACCTTGAATCACACGTTAAAGACCACCATTCACGTCGTGGACTTTTAATTATGGTTAACCGTCGCCGTCGACTTCTTGATTATCTAAAAAGAAGCAGTTTTGAAAGATATGAAACAGTTATTAAGCGCCTTGGATTGCGCCGTTAGAAAATGCCCCTGGAAGGCTTCAGAAAGGAATAAATAAAAGTATGTTTACAATTCACCGCCAAGAACTGGATTGGGGAGGACGTCAACTTGTTCTCGAGACAGGAAAAATTGCCCGTCAAGCTGATGGAGCTGTTGTTGCAACCTATGGTGAGACAAGCGTCCTTTGTACTGTCGTCGGTGCTAAAGATGTCTCAAAGGATCAACATTTTTTCCCTTTGACCGTTCATTACCAAGAAAAAGCTTTTGCTGCAGGTAAAATTCCTGGCGGTTTTTTTAAACGTGAAGGCAAGCCAAGCGAGAAAGAAGTCTTAACATCAAGACTTATTGACCGTCCTATTCGCCCTCTCTTTCCTGAAGGCTTTTATAACGAAGTTCAAATTGTCTGCACGCTATTGAGCCATGACCTTGAGAATGATCCTGATATTGTTGCTATTATCGGTGCTTCTGCAGCCTTAGCTATCTCAGGCCTCCCTGTGCATCAAATCTTGGCTGCTGCCAAAGTTGGTTATAAAGATGGTTCATTCATCCTAAACCCAACCTATGCAGACCTTGAAGAATCAGCACTTGAACTTGTTGTCGCTGGAACTGAAGAAGGTGTTCTCATGGTTGAGTCTGAGGCTCATGAGCTTTCAGAAAAAACCATGCTTGACGCCGTTATGTTTGGTCACAGTGAATTCCAAAAGGTTATTAAAGCAATTCAACAGCTTAAAAAAGATGCTGGCAAACCAGAATGGCAAACCGTTGATCATAGCGTGATGGAAAATGCTGTTTTCACTCAAATTAAAAAGTTTGCTGAAAATGATCTCCGTAAAGCCTATCAAGAAACTAAAAAACAACTTCGTTATGCAGGTATCGAAAGTGTTCGCCATGCAACATTTGAAGCTTTAAGTGCAGATGCGCATGCTGAAGATGTTTTGAATGCTCAATTTAAAAAACTTGAGGAAGAAATTGTCCGCGGCGATATCCTAGAACATGGCCGCCGTATTGATGGAAGAGATCTAAAAACTGTTCGTCAGATCGAGGTCGAAGTTGGTCTTCTTCCAAGAGCTCATGGCAGTGCTCTTTTCACACGTGGCGAGACACAAGCACTTGTTGTGACAACGCTTGGTACAGCGCAAGATGAACAAATTATTGATGCCCTTGAAGGTGAAAGCCGTCAAAGATTTATGCTTCACTATAACTTCCCTCCTTATTCAGTTGGCGAAGCAGGACGTCTTTCTTCTCCAGGACGACGTGAAATTGGTCATGGAAAGCTTGCATGGCGTGCGGTGAACCCACTTCTTCCAACAAAAGAGCAGTTTCCTTATACTCTTCGTGTTGTTTCAGAGATTACAGAATCTAATGGTTCTTCATCAATGGCAACAGTTTGTGGAAGCTCTCTTGCCTTGATGGATGCCGGTGTGCCTCTTGAACAACCTGTTGCAGGTATCGCAATGGGATTGATTAAGGAAAAGGATAAGTTTGCTGTTTTGACAGACATTTTGGGGGATGAAGATCACTTAGGCGATATGGACTTTAAAGTTGCAGGAACATCTCGTGGTGTTACCTCTCTTCAAATGGACCTCAAAATCACAAGTATCACTGAAGACATTATGAAAGTTGCGCTTGAGCAAGCTCATGCGGGACGTCTTCATATCTTGAAAGAAATGGAAAAAGCAATCAATCAATCCAGGACATCCGTCAAAGATAATGCGCCTCGAATTGTCAGTATTCAAATTAATAAAGAGCGTATCCGCGATCTTATTGGCCCCGGCGGTAAAGTCATTCGTGAGATTTGTGAAACGACAGGGACCAAGATTGATATTGCTGAGGACGGGAAAGTTGATATTTCCAGCTCAAATCAAGCGAATATTGAAGCTGCTATTGAAAGAATCAAAGATGTGGCGGGTGATCCTGAAGTGGGCGCCATCTATAAAGCTTCTGTTGTTAAAATCATGGATTTCGGTGCTTTCGTTGAATATTATGGTGAACGCCAAGGTCTTGTTCATGTGAGTCAGTTGGCTGCAGCACGAGTTGAAAAAGTTGACGATGTCGTTAAAGTTGGTGATACTGTTTATGTTAAACTATTAGGTTTTGATGATCGCGGTAAAGCTAAATTAAGCATGAAGGTTGTTGAGCAAGAGTCTGGTCAAGAGATTGCAGGCTAATCAAAATATTTGTGAAAACAATAGAGTATAAACTAAGTAAACTTTGAGAGAAATTGTGAAGTCCCTTAATCCTATTCTTATGTCCGGTCAAGAAATTCTTCCACTTATTGAGGGAGGAAAAGGGATTTCTGTTTCTAATGGTGAAAGCTCGGGTGCTTGGGCTGCCGCAGGCGGCGTTGGCACCTTCTCAGGCGTTAATGCTGATGCCTACGATGAAAATGGTAATTTAGTCCCTATTGTTTATCATGGGAAAACAAGGCGCGAACGACATCATGAACTTATTGCTTACGCGATAAAAGGTGGCATTACACAAGCAAAGATTGCCCATGAAATGCGAAATGGACAAGGTCGACTTCACATGAACGTTTTATGGGAGATGGCCGCTTGTGAAGAGATTTTACATGGCGTTCTTGAAGGCACCCAAGGACTTATCCATGGCGTAACATGTGGGGCTGGAATGCCTTATAAAGTTGCTGAAATTTCAGCACGTTATAATATATTTTATTATCCAATCGTCTCTTCTGCTCGTGCCTTTAGTGCTTTATGGAAAAGAGCCTATCACAAATTCCCAGATAAACTCGGAGCCGTTGTTTACGAAGATCCTTGGCTTGCGGGAGGACATAATGGGCTGAGCAATAGTGAAGACCCAGCTCAACCACAACCACCTTATGAGCGTGTTCTCGCTTTAAGAAAACAAATGGCCGAATTTGGTCTCAATAATATCCCCATTATTATGGCTGGTGGTGTATGGTTCTTAAGAGAATGGGAAGACTGGATTGATAATCCTGATCTTGGTCCTATCGCTTTTCAATTCGGAACCAGGCCTCTTCTTACGCAAGAAAGTCCTATCTCGTCAGAGTGGAAACAAAAACTTTTGACCTTAAAGCAAGGCGATGTCTTCTTAAATCGCTTTAGCCCAACCGGTTTTTATTCTTCTGCCGTTAAAAATGATTTCTTAAATGAACTTCACGCGCGCTCACAACGCCAGGTTGCTTATACAACCGCTCCTGTTGGAGACCATGAATGCCCTTATGAAGTTGGGGCTCGGAAAAGACTTGTTTATCTTACGGCTCATGACCTTACGCATGTTGAACAATGGGTTGCACAAGGTTTTACCGAAGGCTTAAGGACGCCTGATAGTACCCTTATTTTTGTGACGCCTAAAGAGTCAAACCAAATTCTTACTGATCAAATTAATTGTATGGGCTGTTTAAGTGCCTGCCTCTTTAGCAACTGGCAACAAACTGATCCTTACACAACAGGTCGCAAGGCAGATCCTCGTTCCTTCTGTATTCAAAAGACGCTCCAAGAAATTTCACACGGCGGCGATATTAATCAACAGCTTATGTTTGCAGGCCATAATGCTTATCGCTTTGCCTCTGATCCATTTTATGCCGATGGTTTTATTCCAACGGTTAAACAACTCATTGAACGTTTAAAAACTGGAAACTAAAAACGAAAGGAGCTTAAAATGCTTACTGTTGGTGATAAATTCCCTGCTTTTTCGCTGAAAGCTGTTAGAACTTCTGAAATTGGTGACTTCCCTCTCGTCACAGATCAAAGTGACAAGGGAAAATGGAAGCTTTTCTTCTTTTGGCCAAAAGACTTTACCTTCATCTGCCCTACAGAAATCATGGGATATGGTGACCTTTATACACAATTCAAAGAAAGAAACTGTGAAGTTTATGGATGCAGTACTGACTCTGACTTTGTGCACGTTGCATGGCGCAAGCATCATGAAGGACTTAAAAATAGTCCTTTTGCATGGCTTTCTGATATTCGGAAAGAGCTTTCAAATGCGTTAGGCATTCTTCATAAGCAAGAAGGTGTTTGTTTGCGCGCAACATATCTTGTTGACCCAGAAGGCGTTATTCGACATGTGTCAATTAACGATCTTTCAGTTGGTCGCAATGTTGAAGAAACCCTTCGCATTCTTGATGGTTTACAATCTGAAGGGCTCTGTGGTTGCAACTGGCAAAAAGGCCAAGACTACGTCAAAGTGGCTTAAAGACAAGCTTACAAAAAGAGCAAGGAAACAACTTTCTTGCTCTTTTTATTTTTTCCTTGTCCCAAAATCCCTCAATAAATAAAACTTTCAACAGCTGGTTCTTAAAGGAGTTCTTAGTACAATACCTAACGAATAGAAAGTGACAGTGACAATTTATTAAAAATGATATAAATTACTAACAAATTGTTAAAATTTTATTGTTTTTTAGGCGATTTTTTCCTATGAAAAATTAGCTAAACTTGTCAAGTTGCTAATTAGAGGTATGATAAGATGCTAACAGAATTGTTGCTTTTTCTTATCACTATTTTAGGTTTAAATACTCCTGGCCAAATTCTTTCTACACTAACCCCCTCCAACGCTGTACAACTAGAAAAACCAATTTTTTTTTTCAATTACGAGAAGAGAAACAAGCAACCTGAAAGAAAGTAAACGTTATTTACTCCCAAAAGAGGCTCTTACGTTTTTATCCCAATCTCATCAATCGAAGCCTCAAAGGGATGTTTTCAGCTTTATTCTGCAAAAAGCTTTCAACCTGGGAGGTTCCCCTCACTCTCAACTTATACATCCAGGGATTATTCTAAAACCATTTCAAAAAATTCCATTTTCCGAAGCAACAAGAAAAATTATCAGTCGGTTAAATATTATATTACTTGCTCAACCTGCAAAATTAGTCACAACAAAAAAAATTGAAAAATATGATGGTGTTGTAGCTCCTGTTTCTTTTTTCGCGAAAGATGACACACCTTTCTCCGTAGATATTTCATTCCTTTCTCAATCTCAAGTTCCACAGGATAAATTTGTTTCTTTTTCGGCATCTGACAAAAATGGAATAAATATTTTGGTTCAGGAAGAGGCAACTAATTCGGTTGCGGATTATACTAAAACAACATCATTATACACTAGTAGCGTACTAACCATACCAACCGCTGTCATTTCTTCTGCATCTGCGAACAACAGCGTAAAAGTATTGATTCCTATAACCTTCACCAGCTTGGATCCTTGCTATCCCTCAAGAATGCAACCCTCTCATGTAATAGCTACGAAGTCTTCACCAACGTCTACTCTTCCTTTTATGCCAGAAAACAAGCATGCAAGTTCTTTCCCACCCATAAACTCTGTCAACTCGGGAACCAATAATAGCAAGCCACAACTGCAACTTAACACAGCACTTATAACACTCACACCTGTTATTCCTCCTGTACCGACAAACCGTAGCGTAACCGCTTCGGTTTCTATGCCAACAGTCCATCCAAGCGCTCATAATACTGTAGCACCACTACTCAATAGAAGAAGAGCATCAACACCAACAATCCCTGTTATTTTTTCCGCATCAGCGAGTAGCAGTGTAAGGGCTCCAATTCCGATCACAGTAACAAGTTCAGATGTTAACAATACCCAGATAATATCACCCTATAGTGAAGCATCAGTGCCACCACCGCCAGCGCCTATTCTTCCTTTTATTCCAGCAAATAACAAGGTAAGTATTCCATCGCATGTAGCAACAACCAATTCAAGCATTACAGCTCTCCCAAAAACGCAGCTATCTAGAGTAATAATGGGAATAAATTCACCAACGTCTACACCTCCCTCGATACCTGTACAAAATATGGCCAGTATTAGCTCTTCTACATTAGCTAGTAATGGAAAAATTACTAGTTCCAGCGCTTCTTTGTTAATGAATACTTTGAAGAGTCTCTCTCAATACGCAAGCACTTCCCAAACTTTACCCATTTCTAGCCTAAACCCTTCTTATAAAACAGCCCTGACAATTCTAGCTTCTACCACAATTGATCCGCAAAATACGTCTTCACCTGAAAGAATAAATTCTTTACTCCTTCCATTACCTCAACCTCCGGTTGTCCCTGCTCCTTTTAAAATGACCAAAGGAAACGACCCTTCTTTTGAATTAATGAGTGGTTACTTAAGTTCAAAATTTACCTCTTTAAGACGCTCTTCCTCGGTTGTTCCACCTATTCTGCCAGCTAAATGTCAGACTCAGGATTTTAAAAGAAGTAAATCATTACCTGTGATTAAAAAACTTAAAGTTAACAAGTGCAAAACAGATTTGGTAGCTGCTATTTCATTTGATGATAAAAAATCTCAGATAGAAGAAGATGAACCTCGAGGACGAACTCTAATGACAAATCATTCTGGGCGTCTTCAACAAAAAAGGAATCTTAGCCCCCAATCTTTTAAAGGCATGAGTGAACAACAAACCTTTTTTTCTTTCTTAAGAAAGCAACTGAGATTAACAAACGACTATGATGAAATAGAAGAAGATCAAGGTGTTTCTCCCGATCATTTAATAAGCGCTTCAAATAGACTTATGAAAAAATTCAGCCATACATTAGGAGAACTATATATTCAGACAGAAGATTCTTTAAAGAAAAAGAAAGCACGCAAAATTAATGAGTTTCTATATGTTTCGGCAAGAAATATACATTTTCAAGATAAACTCTCTTCTAAATTTGAGTTTGATCCAAAATGTTCTGGCTCAAAAAAAACAGACCTAACGACTCACTCTCGTTTACTTACAGGAGCTCTTGAAGAACATTTATTTCAAGAATGCCTAACATTCCCCAAATCTCATAAAAGACGTCAATTGCATTCCACTCCGACGAAAATACGTGCGTTACCGGAAAGATCTGATCAGTAAAACTTTCTCTATAAATTATAACCAACTTACTATGAAGAATAAATATTTTGTTAATTTATTATAGCTAAAATCAAATTAACTATTAAAATAGCTGATATTTTTACTAAAAATAAAAGGAGAGCTTCATGATTAACTTAACAGATTCAGATATTAAAAAATCAACAAAAATCCTTGAAACTCTTTTAGCAAATACTTATCTCCTTGCGTTAAAAACTCAAAATTATCATTGGAATATAGTAAGTCCAAATTTTACGATGCTCCATGAGCTTTTTGGAAATCAATATGAAGCTCTCTCAGATGCGATTGATGAGATTGCGGAACGAATTCGGATGTTAGGAGAAAGAACCCCTGCGACATTTTACAAGTTTTTGAAGCTCACCACTTTAACAGAAAACGATGATATCAAAATAGCTGAAGCCATGATTACCACTCTTTTAAATGATCATGAACAGCTTATCTTAGAACTTCGAACAACCCTTAAAGCGCTTGACGACAGTGATGATGAAGGAACAATTGACTTCCTCATTGGCCGCCTTAGAGAGCATGAAAAGACAGCTTGGATGCTGAGAAGCCATCTATCCCTTTAAACTTTGGCTTTTACAAAACTTTTCAAGTTTTTACTCTTTATTAACTTTTCATCAATATAAAAGTTCTTGTAAGCAATAAAAATAATAAAATAGAGGGAGAAGCTTCGTGGACCAAGTCTCAAGTATAAACTTTAAGGACAAAGTACACTTTCTCCAAAGTTATTAGATTGATCATTTCGGCAGCATGTTTACTTCATATAAGGTTAGAAGTGAGAAAAAGACTCCCAGGGATTTAAGTCTCTGGGAATTTTTTACAATAAATCCGTACACTCTTCAGAGAATGCTTGCCTTTTTTTCCATCTATCGGCATTAATATTTTTTAATTAATCATCTTTGAAAATGAAGAATGGCACAATCTAATCGTAACCAGTTTGAAAAAAATCGCGCTGCAAGGCTTGCAGCAGTTCAAGCTCTCTACCAAATTTCTGAGACAGAACAAACTGCATCTGCTGTGATAGAAGAATTTATCCTTCACCGCTTTAATTCAGGTGATTATCCTGTCAGCGTGGATATCGCTTTGTTCAGAAACCTCATCACAACAGCTTGTGAAAGACGGCAAGATATCAGGGATATCATCCTTGCAAATCTTAGCCAAGAGTGGACTATAGAGCGTCTAGAATCAATTTTAAAAGCCATTTTACAAGTTGCCACAGCTGAATTTTTAGGACAATTAACCACAGTTCCCGCGCCG
Organism: Caedibacter sp. 38-128; assembly: GCA_001898705.1. GTDB lineage: Bacteria > Pseudomonadota > Alphaproteobacteria > Caedimonadales > Caedimonadaceae > Paracaedimonas. Next base: position 43,856 of record MKUU01000011.1, read on the forward strand.
GTTATTATTTCTGAATATGTTGATATTACTCATGGATTCTTTGAAGGAAAAGAGCCAGGATTTGTTAATAGTTATCTTGATAAAGTTGCAAAAAATCTAGGGTATTCACTCTCAAAACCAAAGAAATAATGCCATTACAAAAGTACTTGAAGACCCAAGGATATGGAGTTTTAAATGAAAAATAATCATTCCCCTATAATTTTATGTATCTTAGATGGATGGGGGCACCGTGAAGAGTTAAATCATAATGCGATTGCACAAGCAAAAACTCCTAACTTTGATCGTTTTCTAAAAAATTATCCTCATTCTTTACTCGAAGCATCAGCTCTTGATGTTGGACTTCCTGAAGGTCAAATGGGGAATTCTGAAGTTGGGCATATGAACATCGGCGCCGGACGCATTATCATGCAAGACCTACCACGCATCGATGCTGCTCTTCAAAATAATGAAGTTACACAACTTGCTGTGTTTCAAAATTTTACTAAGAAAGTAAAAGAAGGAACCGGCGTTGTGCATCTTTTAGGGCTTCTGTCTCCCGGAGGCGTTCACTCACATCAAGATCAGATCATTGCATTAGCAAAAGACTTTTCAAATGAGGGGCTAATTGTTTATTTACATCTTTTCCTTGATGGACGCGACACATCGCCTAATTCAGGAAAAGAATATCTAAAACATTTAATGTTCGAAATTGGAGATATTCCTTCTATTAAAATTGCAACAATAGGAGGACGTTATTTTGGAATGGATCGTGATAAGCGCTGGGATCGAGTTGAAAAAGCCTATCAAGTCATGACAGATGTACAAGGGACTATTCTTGAGGATCCCTTGACCTATATTCAGGAAAACTATGCCTCTAAAATCACCGATGAGTTTATTCCCCCTGCTCTCCTTCGAGACTATGAAGGAATGCAGGATGGAGACGGGTTGTTTATCGCAAATTTTCGTGCCGATCGAGTCCGCCAGATTTTAAGTGCTCTTGTACTGCAAGACTTTCAAGATTTTAAGAGAGGTAAAGTTATTCAATTCTCAGCAACTTTAGGACTTGTTGAGTATTCTGAAGTTTTAAATAAGTATTGCCCTGCCCTCTTTCCCGCCATTGAGATTCATGAAAGTTTAGGCGAAGTGGTTGCAAATGCTGGACTTAAGCAACTGCGTATTGCAGAAACAGAAAAATATGCCCACGTTACTTTTTTCTTTAATGGTGGCCAAGAAACCCCTTTTCCTCAGGAAGATCGCATCCTTATCCCTTCTCCAAAAGTTGCGACTTATGATTTACAACCAGAGATGTCTGCCAAGGAAGTCACACAAGAACTCATTTCAGCAATACATAAAATACCCTATAATCTTGTTGTTGTGAATTATGCAAATACTGATATGGTTGGACACTCAGGTGATCTCAATGCATCTATTCAGGCAGTCGAATGTGTTGATCGATGCTTAGGAGAACTTGAAAAAGCCGTATTATCTCTTAATGGAACTCTACTGATCACGGCAGATCATGGCAATGCAGAACAAATTTATGATGAAACATTAAAAGAGGCTCACACAGCTCATACTATGAATCCCGTGCCCTTTGTGTGCGTCAACACTATTCTGCATGGAGCATCATTATCTGATGGAAAACTATCTGATATAGCGCCGACAATATTAGAAATATTAGGATTACCTAAACCATCTCAGATGACAGGAAGATCATTATTAAAGAATGTTTAGTTTAATATATTTCATAAAGTCAGAGCTTGTTATAAACTATATAAGTTAAGTTAGGTTCAAATTGAAGGAAGGTTATGTTAGCTTCTATTTCTCACAGGCTTTATTGTTGTAAGTTGTTGGCCAGTTTGGCCTTTTGTTTCACTATCTTGGTTACAGGATGTAGTGCCAAAGATAAGGATAAAATCAGCACAAGTTCCTCTTCTCTATCCGCTAAGGAAGCTGCCCTCTTTTATAGCTACGTTACTGATCGCGTTAAGAGAGAATATATTGAAAAGATTGATGATACAAAACTATTAGAAGGGGCTTTAGAGGGTATTTTGTCTTCTTTAGATCCTTATTCAGCTTATCTCGATCCTGAAAAATATGAAAATATTAAGAAACAAACCCAAGGGCATTATGGAGGCCTGGGAATTGAAATGCTTATGGAGGACGGGATCATTCACGTCATTTCAGCTCTGGATGATTCGCCTGCTCAAAAAGCTGGTGTTTTACCAGGAGATCAAATTATCGTGATTAATAAAGAAGCTACTTATCAAATGAAGTCCCTTGAAGCCGCTGAAAAACTACGTGGGCACCCTGGTACTGAAGTCACGATTTCAATAAAACGTGAAAAATTAGCCCCTTTTGATCTTACTTTACAAAGAGCTATTATCAATACTCGTCCTATCAAATGGCATATTGAAGATAATATTGCCTATGTTCGCATTTCAACTTTCAACCAAGAAACAACGAAAGAGCTTTTAAAGGCAATTCGAGAAATTAAAGGAAAAACAAATAAGAAAGAACTTACAGGCTATATTCTTGATTTACGCAATAACAGCGGTGGCTTGCTTGATGAGGCTGTTTCTGTAAGTGATGTCTTTTTGAATGATGGTAAGATTGTTTCTATTCGCGGAAAAGATCCCAAAAAAGAGCTACATTTTTCTGCAAATCCAGGTGATTTCACAGGCAATGCACCTTTAATGGTTCTTATTAATAGCGGGACAGCCTCTGCTGCCGAGATTGTTGCAGCAGCCCTTCAGGATAATAAAAGAGCAGTCATTGTTGGAACAAAATCATTTGGGAAAGGATCTGTTCAAAGCGTTATCCCTCTTACAAATAAAGGGGCTATTAAACTCACCGTTGCTCTTTACTACACGCCTTTAGGCAAAACAATTCAAAAAAATGGCATCGAACCTGACATTAAAATTGAGCAACATGTGGATCTTAAAACAGTTAATGAAGATAAGCGTTTAAGAGAAAACAATTTGATTGGGGCATTGCCTTCAATTATTTCCGATAAACTTGGCGCCTCTACGCCCTCAGTGCCTCAAAAAGCCGATGGAAAAAATAAGAAAGAAGAAAATATTCTAAAGGATGTCCCTGACTATCAACTTAAACAAGCGTTCAGTCTCTTAAAAGCAATGAGCCTTTATGAGAAGCTCCAACCAGGAAAATACATAGATCAGCTGAAGAAAGCTAAGTGAAAAGTTCATCATTCAAAAACGGCTGTTTTTTTGATTGCAACAGGAAGAAAAGGTAGATGAAGCATACGAGAAAGTTGCTTCCCCCCTATCGTAATGGGGTTGGAATCATGCTTTTAAATAAAGAAAATAAAGTCTTTGTAGCAAGACGCATTGTCCCCGCAACGAAAGCTTGGCAAATGCCTCAAGGAGGTATTGATGAAGGAGAAACGCCTGAAACTGCAGCCTTTCGAGAACTAAAAGAAGAAATTGGGACAAATAATGTTCAAATTTTAGCTGAATCTCAGATCTGGCATACTTATGATTTCCCTTCCTATCTCATTGGTAAATTATGGGGCGGAAATTATCGTGGTCAACGGCAGAAATGGTTTTTAATGCGTTTCCTCGGTGAAGGCACAGAAATTAACATTGCCACCGAACATCCGGAATTTTGTGATTGGCGGTGGATAGAAATTAAAGAACTCCCTATTCTTGCTATTTCATTTAAACGCGAGACTTATCAGGCATTAATAAATGAGTTTAGTCCTTTACTTGGTTCATCCATAGACAAATCATAAACTTTACTTCATTCTCAATAAGTTATTAATTTTAAAATTAATAACCAGAAATACGTTCAAATACAAAAATTGAAAATTTTATATTTACAGCTAGAATGGTTGTACCAGTCTTTATCCCATTTGCGCTTTGAACAAGGAAATTAACCATGACTTATGCCTATAAAACGATGATTTCACCGGTCGGTACTTTAAAGCTGATATCAAGTGATAAAGGTCTCGTTGGTATTTTATGGGAAAATGATTCTCCCGACCGTACCCCTTTTAAGTTGATGACAGAAGATAAAAATAACCCTTTTCTTGTTGAAGCCGAACAACAGTTACGCGATTATTTCAGTGGGAAATTGAAACAATTTTCTTTGCAACTCGATTTCATCGGTACTCAATTCCAGAAGAAGGTTTGGGAAGCTCTTTTAACGATCCCTTTTGGGGAAACGCGTAGTTACGCTCAAATCGCTCAACAAATTGGTAATCCAAAGGCAGTTCGAGCAGTTGGCGCTGCAAATGGAAAAAACCCTATTTCAATTATTGCCCCTTGTCATCGCGTTATTGGAGCAAATGGTAAACTTACTGGATTTGCGGGTGGACTTGAGATCAAAGCCTTTCTATTAAAAATAGAAAGTCCTCACAGAACCTTTGCTGCTTAACAGATAGGCCTTATACATTACGAGACTGTGGGAAATGAGCATATAAGTTTTTTCTCCGGCCCATCCAGTGTTGCAGTCCCTCCAATCATAAAAGGTCGACTGATAAGTCCATGGCCGACACCTGTCATCCGAAAAACAGAAAATTGGACCTCAGACGCAAATTTTTTAAAAACGGCTTGCAAAAGAGCGCTTTGATCTTGCTCAGGTGTGTCATATGTAAAATCAGCTAAAAAGAGAGCTTTAAGTCCCTCAAAAGCGCCAACTTGCCGGAAATGCTCTAAATACTCGGCAACCCGATAGGGTTTTTCATTCACATCTTCTAACAGCAACATCTTGCCATTGGTTTGAATCTGCCAACTTGTCCCAAGACTATATTGCAAAACGGCTAAATTTCCGCCAACGAGCGGTGCCGCCATTTGTTCAAGATTTTGAGCAAGCGTATTTAAAGGTGCCAGATTCTCAAATTGAACTTCTTTTTTAATACCAAAAAGAACTTCTTTTAATTCATCAATTGCCCAAGGTTCAAAGATACCAAGCCCAAGGCGTCTCAGTGGAGAGGCATGCACAGGTGTCCATTGCCACTTCTGATGAAAGAATGTATGGAGAGCCGTAATATCACTTAAACCAATAAAGAGTTTCTCAAAACATGGTTTTTGAATTTCTTCTAATAAAGGGATCAACCGTTTAGATCCAGCCCCTCCCTGAAGACACCAAATAGCTTTAGTCGTGGTATCATGCAAAGCCTCGACTAAAGTCTCAAATCGCTTTACATCCGAGTTTGCATATAACAAATCTTCGCCGAAAATATCGCATGAAATTTTTATCTTAAGATCCCAACTCGCTAAAAAAGAACGTACTTTTTCTAGCAATCCCTCTTCTGAACCATATGAGGGTGCAACAACAGATATCACATCTCCAGGTTTTAAAGGATGAAACGATAAAGAAGAATGACTCATTATTGAAACCCGTCTTTAGAAAAATAAGATGCCTACTTATAAAATAGAACAATGAAAACTCGAAGGTCTATAAGCCGGGTTCTGTCCTGGGATTCCCAGGGATGATCATTCATCTGGAACTTTTGTTACCAAAAGCTTCACGCGACCTACCCGGACGATAACGCGGAAAGTCGCCTTTAGGTTTCCCTAACTATCGTCCCTATTTGGTCTTGCTCCGGATGGGGTTTACCCTGCCACCTCTGTCGCCAGAGGCGCGGTGCGCTCTTACCGCACCATTTCACCCTTACCAGCCTTAGCTGGCGGTATATTTTCTGTGGCACTTTCCCTAAGGTTACCCTCGCTGGACGTTATCCAGCATCCTCTTTCCGTGGAGCCCGGACTTTCCTCCTCTAAATTTATTAGAAGCGATCATCCGACCTTCGAGTCTCATTTTATTCCTATCAACTTCTTTCTTATTTCTCAACTTTAACAGATTATTTTTTTTCAAATTCTATTTTGCGAATAACATACGTCCCCGCCATAATATCATGTAAGGTCTGTTTACGTGGCGTAAAAGCCACCATAAGTCGACCAATGAAAAAAATTAATCCTGATAAGAATGAAGCAAAATATCGCCCTGTCGCACGATTAAAGCTAACAGAGCCTCCAGTTTCTGAAATTATCTTAAGACCAAGCGCCCGCATGCCAAGAGTTGCTTGATGTTTTGAAGAATATTGAAGCGAAAAATATAACCATTGGATAAACAGGGGAATAATATAAGCCACGAAAATAAATGAAAAATTCGCTATCAATTGTAATGGCGCTGAAATCTGCTTTGCTTGGCTTGATATCTCATTATTATAGCTCGTTAAGGTAAGTAAACTTATAAAGATTGGCGTTAAAATAAGCGTTAATATTATTGCATCTAAAGCCCATCCCATGGCACGAACCCAAAAACCAGCATACACATACCTTGATTCTCGTATTTGTTTGAGTTCCCCAATTTCAAAAGATTTATTCATTTTACCTGGCTCCTTATTAATCTCGCCTACTTATTCCTCTGAGTTTGGGTCCTCAGCTCCTTGTGTTGAATCTTCTTCATTATTTCCTCCCGCTGCTCCAAGACGTGTGTTTGTGCATGTTTCCCAGCGTGATGCTGATATTGCTGTTCCACTGGTACTGTCAGCATCATGACTTGTGATATATTCTGTAATCTTGGTTACATAGGTTTGGTAAGATGCTTTAGCGCTTTTTCTCTTGTCATCTCGTTCTTTTAAAAAAGCTATTTGCGCTTTTTTTTCTTTTTGACACTTTTCATTACCTTCAGTATCAACATATCCCTTTTGTTCAGAAGAATTTTCTTCTGTCTCCATATCAGGATTGCTTTCATAATCATTCATTATAGCTTAAGCTCCCATCTTTTCTTCTTGCTGATGAGATGGTCTCAAATCACTTGACCACATCTTCTCAAGGTTATAAAAGCCCCGCATTTCTGGTGTAAAGAGATGTACAATGACCGAACCTACATCTAAAAGAACCCAATCACTGTTAGGTAACCCTTCCACAACAATGTGTTTATGACCCTGTTTTGAAAGTTCTCGATGCAAAATTTCAATGCTCATTCTAACATGTTTTTGAGAACGCCCACTTCCAATAATCAAACAATCAGACATCACGGATTTATTAAGAAGATCAATTGTAACAATGTTCTCAACTTTATGATCGTCTAAAAAAGCTACAATGAAAGGAATAAGATTTGTGTCAAGGACTTGAGAGCCTACAGTTATGTTCGACTTTGTTTTCATCATCTTCTATTTCTGGTCCTATATTTCTATTATACTCTAATCTTTACTTAAACTAAATAAATTTATGAAAATTACTCTTGTTCATGTACAGATTTAGAAGCTTGAATATGTTCATAAAGAAGACGTAAAATGGGTTGCACCCCTGTACCACTTACAGCGGACAAAAAGTAGATTGGTTTTTTTAAAGCCGCTTCTAGAGCACTTTTTTTAGCCTGTATTTCTTCCTCAGTTAAAGCATCTATCTTATTGAAGGCAACAATCTCTTCTTTATCTGCAAGGCCATGGCCATAATTTTCAAGCTCAGCACGAATTGTTTTATAGGCATGAACAGGATCTTCTAAAGTACTATCAACAAGATGCAGAATCACTTTACACCGTTCGACATGTCCTAGAAAACGTGTCCCCAGCCCAACACCTTCATGCGCGCCTTCAATGAGACCTGGTAGATCGGCAAGCACGAATTCATGGTTGTCAACATGAACAACTCCTAACTGGGGATGGAGCGTTGTAAAAGGATAATCTGCAATCTTTGGTTTAGCTCGAGATGTTACGGAGAGGAAAGTCGATTTTCCAGCATTGGGAAGTCCAACTAATCCCACATCAGCAATAAGTTTAAGACGCAACCAAACCCATAATTCTTCACCTGGCATTCCAGTATCTGCCCGGCGTGGCGCTTGATTGACAGAGGATTTAAAGTGCGTATTACCTCGGCCCCCAATACCGCCTTTTAGTAAGACAAGACGTTTTCCTGGTGTATCAAAGTCTGCTAATAATGTTTGCTTATCATCATAATAAATTTGCGTTCCTACAGGAACTTTTAAGGTAACGTCTCCCCCATCAGCTCCGGTTCGGTTAGCTCCCATCCCATGATGCCCACGCCCAGCTTTAAAATGCTGCTGATAACGATAATCAATCAGAGTATTTAAATTTTCAATAGCTTCGACAATAACATCTCCACCACGCCCCCCATCACCGCCGTTAGGACCACCATATTCAATAAATTTCTCTCGGCGAAAACTAATGCAGCCCGGACCACCGTCGCCACTTTTAAGAAAGATTTTTGCTTCATCAAGAAATTTCATAAAATTTAACCAAAAATAAAGGAGAACTCATGATTTGAGCCCTCCTTATTATCTTTATTCGTGAATATGTTACTGAGTAACAATTGAAACGTAGGTTCGACCCTTTATACCTGAAGAAAATTTTACTTTACCTTCAATGGTAGCAAAAAGAGTATGATCCGTTCCAATCCCAACATTTTTACCAGGATGATATTTCGTGCCTCTTTGACGAACAATAATGTTGCCTGAAATCACAGATTCACCACCATATTTTTTAACGCCTAAGCGGCGTCCTTTGGAATCGCGTCCGTTACGAGAACTACCACCAGCCTTTTTATGTGCCATTTAAAATCTCCTACTTCTTTGTCTCTTTTTTAGCGGGAGCTTTTTTAACTTTCTCCTCGCCTGCAGGCTTTGCTTTTACAGTTTCCTTTGGCTCAGCTTTAGCTTCTGCTTGCTTTTTAGCTGGCGCTACTACTTCTTCTTTAGTAACTTTTGTTGTTTTTTCAGCAGCTTTTGTAGGAGCTGTATATTTAGGCAGTGAATTCGCACCAGAAGCAATTACTTCTTCAATACGCAATACTGTTAAATCTTGACGATGTCCGGCTTTGCGGCGATATCCTTGGCGACGACGTTTTTTAAAAACAATTATCTTATCGCCACGTGCTTGTTCTAAAATAGTCGCACGAACTGCAGCGTCTTGCACAGCAGGTGCACCAACAGTCATCTTGCTTTCCCCACCAAGCATTAAAATATCACTTAAATGAAGGGTTGCTCCCGCCTCACCTTCCAAACGCTCAACTTTAACGACGTCTCCACTTGAGACCTTATATTGCTTTCCACCTGTCTTAATGACTGCAAACATGTTCAACCCATCTATTTAAATTTATAAGCTTGTGCTTCTTTAACATACTTAAGCACTAAGTAAAAACTAATTTTTAAACCTATATTCAGGCTTACGATACCCTTCAGTATAATTCTTGTAGGCGGAAGTCAAGAGCTTTCAATGAATCTTACAAAAAAATGAAGGAAAGAGTTCTTGATATGAAATTATAAATAATCAATAGTAGCACGATTAAACTTAAGAGAGGCGCAGAAAATGAGCAACATAAATAACATTCATGTTCTAAGCCGAGCCGTTATTATTGATCAAAATCATATCCTACTATGTAAAACAACTGATCTTCCTATCAATTTTTACTTTCTTCCAGGAGGACATATTGAACATGAAGAATCAGCTGAAGCAGCACTCTTGCGCGAATTAAATGAAGAAGCTGGAGCTAAAGCTTATATTAAAAGATTTTTAGGATGCCTTGAATATAGCTTTACGCCAGGCCATAATAGCAAGTGCCATAATCACGAGTATAACTTCGTTTTTGAAGCAGAAGCTGAAACCTTAACAATCGATAACAAACTTCCTCAGCTTGAAAAACATATTGAATTAACCTGGATGCCGCTTTCTCAAATAGCTGAGATTGATTTGAGGGCTGAACCTTTTAAAACGCTTGTTCCACTATGGTTAAAAAGCCCCTCTCCTACTGTATTACATAGCGTGATGGTATAAATATTCAGCGTGATGAAGACTGAACTTTTAGATTTCTTAAAGCTTTTTCACAAACGCCCATACTTTTCCAAGAACATCCTTTACAAGCGTGATAGAAATTCTTGAAGGTCATTTTTCTTACGATACGTCCTTTTGCTTGTTTCCAAGTAAGAACTTCTCCGTCCTTTAAATCTAAAATATTGGCATGAGCTTGATCCAATGGATCGATCACTTTTTGACTAGTACACAAATCACGTGCAAGCTTATTAGGACAGGCCGCACAAATAGAATCTGTCCCAAAGTTAACTTTTACAGGCGTGTTTTCATCTCTCGTAAGCCTATCCACAATCTCGGCGTAATTTTTGATGAAGCTCGGTGAATAGCCTTCGCCAACAAACCCTAAGGTGCACATAAAATGATGAGGTCGGAAATTTAGCATTAGGCTATTTCCTTACCTTTGCAAAGCGCCTCTTAGAACTTTAATAATGCTTGCTAAAATTACTGTTTTAACAACACCTGGTAAAATAAAGGGAAGTACTCCTGCCTTAATAGCGGGTTCAAATCCTATAAAGTTTGCAAGCCATGAGACCCCAAGAATATAAATGATTGTTTGACCAACAGCACAACTGACAAAGATAGTTCCCCAGGTCTTTTGTGTAAACTTTGAAAATAACCACGCTGTTAAGGGTGCAGCCACCAAAAAGCCTGCAAAAAAACCACCTGTCGGACCAAAAAAACTAGCATATCCTCCTGAAAACTGAGAAAAAACTGGCGCTCCAACAGCTCCTAACAGAAGATAAGAACATACCACTTCAAATGCTTGCCGTGGCTTATAGGTTAAACCAATCAACATAACAGCTAAGGTCTGCAATGTAATGGGAACAGGCTTTAATGGGATTTGAATTTGAGAGCAGGCAAAAAGGAGCATAACACCTAAGGCAATTTGTATACTATTTGACTGCATACCAGCCTTTAAAAGATCTATTTTTTGCGTTGTTTGCATGTGACCCTCCATACTTAATGTAATTTCGGTATAACAAATTTTTTATACAAGATCCATAATTTTAATCTAATGTAACCTGATGAAGTACAAGTTTATTCCCTTAAAATAATGCCAGCAACTTCTATACCTGAACGCACTGCACTGTTAAGGTAACCTGATACATTTTGTGTATGTTCGCCTATGAAATAAAGTCCTTTAGAAGTGGGTTCAGCAAATTTTCTCATAGAAGGGTAAAGTTTACTTTCTTCATAGAATTCAGAAGAAACCAACTTATAGTCATGGATGCTATAGCTCCCTTTTGCAAAAGGATCTAATGGCCAAGAATAAACGATAGGATTACTAATCACTTTCACATTAAGCGACTGAACCTCTTTTAAAAAGCTCTGCTGACTTTGAGGCTGAAGCGTTGTAGATGTTAAGAACGCATCCTTTGCCTTTATCCCCCCTACCATACAAGTAATATTTTGGGGCTGCCGATAACCTGGAGACCAACAAGTAAATCCTGCTTCGCAATGTCCACCATAGTAAGTCTGTACTGTAAATGGGCTTTTAGCAATTTGATAGATTACCTTTGAATTCATTCCATAAGGAAGTTTTTCTATAGCTTGCTTAGTCAATGAGGAGAGTTTTAAACTATCATCTAGTTGAACTTGGCCTTGGCGCATGGCTGAGAAAGGAATGGTCAAAATAACGTTACGGGCCTGTAAAGAAAAGTTTTGGGAAAATCCTGGGTTAGCTATTTCCAAATGAAAACCTGTATTATTTCTTGATAGCCTTTTAAGGATTTGTCCTTTTGTAATATTAGTAGGCCCAATTTTAGCTTCAAGAGCTTTAATTAAATTGATGTTACCTCCTTTAACAATATATTCTCTACACTGCTCAAGATCTTCACTGTTTTCTTTTAACATCTCTAAATAAGGGATATATTTATCCAATATATTCTTAACAGCAAAAATTCCTGGCATCCCCATATCATTAAGATCTCTACCAAATTCATCCCTAATAACAAGGGAAATAACCTCACAAATAGATGGATCATTAACGTATTCTTTGAGGACTTCTTTTAATGTTAGCATCGTACTAAAAGGTAAGGACATTTCATTTTGTTTGATCTTTTGCTGTAATGTCTTAAATGCCTGTAAAAGAGTGTGTAGAGAAATTTCATCCTGAATACCTGTTTTCATAAAAGAAATTTTTTGAAAGAGAGGCTTAGCACTCAATTCAACACTAAGTTCTGCTGCTAATGCTCGAATATCATTATGATCTTCATCAATGATCTCCCCACCCAGTTCTGCATAGGTACCATCTGGAAAATAAAAAGTTTTAGCTCTTCCGCCTAAGCACTCGCGAGCTTCTATAATATGGACTTGCTTACCTGCTTTAGTTAACTGATAACCTGCAGTTAATCCTGCTAAACCTCTCCCAATAATAATGGTCTCATATGCTTGGTGGGGTGTGGCTGCCTTCTTGTCTTCTTCTAGCATACTTGAGGATGAAGCCGTTGCAAAAGCAGAAGAAAAATTAATCAAAATGAGAAAAGATAGTAAACGAGTGTACATTAGATTTTTTCTTTAGGTATTTTAGTCTTTATGGTTTACATAAAAATTACATATATGTCAAAAAATATAAAAGTGATGGATAATTACGTACAAAGTAATTTTTTAAAAAGAGTGGATAAAATACCCACTCTTCTAGACCAGAATGAACGAGTTAATATTATTTTTTATTTCTAAAAGTATCTAATGCAACAACTTTTGTAACGCTATCCTCTGTATTCTTCGCGTCACTGGCTTTTTCTTTTTTGTTTTTCTTTTCGGTAAGAGCAGGAGGGCTTGGCTCAAACTGCAATCCAAATTTCACAGAAGGATCTAAGAAACTAATCAATGCCGCATAGTTTACCTCAATACGTTCTTGGACTTCATTAAAACTGAGCAACACTGAAAATCCTTTATCATCCACTTTAAGATCCCAAAATTGATGCTGTAGAACAATGGTAATCTCTTCTGGATGCTGCTTACGAAGATACTCCGGCACCTTCACATCTGGGCGGCTGGATTCAAAGGTAATATAAAAATGGTGTCTTCCTGAAAGACCTTCTTTACTGGCTTGCTGCAACGCATTACGAACAACACCTCTTAATGCAGCTTGCACCATTTCATCATAATCAAAAGCTTTATTGCGGCTCACGTCTTTTTCCTTATTCTCTATATCTGTCATGCTATATCACCATCTTATCTTGAAACCATTTCAAAAAAATTAATGCCGCTCAAAAAAGCGTAATTATTTTTAAAATGACGTAAGCGAATTTTATATTCAAGAACTTAAAAAAATAAAATCGGTCGATAATTAAAGTGAGGGGCTTCTGTTGCCCGGTGCCCCTCGAACCGCTAATGATAACTAAGCAGCAGCAGAAGCTGTTGCAGCGCCTGCACCATTCATATTGAGTGCTGTAGGCATGTTACCATTTAGAGGCATTCTATTTTTGCCATTTACTATTTTTAGTCCATTTACGACGGTACCATGTCGAGCGAAAGCCTCTACCTTTGAGCGTACGTCGATCCTATTTCGCCCCCATGAAAGCTGTGTGCTTCAAGCCTCTCACAGGTTTGGTGGAGGCGCCGGGTACCGCCCCCGGGTCCGTCCCACCTATTCCGTAGCGCGTTTATCGCCATAGTTAGGAAATCCTAACATCTATAGTATACAAAAATTTTCTTAAAAAAGGAAGAGAAACTCTAGAAGATTTATATTTTCTCTGTTAGTCTTTGCCCACCATGAAAAGGAGGCTGCCAATGACAGAATTTAAATTTCTTCCCCTTCAAGATAATGATGTTTTTAATGCCATTGAGCACGAACTCCATCGCCAGCAAAACCAACTTGAAATGATTGCTTCAGAAAACTTTGTCTCCCCTGCCGTTCTAGAAGCTCAAGGGTGTATTATGACAAATAAATATGCTGAAGGTTACCCTGGGCGTCGTTACTATGGGGGATGTACCTATGTCGATCAGGTTGAGACGCTTGCCATTGAACGCGCCAAACAACTTTTTAATTGTACATATGTTAATGTACAACCCCATTCTGGCTCTCAAGCAAATCAAGCCGTATTTTTGGCCCTCTTGCAACCAGGCGATACTTTTCTTGGCATGGATCTTAACTGTGGCGGGCATTTGACGCACGGCTCACCCGTCAATCTGTCAGGAAAATGGTTTAATGCTGTTAGTTACCCTGTTCATAAAGAAACTCATCTTTTGGATTACGAAATTATCGAAGAGCTCGCCCTTAAGCATAAACCTAAGCTCATTATTGCAGGAGGTTCAGCTTACCCTCGTACCATTGATTTTGCACGCTTTAGAAAGATTGCTGATCAGATTGGGGCTTACTTAATGGTTGATATGGCTCATTTTGCAGGGTTAGTTGCGGGCGGTGTCTTCCCTTCTCCTCTTCCCCACGCTCATGTTGTCACGACTACAACACATAAAACTTTACGCGGCCCACGAGGGGGAATGATTCTTTCAAATGACCTGGCGATTGGAAAGAAACTTAATTCAGCCATCTTTCCTGGTGCTCAAGGCGGCCCCCTGATGCATATTATTGCGGCAAAAGCAGTTGCGTTTAAAGAAGCCCTCTCACCTGCTTTCAAACAATATGCCGAGCAAGTTGTTAAAAACGCTAAAACTCTCGTAAAAGCTCTTAACGACCAAGGCTTCAATATCACGACACAAGGAACAGATTGCCATCTTTTACTTGTTGATTTGCAGCAACAAAAATTAACTGGTCAAGAAGCGTGTGATGCTCTTGAGCATGCAGGAATTACCTGCAACAAAAATGGCATTCCTTTTGATCCTTTGCCGCCTTTAAAAACTTCAGGCATTCGTTTGGGCTCACCTGCCCTTACCACCCGTGGCATGAAAGAAGCAGAATTCGAAACAATAGGCTTTATGATTGCAGAACTTCTAAAAAGTCTTCAACAGGGAGACATTGAGACCACGCAACCAAAAATTCGCCAAAAAGTTGCTAAGCTTTGTCAATCTTTCCCACTTTATAAGGACTTTTAATGCGCTGTCCCTTTTGTGGTCATCCTGATACTGCCGTTAAAGACTCACGGGCCATCGAAGAAAACGTGGGCATTCGCCGCCGCAGACATTGTACGGATTGTGGTGCCCGCTTCACCACTGTTGAGCGCGTCCAACTTCTCCCTTTAAAAATTATCAAAAAAAACGCGGAACTTGAACCCTTTGACCGTGAAAAGCTTTCACATTCGATGGAATTAGCGCTTCACAAACGTCCCATTGATGCTGAAAGAAGAGAACGCGTCATTAGCAGTATTGTCAGACAGCTTGAATCTTGTGGTGAGACTGAAATTCCCTCAACAAAAATCGGTGAAATGGTAATGCAATCTCTTTACGAACTTGATAAGGTTGCCTATGTCCGTTTTGCTTCAGTTTACCAGGATTTTGATGTTCCTGGTGATTTCAAAAATTTCATTAGCAATCTAGATTTAGCAGAAGAACAAGATCCAACCTAAAGCAGGTCTTTAAATGAGCTTCATTTCCCTTATTATTGTTTTCACGCTCTTCTGGTGGTTAATTTTCTTCTCGCTTCTTCCCTTAGGTCTTAAAAAAGAAAATAATCCACCTAAAGGGCATGACAGAGGAGCACCTGCCTCTCATGGTTTAGGTATGAAGTCCCTCATCACAACTCTGATTGCCTTTATCTTATCCGCATTTGCCTATTGGATTGCTGAAAATAATTGGATTTCATTGTGGACTTAATTCATTTCAAGCCTTTAGAAATAAAACATTTTCCATTGTTAAAAAGATGGCTAAACGAACCCCATGTAAAACAATGGTATGGCTCTCAAAAAGAATCAACCCTAACTGCGATTACCCAAAAATACACTTCCTATACGCAAGGATATAAACTGGTTGATGGCGTGAAAAAAACAATTCAAGCGATGATTGCTTACAACGCCGAAATTCCTTTTGGTTATATCCAACTTTACAATGCATTTGACTTTCCTCGAGACGGATATGATCTTAAAAAGTACGTAGCATCCGAAGCAATGCTAGGTTCAATTGATCTTTTTATTGGTGATCCAAAATTTCTTGCAAAAGGGTATGGTGTCCTTTTGAGCCAGCAATTTTTACAAGATATCGCTTTTAAAAAATTTAATAAAATTATGGTTGATCCCGATCATACAAATAAGCGCGCAATTAAATGCTATGAAAAAGCGGGATTTAAAAAAGTTATTTACATTCAAACGGATACAATGACATATAATATCCTTATGATGATAGAACGTTAAAGATGAGAAATACCTTTATTCACAAATTTAAACTTTCGGGTGGTTATGCCCTCTTTCCAATTTTCCTATTTCTCATCCTTTTTATAGGCAGTGGCGTTTACTTTAGTCTTCAAGGAACTCCTTTTGCTTTTTATCAAGTTTCAGCAACCGTTGCGATTCTACCTGCAATTATCCTCGCAATTGGTTTTGGTCACGGGGATTTTATAATAAAACTCGGCAATTTTATCGAAGGAGTTCGGGACACAAGTATTATTACAATGTGTCTGATTTATCTATTAGCTGGGGCTTACACAGAAGTTTTAAAGGGTATTGGCGGCGTTGAAGCAACAGTTAATTTAACCCTTTCTTTTCTGCCAATGCAAGCAACGCTTCCTGGGATTTTTATTCTGAGCGCCTTTATTGCAACGGCTATGGGAACGTCGATGGGCACTATTGCGGCAATGGCCCCTATTGCATTTGCAATTGCCCAAGCCACCGGCCTTTCAATCTCTCTTACAATGGGAACGGTTGTTAGTGGCGCAATGTTTGGTGATAATCTTTCCTTAATCTCAGATACGACCATTGCAGCCGTTCAAACTCAAGGAGGGACTCTTAAGGAAAAATTCAAAATCAATAGTTTAATCGCATTACCTGCTATGCTTATAACGCTGATCATCCTGATCGCTTATGGCTTTAATAATCCATGTCAATCTTACGTAAAGATAACTGAGACTCAATGGATTGTAAGCACACCGTATTTTTTCGTTTTAGCTCTTGCGATTTCAGGTGTTAATGTATTTCTCGTACTCACACTTGGAATTCTATCAGCTGGTCTTATTGGGCTTAGCTATACTGCCAATTATAACCTTGTTACCTATGCTAAAAATATCTACCAAGGGTACGGTAGCATGCAAGAAATCCTTATCTTATCCTTGCTTATTGGAGGCTTAAGTCATCTCACAAAAACTCAAGGAGGTTTGCGCTTTTTAATCAATATAGCAAGCCATCTTGTGCATAAATTTTCTAAGCAAAGGGCAAAAACCGTTGCTGAGGCAGCTATTGCCTTAATTGTGAGTGCATGTGACATCTGCACCGCGAATAACACGGTTGCAATTATTCTTACAGGAGAGGCAACGCGCGAGCTCGCAAGAAAATATTCCATTAGCTCTGCTCGAACAGCAACGCTTGTTGACCTCTTTTCATGTGTATTTCAAGGAATTTTACCCTACAGTGCCCAAATCTTACTCGCGGGTTCAATTGCGGGGCTCTCTCCGTTGGCAATTATTCCTCATGTTTATTATTGTTATATCTTGGGGATTGCAGGGATTTTAGCAATTCTGCTCCAAAAACCTAAGTTTTCGTGCTCAAAATAGCTAAATCTTTGCTTTTTAAAAAGTTAAGCATAAAATTTATCTAGAATTTATATTAAGAAAAAGCATTACATTAATTAAAATTTAACTCATCTTCTCTTATTCTAAAATTAACATGAGATAAGTTAGGGTTAAGCTAATGAAAGATATCTATTTTGATTCAATTATGGTGATTGAGCGCCTTCATCGCCTTTTTCTTGAAGTCACCCGAATTGAGCTAGATCGTTTAAAAATAAAAGATATCAACAACGTACAATGCTTTATCCTCTATAATATCGGCGAAAGTCATCTGACCGTGGGTGAAATCTCTAATCGAGGATATTATCTTGGTTCCAATGTAACTTACAATCTTAAGAAAATGGTTGAAACAGGCTATTTAATCCAAGAACAATCCGCTCATGACCGTCGTTCAAGCCACATTCAGCTTTCCGAAAAAGGGTTAAAGCTATATCAAAGATTTGACCAAATTCTTTCTGAACACACCAAAAATATGAAACATAATGGCATCGCTGAGCAAGATTTAAAAAATCTTAAATCCTTACTCGCTCGACTTGAGTCTTTTTGGAACTTTACGATTACTCACGACATGCGGTTTTAAAGTTATCATGTATCAAAATCGTCACCGATAATTTGTATACCCCTCTCTAAATATTTAAAATTTCTGCTGTCGCTTCCTGAACTTTTTCAAGACTTAAATCAGATAAATTTGGCGAATATAAGACCTTCACATGGGCCCCTCGAGGCGCATAAACCCCAGGATCAGAGAAATTCGACCACAAAACTAAGGTTGGACATTTCATTGCAGAAGCTAAATGAATGGGACCAGTATCATTTCCAATAATTGCAATTGACTTAGAAGCCAATGCCCCTATCTCAAAGAAATTAATTTTTTGGCTTAAATTTTGGATATTTGGAAAAATTTCAATGATACGGTTGACCACATCAATGTCATCAGGACCACCTAACAAAACAGGGTTAAATCCTTCTTTTTTAAGCCATAATGCAAGTTCAGCATACTTTTCTGCAGGCCATCTTTTATAAGCCCCTTTCAATGAACTGCCAGGCACTAAAAGCACTGTTTTTTTAGGAAGATTAAGGTAACTTACATCCCGTTTTAACCATGATAGATCCGGAAAAAGTTCATCTTTTCCTTCAAGATCAAGTCCCGCTATTTTCAATTGATCTGCAAATCGCACAAAAGCATGAAGCTGCTTTCGATCTTTACGCTGTTGGGAATGTGAACATCCAGGTGCAATTCCAGACCATTCTGGCCGCTTTCCTGGCCCCAACAACTTAAAATAAAGAGCGGTCCTATCTGAATTTTGTAAATCATATACTCGCTCGACATTCATTTTTAAAAGACGAGAACGTAACTTCCACGTTATCAAAGGATTTCTGGCTCGTGCGTCTCCTACGATTTCATCAAAATAACCTGTTTCAATCATTAAATCGATATAAGCAGGGCTCGTCAAAAGGATAATATGGGCTTGAGGATGATTCTGCCGGATAGCCGCAAACGCCCCCATGGCATTTATCAGATCGCCAAGAGCGCCATGTTTAATGACCAAAATTTTTTTGTAGTCCTTTAAGAGCAAGCTCTTTATCCTTAGGTAGATTAGAAATAGTGGTTACTTTATGTATTCTTAATCTCAGTAAAGCCTATTTACAAATATTATTATGAGCTTAATTTAATGAAATGAAGGTTCTACTTACACGTCCTCAATATGATTCCGAAGAACTTGCTAAGGATCTACGAGATTACGGCATTGAAAGTCACATCAACTCTTTGATTGAAATTGACCCAAAGCCTTTTCAATATGACCTAAGGCAGGCGCAAGCACTCATTATTACAAGCCTCAATGGCATCCGATGTTTTGCAGCTCAAAGCCAAGAAAGATCACTTCCTTTATTTGTTGTCGGAGAAGAATCGGCGAAGATCGCTTCTTCGCTCCGTTTCAAAGACATTATTCAGGGAAATGGAACGGCTCTCTCGCTTTTACCTCTTATAGAAAAGGTCTGCGACCATACAAAAAAGGAAATTGCTTACCTTACAGGTGATCGAGTCCATACAGATCTTATTTTGCATCTCATTGAACGAAGGTTCGCTGCAAGACGAATTATTGCTTATAACACGATTGAGTGTACCTCTCTCAGCCTTCAAACTCAGCAACTTTTAAAAAATAAAACAATTTCAGTGGTGACACTTTTTTCTCCCCGCAGTGCGCAAATATTTGCTAAGCTGATCGAGAAGAATAAAGATTTATGTCAGTTTCTTTATGGGGTTTGCTTAAGTGCAGAAATTGCGAATATTGTGTCGAAAATACAATGGCAGAAACTTTATACAGCAACATCCCCAAACCGACAGAAGATCATTAAAATACTAAGAGATTTAAAGAAGGGGGGCATCCTGTGAATGAACAAACTCAAGAAACAAAGACCTCACCAGAATTAGAACCCGAAGATGCTGGCTCTATTTTCTTAAAAAAAGCAATTATAGCAAACGTTATTATTTTGGGCCTTGTTCTCTTTGGTGTTTTTCTTGTCATTCGTCACTTAAATCCTGCTCAAATCGTCAATACTCTTTCAACTGATCTTCGTAAATTAGAAGAAAGAATAATCCTTGCAGAAGAAAAAATAAAACTGTACGAAACGTATTTTATCAATCTTAACAGTCAGTTAGAAACACTTTCTTTTCCCAAAAATGAATCAACGAAACAAGAAATAGATACGTCCTATCAAAAGCTAATAAGTGAATTTAAATCTTTAATGGAAAATGAAACTTCTTCACCACTTTCCATACCTTTTTTGGAAGAAGGAAGATTGTTTAAGTGGCTTACACGTTACATTCAGGTTAAAGAAACGCCTCATCATCAAACATACAACAAGGCATATGAATTGCTTAAACAAGGAAATCTTTTACAAGCAATAGAACTTCTTCAGCCATTAGCAGGCGATCCTACCTCATCTCTTTATCAGTGGCTTGAAAAAGCAACAATGTTCCAAAAATCGCTCTCTATTGAGGATAAGTCATGAAAAAAATTTTTTCCTTCTTATTTGCAAGTTTATTTTTAGGAACGCTTATGCTGTATTTGCATTGGCAGGCCGGCTTCGTCACCATTAGCTGGCGAGATTACCAACTTGAAACAACATTTGGGATTCTATTTTTACTGCTTGTTATCTCTCTCTTCATCCTTAAAATTCTAGCTCAGATTTTACATTTCATCCTCAATTGGCGAAAATACAACCAGGCACGGCATCGCAAAAAGATCCCTGAAGTAATCCTTAATGTCTTCATGGCTCTAGAACGTGGCCTTCCTAAAATTGCCCTTGAAAAGGCCACATTTATCCAAAAACATAGCTCCATTGCAGGACTTGGAGAATACTTTGAAGCAATGGCTTTGATGGCTTTAAATGATGATGAGCAAGCAAAAACTATTTTTAAAATCATGACGACTTTTAAAGGCGTTGAATATCTAGGATGGCAAGGGCTCGCCCGTCTTAGTTTAAAAAATGATCACCAAGCTCAAGCTCAGGCTTATGCAGAAAAAGCTCTCCAATATTTCCCGAATTCGCCCTGGGCTCTTAAAACAATCCATGAACAAGCTCAAATGTTAGGTGACTATAAAAAGGCAGAACAAGCTTTAGAGCAACTCAAAAAAATTGGTTACTTTGAAGAAGAACTTTTAAGAGAGAAAAAAGGCGCATTGCTCGCAGGTTGGGCCAAATCTTTAGAAGGTCAACAATCTCATAAAGAAGCCCTTTCACGTGCGAGAAAAGCCTATAGAATTCATCCTGGAACAGAAGAAGGCAAAATTTTAGCCGAACTTCATGTAAAATTAAAACATCGATGGAGAGCTCAATTCTTGATCAAACGCCTTTGGAAGCTATTGCCGGATGAGGATCTTCTTCAGTTATATCTACAAGTGACAAAACCAGAAACACCTCTTAAAGCTTACGAAGAAATCCAAAAATTAACTGCCCAAAATCAAGACCATGAAGTTTCTTTAGTGGCTTTAGCGGAAGCAGCTCATAAAGCACATCTTTGGGGCGCGACAGAAGAATATCTTCATCAACTCGCAAAAATTACGAAAGATCCTACGAAAATAAACATTTTAGAAAAGAAACTATCAGGGTATCACTCTTTAAATTAAGATTACAAAATTGAGTGATGAGTGAGGCTGGTTTTATGAAAATTCTTAGCGGCAATAGTAACAAGCCTCTCGCTGAAAAGATTGCCTCTTTTCTTAGTGTTCCTTTAGTAAGGGCATCTTTAAAAACATTTCCTGATAAAGAAATCTTTGTTGAAATTGTTGATGATTTAAAAGGCGAGGATATTTTCCTCATTCAGTCGACATCTTTTCCTGTCAATGACAACTTCATGGAATTATTGATCACACTTAATGCGATAAAACAAGGCTCTCCTCGATCCATCACCGTGGTCATTCCTTATTATGGTTATGCCCGCCAAGACAGGCTTATAATCCCCCAATCATCAATTGCGGCGGAATTAACCGCCCACCTTCTTCAAGCCACGGATGTCAATAGAATTATAACTGTTGATCTCCATGCACCTCACATCAAAAAATATTTCACGATTCCCATTGATAATCTTTCGATGGCCCCTGTCTTTCGTGAAGATATTCTTGCTTCCCATTCTTTAGAAAATCTTCTCATCGTCTCACCTGATGCCGGTGGACATGAAAGAGCACAAATGCTCGCTCACTCTTTAAATGTAAAAGCCATTACCTTATTTAAGGATCGAGATGAAATCACGGGAACATGTACTATGAAACTCGAGACCTCCGTTATTGATCAAAATTGCATCATCATTGATGATATCGTTGATACTGGTGAGACACTTTGTAAGGCTGCTGAGCTGCTTATGCAAAAAGGGGCAACGTCAGTGAGAGCCTATTGCACACATGCCATTCTTTCCGGCTCTACCCTTGAGAAAATTACCCTCTCCCCGCTTCAAGAAGTTGTGTGTACCGATAGTATTTTCTTACCCCTTTCAGAAAAACAATGTGTCAAGCTTCGTAAGCTTTCGATGGCCCCTCTACTAGCTACAACCATCCATTCTTATGCTTAAATTCAATCATTGAGCATATATTAAGTTCAGCCCTTCAACCCCAATTCTGTCGTTAGGTTCCTTAATTCTCGTGTGATCACTGTGAGATTGGCGAGATCCAAGGAATTTTGCAAAAAAGCTTCCTGAAGCAAAGCATCAAGAGATGCTATTTTATCTTGTGAAGCAATCGTCCAAAATTCCATCAATGCTGCTGTTTTGAGGTGAGCGTTTTGTGGACTCTTGTCATCAAAACTTAAGACCTGAAGCACCACTTCATTTTGGATATTAAATAAATCTTCTTGAATTCCTAGAATTGCCAAACGATGCCACGACGTATTTGATTTGATCTTTTCGATTGCTTGCCGTAACCGAGTGATACCAAGCCGCGCCCCGACAAGAAAATAAAATGTGGCAATCTGCGCAATGCTATATCCTGTTTGCGAAGCAATTAAGATGATATCTGGTGAAGATGTGGCCACTTGAAGGTGTGAAATCTCAAACGCAAGTTTTTGAGGAAGTCCTAAATTCTCATAAACTATAATTTGTTGCTGAAGATTATGTTGGCTCTGTTCATCTAAGAAATGATTGAGATCCGCCAAAAACGCGCTCGTTCCAAGTTTAAAAAGATGTGTTGATGCCGTAATACTATCCGCCATTTTATAATTACGAATCAGCCACTTAATCGTCCGCCGTACCATGTGCAGAATATCAATCATAACCTTTAAAAGTGTCGTTGGATGGATCAACTTATCCAGACTCTCCAATTGCCGCCATAATGCACGAAGATCAAAGACATTTCGAATAATAAGATAAGCTCGGTAAACATCTTCAAGACGACAATTTAATTTTGTCGTGGTCTCATAAATGAAGCTAGCACTGATGCGGTTAACGATTTCATTCGTAATCTTTGTGGCCACAATTTCGCGTCTAAGCGGGTGGGCTAAAATTTCAGCACGATAATTCTTGCGCATGCTCTCTGGGAAATAATTCAAAAGATCTTCTTCAAAAACGAAATCATCTAGCAAAGAAGATTTGAGAATTTCCTGATAAAAATCAATCTTGCTATAAGCTAACAGAATCGCAATCTCAGGTTTTGTAAGCCCTTTTTGTAATGTCTGATGCTCAAGCATTGTGGCATCATCTGGTAGATACTCAAGCCCTCGATTAAGAATACCTTTAGCCTCAAGCGTTCTCATAATTCGAATCTGTCCATCCAGAAGATTTGGCCCTTGAGCCTCAAGCAAACTGATGGCTTGTGCCTGTTTATAGTTGTCCCGTAAAACAAGCTTGGCAACCTCATCTGTCATGGATTCCAGAAGCTTATTACGTGCTTCCAGGCTTAATTTCCCAGCAAGAACAAGTCGATTGAGAAGAATTTTAATATTAACTTCGTGATCTGAGCAATTCACCCCACCAGAATTATCAATGGCATCCGTATTAATACGCCCGCCCAAGGCTGCAAATTCAATACGACCTAGCTGGGTAACGCCCAAGTTAGCCCCCTCACCAATGACTTTACAACGAAGATCCTTCGCATTGATCCGTAAAGCATCATTTGCACGATCGCCAACGTCTTGATGACTTTCTTTGGATGACTTGATAAAAGTCCCAATGCCACCAAACCATAAAAGGTCTACATTCAATTTTAGAATAGCTTTAATAAGTTCAGCTGGTGTTATCTCTGTCACATTCAAATTAAAAAGCTGTTGCATCTCGGGTGAGACAGGAATTGTTTTCGCTGTCCGCTCAAACACACCACCTCCCTTTGAAATAAAGGCAGAATCGTAGTCTTGCCATGTTGAACGTGGCAGCTTAAAAAGGCGTTTGCGTTCACTATAACTCACTTGAACATCCGGCGTTGGATCAATAAAAATATGCTGATGATTAAAGGCTGCTACAAGGTTGATCGTCTCAAATTGAAGCATTCCATTCCCAAAAACATCCCCTGACATATCCCCCACACCGACAACCGTAAAGGGTGTTTTTTCGATAAAAACGTCAAGCTCATAGAAATGACGTTTAACGGATTCCCAAGCACCTCGGGCCGTGATTCCAATTTTCTTATGATCATAACCACTGGATCCACCTGACGCAAACGCATCATCCAACCAAAAATCATAGGCTTTCGAAACTTCATTGGCATAATCTGAAAATGTCGCCGTTCCTTTATCAGCAGCAACAACAAGATAAGGATCATCTTCGTCCCATCGCACAACACTTTGAGGAGGAATCACTTTTTCATCTTTAAAATTATCTGTAATGTCCAATAACCCTTGGATCATTGTTTTATAACAAGTTATGGCTTCATTGAGGACTTCTTCACGACTTGCATTCTGTGGGATTGCTTTCAGAACAAATCCCCCTTTTGAGCCAACGGGTACAATAACAGTATTTTTAACCATCTGAGCCTTAAGGAGCCCTAAAATTTCTGTTCGATAATCTTCAAGGCGATCTGACCAACGGATGCCCCCTCGCGCAACTTTTCCGCCCCTGAGATGAATGGCCTCAAAACGAGGAGAATAAACAAAGATCTCAAATTTTGGCTTAGGCAGAGGCAGCTCGTCAATTTGATGACAATCAAACTTAATAGACGTATACGTTTTAAAATTGCCTTGCGCATCTTTTTGATAAAAGTTTGTTCGTAATGCTGCCTGTATGAGATTAAAAAATCTTCTTAAAATCTTATCTTCATCAGGATTTTGAATTTTATTAATCTTCTTTAAGATTTCTTGTTTCAAAAGTTGGTCATCAAGCGCAATTTCTGGATCAAATTTACTGCCAAAAAATGTTACAAGCTGCTTTGTAATGTCAGAATATTTCAAGAGTGTTTGCTCGATATATTCTCGACTGAATGAAAACTGTAGCTGCCGTAAATATTTGCTTAAAACCCTTAGGATTAAGCCTTCGCGTGGCGTTATGTTCGCTCTTAAAATGAGTCGATTAACACCGTCATCCTCAATTGTTCCTTCTTTTATCGCCTTCAAAGCACTAAAAAAATTCGTTTGAATTTCCGTCGCATCAACAGCGTAATTATCGCGCGTGATCATCTCAAAATCTTGAATCCACAGGGGGGCAGAAACGCCTTGAGGTGAAACCACAAAAGGGATTTCTTTAATCACGCGAAGATCAAGATTTTCAAGAACAGGAAGAATATCTGAAAGAGCAACAGGATCACCTGGATTAAAAATCTTCAAATGCAAGCAATCGTTTGAAGCTCCCTCAACCGTATAAAGACGCGCTTTAGGTGTATTAGATTGACAAGCTAATTCTATTTGCTCAATATCAGCCTTAACGTCAGCCCCATAAAAACGTTCTTGATACCCTTTTGTAAAGGCTTGGCAATAACGTTGAAAGACTTTTTGACCTTCATAATCGTTGAAAGCCGAGACAAGCGTTAAGCGCAAATCATCCTTCCAAGAACGAGCCACTTTAACAATTTTCTCTTCAAGAACTTCGGTCTTATAATCCTCTTTAATACCCCCTGGAATATTAATGGTATAATGCACACGTGCAAGCGCAAAAGAGCCAAATTGAGCTTTATAAACCGACAAAACGCCCTTTAAGTTCTTCGCAAGTGTCTCACCAATCAGGTCACATAATTCCGAATCAAAGCGCTCACGCGGGATATAAACAAGACAAGATAAAAAGCGATTAAACTGATCTTGATGAATAAAAAGGGCAAAACGCTGACGCTCTTGAAGATTTAATACAGCAAGCCCAATTTCAGCTAATTGCTCAACATCCGCCTGAAAGAAGTCATCTCGTGGTAAAGAATCAAGAATATGAATCAAAGACTTTCCATTATGCCAGGCTGGGACCAAACCAGCATAATCTAGGATATGCTCTAGCTTCCGGCGTAATAAAGGAATGTCGCGAACACTGCTATCGTATGCAACTGAGGTAAATAGTCCCATAAAAAGATGCATTCCAATCACCGAACCGCTTGGTGAAAAGTGCTTAACGCCAATAACGTCCATTGTCACGCCACGATGGACACGCGAAATTTGACTCGCCTTATTAATCAGTAAAGGTGTTGATTCTAAAATATAGTGAAACGCTTGATTTTCAAAATCAACGCCATCAAAAATCTTTGCAAGATTTTGATACGACTCAAGTTTCATAATTCCAAGCCCATGAGAACATTGAACTTTCTTGATCTCTTCGGGATGGGCTTCTGAAAAATCATAATAAGCGTAACCAAGAAAGGTGTAATGATCTTCACGAATCCAGTTGAGGAAATTTAGGATCTCTTCTTGTTGATCGGAATACGTTTGAGGACAGGTCTTTTGGAGATCATCTCGAGCGACTAAAACCTTATCAAGCATTTTCTTCCAGTCTGACGTCGCATATCGAACGTCCTGTAAAACGCTTTGCAGTTCTTCGACTAAAAGATCAACAAGCTCAGGATAAATTGACTCAACAATTTCACAATGAATCACTGATTCATACTGAGCCTCCGATGTTTCTTGAGTTAACTCAAAGACATCTGTTAACTTTCCTTCGGCATCTCGTTTTACTTTAATGACAGGATGCACAATCCGCTTGGCTTTAAGATCATGCTTCTGCAAGAGTTGAATAAGAGAATCAACAAGAAATGACATATCATCATTGATAATATCGATCACAATTCGTTCAGCCAGGGGCAAAGGCAATGCGGCGTCTGGCCGCCAATAATAGATTCGAATTTTTGGCTTTCCAGCTTCGCGCTCTTGAAAGAATTCCCAAAGGTCTAAAACGCCAGCGGCAAGATTTTCAAGAGGGATCTTCCGCATATCGTCTGAGGCAAGCGTTGCAAAAAATTGTTGTGTGAAGCTTTTGATCGGCTGCTTCACAGGATCACTTACTTTGCTTTGAACAAGTTCTGCAATTGTTTCGACACGCTGATTCAGTTGCTTTCTCTTCATTCTTGTGACCTTATTTGAATCGTTTTATATTTATCTTTACCTTGGCTTCTTTCAAAAAGCCAGCTTGGTTTTTGGTTCATTCTTAAAGTGTTATTAAGGTTGAGATTAACCTCATTCAATAAAAGCTCACTTGTTTTTTGTTCTATTTTTCTCACCATTTTTTCTCCTCCTGTTATTTAACCATAATTGTGTTAAAAATTAATTATCTGGGCGATTTTTACTTCACTGCCCTTGCCTGTCCTGCACATAACCATATTTTTACTCTCTTTTTTCTTTTCATTTCTTTGCCATTGCTGCCTCTTTTTATTTTTTTTGTTACTCATACTTTCCTCTCCTTCTCTAGCCCGTGTCTGTCACGTACGCTTAGGACCTTCTGGCGCCTATCCACATCTCTTGGTTTCCTGAGATCCTCGGTACAAGACCGAGGATGACCGTGTGGTGGGTACGCTTGCAGCTCATCCGTTTTTAATTTTTGTTCTCAAATATGTTTCTTCCTTTCTTTATTCATTTTCATTTCTGTTTAGACCTCACCAATGAGTTCCAAATCATTTCATCCTTGCACCAGCACTTCCGTCCCCAATTTCGTCATCCTAGGCCTTGTGCCTAGGATCGCAAGCAACAGAAAGACCTCTCCTGTTACCAATCTTTGCCCTTCAGCCTTCTCTGATCCCCGCTTGCACGGGGATGACATAACAAGACTGTAGATGACAAAAGAGAGGCTGAGAATGACAAATCAAAACCTTTCAATCCTTCCTATCCTTCACCAAATTTCCTTCCTTTCCCGTGCTTTTCCTCAGCCTTTTCATCAGACAAAGAGAGGACATTCGCTCAAAAAGAACGTTAAAAGATTGGTTTCTCTAATAAATTGAGTTTTGACTCTCTTTATTATTATTTTTATTGGATGGCGTTAGAGACTGAAGGGAAAGAATTACTGACTTATCGCGAGTCATCAGCAAGAGATAAACATCTCTGACCATCTACTATTAGGCTACCATATCACGATACAAAATTCAAGAAAATTCAACAAAATAGGAAGAATGCAACAGTTAAAATCAATTATTTTAATGGAAAAGTGTAGCTCCCCAGCAGAGCTGTATGAGTTACGCACTGTGGGGAGATAACCAAGTATTTAAAGCCTTAGTGATAGAGACAAAAGATTACCCTTTAAAACGATCCTCGTCTTGGCCTAGAGCTTACACTATGCTTACAGTTCCTGTTTTTGTGGGGTGCTATCACATGGGGTTTTTTGATTCCACCACCAGCTAAAAGCATCCCAAAGTGAGATAGACTGAGGCTTGTCTGGACAGACCTCTGCCTCAACTTTTTGATCAGGATCAACATTTAAACCATGCTTTTTAGCATTTTTAAATACAACGGATACAGGCTTTCCATCATCTTGGAATTGTAACTCAACTCCCTCAGCCTTTTTTAAAGTCAATGATTCAGGGTGGTTTGGATCAAAACACATTTGAGAAACATCTCCCTGAGAATGAATCGCTGTCAGCAAGCAAGAGGGTTCCTCCCCAAGCTCATAATCAGCTTTGTGCTCATGAAAGGTTCCACAACTTTTACTAGAATACGTTGGTTTTTTAAGGTGCAAACCAATGTGACGAACACTTTGGCCAGGATTAAGACCTTCGTGTGCTTTAGTTAATTTCATCTCAGGAACAACTGAAACCGTGCGAGAGTCCAGATTAGTCAGATCATCAAAACATGTTTCTGTGACAGGCGCGTTCGCTTCTAAAGCTGTATAAAAACAGGTTTTACCATCATGTAGTTTGGTAATAGAAACAGGATCAATACCTTGCGTGGAGGGATGTCTTGTAAAAACATAGAGATCGCTTGTCGTTTGATCTGTGATCAAAGCGCGGCATTCTTGCAATCCTTTTCCCGCATGCAAGCACTCTGAAGCTGGCGTCATGAGCTTACCCCATGGCTGATTTTCGCAAGTTTTACCACTGTAGTGTTTTTTAGCGTCTAATAAGCTCTTAAATTCGACTGCATCAGCGCCAGGCACGGATGAAATAAAATAAAGTGTCGTGCCTATTACGGCAATTTGCATACCTTTTTTAACCAGGGTATCTCCAGAAGTGAGTTGAAGGGCAAGGACAGCGCGTGTCCCTTCTTTAGTAAACTTTGCTATTGTAATAGCCTTATTAAGATTACTAATAGCCGGGACCTCTCCTAGATTAGTGTGTCCCACTACTGCACCTGCAAGGAAAGATACTGCATCTAAAGGATGATCTTTAACAGCACGCCCAACAGCAAATATTGTATCAATCATATATCCACTGGGATTGGATTTAATTTGTTGCAATTGGTTGTTATAAAAAGTTTGTGCATCTTGATCGGTAAATGGCTCAAAAAGGGAAGTTATAAAGTGCGCTGGAATTGAAGCAACTTGTTTCCATGACATTGTAGGGCGCTGTATTTCAGTTTCTATAAGTGTTTCCGTACAGGAATTGGTTGCTTGCAAACTGTTGGTATGAACCAAGAGACTGAGAAAAGACATTAAAAAGAATCTTTTAGCTTGAAAATTCATTATTTTACTCCTGTGCCATTTCTGATCAAACTAAAAACAAGAGATCATATTGATACCATACAGTCAATATGAAATCTGGGTCGTCTTACAGCAATATACCTTTTACTTTATATAAGAAAAAGCCTTTTCTCTTGATATCTTTATTGGTGTAAAACCCTTTATCTCCAATTTTTTCATCTTCAAATACGTTCTTCACAAAAATCTTTATGCTTTTGCAGATTTTTCTCCACTTTTTGACGAACTTCTATTACCATGCAAGAATATTGACAAAGTAACCAGAGAGCCATATGCCCATTTTAT
Source organism: Caedibacter sp. 38-128 (assembly GCA_001898705.1). Taxonomy (GTDB): domain Bacteria; phylum Pseudomonadota; class Alphaproteobacteria; order Caedimonadales; family Caedimonadaceae; genus Paracaedimonas. The sequence goes on from MKUU01000011.1 coordinate 74,045, forward strand.
CAGACCAGTGGATCCGCGACGCTGCACTCAATCAAAACATGATTGAGCCCTTCGTTGAGCGTCAGCAAAGTCAAGGCCTTATTTCCTATGGTTTATCTTCTTTCGGGTATGATGCGCGCGTGGCAAATGAATTTAAAATCTTCACCAATGTTGACAGCGCCGTTGTCGACCCTAAAAACTTTGATCACAATGGTTTTGTAGATCGGGTAACAGATGTTTGCATCATTCCTCCCAACAGCTTCGCACTTGCTCGCACCGTTGAATATTTTCGAATCCCGCGCGATGTTTTGGTCATTTGTCTTGGAAAATCCACATATGCGCGTTGTGGAATTATCGTCAATGTGACACCTTTAGAGCCTGAATGGGAAGGCCACGTCACTTTAGAATTTTCAAATACAACCCCCCTTCCCGCTAAAATTTATGCGAATGAAGGAGCATGCCAATTTCTTTTCCTTAAAGGCGATCAAGCCTGCGAGATATCTTACAGGGATCGATCAGGGAAATATATGGGACAACGCGGAGTAACTTTACCACAGGTGTTAAAAGCAAATGGATAAGATTAAAATTATAGGCGGTCAGTCGCTTTCTGGAAAAATTCGTATCTCGGGCGCCAAAAATGCAGCTCTTCCTTTAATGTGCACAAGCCTGTTAACCAAAGAACCCGTGATTTTAAAAAATTTACCACGTCTTGCAGATGTCTTTACGCTTGGCAGTGTGTTGAGCCATCTTGGTGTCAAGACCACATATGAAGGTCAGGCCGTGGGCGAACACCAGGCAACTTTCCATGCCCAAGGACCAATCCTTCCAGAAGCTCCTTATGATCTTGTGCGCAAAATGCGCGCCTCTTTCCTTGTTTTAGGCCCTCTTTTGGCGAGAACCGGTTATGCTAAAGTTTCACTTCCTGGCGGTTGCGCCATTGGAAGCCGTCCGGTTGATATTCACCTAAAAGGTGTTGAAGCTTTAGGAGCTGAGATTTCCCTTGAAGATGGGTATGTCATTGCAAAAGCTCCAAATGGTCTGAGAGGGGCTGAATTTGCCTTCCCAGTGGTAACTGTGACGGGTACTGAAAACATCTTGATGGCAGCCGTCTTAGCGCAAGGCACAACACGCTTATTAAACTGTGCTGTCGAACCTGAAGTGACGGATCTTGCTCATTGCCTACAAACCATGGGCGCCCAAATCGAAGGCATTGGTACCCCTACTTTAATAATAAAAGGTGTCTCAAGTCTTCATGGCACAACCTATTCTGTTTTACCGGACCGTATTGAGACGAGCACATATGCTATGGCTGCAGGTATTACAGGGGGCGAAATCGAGTTATTAGGAACAGATTTAGACCTCATGCCAACCGTATCTCAGGCCCTTGAAATGATGGGAATGACTTTCACAAAAACTTCTCAAGGATTTATCGCCAAAGGTCCTTCTCATCGACTAAAAGCCATTGAAATTACCACCGATCCTTATCCAGGCTTTGCAACTGATGTACAAGCGCAAATCATGGCTTTAGCATGTGTTGCCGAAGGTACTTCTTCAATTACAGAAACAATTTGGGAAAATCGTTTTATGCATGTCCCCGAGCTTGCTCGCATGGGGGCTGATATCACAATTAAGGGAAATACTGCTATCATCAAAGGCGCTAATAGCTTAAAAGGTGCGCCCGTGATGGCAACTGACCTTAGAGCATCTGTTTCTTTGGTCCTCGCAGCATTAACTTCTTCTGAAGAAACAATGGTGAGTCGTGTTTATCACCTTGACCGCGGGTATGAAGAAATAGAAAATAAGCTTGGTGCTTGTGGAGCGATTATTGAACGAGTCAGGGAGGGCTCAGTACATGACATTTCAACAACAACACACCCCCTTAAAGCTACGGGCTGAGGATCAACAAGACCTCAAAGTTATGGGGACTTATCTGCAAGATAGTCTCATTCCTATGACAGCTTTTTACTATAATAAAGAGGGCAAGCATTTCAGTATTCTTGCCAACCGTTTTTGTTGGGAAGTACGTCCTCAACTTCATACTGGAACACCCCTTTATTCCCGCGTACACGCGGGCCTTCACTTCGCTCATGTTCACCATGTTCGTCACAAAGGGATCAATATCAAGGATCCAACAAAAACTTTAAACTTATTGACAATTCATGGAGACAAAGAAGGCGAAATCCACCTTTTGTTCTCAGATCAATGCGAGATTTGCTTGCATGTGGAAAAGATTATGTGTCACTTTCATGATCTTCATGAGGCTTGGTGGACACATCAAAAACCTGAACACCCCTAAAGTTTTTATGTCCTTTTAATACATGTCTTAGAGTGTTTACGCTAAACTTTTGGAAACAAAGTCAATCTTTTTTCAACTGGTAATCTCCCAACTCAAATCATAAGTTTTAAATAGCTTATTAATCTTTGAGTTTAGGTTTTTGATCAAATTAACGCGCATGAAAAACCATGAGATAATTTGATCAAAAAAGCAAAATAATTTGAGTTCATTAATGCAACCTGCAATGACTTAAATAATTTTGCAAAGGCGCCGTACATAACAACATGGGAACATGCATAGTAATTTATATCTCATCACTAGTATGTTCTTTGCGGTTGGTACCGACGTCATAACCCCCAGTGAATCAAAGGAGATTAACGATGGCACAAGACAAGAAATTTCAAGGACGCTCTTCATCCTCAGGTAAAGAGCATAAGTCAGGCACTGAAAACAGAGGTTTTGCTTCTATGCCTCATGAAAAGGTGCAAGAAATTGCCTCTAAAGGGGGAAAAGCTAGTGCGGAAAAGGCTGGCCATGAAGGAATGGCTGAACGAGGTCACAAAGGTGGTGAAACCCGGAAGCAACAGTTAGGCCATGAAGGTTATGTAGAGCTTGGTCATAAAGGTGGTGAAGCGCGCAAAGAGCAACTTGGCCCAGAAGGCTACGCCGAGATGGGGCATAAAGGTGGTGAAACCCGGAAGCAACAGCTAGGCCACGAAGGCTATGTAGATCTTGGTCATAAAGGTGGTGAAGCGCGCAAAGAGCAACTTGGCCCAGAAGGCTACGCCGAGATGGGACACAAAGGTGGAAAATCCGGTAGAAGGGAATAACTTTCACATCTTAAGGTAAAATTATCTTATATAAAAAAGGGTAAGAAAGTTTTGAAAGCTGGCTTACCCTTTTTACAATAAAAATCTCTTCTTCCTTCCCTTATTTCGATGAATACAAATTTGTTTTAACTTCAATATCTTCACAATCCCACTTTCTACTCAGATTCTCATGCAAAGAACTTCCTCTGATGATGGTTTTTCATGGTAAAATGTGAGTTTCTTTAAGAACCAACAAATTCAATCGTTTACACTTTAACCCTATCTTCTCATTCAATTAACTCTTATGCCGTTTGAAGTCATTGTAGCTAAGACAGTATTTTCTTTTGTCCAATATGTCTATTTTTTCTAAAATTTTACTTAAAATTTATATTATTTTGTGCTAACTGTCATAAAAATTTAAAAGAAGGGCGTAAAACCTCAAAAGGAGAATAATTATGAGAAAGCTGATTTTCATTGTTCTAGCCTATGGTTGGGGAACAGGAGAAATAACTTGTAAGGCTTCAGACGACATGGAGGTGGACTATCAAATTTACTCACTATCATCTCCTTATATGCCTCAAAGTTCGCCCCCCCAAAACAATACAATCTCTCCAGATACGCATGAACAGGGTTTTAATTCTATTCGCTCTATCTATGAAATGATAACAGAAGGACATTTAAACGCTGATTGTCATAAATTATTTGATGCCTATACGGCCTTTACCCAGTTATCGCTTTCTGAACAAGTATGGGAAACTTATGCCAAGCATTTAGAGAGTGATTTTTGGCCTGCACAAAAAATAGAAGATACATGGAAGTGGAAAGAGTGCGTTGGAGCCCATATTTTTTTCCCTTCTAAAGCCCTTGAATGGTATGATTGCCCTTATCAAAACCATTTTTTAATGCGATTTGATGTTATATGGGGATTTGCTATAAGTGCTAAATTTAATCACTCACTTGGGAAGTATTTGCTTGCAGATGTGCTCTACAAAATGCGCTGGGCAGAGGATCCTTCACCATTAACAGATTTATTTGAAGATAATTCTAAGGAAGCAATCAACGAATTAAAACAGTGCTTGGATCATCCTGATGCTTGCTATTTATTAGGCCGAGGCCATTCAGGGAATTTTCCTCGTCTTGTCTCGTGCCACGATGAAGAAGCCTTACTTGCGTATAATCTTTTTAATCGCCATCCTCAGAATATAAGAAATAAATATCGTGCTCTTAAAAATGGGGATGCAAAACCAACTGTAGATACTTATCTTGACCTTGCAGGCCAAGGATATGTTTCGGCTTATCTGGAGGCAGCACACCTAAGCGAGAGTATTCAGCAGAAGGAAAAGATCCTCAAAGAAGCTTCTGAGAAAAACTATGGGCCTGCATTCTTAAAGCTTGGATATCTCTTCTGCAATCAAAAAGGAGAAGATGAACAAGCTTTATCTTTCTTTAGACAAGCAGCCGAAGAGCATGGATTGACAGCAGGGTATATCGCAGCAGGAAGGTTAAAAAATTCTCTCGCAGGCTCTTCTCAAGGCAAAACTGACCAGTTAATAAAAGAAGCTGTAGATTTCTTTAAAAAGGCTGGAGAAGCTAAAGATCCTAAAGGATGGGAGTGCCTCATTGACCTTTGGAAAGAAAAATATGACATCGCTAAGGCTCAGGGAAACATCGATAAGAAGCAGGCTTACTTCTCTAAGCTTGAGGATGCCATTCAAGAGGGCATAAAAATAGGATCAGCTTATGCCTATCGCCATGCACAAATTTATTTTGATGAGGAAGTCTTCTTAAAATATGTCAAAACTTATGGCAATGAATTTCAGACATTCAAAGCCACGTTATTCCTGGGTCGCTAAAAAGTCTAAGCGAAGTTATTAAAAAAAAATTTTGACTAAGGGTTGAAATTTAAAAGCAAACCCCCTATAGAGAGGTAGACGTAACATCTACTCTCTTTTGAGGAGGCTTGAGTTGAGATTCCGCCTTTTTTATTTTCTTGCTGTCTCTTTCAGATTTTTAATAACTTTTAATTTTGTAAGCGCGAGTGATAGTGAGCTAGATCCTAAAGTTACACTTAGAGTGCATGCAGTTGGGCAAGGAAATTGCGTAAGCTTAGAAATTAGGAATAAAAATGCAACGAGTTCAGAATTTATGCTCGTGGATATTGGTTCAACATCGTTTGCAAACGAGGCTGCCTATAGACAATTTCAAACACAATCTTTGAGTCCTCCTCAAGAAAGTGTTGCTCCTGAAAAGCAGCCTAAAACACCACCTTCAACGCCTCCTTCAACGCCTCCCCCAAAAAAGGCCCCTCTCCCTGCTCCTGAAAGTGTTAAAAAATCTTCCAATTGGGATGAAACTCAAGAAGATAAAAAGGTTATAGCAGAACTAAAAAAAACATACTTAGACGAATTTATTGCCAAAATGCGTCAAATGCTTAAGAAAGAGCCGCAAAATAAAATAGAAGACGAAGATTCAGAAAGAATTCCACCAATTCACGTAAAAACTGTTGTCATCACACACCCTGACGCTGATCATTGCAACAAGTTGATGAAATTATTTTTCACTGAAGACGATAAAATCGAATTTCTTATTTTTGGCGGCCTCCCCAGCCAGTACTTTAGCAATCAAAATGATCAACAAGTCTTTAAAACTTGGCTTTCTTTACGTTTAAAGACGAAGACTCAAATCTTCTTCCCTGCCATTCAACATGAAGCTTTAACACCTAAAGACCCATCAGATCCCTTAAAAGAATTTTTTGAAAAAGAAAAAAAAGAAGAGTTTGCACCCCATACTTTTTCAGGGGCCCCTTCTTTTAAAAAGTTATCTCTTGCCAAAGCTTTTGATTTCCATAAAAAAATTACAATCTCATTACTGTCTCTTAACCCCCTTCACAATGGTGCAGTTGGCGATGTCGTTCGTTTAGCTGATGATGAAGCCGATGCTAATAAAGAGAGTATTGTGCTAAAAGTTGAACATGGTCAGTCTTCTGTTCTACTCACAGGCGATGCCACTCAAGCCACAATAAGACGTATTAAACATAATTATAAAAATTCTGATTTTTTACAATCAACTGCTTTGCTCGCAAGTCACCATGGATCTGCAGAACATGGATGTAATAGTGAAGAATGGATCACATTAGTTGCCCCAGAATATGTGTTAATCAGCCACGGCTATAACAAAAAATATGGCCATCCTCACGCCCAATCATATGAAAACTTTAAAAAATCTCCCAGATTAGTTCAAGTACCTGCACATCATGTTTTGGTCGGAAGAGGAACTAAACAAACTGAAGATGATTATGAAGGAAGCCTCCACACAACATGTCGAGCCATTTATTCTACTTTAAATAGTGGCACTCTCACACTTGAGTTGCTGCCAACAAAATTAATTCTCACACCTGAGATTGTTCAATCCTTAAAAATAGAAAAAGAGACTAAAAAAAATGTAAAGATTGAAGAAAAAACTGGTGAAATACTTCTGTCTGTACAAAAAAAACAAGCTCGCAGATATAAATCCTTAAACTCGCCAACAAAGGATTATTCTGAAAGAAAAATGAAAGTCAATGATTCTAAAGAAGACGAAGAAGCAAGCATTGTTAAACCAATCTTAACTCATGCAGAAAAGGAAGAAACAAGGATAACCACCTTAACGAGCAAAAAAAAGAGAAAGGCAAATGAGGCTGATTTAGAGAGTCCCAGCAAAGAAGCCAGTAAAGACCGCATAAAGAAAATGAAGAAAGAAACTTCGCCTCAAAACAAGAAGAAAGAAAAGCCAAAATGAGTGAATTAATATCTACTTGTGAACAGAGGATTTAAGCTAGTTCCTTGCTTTAAGCACAAGTTAGTACAGATATGAGACATGATATTTTGACTCATAAAATTTTCTAAGAATAAATACGATGGCCCCGTTGTCCCTGCCCTGTTAGCAACTCATATGGATTTGTGCCTGCTAAGTAAGCCATTTCACGAAGATTTTGCGCCGTAGGATAAAGTGATACCCACGCATCAACATGACTCAATGATTCAGGAATGTCAGTCACATCGACCATCATAAAATCCATTGAAATGCGCCCAATAATAGGAGCTACAAAGCCCCCAAGATAAACATGTCCTTTATTTGATAATTCCCGCATAATACCATCAGCATACCCAATTCCCAAGGTTGCTAAGCGCTTGGGTGTCGTACATTTATAGGTAGCATTATAGCCAACGCTTTGTCCTGGATGGACTTCCTGAACTTGAATAATACGCGCATAAACGGATAAGCAAGGTTTCAGTTGATCGACCTCGGGATAGGGATTGGCGTAACCATAAAGCCCTAAACCCGGCCGAACATAATCGTAATGATAGGCTTCGCCTAAAGAAATACCATTCGAATTTGCAAGACATGCGGCAGTTTTAGGAAGCATTTTTAGGCAACGCTCAAAAGCCTGGCGCTGTTCCTCATTCTGAGGATTCTCAGGTTCATCACTGCTTGCCAGATGACTGATAATCATCTCAAGCTGAAAAGCATCTATTAAGTTTGGATCTTGGCTTATACGCATGATGTCTTGAAATGAAAGTCCATTTCGCGTCATTCCAGTATCAACATGGAAGACTGCTGGCAATGCTTGGTTCCTTAAATGGGCCGCACTAGACCAACGCGTAACCTGTGCACGATCAACCAAAACAGGGATTAAACGAGCATTGATAAACTCATCTTCCGTCTTTGAAAGAACCCCGCAAAAAACAAAGATTTTCACATCTTCTGCAGGAAGGACTTGACGAAGTTTTACCCCTTCTTCAATGAAGGCAACACAAAAAACACGACAACCTTGAGCATAAAGAACCTGAGCAACTTGAGACATCCCAAGGCCATAGCAATTTGCTTTCACAACTGCTGCAATTTGGCATCCATCCTTAATATACGCTTGAGTTAATGAATAATTATGTTGGATGGCGGGCAAATTAACCACCATGGCTGAAGTTGCAGTCGCAGGCACATCTTTTAGCAAAAAATTCTGCTTAGATTCCTGCTTAGCGTAGTCCATGAGGCATTCTTTCCGATTCAACATAGTTACCAAACTTAGTCAAAGCACCATCAAAGAATAATTTAATGTTGTTGATAGGACCATGTCTCTGCTTAGCCACAATAACTTCAGCTAAATTATAAATTTGTTTCATTCGTGTTGACCACTCTTCATGCTTATCAGAGTTGGGTGCTGGCTCACGCCTGCTTTCATAATATTCTTCACGATAAACAAACATTACAACGTCTGCATCCTGCTCAATCGAACCAGACTCACGTAAATCAGCTAATTGAGGGCGTTTATCTTCACGCTGTTCCACAGCACGTGAGAGCTGAGAAAGAGCAATAACAGGAACATGAAGCTCTTTTGCAAGCGTTTTAAGACCTCGCGTAATCTCAGAAATCTCTTGAACGCGGTTTTCCGAATTTCTTGCGCCTGGTGCCCCTTGTAACAATTGTAAATAGTCAACAATGATCATTGAAAGACCATGCTTGCGCTTGAGCCTACGTGCCCTCGTTCGCAAGGCTGAAATAGTCAAGGCCGGTGTATCATCAATATAAAGCGGTAAATTCGCAAGGCGACGGCTTACCTCAAAAAATTTCTGAAAATCAGCCTGAGGAATATCACCCCGGCGGATGCGATCAGAGGCAACACCGGATTCTTGCGCTAAAAGACGTGTTGCCAACTGCTCAGATGACATTTCAAGTGAAAAGAATGCAACAATACCTCCATATACCTTCTGCTCAAGACCCGCCTCGGCGGCATTAAAAGCGATGTTTGCGGCAAGTGCCGTTTTTCCCATCGAAGGTCGACCTGCAAGAATGATAAGATCTGAAGGATGAAGTCCTCCTAAAAGACCATCTAAATCTTTAAATCCCGTTGTGACACCAACAATTTTATCTTCGCGCTTAAAAGCAAGCTCGGCAATTTGGATAGATTCTGTCAGAGCCTTAGAGAAAGGCACAAATCCTTTATCTGCTTGGCCCACCGTCGCTAAATCGTACAAACGTTGCTCGGCACTTTCGATTTGTTGTTGAGCGCCATGCTCAACATCTGGCGTAAAAGCATTATTAACAACTTCTTCGCCTAAATCGATCAGTTGACGTCTTAAATGAAGATCATAGATAAGCTCTCCATAATGTTGGACGCTTATGATTGAAACCACAGAGGCTGCAAGGTGTGCAAGATACTGCGTCCCTCCAATTTCTTGAAGAGAATTATCTTGCTCAAACGTACTTTTGAGCGTAATCGGATCAGCAATTTGCCCTCGCTCAATAAGTTTAGAAATAACGGCATAAATACGCCCATTGGCAGCATTTGCAAAATGCTCAGGCATCAAGAAATCAGAAATTTTTTCGTATGCCTGGTTATTATGTAATAAAGCACCTAAAAGTGCTTGCTCCGCCTCATAATTATGAGGCGGAATACGTTCATGCTCAAGAGTTGCTGCTGTCAGCAGATTTCGATTTTCCGTGAGTGCAACAACGTTTCCTGTCATGACAACTCTCTTGTTGAGGGCTTAATATTTATAAGGACACTATTTAAAAGTTTTTCATAATGCACCAAAGCAAGCCACTTTTTTCTTTTGTACCTTGCTTTGGCATTATGAACAAGAGCCATTTAAGACTTAAGCGCTAACTTCTTCTGACGCTTGAGATTTTTTTGGAGAAGCCTGAGCAATAGCTTCTTCTTGTGTTTGAGCAACGTTAACAATCACTGTTTCTGAGACTTCAGGATGCAGCGCTATTTGCACTTCATGTAATCCTAAGGCTTTAATTGGTGTGCTTAAAATAGCCTGAGCGCGCGTCACAGTAAAACCTGCAGCTGTTACGGCTTCCGTAATGTCTTGAGGGCGAACAGACCCATAAAGAAGACCATTATCACCAGCTTGACGCAAAATAATAATGCTAAGGCCTTTCATCTTTGCTGCCACTGCCTCAGCTTCCTTCTTTAGTTGTAAGTTATGAGCCTCAAGCTGAGCGCGTTTTTGCTTAAATTCTTCAATTTTAGCAGTCGTCGCCCGTTCTGCTTTTCCTTTAGGCAACAAGAAATTACGTGCGTAGCCTGGCTTAACACGAACGATATCACCCATTTGTCCTAAATGTTCAACACGTTGTAATAGTATCACTTCCATATTTTTCTCCTAAATCTTACACAATCGTTCTTTTAAATTGAGCCAAGGCTCGAAAATTCCCACAATTAAGACGGGCAACGCTAACCAGCCGAACACTACCATAAGCGTATAAAAAATCCAAAGAAACAAATTTCGTTGTTCATATTTTGTTGAGTAGCTATGAATTATAGCAAGCCCTTCAAGCATAAACGCATTCAGCAAAGCCCACAACATATTTATTGAGATCGTCCCAACTTGGCCACTTCCAAAAAAGGCAAAAATCCCAATAACGGCAAGCGCCCACCAAGGCCACCACGGAAGTTCAAAATGAATCATTGACGGTGTCGGTCTTAGGTTACAAGAAAATCTTTGCAACACACTCTGCGCGAATACGGCATTGATCAATGTAAAGAGAAATAAGAAACTTGCCAAAAAAGCCGGCAAGATCATTACAAGCTGCACAATGAAAGGTTGATAGAGAGCTTCCATATTTGGGTTAAATTTTCCCATCCCCTCTAAAAAGGTTTGCTGAAGCATCTGAAGATTGTCATTTGTCAGTAATGTGATGGAGAGAAAGGCTGCAAGCCCTAGAGTATATGCTGTCAAACACGCAACAACACGCCCAATAGGATACCACTCAACTTGAGTGTTTGATACCTGACGGTGGCGCAAAGCCAAGAAAATAACCAATAAACAAGGTATCAAGAAAAACAAGCCTTGAAGCAACGCAGGCTTCACACCACTTAACAAAGTAATGCAACACAAACTCACGGCTGAACCGATTAAAAATGGACGTAGGCCGTACTGAAGCCCAATAGAAAACAAAGGGAATTGATGAAAGATAGCAGCAATAACCCAGAGTGGATTGCCGGTTAAAAAACCTTGAAAGAGGAGCGCCGTAAGCACTCCTCTTGCTAGGATTTGATGCCAGTCTTTTGACGACAAGGTCGTCACAACAAACGCTTTCTTAGCGAACAACGTAAGGCAATAAGGCTAAGAAGCGTGCACGCTTAATTGCGATTGCCAAATCACGTTGATGTTTTGCGCTGACAGACGTAATACGCCTTGGGATAATTCTTCCACGTTCAGAAATATATTTCTGAAGAAGGCGAACATCTTTGTAATCAATTTTAGGCGCGCCTGGTTCACTAAAAGGACAACTCTTACGACGACGGAAAAAATGACGACGTGGACCACCTTTTGACATTGGATCATTCATGATACTCTTCCTTAGCTTTCTAGTTCTTCTTCGGTTTCAGAATTGGCTTCATCTGCGTCTTGATCATCACGCCCATAAGAAGGGGCATAATCATCTCTTTGATAACGTGATGCCTTTAAAATAGCTGAAGGTCCTTTTTCGTGCTCTTCAACAGCAATTGTTTGAAAGCGAAGAATATCTTCGTTGATCCGCATCACACGCTCAACTTCTTTAATAGCAGCAACAGGTGCTGTCGTATTTAGTACGACATAATGACCGCGACGATTTTTCTTAATAAGATAAGCAAGCGTCCGAAGGCCACAATATTCATTGCGAACAATTTGACCACCTTGGTCCTTAATAATACCAGAAAATTTCTCTGCTAATGTTTCGACTTGCGCGGGCGATAAATCCTGACGCGCAATAACAACGATTTCATAATTATTCATATCAGCTCCTCATGGCTAATGGGTTGAAAACTCAACAAAGCCGGCAATACCGGCAAGGAGATGGCCTTTGTATAGCGTATTTTATCAGAAAAAACAACTCAATTGTGCTCAAAAGTCTGCATTAGACTTCTTTCCTGTAACAAATAAAGAAAATTTGTTATTTTAAGGTAGTATGCAAAATCCTCATCCTATCATTGCATTAACTTTTGTCTAGATAACTTGAAATTAGTAAAACTCATACATATATTGTCTAATAGAAAAAGATATATTAATTTAATTGAAGAAAATAAGGTAAATACAATGAAAATAAAATCTTTACTGTTAATGACAATGAGTACAATTGTATTTAAAAATTCTGTTATCGCATCTGCAATAAAATATGAAGTTGAAATAAAAGAAGAAGAAAATAAAATTCCTCTTCCTGGAAGAACTCTTCAAGGACAAGTGCTCTTGGAAACAATGGTTCCCCCTCCCGTCAAAGTTTTTGATCCTCATGGCACCTTAGCAGGCCCAGAAGGTTCTTCTTATAAATTTAACGGGACACCCTATGAAGTAAATCCTCAATTGCAGTTTGACTCTCCACGACGTCGCCAATTAGGCCCCCAGAAACCACACGGCTCTGTTCTATCTGCTTCTACCGCCAAATTACCGCAAATACCAAGCCATGGTCAAATTGAGGAGCTTCCTCACGCATATGTCCCAGGTTATCAATATGCATCCCCTTCACAGCAATTTACGCAACCACCTCGGGAACCTGCCTTCCATAGACAAGCGCAAAATTACCAACATGCAGCTTCATCAAGTCAACACGATGAACAACTACATGCCCGTTTACCTCAAGCATATACTCCAAACTCTTATTATGAGGTACCTCAATTTAAGAAACCACCATGTTTTCAAGATGTTGCACCCTCAATCCACTTTGAGAGACAACCACAAGATCATGGCCCCTATAGACAGGCACAAAATTATCAATATGCCGCGCCATCACACCCCCCCTATCAAGGACAACATGATGTTCTTCCTCCCGCATATGTCCCAGGTTATCAATATGCCGCACCATCATCATACCCACAAAAGAGTTCAGCACCTTTGCCTATAACTTACGGCGCGCCTGTCCTGATTTATCCTCCTAAGCACAAGCAAGGTGTAACACCACCACCTACAAAAGAAGCACCACCTTTGCCTAGATTTCACGGCGCACCCGTTCTACATATTTATACACCCTTCAAAACAGTCTCAAACGAACTGTATGCTGATGACACACTACAACAAGCCCCGCAATCTCATGCAATGTCGACAGAAAGTATGTTAAGCAAACCCGTGAAAGGACAAGCAGCGAGAGAAACATATGCTTCTACAAAAAATGGCTATTATCTTTCTTCCACTCATCAGAAGGTAACATTAGCTCCAACAGGACAACCTAAGCGCTATAACTATACAGAGTTGTCCCAAGATAATATTCCATCTCTTCACACAACAAGTATTGTGTATACACAAGAATCTACCCAAGAAGCTGCTATTCGTTTAGCAACAAGAATAGGAACCAAAATTGGCGCTTTAAATTATGGAAATGGTACATACACTGGCGGATCCGCTTTTAATGGTGCGAATGGACAAGAAGAGAGTTTTATTCGGACAACAACACTATTTTCTTCCCTTGCTCAATTAGTAGATTCACAAATTAATTTGGAAAAAGAAATTACGAAGTCATATACAACAATCAGGTATAATGCTGAGACAAATAAGGCACTTACAGAGCATAATGGCGTTTTAATTTCTCCAAATGTGTCTATCTTCCGTCGATTTAATGCACAAACGACAAAATATGAAAATCTCGACACCCCAACGGTCGTTACTGTTGTAACCTCTGTTGCTCTTAATTTAAATCATGGAAAACCTAAAGATTACGCGGAAATTACAAGACAAAAAATTTATAGCCAACTTGCAGCTTTTGCAAAAGAAGGAATGGATTCTATTGTCCTTGGAGCTTGGGGATGTGGTGCTTTTGGCAACCAAGCAGAAGACATAGCTCCTATCTATAAAAGTCTTCTTGAGAATGAATTTAAAGGTGCCTTTAAAACGGTTGTTTTTGCAATACCAAGCTCTAACCTTTTAAGTATTTTTAAATCTACTCTTAATGCTAAAGGAGTATAATAGGTACTTAAAGAAGATTTTGAAGGTTAGTAAGAGGTACGTTTGGATGCAGGCCAAAAGTACTTCTTACCCGCCATGAGAAAGAGCCCCTAGAATTACCTTCATCTCACTAAACATTTAGAAAAGCATGTTTCTTAAGGAAACTCAGACAATAAGTTATTTCTTGACTTTTACCCTAAATATTTTTACTTTAAGGCATAAAATTTTTCGAAAGAGGTTAATCGATGCTTCATAAATTTAGGCTTTGCTTGATGCTTTCCTGCGCAGTTTCTTTCACGATGCCGTTTTATGCACTTTCTTCAGATTCAAAAATTGTGGCAGGGATAACAGAAGAAAAAAAGCAAAATCCTTATGCACCGCCCATTTTATATTCAGATGAAGTAAAAAGTGCAACCAGTAAATCCCTTTGGGAACAAGGTATAAATTACTTTGAGCGCTCAGTTGTCGCTCAATGCCGCAAACGCCATGCTCAAGAAGAATTACAACCATTTCTTGATTATCTCGCAGCAGCAGGACGTAATAATGAGCTTCATTGCCCAATACTTTTTAGAAAACAAAATCTCCTAGAAGATCTAACCCTTGAGTTTACAATCAATAAAGAAACTATTGGACAATATTACTTACTCCATGCTTTTGATAAAGCAATCGTTGAACTTCTCGACTCAAGTTTAAATCTTCTCAGTACAGCTAAATACTTAAGATCAGATCTTGAAATTCTTAAAACTTACTTTTTTAAAACCTGCGCTGTTTTAAAAAGAACTGAATTTATAACAAATAAATTATTCGGTCATTCAAATGAAGAGTTTGATCTTGAAGAATTCACAAGAAATTTTAACCAAACAGTATATACACCTGCAGCCTTAATTAATGATTCTTTACTAGAAGAAGTAAATAAAATTCGAAAAAATTACAATGGGACACTTTCTATCGATCAGTATATAAAATATTATATAAAAGCATACTATACTTTTTTTTCAAATGAGTATGTTTTTATTAAAATGCATCTTGGAGATCAAAAAAATCCTGATAAAAAAGTTCTTAATCGAATGAATATTAAGGGAAGTTTAACAAAAGATGCCTTTGATTTAGAACCTCCTTCCCTTCCTTCTTTACAAGCTTTAGAAACACCCGCAAAGAAAAAGAAGCGTAAAAACAAGAAGAAATCAGCCTCAACACAAACGGAGAACA
The DNA here is from genome assembly GCA_001898705.1 of Caedibacter sp. 38-128. GTDB lineage: Bacteria > Pseudomonadota > Alphaproteobacteria > Caedimonadales > Caedimonadaceae > Paracaedimonas. The sequence goes on from MKUU01000011.1 coordinate 89,218, forward strand.
CTCTTAGCATCTCTTCAGTAGAAGAAATAAATACACAAAAACTTGAAAGACAAGCTGTTTTTACAACTGCTGTTATTAATCCACTAGAGAGATCTACGGCTATTAGCACTACCCCCCCTACAAATGAAATCTCTTTTCAAGGTTCACAAACTCCTCCCGTTCCAGCTTCATCGAATATACTTAATATAGCTTCTTCAAGTTCTCAAGCGGCAACTCCTTTACCGCAAGCAAGCCAAATTTTCTCTTCAGCACAAGAGATTAGCAAACTTACTCAACTTGAAGAGATTCTGCATAAACATGATGGAGGCGCTTCTGCTGGTATGAAAACACGCCACTTTTTAAGGCTTGCAAGCGCTCTGCAAAAGCTCGGATATTTTTCACACTTCGAAACGGATCAGAAAGAAGTTAAAATTAAGATTGACTCCACCGATCAAAACCCTGGACTTGTAACCGTGATGCATACAAATCATACAAATACGTCTAAGGACACAGGAATCACAAGACCAACAGCGGCAAAGATGAATGAAGTCATCGGTATTTTAAAAGAGAAAGCTCAATCAGAAGATGACGCTCAAACAGAAGTAAAAGCTCGATCATCTCGTACACCACCAAAGAAGAAATAAACACTTAAAAATTAAAGTAAATATATTAATTATTAATTAAATATTTACTTTAATTTTTTATACTTATTTTTTCAATAACTTTTCCACAACATTGGGGTCCGCTAATGTCGAAGTATCCCCCAAGTTTTCGATCTCACCGGCAGCAATCTTTCTCAAAATACGCCGCATGATCTTCCCCGAGCGGGTTTTAGGAAGCCCTGGAGCCCACTGAATGGCGTCAGGGCTGGCAATTGCCCCAATGTGTTTGCGCACTTCTTGAGTGAGTTCTTTCTTCAATTCTTCCGAAGGTTGTTCACCCTTATGAAGCGTAACAAAAGCATAGATCCCCTGCCCTTTGATGTCATGCGGAAAACCAACCACGGCCGTTTCAACGACTTTAGGATGTGTATTTAACGCGCTTTCAACCTCAGCTGTTCCTAAACGATGGCCAGAAACATTGATCACATCGTCAACGCGACCCGTAATCCAATAATCGCCATCTTGATCGCGGCGCGCGCCATCTCCCGTGAAATACATCCCAGGATACGTTTTAAAATAAGTATCAATAAAACGCTGATGATCTCCATAGACGGACCGCATTTGCCCTGGCCATGAATCCAATATGACTAAAGCCCCTTCCGCTTCACCTTCAAGAATGGTGCCTTGAGAATCAACAATGGCTGGCTTCACGCTAAAGAAAGGCTGCATTGCAGAGCCTGGCTTAAGATCATGAACTCCTGGTAATGGGGTAATCAAAATACCACCTGTCTCTGTTTGCCACCACGTATCCATGATAGGACAGCGTTCTTCCCCAACAATGTGATAGTACCATTCCCAAGCTTCAGGATTAATGGGCTCACCCACCGTCCCCAGAAGCCTTAAAGAGCGCCTCTCTGTTTTCTTGACCGCATCATCTCCCTCGCGCATCAAAGCCCGAATGGCTGTAGGCGCTGTATAAAAGATGTTTACCTGATGTTTATCAATGACTTGCCAGAAACGAGAGGCATCCGGATAAGTTGGTACACCTTCAAACATCAAGGTGGTTGCCCCATTTGCAAGCGGTCCATAAAGAACATAGCTGTGGCCTGTAATCCAACCTACATCAGCTGTACACCAATAAACGTCGCCAGGATGATAATCGAAAATCCGTTGATGCGTCAGAGACGCAAATACTAAATAGCCGCCCGTTGTATGCAGAACGCCTTTGGGTTTTCCTGTTGATCCAGACGTGTACAAAATGAATAAAGGATCTTCAGCCCCCATTTCAGCTGGCACGCATTCAGATGAGGCAGAGTCCATTAAGTCTTTATACCAATGGTCTCTTGCATGCATAAAAGGCACCGCATTCCCCGTGCGTTTGACAACAAGAACTGACTCAACTGAGGTGACCTCTGGCCTTGCTAGGGCTTCATCCACATTCCTTTTCAGCGGGATAAGCTTGCCACCACGCAAACCTTCATCGGCCGTGATCACGAGCTTAGAATCGCAATCCACAATGCGGCCTGCTAATGATTCAGGCGAAAACCCGCCAAAAACAACCGAATGAATGGCACCAAGCCGTGCACAAGCCAACATTGCAACCGCAGCCTCAGGAATCATCGGAAGATAAATCGTTATACGATCACCTTGCGCCACGCCCAACCCTTTGAGGACATTTGCACATTTGCAAACTTGTTCGTACAATTCTCGATAGGTAATCTTTTGGGACTCTTGAGGATCATCTCCTTCCCAAATGATCGCAACTTGGTCTCCGCGTTCGACCAAGTGTCGATCAAGACAATTCGCCGCAACATTTAATGTCCCATCTTCAAACCATCTGATCCGAAAGTCTTCAGCCTTAAAAGAAGTATCCTTAACTTTGGTAAAGGGTTTGATCCACGTGATCCTTTGGGCTTGCTCACGCCAGAATGCCTCAGGATTCTCAATTGATTGTTGATACAGCACCTGATACTTCTCGGGTGTTAATGTAGCTTTATGCGCTGAATACTGATAACGAATTAAAGACATAATTTCTCCCATTTTTGCCGAGCATAGAAAACAATCTTAAGGCTGGTCAAGGGGTAAGCCTCCCTTGCAGATGCCTATTGTCTTACTTCTATACTAAGCTGGGATTAATAATTTACTAATTTTTAGAATGGTATTGGCCTCATTGTCTTCTTAAGTTTAAGTTGTCGGTCCTATCTTAACCCGCCATCCTTACTGACAATCACCATTATCTTCAGGTTCCCTCTCCACGATCGTAAAGAATGAATTAGTTAAGGTTAATTATCCTGACAATTTATAAACTTAGAACGGAATAAGATGCGTACTTATTAATTCCTCAGGTTCCTTTCTAAGAATCTCAAGCGACCGACAGATTTTTCCGGTCACCAATCGATCTCTCTCTTCATTACCGAAGGTCAAGTCCCACCATCGGTTGAAGCTCTGTTGCCAGGACTGCATCCGTTTGTCGCCTTGCAAAGAATCGAAACAACGTGTTTCTCTCCTCAACCCCGCCTGGGGCAACCTTCTCTTTACTGTCGGGTATTTAAAGTGTGCTTTTGCCCATCGATTCTTCTGACCATTTAGTTTTTGTTCATCTATCTTCATCATTTTTATATCTCCCTGTTTATATTTTCTTTTTGTTCATTGTTTGCCCCTCTCCCTTTCTGTGTGTCTCCACACAGAAAGGAATTGGGAAGCCTTTCCTTAAGGAAGGTGAGCGAGATAAAGGACAGAACAGATGGTTTCTTTCATCCCAGCATAGGTCTGCCCTCACACGCCTCTTCCCCCTAACACCCTTATCTTTTTCATCTCACTCCATGGCCTCGAGGTCCATTGAGAGAAAGCATTTTAGCCTTCTTTTTCGAAAGGGATCGACCTCTAGAAAAAGACAAAGAAAGGGCATTCGCTCAAAAAGAGCGTTAAAAGGCTTTTCTTCTTTAATAATTTAGGTTTTTCAGTCCCTTTATTATTATTTTTATTAAGAGGATCATGAAAGAATTTTTGAAAGAATTATGAAGATTTTTTGAGTCTTCATAAGGGAAGAAAATCACTTCTGACCATCTATTACCAGGCTACCATATCACGATACAAATTTCAAGAAAATTAGTCACAAATATCAAATAAATAAATAATATAAATCAAATAGTTATAAAATAATTCTTCCCTGCAAAAAGGTATCTTTATTAACTATTTGGCATTTTTTATTTCTAAAGGTACTACTTATAAAATTCTAATCCATCATTTGGCTAATTCTATTTAGCCATATTTTAAACAACACTGATTATTATTTATGAAAGTATAAAAACATGATCAACAAATTAGCCTCACTTCTTTATGGACTCCTCTTATCAACCACCATCGCTTGCGCAAGTGACCTTCGAGAGCAAGATCAAGGACCTACTCGCTTTAAAATCATCATTGAATCACGTCATAATTTAGATAAGATGAACCAGGAAATTGGACATTTATCCAAATTTACAACCCTTGAAGAAATATCAGTACAAGACTTAAATGAACCACAAACAGAACTATTAACATCGGTTATTTCAGGCCATACTAATCTTCGAGTCTTGAGTTTTACAAATTATAATCACTCATTGGCTTCCTTAGAAAACAGAAATAGATTTAAACATTTGGCCTCTGTATTATCAAATTTCACCAATCTCACTACATTGGATTTGAACTGCAGCGGAATAGACAAGGATTGTTTGGAAATTCTAGCTCCAAATTTCCCCACCACGCTCACAGAGTTGGATTTGAGCAAGAATAACTTGGAGAACACTAATATAGCCTCAATTTTATCAAAACTCTCTCATCTTCGAGTTTTTAAATTAGTAGCTGGAAAAGCTGACGCGGGCCAAATAATCTCAGCCCTTCCCACATCTCTTCAAGTATTGGATTTAACTTCTACCACATTGAATGAGAGTAAAGATTTATCAAAACTTACTAACTTGGAGGCCTTAAAATTAAACCCTAGGAATAGGCGCGGCTTGAGGAAAGTAGACTCAGTGCCTCTTTCTCAACTTTTAGAAGATCTAACCCCTCTTTCTCAACTTCGAGAATTTAGCTTAAGTTTTGATCCACCTTCCCTTCCTACTCTACCAAGGATCATCCAAAATCTCCCTAAAACTCTTGAAACATTAGAATTACATTGCTGTAAAAATATTGATGAAAGTGAATCTTTAGATTTAATCAAGACGTTCCCTATCAACCTTCAGGAATTGTATTTAATAGACATTAAAATCGATAAGGAAGAAATCAAAGCTTTAAGTGAGATTCTTTCATCCAATCTTCGCCAATTAAGTTTGAGGATGGCCAATCTCAATACTGAGACACTGTCTATTCTCCTCCCAAACTTATCGACGAGCCTTGAAGTATTAGTTTTAGAACGCAACAATATTGATGATAAAGGCCTCGAAATTCTAAGTGCAGCTCTCTCTACAAATCTTTCCATGCTGCAAGTCTTAGATTTGTATAATAATGACTTCACTCAAAATGGAGCACAAAGATTCCTTGATATGTTGAACTCGAATACGACGCTTGTAAATCTAATTTACTCTGACAATCTAAAACTTGAAATACCTCAGGAAAATTATACTCTCCAAAGATTCTACAATATTTCTTTTTTTAATGAGAGAAATGAAAGGTTGTTAGGGATCAATACAAAACGTGCCGCAAAACTTCAAGATCTCGCTTATTTAATACTATTTCTTAAAAACTAAGCATAAGCAAGCTTGATACTTCCTTCAAAAAAGAATCAAACTTACTTCCAATTTTTAAGCCAATAATAGTTACAAAGATTTTGCGAGTTGATCGAATTGCATCAATGTTTTTAGTAGGTTTGGTAAGTCTTTAAGGTAAACCATATTAGGACCATCACTTGGTGCATGGTCAGGATCTTGATGCGTTTCCAGGAAAACGCCTGCAACACCAACAGACACAGCAGCACGCGCCAACACAGGCACGAACTCGCGCTGCCCCCCACTGCTGGTTCCTTGGCCGCCTGGCTGCTGAACAGAGTGAGTCGCATCAAAGACCACAGGATAGCCTGTATCCTTTAAAACAGGTAATGACCGCATATCGGATACCAAGGTGTTATACCCAAAAGAAACCCCGCGCTCGCATAAAAGAACTTGAGTATTGCCAAAACTCTCAAACTTTGCCACCACATTCTTCATGTCCCATGGGGCCAAGAATTGACCTTTTTTGACGTGAATCGGCTTGCCTGTTTTCGCTGCTGCCTCTAAAAGATCTGTTTGACGGCATAAAAAAGCCGGAATTTGGAGAACGTCAACCACTTCAGCCACAATAGCGCATTGTTCTGCGGTATGGACATCCGTAATTACAGGTAAACCACTCTTTTCACGAATCTCTGCTAAGATGGGTAAGGCTTTCTCGAGCCCTAAGCCACGCGAATTCACCATGCTGGAGCGATTGGCCTTATCAAATGACGTTTTGTAGACAATTGGAATATTGAGGTTATCTGAGATCTCACGAATTGCTGAGGACATTTCAAGGCCATGGTCCCGACTTTCAAGCGCACAAGGACCAGCAAAGACGGCCAAAGGTAAATCATTGCCAAAAGTGACTTGCTTTACATCTTTTGTTCCAATGGTGATATGGCGTTGGGAAGTCATTTTTGGATTCCTTTCTTTTTAAGTGCAGCCTCAATAAACGAAGTAAATAAAGGGTGAGGATCAAAAGGACGTGATCTTAATTCAGGATGGAATTGAACCCCCACAAACCAAGGATGTCCCTCGAGTTCCACAGTTTCAGGCAACAAGCCATCAGGCGAAAGCCCACTAAACTTAAGCCCTGCTTTTTCAAACTTTTCACGATATTCAATATTGAGCTCATAACGATGCCGATGACGCTCTTGAATCGAAGAAGTTCCATAAATCTTTTGAATAAGGCTTCCAGGCGCTAAAATCGCCGGATAAAGGCCAAGGCGCATTGTGCCGCCCAAATCGTCCTCTGCACTTCGACGTTCTTTAACGTCCCCATTTAACCACTCTGTGAGCAATCCTACAACAGGTTCTGCTGTGACACCAAACTCAGTGGTATTGGCTTTTTCAATGCCAGCAAGATGCCTTGCCACTTCAATGACGGCGAGTTGCATCCCAAAACAGATTCCCATGTAAGGAATTTGATGTTCACGCGCGTATTGAATAGCCGAAATCATGCCTGCAGTACCACGCTCTCCATACCCGCCAGGCACAAGAATCGCTTTTTTATCCTTAAGTCGTTCTGCGACCGTATGAGGTTCTTTTTCAAAGGATTCTGCTTCAATCCATTCAATATTAACACGTGTATCATTTGCGATACCGCCATGCGTCAGCGCTTCACATAATGATTTATCTGCATCCCTCAGTTTGACGTATTTTCCAACAACAGCAATATTAACTTCATGGGTTGGATTTTTGATTCGATTAACAATCGCTTCCCAACGTTCCAGATGTGCAGTTCCCTCTGCTCTGAGGCCAAAATACTTTAAAACCTCAATATCAAACCCAGCTTTAGAGTAGCTTAAAGGTACTTCATAGATTGTCCCAACATCAGGAGCTTCAATAACGCATTCTGGCTTAATATTACAGAAAAGCGCCAGCTTACGTTTTGCATCCTCAGGAATTTCTCGCGTGGTCCGACACAACAAAATATCCGGCTGAATTCCAACATGTTGTAATTCTTTCACAGAATGTTGTGAAGGCTTGGTCTTTAACTCGCCTGCGCTCTCAATATAAGGCACAAGCGTCAAATGGATAAAAAGGACACTTTGCGGTCCCTCTTCATTGGAAAATTGCCGAAAAGCTTCAAGATAAGGCAAACTTTCAATGTCGCCAACGGTCCCACCAACTTCACACAGCAAGAAATCTAAATCAGGATCTAAATCGGCCCGAATGGCTTCTTTAATTGCATCTGTAATATGCGGGATGACTTGAACGGTGGCCCCTAAATAGTCCCCTCGACGCTCTCGTGCGATCACTGTCGAGTAAATGCGGCCCGTCGTCAATGAATCACTGCGTCTACTTGAGACACCTGTAAAACGCTCGTAATGCCCTAAATCTAGATCAGTTTCAGCCCCATCATCCGTCACAAAGACCTCACCATGTTGATAAGGACTCATTGTGCCGGGATCAACATTTAGGTAAGGATCAAATTTTCGAAGGCGGACGTTGTATCCCCGAGTTTGCAACAAAGAAGCAAGAGAAGCAGCCGCAAGGCCCTTCCCTAAAGAAGAAACCACGCCACCAGTTATAAAAATAAATCGTGTCATTCCCTTGCGCTATTGATTCTATTTTTTAGACTTAGCGTTCTCAGATGTAGAAGAACCTTTTTCTGTCTTTGGTTGTATTTTATTTTCAGGTGCAGCAGCCGGCGTTGCAGGCTCTATAGGTACTTCAATCGCTGGCTTTGTCGCATCTGGATGATCAAGAATAGATTGCGCTTTATGCGCTCCTTTAAACAAAATCGCAAGTAATAGCGTCGTGGCAAAGAAAAGCCCTGCAAGAATCCCTGTCGCGCGGGTCAATAGGTTTGCTGTTCCACGTGTTGTCATAAGACCTCCCATGGTGCCACTTCCCATACCAAGTCCCCCACCTTCATTCTTTTGAAGCAAGATAATCCCCACCATCGCAATGGCAAGAATAATATGAAATACAAGTACGACTGTTGTCATCTCTACCTAAATCCTTTGTTTTAACTGCCGGCATTTTAGAGAGAGTTTTCAGAAAATGCTAGAGGGAATATTAGTTTCTTAAGAAATGAATGACGCATCAATGCTTTTGGAAAAAAGAGTTAAAAAAACTAAAAAAGAAAAAAAGAAAAAAAGAATTTACGACTAAGTAAAATATTTATACAGAAAAATTATTTAATATTAAAAAATAAAAAGATGATTTTTTAAGAAATTTAAAAAATTTTACTATTCTATAATTAAAATAAATAACTTCATAAACATAATATTATCTTTAAAATGATAAAAAATTCATTGCCATATGTATAAAATGTACTTGAACTTCTAAAATATTGTTCTTATATTACCTTAATATGCCCTTTTGGCTAATTTATACCTCTATAATGATTGGAAATAGTCATGCAAAAATCAAAAGTCACTTTTGCCCTTCTCTTAACGACAACAGCTTTATTCCCATTTTCTCAAAGTAACGCTACTTTTAATGCTGATTTAGAGTATGATCAGGCTATCGAAGAAGCTCTTCGACGCTCTTTAGCCCCTTCCAATGCCCCTGTTGCTCCCCAAGGACAACAGCCAGAAATGAGTGAAGAAGAGCAAATACAGCTGGCCATGAAGCTTTCAATGGAATCATCAAAATCGTCAACTTCTGTCAGCAGTGTAGCAAAGCCTCTTCTGCAACAAGACCTCTCAAAAGAGGAAGCAATTAATCTTATAAAATATATATTCGGCCAAAAAAGTGCTGTCATCATCGAGGCTGGATCAAGAATATCTGCCTTTGAATTTTTTGATTCAGATGGCTTTATAAGTTTCTTTGAGTTTCCTTCGCTTGAAAAATCTACGCTTCATGCGTCTTCAACTAAAAAACTTCAAGAATTTTGTGAAGAAAAGGCAATCCATTTTGAAGATGCACAAGTTTTATTAGGACGTTATTTAGAACCTTTGAATCAATCTATGAAAGAGTTTGATCAAACTTACACTCAATTTAAAACACTCATTGAAAGCCAAGACTTCCAAACAAGCGTTCTACCGGCTCTCAAAAAGGCGGCCAACTGGGATGTACAAAAAACTCAAGAACAAATAACGACAGATAATGATGAGGCTTTTAAAAAATTACAAAATATTGACCCTCGCCCTTTTTATAATACTTTAAAGGGAAATTTAGAAAACCTCCGTAAAATAGGTTATACTTTTCCTTTCTTAAAAGCGGAAGATTATCTAAAAACCATTACTACGCTCTTAAGAACATCTGGCCTTCCCCCAAAGAAGCGTATTGACCCGAATGTACAAATGCCTCCTCTCACAAATGCGTTTTCAGGACAACCTTCATACTTGCCTGCACAACCTATGATTCCTCAAAAAGCATTTTTGTCACCAGATATTACTGATTTTCAAAGTATCTTAAATCAAGAAATTGAAAGTAGAAATAACCAATTTAAACAAAACCCTGCCGAAACAATTATGGTTTATGGTAAGCTTATTGCGCAACAGCATTATCCGAAACTTCAAGATAATATTAAAAGACTATCTCCACCACTAAAATTTAGATCTCATAAAAACCTTGAATCAACGGAAGAAATCCTTGAATTTTATAACGAAGTTGTAAAGACTCTCGGCTATAATAACGATCAGACCCATTCTATCCGAGCTAGCTTAAAAACTTCTAATGATGAGCATTATAATCCATATGGAAAAGTCTACATTGTTCCTCAGGAACAAACTCAGTATGATTATATGCTAACTGTTGCAAATCAAGTATATCACATCTACAAAACCTTTAAGGATAATCCCAACGTAAAAGAAGAAATTGAATTCTTACTCCAAAATTTCTTTAGTCTTCTAGTTGATCAAGCTGGAAAATGTCAAACTGGTATGGTTGGTAGAATGTTTTTAGCTCAAAAAACTGTTCTTGATACTCTAATAAATATCAATAATAGAATATAAAGATATTCCTGAAAATTTAAAAAGAGCCCTAGAAAGGGCTCTTTTTTTTATTGCATTAAGCCGCTTGGACAATCTGCCAGAAAGTCTCTATTTTAAGACTAGCACCGCCCACCAGCACACCATCAACATTCTCAAGAGAGAGAATTTCTTGGGCATTTTGGTCGGTCACTGACCCTCCATAAAGAATTGGAGCGCTCGAAGCTTTCTTACGGTTTTTTTGAAGCCATGACCGGATAAAAGCGTGAACTTCTAGAATCTCATTTGTCGTTGCTGTCTTTCCTGTGCCAATCGCCCACACAGGTTCATAAGCAATGGCAAGCTCTTGATCACTCTCCGGAACTGAATTCTGCAACTGCTCTTCTAGAACTTTTAAGGTCTTCTGACCTTCTCGATCAGCCAATGTTTCTCCAATACAGATAATGGGCTTAAGGTCTGCCTTCAGTGCCGTTTCAGCTTTTTGATGAACAAGTTGGCTTGTCTCTTGATGATGTTGTCGGCGCTCAGAGTGCCCCACAATTACGTAGCCGCATCCAATGTCTTTGAGCATAAAGGCGCTCACTTCGCCTGTATAAGCTCCCTTTTCATGCTTTGAGCAATCCTGGCCCCCACATACTATTTTTGTGCCAAATAACCGATTCAACGTAATCGACAGATAAGGAAATGGCGGACAGACAACAATTTGATGGGAAGATGGATTTGCGTGCCATTTTTCAGCAAGATCAGCAGCTAAATCGCGTGCAAATTCTTGCGTTCCATTCATTTTCCAATTTGCTGCAATCAATTTCATATTTTTCTGACTCATTCTTTGCGTTCCTTTTCAATCCGGGGAAATAACCCTTCTGGTTGCGGCAATTGCACACCACTTTCAAGCTTCTTTTCAATTAAATTTTTAAATGAAATGCTTGTCTCTGAAATGCCGAGTAATGCTAGTAATCTTTCAGATGTTTGCGGCATAATAGGAGCAACATAAAATGCTAAATGCCGCAAAACCGTTAAGAGAACATACAAAACTGTCGCCATACGCTCGGGGTTTGTCTTTTTGAGAGCCCAAGGCTGCTCGGCGTCCACATACCGATTAGCAGCTCCCACAAGCTCCCAAATCGCCTCAATCATGCGATGAAGGGCTTGCTTTTCAAAATTCTCCCGCAGGCGAGGCAATAGCTCTTGCGCAGCCTTTAAGAGTGCTTCATCCTGTACTTCAAAAGATGACGGTGTTGGAACTTTGGCCTCGGCATTTTTATAAACAAAAGAAAGGATGCGTTGCGCTAAATTTCCAAAATCATTCGCAAGATCAGAATTAATACGCTGCTCAAGGGAAGCACGCGAAAAGTCCCCATCTTGGCCAAAGGGCACCTCACGCAAGAGAAAATACCGAACTTGATCCACCCCATAAGTTTCGACAAGTTCGACAGGATCGATTGTATTCCCCAAAGATTTTGAGATTTTTTGTCCTTCATTGGTCCACCATCCATGGGCATAAAGACGCTTCGGCGGTGTGAGCCCAGCAGCCATCAAGAAAGCTGGCCAATAAATGGCATGAAAACGAAGGATATCTTTTCCAATAATATGAAGTGCCTCTGGCCAAAACTTCTTAAAATCAGAAGTATTTTCATCTGGATATCCAAGAGCCGTAATATAATTCGCAAGCGCATCCACCCACACATACATGACGTGGTCTTGATCCTCCGGCACGGGAACACCCCACTTAAAGGAGGAGCGTGAAATGGAGAGATCATTAAGTCCTCCCTCAACAAAACGAATCACTTCATTACGTCGTGATTCTGGCCCGATAAAATGAGGATTATCACGATAAAACGTAAGCAAAGGTTCTTGAAAGGCTGAAAGTTTAAAGAAATAGCTAGGCTCTTCCACCCATTCGACATCTGCCCCTGTTGGTGCTTTGCCATTGATAAGCTCAGATTCTGCATAAAAAGCTTCATCTCGCACAGCATACCACCCAGCATATCCCCCTTTATAAATGTATCCTTGTTCTTTCATCTTATTCCACAATGCTTGGGCTGACTTAATGTGACGGTCTTCCGTTGTTCGGATAAATTGGTCGTTTGATAGATGAAATAATGGTGTTAGCTGCCTAAACCGCTCAGAAACTCGATCAACAAAAGTTTTAGGATCCGTTCTTTCTGCTTGAGCTGCTTTCTGGATTTTTTGGCCATGTTCATCTGTTCCTGTTAAGAATAGCACTTCACGGCCTTCCATTCGTGCAAAACGCGCCATCATATCTGAAGCAATTGTCGTATAAGCATGACCAATATGAGGCACATCATTAACGTAATAAATAGGGGTTGTAATGTAGAACGGTGGCTTCACTCTGCACTCCTGTTGTTTTCTTTACCCTCATAATCAGTTTTCATTAATGTGGCTAGTAAAAAAGGGCCCTTTCATCAGGCCCTTTTTATTTTAACCTAAAGAAATGACTCTTAACTTCTCAAACTTCGGTAACTTTAATCCTAATTTATGAAGGGCTTTCATATTAATGTAAGCTTCAGCGTTACCTGAAAAATGAGTCGGAATAGAACCAGCCCTCTCCCCGTTGAGAATTTTTAAAATCATTTCTCCGGCAGCTTTACCCGATTCAAAATAATTTATTCCGACACAGGCCAAAGCTCCTTGCTGGACAGAGCCTTGGTCACTTGTAAAAATAGGAAGCTTATGTTGATCCTGAAGCCGAACAAGCGTCTCGATAGCGGAAATAATCATATTATCTTGAGGAACATACAAAGCATCAACCTGACCCACGAGTTTTTGGGCCGCTCCCATGAGAATGGAAGAGTTAACAACCGGCACTTCGATCAAGTTTATTCCTTTACCAACCAAGTGATGCTTTAAGTTCGTAAGGGTATTGACCGAATTTATCTCTCCAGGATTATAAAGGATCCCTAAGTTCTTGAGATGAGGAACCATTGTTTGAATAAGAAGAATTTGGGTCGCCAGAGGCGGGGCATCACTAACCCCTGTGACCATTCCTGAATTCTTCTCTAGACTTGAAACAACTTTAGTGCCAATGGGATCCGAGACAGCGCCAAAGACAAGCGGGACCTTCTCACTTTTCATATTGGCAATAACGGCTTGAGTACTCGGTGTTGAAATCGCTAAAATAACCTTTGGCTTCATCCCAACAAGTTTCTGAGCAATTTGAATATTAATTGATTGATTCCCTTGAGAATTTTTATACACCCACTTGAAGTCTTTTTCTTTCTTGAGGCCCGCCTCTTCTAAGGTTTGTAAAGCACCGTCGCGAATAGCATCAATCGCAGGATGCTCAACGATTTGACTGACAGCAATCAGAGGAATTTCAGAATGGGAAAGTGATAAATGAGGGAAAAGGAGGACAAGAACAGAAATAAGAAGGATTTTTAGATGACGTTTATTTAATTGATTTTTCTTGATATTTAATAACATTTTTAGGCTCCATTTTATATCGTTTAACTTTTTGATTATTTGATTTCGACATGAAGCGACTAAATCGGAAGCTAACTAGTTGAATATGGATCATAATTTGTCTCCTACATAATTTTATATTGGATATTTACATCCAAGTAACAGTTTAGCAAAAATCTTAAATAAAAGAAATAACTTATGCTTGCACCTTGGCGCCTCCTTCTGTAAATTCCAAAACACAGTTTTTAAGAGGTTAAAATGGTTTTAATAACACTTCCTGATGGTTCTTCTCGTTCTTATGAAAAAGAAGTTACAGGTCTTGAGATTGCAAGTAGCATTGGCCCTCGGCTTGCAAAAGAAGCGATTGTCATTAAGGTGAACGGCGATCTGTGGGATCTTAACCGTCCTATTATAACCGATGCAAAGATTGAAATCATTACACGCCAACAACCGGAAGCGCTTGAAGTCCTTCGCCACGACGCCGCGCATCTATTAGCGGAAGCAATTAAGGAACTTTACCCGGAAGCACAAATTACGATTGGTCCTGCCATTGATAATGGTTTTTACTATGATATCTACCGTGAAGAATCTTTCACACCAGCAGATCTTGAGAAACTCGAGCAAAGAATGGCTGAAATTGTGGATCGAGATGAGGCGATTGAACGTCAAGTTTGGCAACGAGATGAAGCGATTGCCTACTTCAAATCAATTGGGGAACATTTTAAAGCTGAAATTATTTCAGATCTTCCCCAAAATGAAGAAGTGACGCTTTATAAACAAGGAAACTTCGTTGATCTTTGCCGCGGCCCTCACCTGCCCTCTACCGCTCGTATTGGCAAAGCTTTCAAATTGATGAAGCTTGCTGGCGCCTACTGGCGCGGCGATCATCGTAACCCCATGCTGCAACGCATCTATGGAACAGCTTGGGCAACAGAACAACAACTAAAAAATTATCTTCATCAGTTAGAAGAAGCCGAAAAGCGCGATCATCGTAAGCTTGGCCGTGAAATGGATCTTTTTCACTTGCAGGAAGAATCTCCTGGGGCCGTATTCTGGCATCCTAAAGGCTGGGAAATATATCAAATTCTTCAAAATTATATTCGCCGCCTCATTAAGAAAAGTGGCTATGTCGAAGTCAATACGCCAATCATGGTGGACCGCTCTCTATGGGAAGCTTCTGGACATTGGGAAAAGTTTCGCGAAAATATGTTTACATCCGACGACGATGAAACAAACGTTATGGTTGTCAAACCAATGAACTGCCCATGTCATGTCCAAATTTTTCGTCATGGAATTAAAAGCTACCGGGATCTTCCCTTAAGAATGGCCGAATTCGGCGCTTGCCATCGGAATGAACCTTCTGGTTCTCTTCACGGAATTATGCGTGTTCGAGCATTCGTACAAGATGATGCTCACATTTTTTGTACGCCTGAACAAATTACAGCAGAAACAAAATCCTTCTGCCAACTCCTACAACGCGCCTATAAGGATCTTGGATTTGAACATGTTTTTGTAAAATTTTCAGATCGCCCTGAAAAACGAGCAGGCTCAGATGAAGTGTGGGACCAAGCAGAACAAGCTTTAAGGGAAGCCGCCTTAGAAAGTGGTCTTGAGTGCATCCTTAATCCTGGAGAGGGTGCTTTTTATGGACCTAAGTTAGAATTTTGTCTGAGAGATGCGATTGGCCGTGAATGGCAGTGTGGCACGTTCCAAGTTGATTTTGTGCTTCCTCAACGTTTAGAAGCATACTATGTTGGTGAAGATGGTCAGAAACACCATCCTGTCATGCTTCATCGCGCTATTTTGGGATCTTTAGAACGTTTTATTGGTGTCCTCATTGAACATTTTGCTGGAAAATTCCCTCTTTGGTTAGCACCGACACAAGTCGCTGTTGCACCTATCACAGATGAGAGTCATGACTATGCCCAAGAAATTGCGGATCTACTTAACTCGCATGATCTGCGCGTTGAAAGTGATTTTAGAAACGAGAAAATTAACTATAAAATTCGTGAATTAAGCCTTGCTAAAGTCCCTTATATCTTTGTTGTTGGCAAACGCGAAGCACAAGAACGCACTGTGGCGATTCGTCGTTTAGGCGGTGAAACGCAAGAAATACTTGCACTTGAAAATGCAATTGCTAAACTAAGAGCAGAAGCCCAACCACCTGCTTAAAAGGGTGAAATGAAATTATTATTAAAAAAGGAGATATAACCATCAACAGACCTTTTGGCCCAACGAAAGGCCCAACGTCCGAAAGCCATCGTGTCAATGAAGCAATCCGGACCCCAAAAATTAGATTAATCGATGAAAATGGCAACATGGTTGGCATTGTGAATGTCAGAGAAGCGCTTGACATGGCAGCTGAGGCTGGCCTTGATCTTGTGGAAATTTCTCCGAATGTGGACCCTCCTGTCTGTAAAATCTTAAACTATGGAAAATTTAAATACGAAGCCCAGAAAAAGAAATCCCAAGAACGCAAAAAGCAAAAGATCGTTGAGGTTAAAGAAGTTAAGCTTCGCCCCATGATTGAAGAACATGATTATCAAACCAAGCTTCGAAACATGAAAAGGTTTATTGAAGAAGGCGATAAAGTTAAAGTTACCTTGCGCTTCCGCGGGCGTGAAATGGATCACCAAGAGATCGGTATGGATATCCTCAAGAGAGTATGCACAGAATTTGGTGAAGAAGTTAAGATCGAACAACATCCTAAGCTTGAAGGCAAGCAAATGATTATGGTGCTGGCGCCAAAACAATAGCTTACTTTTGTTGTTAGTTATGCAAAAAGGAGCTCAAGATTCATCTTGAGCTCCTTTCACATTGGTTTAGGAAATTAACTATTTATTTCCAATGGTCAAATCGTTGACTTACTACAATATGTTTTCTAAGCTCTTCGCTTTTTGCTAATAATTGCACTTTTCCTTGAGAAGGAATAAGTGGTTGACATGAAACAAGATCACCAAAAGGTTCTGATCGCTCAACAAATTTAAAATTCTCCGTTAACCAGAGGTAAATAGCTGTTAATTCTTGATTTTTTTCATTTTCAAACTTAGGAACCCAGCAAGCAATATTATTATAACGTACGCCACGAATTGATTGAGAAATTCCTGTCAGATGCATCAATAAACTATTGAGAGCACGTAACCCTTTATTATTAGTTGGGCTAAATTCTAAGTGAGTTACAAGAACACCATCATTAATATGGCAGCTATGAGCTATTAAAGATGTAAAAGTCTCATTTTCTCCCTCAACTTTTGGATCGCTAATGCGCCATACTTCGTGCCCTTTAGAATAAAATCCATTATACTCAGTTTCTCTAAGACCATATAAAGCCTCACAACTACTAATATCCATGCTGTTTTCGAGTTCTGTGTAGCCTCGTGAGTCAAATAATTTTGTAACTCTTTGTTTGCCATTTGGATCAACGGTTGCTTTGACACTAACCGAGGTAACGACCTGGGTTGTCTTCTTAGTATCATCAGTGTCCGATGCATGGACATGCGCAGTAAAAAAACCAAATATCGCAGAAAAGATAAGTATTTTTCTTTTCATTTTTTATTCCTTTAATTAAGTTAATAATAAGATAGTAGTATAATAATATAGTACTATTTTCTCTTTTAACAGAAAAGCTATTAAAAGCACATTAATCATTTATAAGAGAAGAAGCTCGGAATTAATCTCAAGCTCTTTTTAAATTGCTTTAGATAAAAAAATAGCCGGCATAAAGCCGGCTATCTTATTTGCGAAAAGAACTCGCGACTAGCGAAGAACTGTCACACCGCGACGATTCTTAGCGTGATCTGCTTCAGTTGTACCTTGTACAACTGGGTGTTCTTTACCGTAGCTAACAGTCTCTACGCGCTTTTCTTCAATGCCTTGGCCAACCAAGAACTTCTTAACTTCGTGCGCACGGCGTTCACCGAGAGCCATGTTGTATTCAGTTGTTCCACGAATGTCACAGTGACCTTCTACAACAACGTTTGTTTGTGGCCACTTCTTAAGCCAATCAGCTTGCTTGTGAAGAGCTGTTTGTGCTTCGTGTGTTAAGCTTGACTTATCGAAACCAAATTGTACTGTATCACCAATAACTTGATGGAATTCAGCAGCTGAACCTGGTGTTGCTTCACCATTAATATCAAAACCGCCAGTAGCAGCTTTGTCTTCACAGCAAGTATCACAAGCTGCGAGAAGAAGTGTTGCGCCGAGAGCGGCTAATACTTTTTTCATTGTCTTCCTTGTCCTTTTAACAATATTTAAGTTCATGCAGAAAAGTTTAAAATTCTCCGCACATTATAATTTTGACCTCAACGTGGGAGTAATTATAACCTAAAAATTATGTTAATTCAAGGGGGGAGACCAAGAAGGCCCACGAGCATCCATGCCTGGCGGTGTAGGCAATATTCTTTCATTATACCCCGTGATATCAACTGTATAAATCTTTGATTTTCCAGAACGTTCCATCCGTGTGAACATAATTACACGCCCATTAGGTGACCAACATGGGTCTTCAACCACATAACCTTGCGCAATTAAACGCTCCCCTGTTCCATCAGGCCGGATCACCCCAATATAGAAATTACCTGCATGCTGTTTTGTAAAAGCAATCAAATCTCCTCGTGGTGACCATACAGGCGTCATATAACGCCCTTGACCAAAACTGATACGTTGGGCCTCTCCACCATTTGCAGACATGATATAAAGTTGTGGCTTACCACCGCGATCAGAGTTAAAAACAATTTTTGTGCCATCGGGTGAATAACAAGGCGAGGTATCAATCACAGGGCCATCTGTTAAACGTTGAACCGTTCGTGTAAAAATATTCATCTTATAAAGAGAAGTTCGCCCTCCTGCCGAAAAACTCATCACCACATTTTTTCCATCAGGCGAGTAATGTGGCGCAAATGTCATTCCTTTAAAATTTCCCACAAGCTGACGTTGAAGCGTTGAAAGTTGCATACGATAGACATGAGGCGCCATATTGCGTTGACGCGCAAATTCTAAATAGGCAACTTCTTGCCCATCCGGTGAAAAACGCGGCGTTAAAACGCTTGTATCTCCCATGCTAAGAAGTCTTGCATTTGCCCCATCTTGGTCCATAATTGCCAATTTCTTGCGGGCATTTGTCAAAGGGCCTGTTTGCGCTACATAAACGATACGTGTATCGAAATATCCATCATCTCCCGTTACTCTCTTATAAATGGCGTCGGCAATTTTATGAGCAATGCGGCGTTGAAGCCTGGGATCAAATGGAAACGCTAAACCTTCCATCTGCTTTTCTGAAATAACATCAAAGAGACGAAATTCAATCTTTAACCGCCCATCAGGAAGTTGCCTGACTTCACCACGCACAAGGGTTTGCGCATTGATAAGACGCCAATCTGCATGCCTGATATAATCGCGCAGTTGGGCCGGACTTTGAATAAACGACATTTTATCCAAGGGTTTAAAAAGTCCACAACTTTCAAGATCATCACTAATGATCTTCGTAATTTGGGCGCCAAGTTCCGCCAGTTGAGGTGTTGCACCATAAAAATCTGTCACGGCAATGGGCATGGGCTCTACTCGGCCTGACGTCACATTAATCACAAGCTCTGCGTGAAGCGGCTTTAGAGCCAAAAAACCACCTAAAATTAAAGCGACTAAATTTCTCATTTTCCTCATGATCACGACCTTCTATAACAATGAAGCTAAACCTTACTTGATGAGCGCACTATAGAATCTTTAGAGCAAAATGAAAAGTGGTACTTTTGTCATTTAAACAAGTAATTTTCTGAAAGATCGAAAAGGCCTTTAACGAAAATTTCCTTAAAACTTAAATCTCAATTTTCAGTTCTTGCCACAGCAGCTGCAGCGGCAGCTTGTTTCTCATAGTGTCCCCAATACATAATGTCGGTTTTTGATATTTCATCCGAAGTAAGCTTTGCCTTAAGGTTGAAGCTGTATCGCGGGGTTTTATAAATTTCCCATCCAACATACTCATAAGTAACCGAAAAAATATTGCCCGCAATGGTACGATTAACTTGTCGTAAAACCACAGGACTGACCATTTCGCGAAATTTAGAAGGAAGATTCGCAAGAATTTCTTGTTGATTTGCAGTATAGGTAAGTCCATTTGCCAACGTGCATTTGCCAGTCATTGCAATACTTTGGCATACTTCCATCGGATTTATTGGGGTATATTTTAAAAATAATCTATCTATAAATGCGCTGTGATTAAAATTATCCGCTTGCATTTTTCCGCATAAGATAAGTGTATTTACCTCCTCATCGGTGAGCTCATGAGTTGCTTTCCCACTTTTAAAAATAAGCGCAAAAAACAGTGAATATATAACAAATATTCTCATAAATTTTTTCATTCAACTCTTACTCTCCTTACCTCACTAAAATATTTTTACATAATCTAAGAACAAAATTTTCAAATTCAAAGAGGCTTTCATGATAACGCAGCTAAATCTTTTTAATTCAATGGCGTCCTTCCTCTAAATTTATTAGCAGGATACTTAAAACATTCACTTCCGGAAAATCTCAAGCGACCGGAAGGTCTCTCTCGCTTTTAGCATCTCCAAGATCCCCGCCTAGGCGGGGATGACACAAGAAAAGATCCTTCCTCCCTCATCAAAAATCAAATCCCACCAACGATTGAAGATCTGTTGCCACTCACGCACTCGTTTGTCGCCTTGAGACGTCTCAACCCCCCCTGCTTCTCGTCTCAACTTTCTCATTATCGTTGATTTCCCAAGGCAAGCTTGGGTCCATTGATTTTTCTTACCATTTGTTTTTTTGTTATGTGTCTTCATCATTTTATATCTCCCTGTTTGTATTTTTTTGTTTCTATTGTTGTCCCCTTTCCCTTCCTATGTGGTTTACCCACAGGAAGGAATCGGGAAGCCTTTCCAGAAGGAATCAAACGAGATAAAGACAGAACAGATGGTTTCTTTCATCCCAGCATAGGCCTGCTTTTATCTCTTTATCCTCTTCCCCCATGATACCCTGCCCCTTTTCTCTTATCTTTATGGCCTCGAGGTCCATCAAGGTAAGTCGTTGATCAGGGATCTCTTATCCGTCTTTTTTTAAAGGGATCGACCTTTAAAAAAAACAAAGAGAGGGTATTCACTCAAAAAGAGTGTTAAAGGCTTATATTCCCTAATAAATTGAGTTTTTGGCTCCCTTTATTATTGTTTTTATTGAGACGATCGAGACAGACTTTATGAAAGAATTATGAAACTTTTTTAAGGTTTCATAAGGGAAGAAAATCATCTCTGACCATCTATTATCAGGCTACCACAATATGATACAAAAATCAAGAAAATTCGTTTCAATAATCAATCGAATATTTCTCGTTTCTTTTACCCTTAATACACTATAGCGGCTTAGTGTCAGGGTCTTTTTTTACAGGAAGTTTATGATTCCAATCTACAATAACAGGTATTTTTTTTGTAGAAACAAGTTT
Source organism: Caedibacter sp. 38-128 (assembly GCA_001898705.1). Lineage (GTDB taxonomy): Bacteria > Pseudomonadota > Alphaproteobacteria > Caedimonadales > Caedimonadaceae > Paracaedimonas. The sequence continues at coordinate 110,282 of MKUU01000011.1, forward strand.
ATCAAGATCCTCATAATGTTCTTTATTAGCGGCGAGAATTTTAATCTTGGTGACCCCTTTTTGTGGGTTTCCTTCTAAAATTTCAAAAATAACGCGAACCCCTTTTGTTAAACGCACAGACCAGGCATTAGTTCCTTTTAGTGGTTCAAGTCTGCCTCTGCGTTCACCATTTGCTAAAGAGGATATAAGTCCTTGGATTTTAATCTCATGTTCTCCTAAGACATGAACAACAGCGTCTGGCAATGCAAGGACAGTAACATCTTCAAAGGTTTTAGTGGTCGTAGAAGTTTTCTTAAAATTGCCTTCCGACAACATTTTTGCTTCTTTTTTTTGAGCGCGGGCCATGTACCTCTCATGTCTCTTGCTTATGGGGTTTTCTTGTAAGCGTGCCTCTACTTTTCTTGTAGCCTCTGAAAAAGGGTCTTGCATCCAAACATTGTCTATATTGTCTTGCTCGGGTGCAACTGCCGCTGAGGCAGCACTACTTGTTGCGCTTGGTTGAATAACTTCCTCAGCTAAAATTCTAGTCTCATAAAATTCAAGATAGGCTTCTGCCTCTTCTTGATGAGAATTATCAAATAAGAACTTTGCATAATAGAGTTCTGCATCTTCTACGTCAAAACTGACAGCTTTTTTAAAAAGGCGTTCTGCTTCGACATTCTCCTTTTGGTTGGCCAAAATGAGTGCTTCTACCACGAGCCCATTAGGGTAACCTTTTTTAAAAGCTTCACTTGCATAATGTCTTGCTTTTTCAAATAAACCTTGTTCTGCTAAGCGAGTAGCCCAAACACACATTGCAACTTCATTCTCCTTAAGCGCAGCTTGTTCGATCCATTTAAGATACCCAGCCTGATCCCCTTCACTTTTTAACTCTAAAGCAAGCTCAAACATACTTAAAGATTGCCCTGCTTGCGCTGCCTTTTCACGCCAAAAGCGCGCTTTTTTAGTCTCACCTTCATCTCTGAACTGAATACTTAAAAGGCCCATAGCTTCCGCAATTCCTCCCAACGCAGATTTTTCTACCAACTTATTATATCCTTCAGAATCTCCTTCATCCTTTAATAATAATGCGAGATCTAACATGGCTCTTGGGTCTTCATGGAAAACAGCGATCTTGAGAGAATTTTTATCTGATGATTCTCTTCCCTCCGCATATAATGTACTCAAGCAATCTTCTATACCAAAAGAAGCAGTATGTAGAAGAAAGGAAGAATCTACAAAACACATCCTTCCTCTATTAGGGACGGAAAAGCATGAATTTCTGTCTGGTAGATTAAAGTGTGTTTTAACTTCTTTATCTAAAGTTTGAATGGCTGTTTGGATGCTGTTAAGTGAATATGGGCTTGTCTGTTCTTTGGGAAAAAATAAATGAAGAGGATCAGGTTTCTTTCCGGATAATCCTTCAAGTATTTTTCTTTGTGCTCCGTTAATACAAGTCACGTGAGCAAAAATCTTACCACTTTGTTTTGTCGGGGATTTTAAAGCTTCTAAAAACGTTACCATAAATGGATGTTTTTCAGCTGTCAGCATTTGATAAAAATGAAGTGCAAACATGCCATTATAGATTAATCCCTTAGACGTCTCATCTATTCCAAATCCTTTTGGATTTGAAGTTTTGTAATTCCCCAGATCCTCAGAAACCTATTTTAAAAGTCTTCTCGGGCTGTTGGTCTTAAGTCGTGTTAGAAGAGGTATGTCCTTATCATTTAATCGAGCCACAATCACAGAAAGAGGAAGAGATGAGATTCTTTCTTCAGCTTGCATCTCACCAAGAACACCCATGGCCAAAGACTTAGAGGTAGAAGTCGGCCCTTTGTCCTCTCTCCCATCACTCGCAAGCGCGCTTGGTGTCATTAAAAGTAAAGACAAAATAAAATTAAGTGAATATTGAAAGCGCGCTTTATTTTTCATAGATACATTTCTTTCATCTAAATAATGAAGAAAAATATTACCCAAAAAAAAGAGACATTTTGTCAAAAAAAATTATAAAAAGTAAAGTGAACGAAAACCTTCTTTTAAGCTTTAAACCACATTAAATAAAAAATTAATAAGATAAACCCTAGAAGATACAAAGGCCATACACGCCTCATCAATTCACCTGGAGAGATGCTCCCCAAAGGAAATGTCATACAAGAATTATTTAATGTTGTTTCTGTAAGTTCTAGCTCGCCTGATTTTGATTTACTTATTTCTAACGACTTTATCTCTTCCCCCTTCTCACTAGAGAGGGAGATTGGCAGTTGGATTTCTTTGCTAAATGGCTTCAAATCAATATCGACTGCTATAAATTCTTCAACGCCATGTTTTTGAAAATAGGATGATAATTTATCAACAACTTCATGAAGATCAGATGCAGAAATTTTTCCTTTAATTTTTATAATCATCTTTTACTATAAAATCTCCATACTAAAGTTATTAAAGACATTATGGCCATTTTGAAATATCTCTTTTAACCTACTTTATGGCTTTAGGGCCTGCTAGTTTAGACTACATCAAATTTTTTGGATCAAAGGTGATGGTCATGTCTTTCCATTGCTCATACTTCTCTGGCGGCAATAATTTTGCAGGTACAGGATTACATTGAGGACCTTTTAATGACCTTAAAGCACTTTCTGCAATTACACGATAAGAGGGATCATTCATATTTCCTGCATTAAGGAGTTTTACATCCCTTACAGAGCCATCTCTATTCAAATATACTTTAATAGGAATAATCGCTATTTCGTGAGCCCCCTTTGTGCCAGCGGGAACCAACCAACAATTATTAAAGAAGCTTTTGAGAGCATCTGTCTCACTAATCGTTAAAGTATCCCCAATTTCTCCCACTTGTTGGTCCGGAGCATTATCGTCGCTTTTAGCGTCCTTAACAGCATCAGGCACCGTTTTCTCAATTTCTTCAAGGTTCTTAAGCACGGAATCAAAAGCATTAACCTTTTTCTTCTTTTCCGGTGCTTTTTTCTCAGGCGCCTTTTTAGGCGGTGTTGGGGGCTTAGGTTTTGCCTTGGGTGCCGGCGCAATGGGTTCAGCTTTTGGCTCAGGTTTGGGTTTTTCTGGCTCAGGCGTTGACTTATCTTCAGGTTTTGGTTGAGGTTTAGGTGCCTCTTTCTTAGGTATCTCTTTCTTAGGCTCTTCTTTCTTCGTTTCCTCTTTTTTGGGTTGGAGTGTTGGCTTAGGTGCCTGGGTCTTTGCCCCAATCTCAACCACATCAATAGGGATGGGTAAAAACAAATCCGTGTTGTTCTTGCGCCAATTTGGAAGCCCAAAGATAAATAATATGACTAAAAAAAGATGCAGCAATAAAGAGTAGAGTAAAGGTTTCTGCATCATTGATAATTCTCAACTTTATTTAGGGTTCTTGCCTTTTGTTTTAACTTCTGGATTCCCTTGAGGAAGCTCTGCCATAAGCGCGATCTTATCAAATCCAGCAGCACTTAACGTCCCCATGACTTGCATAATAAAGCCATAAGCAATTTTTTGGTCTCCCCGAACAAAAATACGTGTATCTGGCTTTGCTGAAGTGATGGCTTGAAGTTTAGACACTAAGGTCTCTAGCTTCACTTCTGTTTCTTGGATGTAAATCTTGTTATCAGCCGTCACGGAAATGGTCAAAGGTTCAGTTTTTTCATTGATTGCAGCTGCTTTTGTCTTAGGAAGGTCAAGAGGAACCCCCACTGTCATCAAGGGCGCTGTCACCATGAAAATAACCAGTAACACCAACATAACATCGACCATAGGTGTCACATTAATCTCGCTTTTAAGGCTGCTAAGTGTCCGCCGGTTCCGAGAATTACGTTTCCCTAAGGAAGCTGAAGCTTGAAGATCACCCGCCATTTATTCAATCTCCTCCAGCTGACGTGAGATGATGGCAGCAAACTCATTTACAAACGAATCCAGACGCATCCCATAACGACCAAGCTCAGTTGAAATCTTATTATACGCTAATACAGCAGGAATAGCAGCCACAAGGCCAATTGCTGTGGCGAAAAGAGCTTCAGCAATACCAGGTGCGACAACCGCAAGATTGGTGCTTTGTGAGCTTGCGATACCTTGGAAGCTGTGCATAATTCCCCAAACGGTTCCAAATAAGCCAACGAAAGGTGCTGTTGACCCAACAGAAGCTAAAAAGGGAAGATGCCGCTCAAGCTGATCCATTTCACGATCAACGGTGACATGCATAATGCGCTCAACCCGTTGTTGTAACATGGCTTTAGCTTCTCGAGTCGCAGGTTTTCCTTTGACAGAACGACGCCATTCTTTCATGGCTACTGCAAAGACGCTTGCAAGAGGATCTGTTGGGCGTGTCCCCACACGATCATAAAGGCTGTCAAGTGATCCACCGGACCAAAAGGCTTCTTCAAATTTTTCGGCTAAGCTTTGTAAGGTTCTAAGCCGCATCACCTTTGAAAAAATAATTGTCCAACACCAAATTGAGGCCGCAATTAATGAAAGCATGACAAGCTGCACCACAAGATCTGCATTAATAAAAAGGCTCCAAGCAGAAAGATCTGTGGCGGCGACTGATTTTCCAAGGGTTGTCGCATCAACTGCTGTATTTTCCATGAATATATTCCTTAATCTTTAATTCGTTATTATTCCGCTAAAAGCTTCTTTCAAGAAAGGGGGAATCCTTAAGGGGCGTCCCCCTTCACTTACGAGAACAAGTGTTATCAATAAATTAACAATTTCCACTTGGTCCTTTAAAATTTTTTGCCCTATGATAAAGCGTGTACCTGTTACTTCGTAAACTTCTGTCTGTATGACCAAAAAGTCGTCAAGTCGTGCCGGCAACAGATAATCGATTTTACATTCCCGCACAACAAAAGACATACTTCTATTTTGTTGAAGAAATCGTTGATCGACGCCTAACTCTCGCAGCATCTCTGTTCGGGCTCTTTCGGCAAATCTGAGATAGTTAGCATGGTAAACGTAGCCCCCAGAATCCGTATCATCCATATAAACATACGTTGAATATAAATGCCTTACCATATATCCTTACCATCTTTTTGATCCATTAGTTTTACACGTGTGTCATAATACATTTCAAGTTCATTTACACAAAAATCGCAATTGACAATCAAATAATCTTTACACTACAAGAAATAAAATTGAATTCAAACATGATGAAATGTACCAAAGGGTACTTTCAATTTCTCCCCTTTCATCAAGAATCAGAGGCATTGCATGCTGTTTGCCACATATTTACTAAGTTGCTCACTAAAACTAGATGGTTACTTCAATAAGATGCTTAAACAAGAAATGATTTGAAATTTAAAATGTCTTTTCCTTCCTCCGCTCATAGAACACTTGTGATTCAGCCTTTACCCGGCATTGGAGATATGATTTGGCATTTGCCTTTGCTGCGCGCAATTGCTGACCAAGCCCCTCAAAAAAAAATAACGCTCTTATGTAAAGCTAGTTCACAATCTGCATTTCTTTTCAAGGAATGTGAATTTATTGAAGAGATCATTACGCTTCCTCCGGCTTCAACATCCACCTTTTGGGCTCTTGTAAAGCAACTGAAAAAAACTTCCTTTAAACAAGCTTGGGTTTTACATCATAGTAAACGTTATTATATGTTAACATTCTTTGCCAGAATCCAAGAACGGTACGGTTATGGGTTTCGGTGGCAGCAGATGTGGCTAACAGACCGTAAGCTCCTAAATAACGATCAACGCCAATTATCGACGCTTGAACGTATTTCTGCTTATACGGCTGCGCAGGACTTTGAAATCAGACCTCAAGATAAGTTTTTTAAAGTTTCAAAAAAGCGACAAAATCACCTCATGCAAAAATTTTCTCACTTTCCTCATCCTTGGATTATATTTGGAATTGGCGCAACTGAGGCGTTTAAAAGCTGGCCTTTAGAATATTTTGCCCAACTTGCAAAAGAATTATCCAAGGATGGAAAAAAAACCATTTTTTTATGTTGCTCTCTCGCAGAACAAGAAAGAGCTCACGCTATTATGAATCTTATAGATACAACTGAAGCTTCTGTCCTTCCAATCACAAATTTCCCCTTAGATGAAGTCATGGCTCTTTTATCGTTATCTTCCCTTTTCATTGGCAATGATAGCGGGTTAATGAATATTTCAGCAAGTTTAGGCATTCCAACAGTTGGGTTATTTGGACCAACCCCACAACTTTCATATGTTCCAAATCTCTATGGGATAACGCCTGCCATGGGTAATGTATCTGCTGATAACCTTATGGCGACAATCACTCCTTCAATGGTACTCTCTTTTTTGACGGAAAAACAATTACTTTCAGTTTAAATTTGAGAAAACATCACATATTTTGCTGAAAGAATAAATGTTTTCACTAAAGTCTTAGCAATAGGGAACGCCTTTCATAACTCTATTCTTAAATAAAATTGAAGTTGCGCCTTAAATAATCTTCGAATTATAAATAATTAACATTGAATCGAAAGTCGTAAAATGCATCAAGGCGATACCCTTATTATACTACCCTCTGCTGGGATTGGAGACCTCTTGTGGCGTCTTCCGCATATTCGTGCGATCGCGCGCCAGGAAGGAGCTGTCACTCTCTTAACACGACATCGGACGAAAGCGACAGAATGGTTAATTCACGATCCCAGCGTTAAAAATATCATCTATGCAGAACAAAAAGAACTTGGGCGCGCTTTTTGGGAAGTTCTGAAAGGGAAGTTTTCCAAATCTTGGATGCTCCATAAAAGTTTTAGCTATGCATTAATTCCTTTTCTAGCACGCATTCCTGAGCGTGTTGGCCTTGGATTTGATAAGCAAGCCTCATTGCTAACAACAAAAAATATTCTCCCTCCACTTATGAAAAAGCAGCATATGATTCACCAATTAAATGCTTTAATTGAGTTGCATGGGTTATCATGTGCGCCAGAAGATCGGCACCCTCCTCTCGCGAAAATTGCACAGCAAACGATTCAAAAACAATTTTCTTCTTTTCCACGTCCCTGGATTTGCTTAGGAATTGGGGGCAGTGAGTTTTATAAAAAGTGGCCTATCGAGCATTTTATTGAGTTGGGTACGCAAATAAGTACTCACCATCAAGGAACCATCTTCTTATGCGGCGGACCTGCTGAAGCCTCTGAAGCACTTCAAATTCAAGAAGGGATTCAGCAAAAAGGAGGCAATGCCAAGACTGTTACACACCTTACGATTGAGCAAGCTTTTGCTTTCATCTCAAAAATAAATCTTTATATTGGAAATGATACCAGCCTCTTTAATATTTCTGCCAGCTTTGAAATTCCAACGTTAGGGTTATTTGGAGCAACGCCTCCTCTTACTTATAGCAAAAGCATCTATGCTCTTGAGAGCCCTAAAAAAGATTTACAAGGGCTTGAAGCAATGAAAGAAATTAAACCCCCCTTTGTTTATAAAGTTCTTCAACAGCAAAAATGGATTGAGACCTAAACAATTTCTTTTCCTTTCAGCATTTCCTCGCTAGACTTTAATGAATAAGCAATAAAATTTGGGTGGAGACAATGGACACATTAAACACAAAAACTTATAGCGAAATTACGCACGCTATTCGTGTCTCAGCAACCCCTTTCTTTATCGAGGAAGAATCCTCGCATGAACAAAGTCAATATCTTTGGGCCTACCAAATTCGCATTGAGAACTTAAGCCCTCATGAAGTCCAGCTAAAGCGCCGCCATTGGGAAATTTTGGACGCGCATGGCCATAAACAGTTGATTGAAGGTGATGGCATCATTGGACAACAACCCACTCTTAAGCCTGGCGATGCTCTTGAATATACAAGTTCGGCCCCCCTTGCAACGCCCTCTGGTGTGATGCATGGATATTACGTCATGATCAATAATATTGGTGAAGAAATTGAGGTCACAATCCCTGCTTTTTCTCTCGACAGCCCTTATCAAGCAAGAACAATAAATTAAAAAATCTTATTTATAAGAACATAAATACTTCTTTATTGATTTTTTTGCCCAAAAGTATAATGCTATATGACTTAAAATTTAGGAGAAAAGAAATTGATATCTTTAAGCGAGCTTCATTTACGAATATCAGTTATTTTACTTTGTAATCCATCAGCTAAGCTTTGAACTAATAAATTGTCTTTGAGCTTCTAGATTCCTTTCAGAAGCTCAAGTTTTTTTATTTGAATTTCATCTTAAAAATTGACATTTTTAACACGATTAATAATCAACAACTTTTTGATAAATAATTAAAATTTTAATCCAAAATAAATACTATTTTCTTGAAAAATGAACGGATTTTTGCTATTCTAAAAGAATGGAAAAACATTCTTTTAACTCTCAGGCTACCCTCTCTCAAAGCCCGCCTTTTTTAACGAAAGAAGCACTTACCCACAACTCTGAAAATTTAGAAAACTATGATTGGCATCTCCACGCTCGACCGAGTCAGAAGATCCCCGAAGGTAACTGGCGTATTTGGCTCATTCTTGCAGGTCGAGGCTTTGGAAAAACGCGCACGGGGGCAGAAACTATCCGCCATTGGATTAAGACCAATCAAGCACGACGAATTGCCCTCATTGGTGATACTCAAGAAGATGTTCGCGATATCATGATCGAAGGTGAAAGTGGGCTATTAGCCATTCACCCACCCGACGACCGGCCGCTTTATGAACCTTCTAAACGCCGTTTAACCTGGAAGAATGGAACAATTGCAACGGCTTATAGCGCCGAAAATTACGAGCAGCTCCGTGGCCCTCAATTTGATCATGCTTGGATTGATGAGTTCGCCAAGTTTCATGAGATTGAAAAAGTATGGCAACAGATTCATTTCGCTCTTCGGCTTGGACCTCATCCTAGAATGGTCATCACCACAACGCCACGCCCCCTTCCCTTACTTCAACAACTTGTTGCACAAGCAGGTCAAGAAATCATTCTTACGCATGGCACGACGTTTGAGAATCAAGCTAACCTTTCACCCACCTTCATCAATACGATGCAACAGAGTTTTTCAGGTACCCGTTTAGGCGCTCAAGAATTACTTGGTGAGATCATTGATACTCATGAAGGCGCTTCTATGGACACCTGCTCTCTTGGATCAATATCGAGCAAATGAGATGCCTGAGTTTAAACGTATTGTGATTGGCATCGATCCAGCGGTGACGCATCATGCCGAAAGCGATGAAACAGGAATTATTGTCGCTGGCTTAGGCGCGGATCAGCAAGCGTATGTTCTTGAGGACCTTAGTGGTCGTTATGCGGCAACAACATGGGGCAAAATCGCCTGCGAAGCTTATCATCGCTGGCAAGCCGATCGTATTGTGGCCGAAGTCAATAAAGGCGGTGATTTGGTTGAAAGCCTTCTGAGATCAATTGATCCCACCATTAGCTATCAAGGTGTCCATGCCAGCCGCAGGAAATATACGCGGGCTGAACCTATTGCTGCTTTTTATGAACAAGGGAAAGTCCACCATGCCCGCCAAAGCCTTAAGCCTCTTGAAGATCAGATGTGTAAATTCTTACCAGGCATGAGTTCCTCCCCCGACCGCGTTGATGCGCTTGTGTGGGCGCTAACGTCACTGTTGTTAGAAAAAGAATCTTTTCGCTCTTATGGCGCATGGCAGCTATAAAATATTCCTTTCACAATGATTTTATTTTATCTAAGGCAAAATCTCAACTGGCGTTCCTGTTGGCACATCTTTCCATATTTCTTCAATTTTGGAATTGGTTACTGCAACGCCTCCTAATGTCCAATCATAAAGACGATGTATACTTCCTAAATAAGAAGAAAAGTGAAAGAAAGCGACCAAGAAAAATCATAATGTTTCGATAACACAGCAAGAATAACGCTCTCTCGTCATTTATTGAGAGTCAATTATGTTATCTTCAAAATCTTGTTTGGGTTATTTTAATAATCTGTAAAACTATAATTTTTTGATTTTTTTATCTTTTGTACAAGTTCCAAAATTCTCATTGACAAATAAAATTAACATGCCTAATGTGCAAGTTCTTTAAAATAATAATAACATGAAGAAATCATGACTTTACGATTCACCCTTTTCCTTACAGCCTTCCTTCTTCTCAGCATTCACCCTTCAAAAGCTTCCAATCTAAATTTTACACAAGAAGAAGATTTAGTAGTGCGTCCAGTTAAAAAACATAAAGCTAACGAGTCATCTACGTTAAATGCCGCAACATGGGAAGAACTTCCCTATCGTATTTTGAAAAGTTTCTTAGAAGAAACGTTAGAAAAGGACGGAACCACTATTATTCGTTTAAGTCTCATAAATAAAAATATTCGAAATTTTATCGAACAAACATGTGAAACGCTTGATCTTCGAGGTAATGATCTTTCAACGGGTCTCCTTAAAGCCGTTATGAATCAACCAACTCTTAACCTTGAAGCTTTTATTAAATTGACGACATTAAATGTGACTGGTTGCAATCTTACGATTTTTCCCCAGCTTTCCATCGCCCATGACCCTGAAAACTTTAACATCATTGGCTATTACAGCCCAAGAACTTGAGTAACTTTAGCAAACGGATAAAAATGGTTTTTTATATCTCTTTTAGCAAAACACCATATCGAGACTACCATGTTTCAAAACTTTAGATTTTTAATCACAATTTTAATTCTTGCCTATTCTCCTTTAACAAATGCTTCAGATGAGGCAATCTTAAAAAAACAACCACTAAGACCAATAGCGCTTAAACCTCAAGGTAATCTAATAGGATTTCAAGTCTTTGATTTAGAATCATCGAAATTTAACCTTCTCCCTTCTCAGAGAAGTATGTTTACATCTGCTTGTAGTCCTAGAAAAACATATGAATTTGTGGACCTTAGCAATCCTTATATGCAACCTCCCCGTCAAAGAAAAAAGAAGAAGAAAAGTATTAATTTTAGTAATCGAGATTTTACCCAAACAGAAACCCAATTAAATTTCTTCCTTGATATAAATAAAGTTACAGGTATTATAAAATTACATTTAAGAAGTTGCCAATTACATATCTTACCAGAGTCACTTTTTAAGTTAACTAAAACGCTTGAAATACTTGATCTCAGTAATAATGATTTCTCAATGGGACTCATGGAAGTGAACCCACTTCAAAATCTTTGCTTATTTACAGAGCTAAAGAAACTATATTTAAATAACTGTCGTATTAATGTCCTTCCCGGTTCTCTACGTGAGCTTAAAAAATTATCCCGCGTAGAACTTATGTATAATCAATTAGAAATGCCTAAACAACGCATTCTCGCATATTTTCAACCGAATACGATTGTCATCGTAGGAGAACAGGGTCGTCACCTTAAAAACTAATTCAAAAACATATGAAGCGTATCTAATGCCCCCACTCTCAGGCTCAGTAATTCTCAACTTTAACTTTTTTACTTTTATCAAAGAATAAAAAGAACAAAAGAACCATCAATTTCCGCTTTGCGTTTTGATGAGAATCTGCGAGAATCGCCCGCAGAAATAAAACCACACAAGAGTAAATAAATGCTTCTCTCGCAATATTTTATGCCGACCCTGAAAGAAACACCTTCAGATGCTCAAATTGCCTCACACCGTCTCATGCTGCGCGCTGGGATGATTTATCAAACAAGTGCGGGGATTTATGGGTGGCTACCAATGGCGACGCGTGTCTTAGAGAACATTCAACGCATTGTTCGTGAAGAACAAGACCGCGCAGGCGCTCAAGAAGTGATTCTCCCTACCATTCAATCTGCGGATCTTTGGAAACAATCTGGTCGCTATGATGCTTATGGTCAAGAAATGCTCCGTTTTAAAGATCGTCATGAACGCGAAATCCTTTACACCCCAACTGCTGAAGAAGCCATCACTGACATTGCAGCTCATCACATTAAAAGCTACCGCGATCTTCCCAAACTGCTTTACCAAATTCAATGGAAGTTCCGCGATGAAATCCGTCCTCGTTTTGGTGTGATGCGGGGCCGTGAATTCTTGATGAAAGATTGTTACTCATTCGATATTGATTATGAGGGCGCCCTTCGCTCTTATCAACTCATGCTTGAAGCCTACATAAAGTCGTTTATTCGCATGGGCCTCACAGCCATTCCTGTCAAGGCTGATCCTGGTGCCATTGGTGGCAATCTCTCACAGGAATTTCACGTTTTGGCCTCCACAGGAGAAAGCCTTATTTATTATGATCAAAAACTTGATACGTTGCTTCAAGACCCTAAGAACATTGATGTGGATCAATTGATGAATATTTATGCGGCAGAAGAAACTCTTCATAATCCTAAAGAGTGCGCTGTTCCTGAGGCCCAACTTAAGCAAGCACGCGGTATTGAGGTGGGACACATCTTTTACTTTGGCACAAAATATTCTGAGGCCTTTAATATGAAAGTGAGTGGCCCCACAGGCAATATGATTATCCCACATATGGGCAGCTACGGCATTGGTATCTCTCGCCTTGTCGGCGCTATCATCGAAGCCAATCACGATGATGCAGGCATCATATGGCCTGAAGGCGTGGCTCCCTTTAAAGTTGGACTTATTAGCATTCGCACCGATGATGAAGCCACCACAAAGACTTGCCGCCATCTTTATGAAACTCTACAAAATCAAGGGATTAGCGTTCTGTATGATGATCGTGAAGAACGACCTGGCGCGAAGTTCGCAACAATGGATTTAATGGGGGCTCCTTGGCAATTACGGGTCGGCCCAAAAGGTCTTGAAAAAGGCCTTATTGAACTTAAAAATCGCCGTACAGGTGAAACGCAAGAACTTTCTATTGATTCTGCACTTTCTTACCTTATGCAACAATTGAGTCATTAAGAATGGTGAATACTTTTGTTTTAAAAGTTGCTTTACGCTATTTAAAACCTAGTCGAAAAGAAGGTTTTCTCTCTGTTATTGCAGGTTTTTCTTTTTTGGGAATCACATTGGGCGTTGCCACGCTCATTATTGTGATGTCCGTGATGAACGGTTTTCGTGAGGACCTTTTCAACCGAATTCTAGGATTTAACGGACACATTGGCGTTGCATCTATTTATCGTGAAGGCATCAAAAACTTTGACCATCTTGTGACCGAGTTTAAAAAAGTCCCTGAAATCTCAATTGCAACACCAATGATCGAATATCAAGTCATGATTACCAATAAAGGTGTGGCGTCTGGCGCCCTTGTGCATGGACTCCGCCTTAAAGATCTTCTTGATCGCAAACTCGTGGCAGATCATATCACTCATGGGACACTTGATCATTTTGACCAGGAAAATGCCATTGTTGTGGGCAAGAGACTTGCCGAAAAATATCGTGTCTTCCCTGGTGATAGTCTGTCTCTTGTCGCCCCTGAGGGGACAAGCACAGCGTTTGGAACGGTCCCCCGCATTCGACGCTTTCAAGTTGTTGCTATCTTTGATGTTGGCATGAAAGAGTATGATGGTGGTGTTGTGTTTATTCCTCTTAAAACTGCTCAAAATTTCTTTCGCCTTCCTGAAGCTGTTAATGGCATTGAAGTATTCCTCAAACACCCTGATCAAGCAGTGCACGTAAGCCGTCTTCTTAGCCAAAATATAGGCCCTAGCGTTCGTATTATTGATTGGCAACGCGCAAACTCAAGTTTTACAACGGCATTGCAAGTTGAACGTAATGTAATGTTCACCATTTTAACGCTGATCATCCTGGTCGCCGCTTTTAACATCATCTCAAGCTTGATTATGCTCGTGAAAGATAAAACGCACGATATTGCTATTTTGCGAACAATGGGCGCAAGCCAAGGCATGATCATGCGCATTTTCTTTCTAGCAGGCTCGTTAATTGGCTTCATAGGAACAGCCATGGGAAGCTTGCTTGGCTTATTGATTACCTCAAATATTGAAGCCATTCGGCAGTGGCTTGAGAAACTTTCCGGAACCCAGCTTTTTAGTGCTGAAGTATACTTTCTCACAAAACTTCCCTCAAAGGTTGATCCTTATGAAGTGATAATCGTAGTCTCTGTTGCTTTACTGCTTGTTTTCCTGGCGTCGTTATATCCTTCTTGGCGAGCAGCCCGCCTTGATCCTGTGGAGGCCCTTCGTTATGAATAATCTTGCTCTTGAGCTTAGAAATATACAGCGCACTTTCATTCAAGGGGATCAAAAATTAAACATCCTGAACGATGTTAACCTCCAGCTTAACGCCGGTGAAATTGTTGCTCTTGTGGGGCCATCTGGTTCAGGAAAATCAACATTGCTTCAATTAGCGGGGCTCCTCGAATTTCCTTCAAATGGTGAGGTATATATCGCCGGCAATGCTTGTGGAAAAATGAATGATCGGGAAAGGACTTCTTTACGGCTCAGCATGATTGGTTATATTTATCAATTCCACCATCTCTTGCCAGAATTCAGTGCGCTTGAAAACATTATGTTGCCTCAACTAATTGCGGGATGTCCACCGAACGAAGCCGAAGCTCATGCTAATCGCCTGCTTCAAAGTTTTAACCTTAAAAATCGTGGAACGCATCGCCCTTCGCGTCTTTCAGGGGGTGAGCAACAACGCGTAGCTATTTTACGTGCCATTGCCAATCAACCGAAAATTCTGTTGGCAGACGAGCCGACAGGAAACCTGGATGAAGCTACAGCTGAAATTGTGTTTAATGAGTTGGTAGCGCTTGTACGTAAACATCAAATAGCAGCGTTGATCGCAACCCATAATCTTGAACTTGCCAAGCGCATGGATCGCACGATCCAGCTACATAGTGGCACTCTTACTCATTAATGAAGGCGAAAATACTTCTTTTGGATCGCAAGTCGTCCCATCTATAATAAATTTTTTGAGGTTTATTAATGATAAGATAAAGTTTTTATAAGCCATTGCGACATCACCATCAAGACTCAGCATCTCAAGTTTTGTAAGTCGAGTAAAGTGTTCAATTCTTTCAAACGTTTCAATCTCATCCATATTTCCATCTATATTAAGTTTGCGAAGTTGGGTAAGTTTGAGAATATCCTTAACTTTATTCACTGGAAGTCCACTTCGCCAAACATTTACTTGAGTAAGGTTTGTTAATTGAGAAATATTTCCAAATGTAGTTTCCTCTCCTGCATGCCCCATTAACACTAATCGATTAAGTTTAAAAAGTTTTGTAAGGTAAACTTCACTATTAAATTCATGAAAGACTGCCCCCGATAAGTCCAAACTTGTTAGGTTTGTTAATAACGTAAGAGGTTGAAAACCCGAGTCTTTAAACGTTCGATTTCGCACTGTTAAATTTTCAAGATTAATAAGAGAAGTAAGACCTACAAGACTTAACTCGTCAGCTTCTCCAGCTCTTGGGTTTAATAAAACTAAAGTCTTTACACCAACCCAAGTATTAGAGTTTTCTTCAACAAAATAAGCTTTTTTTAAGATATCAGCATGAATTCTAACTGATGCATAAGGGTAGAAGCGCCTCTTGTAGTATTGCAAATCTTCAGAATCTAACCAGTAAAAAAAAGCATCAAGTTTAGTTGCCCTGTCGCAAAATGGTTTACAAACCACTCGTAGTTTTTTAAGAACACTTCTGTCTTTTTGTCCAATTTCAAAGATATAAACTAACATCTCGTTAGGAAGCGTAGGAACGGTCTTATAATAAGGTTTTTCTTGAACCTCTACCTCTCGCGCGGGCCCTTCATCAGATCCATAAACTGTAAAATTATACAAGAAAGACAAGGAAATTAAGCAAAGTATATTTTTTATAATTTTTTGGTTAAGCATTTTATTTTTTTATTATTTTTATTTTGTTATAGTTTAGCCAACCTCAGCTTGATAAATAAGTCATCCCTATAAGTCAACATTTATTTCAATAATTACAAAAATTATAATCCTCTCTTATCGCCGCGCCTGAAAAAAATCTTTCAACAGCTGGCCACACTCTTCTGCTTGAAACCCACCCATTACTTTTGGGCGATGATGGCACGTCTTTTGAGAAAATACCTGAGAGCCATGCTCAACCCCTCCGCCCTTAGGATCGTAAGCTCCATAATAAAGGCACCTGATGCGCGCATGAGCCATCGCTTGGGCACACATGGCACACGGCTCAAGGGTCACATAAAGGTCACACCCTACTAAGCGTGGTGTTTTAAGAAGTGCAGCGGCTTCACGGATGACGAGAATTTCAGCATGAGCAGTAGGATCATGGTTGCGTTCAACACGATTACCAGAGCGCGCAATAATCTGCCCTTCTAATACAATCACGGCGCCGACCGGCACATCGTCTTCTAAAGCGGCCTGTTGCGCTTCTTGAAAAGCTATCTTAAAAAAAGAAATTTCTTGCGCATCCATTAAACTACCTTCTCAGCATATAATATTACTTTAAGTCTTTAACTTATTCTTAAAGATAAGCGTGATAAATTATAATGAACTTGCTTAAAGTTCTACTTTTTAATTTCCAAAGGAGTTTTAGATGAAAATCAAAAATTTAATGTTTATGACAAGCGTTTTAGCCATTTTCAATCCCTTTATGTCATCTTCCAACGCAGTAACCACTGCTAGTGGATTACCAGATGACGTAACGCTTGAAATTTTTAGTTTTATGACACCGGCTCAACTTAGTAATAAATTAGAAGTTTCACGGGAATTTCGTCGTCTTGCCTGTGATAAAAACAGTCCCTTAGGCCAATTGAATAATCACCAAGAATCTAAAGATCTTTATACATTTTGTCGCAAAATGGAATTTGAATTCGGAGAAGTATTAGCTTTAGCAAATAAAGTTGTTGCTATGAAGGTCAATCCTGCCCCTAAGTTAATTAGCGAAAAAGAATTCAAAGACGCTAAGCATTACGCACAACAACTTGTCGATGATAACTTTTAAAGATATTAAGATAAATAAAAGCTGCCCTTTTGTAAAAGGGCAGCTTAATTGACTTTACGCATTATGATGGCATTAAGATTATCGTATTAAGCTTATTGATTGTTGAATTGCTGAACTTTGGTTCCCATTCTTCAAGCAGATCCCTAAAAAAATCTTCAAAATCACCACCCGATTTTGTGAGCCATTTCCTTTGTAAATCAATTGTAAAAAGTATAAGATTTGGATCTTTTAAAAACATCTGATCAATAGAGACAGAAAATTTTTGAGCCTCATCTTGATTCACATAGCCCAAACTTGAGAACATATTGCGGCCTTTATTTTGTCCTTCTTCAAAAGAAGGAGCCTTTAAATGCATCTCTTCGTGGCTAAGTTCTTCAATTAAATTGCAAAGCTTATTAAGACAGATAATTTTTTCTTCCTCCTCGTGTGAAAGATGTTCAATATATTTTAAAATATGCCCATAATAAAATAAAGTATGTCCCTGACTTCCCGCATAAATAGCTTGAAATTTATGGTGATCTATTATTCCTTTACTTAAAAACTGAGTTTCGAAATTTTTAGCTGCAACTCTGAAATATTTGAGAGCTTCAAAGAAGTGATGAGAATTATCATTTTCATCACTTGAATCAATTGTTTTCCCAATATTTTTCCCTTTTTCAGCAGAGGATTTTTTAGTAAGTTGTTTAATTCCGGCTTTGTACCTTAGAACCTCTTTCTCAAAGGGACAAATCACACTGTTAATTGAATGTTGTTTTTTTAAGTCAGTTCTGGCTTCATTAATTGGTGAAGCATGTGAAGTGAGAGAAAAATTTAGTATTGTCGCACTGATCAACAAAAAGACTTTATAATTTTTTTTCATTTTTTTCCTTTTAAGACTTATAGTTATTATTCAAAGCATCGTAACTTTACTATCCTTTCAACTTTGTTAACAAACGCCATCCTCTCTAGCTGAATTTTATTAAAAATCTTGGCTGATGAAGTTAAGTTAACAAACTGTTTTCTTTTAAAAAATATGATAAGGTTATGCTATAAATTTTATGCAAGGAAGCATTAATGTCTTCAAAAACACGTACAGAAACTGACTCCTTTGGCTCTATTGAAGTTGCGGCGTCACGTTATTGGGGGGCACAAACACAAAGATCCCTTCAAAACTTCAAGATTGGCACGGACCGCATGCCACTTCCTATTATCCACGCTTTCGGCCTCCAAAAAAGAGCCGCAGCGACTGTTAATATGCGCCTTGGAAAACTTGATAAAAGAATCGGTGAGGCAATTATCAAAGCCACCACAGAAGTCATAAACGGTCAATGGGACGATCACTTTCCCCTTGTTGTGTGGCAAACCGGATCAGGGACACAAACTAACATGAACGCCAATGAAGTCATTGCGAATCGTGCGATTGAGCTTTTGAATGGTATCATTGGCAGCAAAGCGCCCGTTCATCCGAATGATCATGTGAACTGCAGCCAATCCTCAAATGATAGCTTTCCAACTGTCATGCATATTGCTGCAGTGCTTGAGATTTATCACAAGCTTTTACCCTCTTTAGAAAAGCTTCATAAAGCTCTTCAAAAGAAATCTGACCAATTTAAAGACATTATTAAAATTGGCCGCACCCATCTTCAAGATGCAACCCCCTTGACGCTTGGCCAAGAGTTTTCAGGTTATACAACCCAAGTTCACAAAAGCATTGAAAGAATCAAACATGCCCTTCCCGCTCTTTATGAGCTAGCTCAAGGCGGTACCGCTGTGGGGACAGGTCTCAATTGCCCGCCCACCTTTCCAGAAAAATTCGCCGAAGAAGTTGCCGCCTTAACAGGTCTTCCTTTCGTGACTGCCGCTAATAAGTTTGAGGCTTTAGCCAGCCATGATGTCCTCGTTGAAATGTCAGGGGCTTTGAACACGCTTGCTGTTGCTCTCATGAAAATCGCCAACGATATACGTTTTTTAGCTTCTGGCCCTCGCTGTGGTCTTGGCGAACTTAGCTTGCCTGAGAATGAGCCCGGCTCTTCCATCATGCCCGGCAAAGTCAACCCAACCCAATGCGAGGCCTTGACGATGGTATGTGCCCAAGTCATGGGCAATCATACGACCATTACAATTGCTGGTTCAAATGGTCATTTTGAGCTTAATGTATTTAAGCCCGTGATCATTCATAATTTGTTACAATCAATTCAATTGCTCAGTGATGCCAGCCAGAGCTTTGTTGACCATTGCGTGGACGGCATTCAGGCAAATGAAAACCACATTCATAAACTTCTGCAAGAGTCATTGATGTTGGTCACGGCCCTAAATCCTCACATTGGTTATGATAAAGCCGCCCAGATTGCTAAGAAAGCTCATCATGAAGGAACGAGCCTCAAAGAGGCCGCTCTCACTCTTGGGTATCTGACAGCAGAGCAATTTGAATCTTGGGTTCAGCCAACGTCGATGATTGGCCCTATAACTTCATAAGCTCTTGATGCCGAAAGCATGTCACGACATGGTCATTCACCACACCAATCGCCTGCAAAAAGGCATATGCTGTTGTTGAACCAAAAAACTTCATGCCGCGTTTCTTTAATTCTTTACTGAGCTGTTCTGACAAAGCTGTAGTGACAGGAATCTCGCTTAAAGATGCCCGATGATTATGAATCGTTTTTCCATCAACAAAGTCCCACAAATAAGTTGAAAAACTGCCATGCTCCTTTTGAATTTCCAGAAAAATTTTTGTTGCCTTTAAAGACGCTTCCAGCTTTCCACGGTGCCGAATGATCCCAGGATTTTGAAGCATTTCCTCAATTTCTTGAGATCCAAATTTGCTGACTTTTAAGGGATCAAATCCTTGATAAGCTCTGCGATAATTCTCGCGTTTTTGTAAGATGGTCCGCCAACTTAATCCGGCTTGCATACTCTCCAAAATAAGAAACTCATAAAGAATGTGGTCATCATGCTGAGGCACGCCCCATTCACAATCGTGGTATTCTTGTTCACCGGGCGTTTTAGTGGCCCACTCACAACGTTGCATTGGCTCCCCTTTTCTAAAGTATGCTTTTAATATTTCCTTTAATCTTGCCATTCCATGAGCTTAGGGGCGGTTGAAGAATTAACGACTGTTCTTTCAGTTTCATAATGGCGATCGATAGAAAGAATCGTGAGTGCTGTCACACCATGCGTTTTCCCATGCTTTGTTGAACTGTATACCATTTGATTATATCCCGTTATTTCAAAAGTTATACGACCAGTGAAACCAGATTGAGAAAAAAGACGCATAGAGCAAATAGTTCGCCTCTCTTCCTTATGCCCCTTTAATTCTTCAAATTTAGCGGGTCTTTCTCCATTTGCCAACCGACTTATCAGGTTTTTAATTTTCAGAGCATGTTCAGATACATCCGCCTCTGCATTTGGCAATACCTGAACTATCACATCTTTATAGGTTTGGGGTCTTCCTTCTTCTCTGATCACACTAGAGAGTTGCTGTTTTCTTTCTGCTTCTTCCTGTGCAAGGATCCGATTCAAATAACGCTGATATCCTTTTGGCATTGGAGGAGTAACGTGAGATTCGGGACTGGAAGAAGACGCCTCATAACTCAAAATTGGCTTTAGATCTTCTTCTTGAGAAGGAGCCGCAACTGGGGAAGATATAGCAACTAATTGTTCTCTCTCTATTATTTGAGAAGTCTCAGAGATTTCTTGATCACTCAAACGTTCCTCTTCTGGCAAGCTTTGGATATAAGATTGAGCCATTTCCTGACTTTTCTTTGCCATTTCTCGATTTTCTTCTCGAGAAGCCCTCTTATGAAGAAACTCCGCATAATGAAGTTCCGCATCTTTGATACCTAAGGAAATGGCTTTTTTGTATAACTTTTCAGCTTCATCAAACTTTTGTTCATTGCTTAATATTACAGCAAGCAATAATATAAATTTAAAAGATCCCTTATTTAATGCGGCCTCGAGAGCTGATTTGGCAGCTTTTATATTTCCTGCAAAATATTCTAATGACCCTAGATACTCTCTTGCACTAACACATCCCCGATTTGCAGACTCTTTATACCATTTCCTTGCATTATCAATATTATTGTTTTTGTACTCTAAGGCTGCGAGGTTGTGCATAGACACCGCATGCTCTTTTTTCGCCCCTAACCTGAATAATTCTATTGCGTTATCAATATTACCGTTTCTGTACTCCATAATTGCTAGATTGCATATAGAATCCACATCTCCTTTTTCTATCGCCAACATGAATAATCTTTTTGCTTCAGCAGTATTACCTTTTTCCCCCTCTAGAACTGCGAGGTTGTGTATGGAATCCACATGCCCTCTTTGTGCACCTAATGTTAATAGCCTTCTTACTTCAGCTTCATTATTCTCTCTTTCCTCTAAACAAGCCCATTGATACATTGCTGGCGCATATTCTGCCGTTTCAATTGCTCTAGCAAACCACGCTCTTGCCTCACTAACATTGCCCTCTACATAACATTTCTTCCCTAAAGAAACACATGCTTTTAAAGCCCAATTTGCCCTAAAAAGAGCAGCTTCATACAGGTGATTATTTTTCTTGCCCAGGACAGGATCAGATCCTGAACGTGTATGGTCTTTTATCTCTTCTTGAAATGAAGTTATTTTTTTTCTAATTTCTTCTTTTGAAACAATCACTGAGGAAGAGTGGAAAAACGCCTTTAAAATACCACTCATAACTGTCGTATCTTGATCATATAATTTTTGTAAAAGTTCTCTTTGATCTGCGGTTGTTTTAGGAACACCTGAAAACATCCTTTTTGAAGAAGAAGAACTTTGAGGATGGGTTTTTTCCCCTTTTTTCCCTTTCCTGAGAGGGAGAGAACTTTTTTGTCCCTGAGAAGAAGTTGCTATAGAAGATACTGGTTTTGTCACCTCAATAAGAGTCTTCAAAAAAGATTGGCCTGCTTCTGTCGTACTTTCACCTGTCATCTGATGATGAAAGGAGAAAGCCAACATCCCTTTCAAAACAAGAGCATGAACGTTTTCCTCCCATTCTGGGGTGCTTTTATCCATTGATTTTAGTTCTTGGCAAAATTTCTCTAAGAGCATAGATGGATTATATTTTTTCACTCGCACTAAAAGAAAAGTTTTTTCCTTATTAATCAGTTCCTCTAATAGCACGGGCAAAGAAGGAGAAGGCTGGTCCATAATGCCGGGAGTTTCATTCTTAAGGTAAGTTTGGAGCCTCTGAGAGGTTATGTTGTCAATCTCTTCAGTCGAGGAAAAAGCTTCCTCATTCATTGTCATAAAAACAACTGAGAAAAGCAAAGCTGTGGATGATAATAACTTTTTAATATTTGTCTTCATAACTATAAACCTTCTTTCAAGTGATTGAATATATAATCTAAGAACTTTTTATAAAATTTTAAGACAAGAATAAATAAAATTACAAAATGTCAATAATCAGCATTACAACTCCCGCCTTCAAAGTCAACAGCACATTATTTCATCTTTATGATTGCAATAATTGCAAGCTCTCCTTTTGCAAAGGATCAAATCTATGGTAGGTTTTGCGATGATTTTCGCGTTTTTGTAAAATTGTCCGCCAACTTAAATCGGCTTGCATACTCTCCAAAATAAGAAACTCTTACAAAATGCGGTCATCATGCTGAGGCACGCCCCATTTATGGTCTTGTTGCATATGCATTGAAAAAGTCACGAGCAAAATTTTATTTAAATTAAGAAATCAGAAATGAGCCCTGTGTATAATGAATTCTAGGCTGCTATGATGGACACCCACAGCAAAAAGGAACAAAGAGCTCTCAAATATGCACACATGTTTCCAAAAATGGTTTTTTAGAGTAAAACGGCTTAGAAAACACCCTTTCATAAAAACAAAAAACTGTCATTTCTCTCTCAAAGAACTGAGCCAACTCAATCGCCACACTGTTGCAGGAGGTGTCGCCATTGGACTTTTTGTTAACTTTTTACCCATCCCGTTGCAAGTTGTATGGGCCTCTTTGCTTTGTGTTTATTTTAAAATCAACCTACCTATCGCTGTTGCTCTTACATGCATCAATAATCCTTTTACCTTCGTTCCTATTAATTACTTTCTTTATAAGGTCGGCCTTTTTGTTCTTAACGAGCCCCCTCAAGCCCTCGCTTTTCCAAATTTTAAATTTGAACTCGCTCATTTCTTAAGTTTCTTAGAGCAATTCTTGTCTTGGTCCTTAACCTTAGGAAAACCTTTTATTTTAGGCGTTATAATTGTCTCACTCACAGCGGCGACTTTAGGCTATCTCTTAACTGTTCTTCTGTGGGAATTTTCGAGATGCTTTAAGCAATATTTAAAATGATCTCTTCTATTCCCATTGCATCAGCTGTGGCTCGGTTGTTGATTGAGCAACAGACTCTAACGTCTCATAGTGATCGTCAACTGAAAGAAGCGTTAATGCTGAGACTCCCTCACCATTCCACGCAGGAATTCTCAAGATCACACGTCCAACACGCGCAAGACGCATGGAGTAGATATCATCATATCCCTCTAATTTTTTAAAATTATTTGGCTTCTCTCCGTTTGCTAAGCGGCTAATAAATCCTTGAATTCTTTCTTTATGGTCATGGATAATAGCTTCTGCTTTTGGCAGTACCTTAACTTCAACATCTTGATACGTTTTCTCTTGCTTTTTAGGCCTACTCAAGCCTCCTTGCTCATCTTCTTCCTGTTTTCTTGCCATAGCTCGAGCAAAATATCTTTCAAGTCTTTTTGAAAGAGAAGGAATAACATATCGCTCAGTGTCCTCTGATGTTTGCCAACCCGAAGAAGGTGCAGGATCTTGATCAGTTAAAAGTTCTGCTTGATGCTTGGTAGATGTATCCTCTATCTGATTCTTTTCTATATGGTCAGATGAAAACACTTCAGATTGAACAGAAGCCACATTCTTTTCAGGTTGTTCTTCTCGTGCCGCAGGATAAAATATCAGCATCCTTTGCTTTCTAGCAGATAGTGCTGCAGATAGTGCAGCTCTTAGTTCTTTTATTTCAAGTTGTCCTGCTTCTGGTAAACCTTCTTCATAAGCTTCTAAACAGGCCAACGCTTCTCTTCCATAACTTTCTATTTTTTCGACCATATATCGCGTCACAAGAAACCTAATATAGTAAAGATCAGTATCTTTAACACCAAATCTCATGGCATCTTTTAATAAAGCTTCTGCTTCTACAAATTTCTTCTTTGTCCATAAGACTTCTGCAAGACCAAGATTAGCTTCAAAAATTTTCTGATCTACTGCTCCTCTCAGGTTTGTTTCAGCTGCCTCTCTATTCCCTTGTTTTGCTTCTAATAAACCTAAATGAAACATTCCAGACGCGGATCTTAAAGCTATCGCTTTTTTATATAATCTCCTTGCTTCAAAGATATTGCCTTGTTCTTCTTCCACTTCCCCTAAAGCTAACATCGCATCAATATCTCCTGCAACGACACCTTCACTAAAATATCGCTTAGCTCCGAGTAAATCTCCTGATCTTTTGGCTAACACTCCCAGATTACGCAGCGCGACTGTTTTATATTTACCTCCTAACTCCACGGCTCTTCCATACCAATTTCTTGCTAACTCTTCATTGTTTTGAAGGTACGCAAGATCTCCCAACCCTACCATTGAATCAACATCGTTTAATGCCACGCCCTTTTCATAGTATTGTTGAGCTTTATCATTATTGCCCCGTTTAAACTCACTATTTCCTTTCTCTCTGTAAACCTCACTTTTCATTTTTATACTAAAAAGCGCTAAAGCAGACTGCAGAGCAGAACCATCCATCTTTTTTACTTCGGTACGATATTCACTTTTAAACACGCGTAATGTGTTTTCTATCTCAGGTTTTGAAATAATGGCTGAAGTTGAACCAAAAAATTTCATCAAAATCTCTTCTATATCCTCTTGCCTAAAGTCCTTTTCGTATAATTGCCGTAAAAGAGCTCTTTGATCGCTGTTGGCATTGGGAACATGGGAAAATAATTTATGAGATGCTTTAGAGGATCCAGCCACAGGTTTTCGACCTTGGTTTTTTTTCTGTGAAGACTTAGAAATGGAAGAAGAAGCCTGCGGGGTAGTCATTGGTGTTTCTGTCACTTCAAGTAAAATGGATAGAAATTTTTTACCCGTTACCTGAGGAATTTCATGACATATATGATAGTGAAAACGTAAGGCCCACATCCCTTTTACAACTAAATCATAAAGATGCTGATCTCTATCTTGCGCTGTTTTACTCACCAAGCGTAATTCTTCGCAGAGCCGATTTAACAATTTTAAAGGACTATGCTTTTTTGCCCGTTCTAAGACCGGAACGTCTTGAGTTGTTAATTCCTTTAAAATGGTTGGTAATGAAGGCGTTACCTGAAAAGAAGAGGCGTCTTCTACTGAGCTGGAAGCAACAGGCGTTAAAGTCGATATTTGAGTTTCTTGGCTTTTTGATTCTTCAAAAATATCTCTCGAGGCCAATGTTTTTTCACTTATCCCCAAAAAAGCAATCGATATGATCAATGAGGTGGACGACAATAATCTTTTAACTGTTGACTTCATATTT
Source organism: Caedibacter sp. 38-128 (assembly GCA_001898705.1). Classification (GTDB taxonomy): domain Bacteria; phylum Pseudomonadota; class Alphaproteobacteria; order Caedimonadales; family Caedimonadaceae; genus Paracaedimonas. The sequence goes on from MKUU01000011.1 coordinate 135,522, forward strand.
ATTGGCCTCTTTTTAAATGATATAAAATATATAGAGGGATTAATCTTATATTCAACCTTAATCCTGAAAATAATTTTCTATAAGTCAAACCTCAACCGATTAAAACCCAAATATCTTTCAACAAGAAAAATTGTATTCTTGCCGTTGCTCATATAAGCCGCTGTACTGCAATTTTAAATAGTCCCCTTTACCGTTTCTTAAGTGAACATATTGTACGATTTGGGAATGGGAATGGTTCCCACAATTTAAATGAACAAAAGGAGAAGAGTAATGTTTATTAAGTCTAGTCTAGCTCGTTGGGCATGTGTTGTCACAATAGGATTGTGTGCCAACTTGGCTCATGCATCCGACCACAACCAAAAAGATAGTGGCACGCGTTATCAAGGATCATGCACAGATAACCTACTTGAAAAATTTAACGACTGCCGACAAGCAAAGAGCGTAAGTTTGGCAGCTAAAGATACTATCGGAGCCCAGCATACAAAATGCCAACTTTCAATCGAGCAATATAGAGAATGCCAAAATAGAGAACGATTTCAAATGAAAGAAGAATTCGATAAAATGCGATCCAAAAAAAATGATACAAAGTAATATTATAAAGTATTTAATAGAGAGAGTGAAACTCAGATAAAGTGTAACTCATTAAGCAGATGTACTCTTCCTAAAGAAGAAGACATCTCCTTAATACTAACACCTTAAGGTTTCACAAGAATCCTCTCTTCAATGTTAACTCATACGACAGAGAAAGAATAAACAACTTTATTTTTTAAGACCTCAACAGAACAAAATAAAGAACAAAATAAAATTTTATTCTTTCTCTCTTTTTTTATTTCAACCATTGAATTTACCACCATAGAGACACTAGAACATAGGTTTGTTGAACCACTTCGTGACCTTGAGTAAACAAATTTCACCTGCGTGATCTTTGCCCGCGCATTTGCCGGAAAAGTCACGAGCGAAATTCCCTCGACCACCTCATTGTATATCAAGCAATAACGTGCCTATCGCCCGCTGCACTGCAATTTTAAATAGGCCTCTTTACCGTTTCTTAAGTGAACATATTGTACGATTTGGGAATGGGAATGGTTCCCACACTTTAAACGAATAAAAGGAGAAAAGTAATGCTCATGAAGACTAAACTCACTCATTTGATAGGTATTGTAACAATAGGATTGTGCGCCAATTTGGCTCACGCGTCTAACTATCCGCCTCAGTGCTCACTTGAAACGTTTAAAAAAATAGCAGATCTACAGGGAGATATGAGAGTACAAATAGCTAATCGTGATCCTGATGAAGTGATGAAGCTCCAACTTCAGCTCATAAAAATGCCAAATGAATGTCATGATTACGTTAAGAAAAATACCGGGCACACAAGGGAAGAAATACTAGCAGAAATAAAAAATAGATTAAAAAATAGAACAAAATAATTCTGAAAAACATTCAATAGAGTGAATTAGGTCTAAAAGGTGTTAATCTATTACTGAAAGAAAGCATCCTTTCTTAGCATTAACTTCTCAGGGTTTCATAAATTCGCTCTTTAACTAAAATACAGAGAAAAAATAAACAATTTTATTTTTTTAAGACCTCAACAGAACAAAATAAAATTTTATTCTTTCTCTCTTTTTTCATTTCAAACATTTAATCCTTCAACAATGACACCAATGCATAGATTCGCTGAATCCCATCAACATCTTGATTAAATAAATTTTCCACCTGCGTAATCTTCGCCCGTGCATTCGCTGGACACGTTATCAACGAAATATAGTACAGCTTAAAGCTGAAGGCTCTTCTGCCACAGCATTTTGAGTGTATAGAATTGAAGTTAGATCTTCTTTCCACAGCCCTATATTGACAAAAAGGCCATATTAAGGTAAGCTTTTTTATCTTTTTTCCTCAATCTTAAATAAAAAGGTCATCTTCATGATCAAAAAGATTTTAATTGTAATGGCATACCGTGCCTTCACATTAGTTTTAGCAACAACATCATTTTGCTCAGAAAACGATCCCGTCCAGCCCCCTTCTCGCCCCATTCTTCCTTCATCAGATTTTGAAATTCTTCCCTTTGAAACTCTGAAACTCATTGCAATGCATGCTCGTATTAAAGATGGTATTGTCCTTACGGAAGTTTCTAGGACATTTAATAAAGCACTTCAAAATGATCCTGAAGTCCTCGAAAATTATGCTAGAAGAATCCCAGGGAATGAATTTCACAGCTTTCCTCTTAAAAAACAAGAGGAAGACAGTGCTATTTATTCACAAAGAACAAGCGCCTTCTTAAAAGGACTTATAAATCATTTAAGATATCCAACTTGCGAGCCTCTTATGTATTTTAACCCTACTAAACCTGTAGCAGTGAGTGGGGATGGAAAAACTATGGTCGGAACATTTTCTTTTCCTATCCCTACCCCTCAAGGCGAATCTGAAATAGGTGATATAATTGGTGTTCTGTCGCCCTCTGGCTTACATAAATTCGCCCCAGAAAATTATCAAGCCCAAGGGTTAGGCGTAGATTACAGTGGTTCATTTATTATTGGTACAATGCATCCGAATGGCCAAGTCACAAAAGCGCTTTTTAGAAACATGGAAACAGGAAATCTAACCCGCCTTAAAGACTTAGAAACCAACAGCGAACCACGTGCGATAAGTACATGGCAAGGAAAAACTATAATTGCTGGTATTGCATATCCCAATGGACCTAATCCAAGCCCAAGGGCTGTTCAATGGACACTTGAACAAGGTTCCAATCTTCAAACTCTCGCTCTCGTTGGAACGAGCAGTAATCAGATAAACAGTGAAGCGAATGGTATAAGTCTTGATGGAACAACCATGGTGGGCACCTCTCAAGATGCAACCGATGGTAATAAACTTAAAGCTTTTGTAATGAGCAACCAAAAAGGTTTTTGTCTTCTTGGAACTTTAAAAGATGATGTTGAGAGTGAAGCTAAAGGCATTAGTGCTCACGGTGATATAGTAGTTGGGAACTCTTATAAATTCGGAACGGAAGGAGAGTTCGATGAACCTAATTCCAGAGCTTTTAGGTGGTTAAAAGTACCTGAAAATTTATTAAACGAGTATAAAACCGATCCGAATATCACGATTGCGGCAGGAGGAATAATGTCATCTCTTGGTATGTTGCCAGGCTATACAGACAGTTATGCTACAGCCATTAGTGCTAATGGTCGTATTATTGGATTCTGTGCTGATAAACAAAATAAGTTCCAAGCTTTTATCTGGGACCAAACTATTGGAGGGATGCAATCTATTGATTCTTTAATAAAGGAATTTTTAACTGAAGACATTACATTTGTGACAGCGGATAGCATCAACGCAAATGGAACAATTATTCTTCTTAAGGGCACCTTTACGACACCTGAAGGTCCTAGTATAAGAATCTTTCGCATTTACTTCCCTCGATTCGATGTTCTTGAAGCACAAGGTATAAATGTACTTAAAGTAACACCAGTCCTGTCGGATCAAATTAAATAAATTTTAACACCAAGCCTCCTTCAAAGAGGCTTGGTCTTTCAGACATCTCACAAACTCCAATCCCGCAACAAAGACACGAGCGCATAGATTCGCTGAATGACGTCATGCTCTTGATTAAAAAGGCGCTTCACTTGTGTGATTTTTGCGCAATCATTTGCTGGAAATGTCACCAGTGAAATCTCGTGCAACTCGAGTTTGCTGAGTAAACGCTCGCCAGATTTAAGTCCTGGGCGCGCCTCAAGCACCCGATAGCCAATGGAAAGGCTATCGAGAACACCTGCTTTCATGAGGGCATAAGCTTCTCGTCCGCGCTGTACGTCCAACAACAAACGCCCTTTCACCTGCAGGCCATGGCCATCTTCCTCCAACGATTCCCAAACGCCAATCGGTTGACTGGGGTCATGCTGCCACAGCATTTTGGGCACCTGACCTGAGTACCACCATTGCCGCAAGGAATCGATAAAGGCCCCCTTCACCACACGGTCGCCGTGATCATCCAGATGCTCGAACACACTGGCATAGCCTTCAAAAACACCTTCTTCTTCAAGATATTTGAGTTCGATGGGATAAGAAATTTTATTCAGTTTCATTGGTTTTTCCTTTCCAATCATCGCTTAAACCTGGTCGCCATTCGCAAGCGGGACATACCCTACCGCATGGCGCTTTTCGTTCATGGTGAGGAAAGAGGCATTCGCAATCTTCGACCACGCTTCCTCTCGCCGCTGAGCGAGCGCGGGGATGCGATCAACATCATGAGCAAGCCGCAACCCTGGCTCAAATTGGGGCGCCAACCAGCGATTCAGTTCATCGGTGAAGTAATCCAATAAAGGCAAGATGGTGTCTTCCCACAGGTGAAAGCGTGCTTCACGATAATTCGAAAAAGTAGCGTCGCCTCGTACCCCCACCAGCATTGGCGGCACACCATAAGCTTGAGCGATCTCGCGTGCTGTCATACTTTTGCCTTCAATAAAATCAAGATCCTTTGGAGAAAGGCCCATCTCTTGCCATTCAAAATCTCCTTCTAAGACTAAAATACGCCCAGCATTATCATTGCCTTGATACAAACCTCGCACATCCTCACGCAATTCTTGCCGCTGTTCATCCGTTAGGTTTAAGGACCGATCATTCCGCCCTACCATGAGTGCACCCGATGGACGTCCGCCATTTTGTAGCAAGGCAAGGTTATGGCTTGCCACCGTATTGTGTTGATTAATGGAACACGCCGCAGCTTCAATTGGACTCATCCCATACCAATCATTGAGGGGATGAAACAACTTTAAGTGCAACACATGCGACCATCCCGTTGCAGGATCTACATTCAAGTGTCGCTTTGTGCCATTAACAGTATATTTAAAGGCTTGTGGTACGCCTGACGCGCCTGGCAAAATCTGAATACGATCAGGCCTTAACGGATAAAGCTCCGCCGGCTTGCCTTTCATGTCTGAAACAATTTCGATATAGCTATTTCCCGCCAAAAGGAGATAGGACAGAACTGCCTCAACAAACGCTGATCCTCCTTGACGCGGGCTTGGGTGATGCAAGAGTGTCAAAAGTGGATGACTCAACAGCTCTTCATCATTCTTATACAATCTCCACGGAACACTCGCTGCCCCGCGAGCAATCAAACTCACCGCTCGATAGACGATGATATTCTTTTGATACCCTTCCGCCGTGAGTGCATCATACTGTCGGGGCGTCCATTGGGGACGTCCGACTTGGTTTAAGGCAATCAGCTTACCAACACTGCTTGCTTTTTCTTCATTCTTCTTTTGACCATTTAATTTTGGCCATACGTTTCCTAATTTTTTAAAATAATTTTTCATGGTGCCTCCTGTTTAATTTATTTAAATTATTTGTTTTTTCTTTTTATTTTTAGTGAGTTCCTGGGCCATAAGCCACGTCACTCTTGTTTCTATCGTTTTGGTTCCTTCACATCATCTTTCTCCTTCTTTTGTTTTGTTTATGTTCATGAAGCAAGCGCTCCTCTTCTTCTTTCCGGACGCAAGACTTCCTTTTTTCTTAAGAATCAAGGGTTGGTTCCCCTTCATTAAAATCCACCTCTCTTGCTTCTTAATTTTTTCTCCCCAAGGCCAAGACCTTATGAGGATTTTTTTTCTCCCTCCTTTCTTTACACATTCATCCTTGAGCTTCAGATCCTCTCTTGCCAAAGATCTGTTTGGCCTCTTCTCCCCCTTTTCCCTGCCTTTCACCAGGCAAAGAGAGAGCATTCGCCCAAAAAGAGCGTTCCTAAGTCTTAAATGAGCTTTGAAGGCTCAATTTTTTATTTTTGACGGAATTTAGAGAATTTTTTGAAGAGGATTGTGGGCTTTTTTAAAGCCCAGCAAGGAAGTGAAATCTATCTCTGACCATCTACTTATTAGACTACCATATCACGCTACAAAATTCAAGAAAATTCGACTAAAATAAGAACTATTTTATTATTTAAAATCAAAAACTTATATGTAAAATAAGAAACTCAAGAAAAGAGGAAAAATTTTCTAAAAATTACCCCCCTTAATCATTACTAAAAGTCAATATTATTGACTTTTTACTTTTTTCACTGGTAAAAAAATCCTTAAATTTATCAAGGTCATCATAAAAAATGAAAAAATTATATTCCCTCTTTTTTATTCTCTTGTGGTTTGCACATCCTCTGAAAATCTCCTGGGCAACGCCTTCCTTAAATGATGAAGAGCTATTACTAAATAGGCAAACGCAGCCTAAATCATAAAGTCTCTTGCTAGGCCTACCTCACGATATGTGGACACAGATTTTCGAGAAAATGGAAAAGGAGAACGAGGAACTCTTTCTTTATCCTTTTCGCAAGATAACAGTGAATCAGCCCCAAATGACTCTTCTTACCAAGGAAACAAGGCCAGATTTTCTTTCTCTAGCTATTTCAATTCTTTGTAGTAAAAGTAGTATTATCCCTAATAATTTATCCATATTTTCAAACCTGCAAAGACTTGATGTCGCAGGTAATCCTACTTGGAAAAAGTTTCCTGCAGGTATTGAAAAGTTAATAAATCTCAAAGAACTATATGTCGCCAGATGTGAATTAACATCCACATCCTTTCCACAAGAATTATCTCACCTCACAAAACTCCAAGTGTTTGACATAAGTGGTAATAAATTTTCACACGGGCTCTCGCCTGTTATTGGAAAGGTGATGACTCTGACAGCTTTAAATGCTGTAGAATGTCACTTAAGATTCCTTCCCCAGGAATTATCTCACCTCTCAAAGCTCAAAGAACTTGACATAAGTCGTAATGAATTTTCACAAGGGCTTCCGCCTTTCATTGGACAATTGACCGCTCTTACATCTTTAAGTGCTTACGAGTGTACGTTAATATCCCTTCCAGATGAATTATCTTACCTCTCAAATCTCAAAGAGCTTTACGTAAGTGATAATAACTTTTCACAAGTTCCCTCTGTTCTTAAACAGCTCCCTACTTGTACAAAAGTCCGTATTTAAGACGATGTCATCCATAGCCAGTGTCCACTAATGATTTGACTGAAGGTTAGCAGAGCTTACAGGGGCATTGTCCATCTAGACATCATGGCTTAAGGTCTTAATACTTTGAAAATTAAGAGAAGAATAAGTTTTGGCCTCTCTCCCTTTTATAATCTATTTGTCTTATCCCCCTTTTTTATAAGCTTACTGACATTTTATCTCTCATTTTGCATTTAACACCTATGCAAAGTTTTCTTCTCAAATTTTCCCTTTTCGCTATCTTTAAAAGGCAAAGGCTTACTTTCCCTAAAGATTCTATTTGACGTCATAATACCATTTAGATACAATGAGTTATTAAATGTACATTGGGAGGTTAGAAGTATGACAGAAAAAACTCTTACACGCGCTGAAATTAGTGATGCAATTGCTGAGAGCGTGGGCTTTCCCCGTCATCGTTCTATGGAACTCCTTGAACAAATTCTTGAGCAAATGATTGTTGGCCTTGTTAAAGAAGGCGAGCTTAAACTCTCTTCATTCGGTAGCTTTAGCGTCCGCAAGAAAAATAATCGTGTTGGCCGTAATCCTAAAACAGGTAAAGAAGTGATGATCACCCCGCGGAAGACGATTTCATTTCGTGCCTCACACATTCTTAAGGACAGTGTAGCGAAGAAATAAGCTTGCGTTGTCTCTGGGCCAAAAGCGCCCTACGACCTTGTGCATATAAGTACCCTTCTAAAGTTAATATTTTTTTCATTTACGGATGATTTTTGTAAAAATATTGACAAATCAGCATATATCCTTTAGAATTACTCGAAATTTAAACAAGGCATAATTTACATGCAAAAAATATTCTCTATTCTTTTGATTATCGCAGTTTGTTTTCATCCTCTCGCGAAAGCTTCCAATCCCGAAATCTTAGAAGAGACAAAAATCGAAAAAAGCACCCGAAATTGGACGGAACAAGCCAAGCGTTTAGGTGTGGGCTTAGCTATCTTTGGAGCTTCTTACCTAGCTTCTTCAGTAACAGGAGACGATAATATCGTCCATGCTATTGAGATGGTAAGTACCTATTATATCGCCTCAAGCCTTACGACATTTGGTCGCTACTGTCTGGAATGGTATGGGGAGTCGGTTGCAAAAGCACAACACACATCTACAAGCAAAGGACGCCAAAAAGGAAAAATTACGCCACAACAGTCCGAAAAAGTTGAACGCGCAGCCCAAGAAAATATTAGACTCACACGGTTTTTTTTAAGGCAATCTCAAAACCTTATCAATGCCGCCTTAAAGGTCGGCGCCCTTTACGCAATTTTTCGCCACAACTTCTCAGATGAGCCAATAAATACTGCATTAATGGCAAGCATGCATCTAAGAGGCCTTCTTTATAATATATATGAAATAAATTACACCTATACAACGGGACAAACACGCAGCGATATTCCTGTTTTAGGAATCCTTGATGGCATTAGCGAAGCCACGACGGCAAATCAACTTTTTCATTATTGGCAAGGACCAGGACTTGAAATTATGCCTGGTTTCTTTCTTCCTATTCATCAACCTCTCACTTCTTCTCAATGGGCAATTTTTCGATTCTTGCAAATACACGGTGATCTTCAAGCCATTAGAGGCGTTTTTCAGATACCAAGCAATATTATCAGTGGTTTTCGAACCTATTTAAAAAGCAATCAGCCGATTAATGAACGCTTTTTGCAACAATTAGCCGCCCCACAACCTCACCACGCGGCTGTACCACAAGGACATCAACCCCTCCTCTTAGCTCCTGTACCTCAACCTGCACAGCTTTTGCAGGTGCCACAGCAGCAGCCAGTCCCCCCATTACCTGCCCAAGGAGTTGCCCCTCAGGCCCCTCAACAAATCGCAGCCCCACAACCTCACCACGCTGCTGTACCTCTGATTCAACAACAACCTGCTGCTGCAGCACCATTACCTGCCGCGCTCATAGCACCTCAACCGGCGCCTCAGCCACCTCTTGCGGCTAATAAACCTCAACGTCAGGCTGCTCATCATGCGGCTGCGCCCCTGCATCCACAATTACCTGCCGCAGCCCCTCAGCAAACACCAGAAGAATTAGAACGAAATCTAAAGCGTCAGGAAGCTTTAGCGCGAATTCAAGGGTACCACCAAGCCTCCACAATCAAAAAAGCAACAATTAATCAAGAAATTAGACAACTTCTCGCATTTTTAACAAATGCCTCTCTTGTTAACTCAACCCATGGGAAACGAGCGATTGACATTAATTTTGGGGATGGCAAAAGTTTTCGCCTCATTTTTGAACCCCCTCATGCACAAAATAATGCGGCTTCAGACGAATATAAAGGATACCGAAAAGAGCGTGTTCTCGACGCTCTGCAAGTCGGTTATCTTCTTGGATGGGATCAGGACAAAATTATAAAATTTATGAATGATAATAATATTGTCCGTTTTTATAATATCCCTCTCTTCTTACTTCATATTTTATGGGATCGTGGTCAAGATGAATACAAGGATTTTTGAACAAATATAGCTAAAGAAAGGCATTATTCATCATTTTTAATTTTGATATTAAGTAAATTTACCCTTAGATTTATTTTATAATTTTAGCCCCTTATTTTGTAAAAAAGGAAGGAAAGAGATGCTTAAAAATATCGCCGTCGTCCATAACACTATTTTACGGTGTTTTATCTAATCTAAACAATCTTTCAAGCAAGTACAGCTTTTGATGCTACTTACATGGAAGGAGATAAATTTTTTAGACTAAACCTTCGTGTGAATGGGGAGTCAACGGTGAACTCCTTCCCCATATCAGAATTAGAGAAAATCAAAATGAGTTCCGTGGATTGATCAATGTCACCGTTTATGAAAGAGATGAAAATGGAGGAATTAGATCGAAAACACTGAGATTAGAACAAGAAGAAGCAGCGCAAAGAGAGGCCTTTATTGGTCCAAAAATTAACTTTAGCAGTTGGCTAAAAGATAACCTAAAATTAGAGGTAAATTTATTTGACCTTTATCAGGAATCAAAGAAACATCCAGAAATCGTTTATGACGGCGTTCCTTATTTTGAGTACCGCATTGTCCAGCTTCTTGTCGCTTATCAAAAAGACCCCGAGTTTACTTATTTAAGGCGACTGTTTAGAAAGATTTCTAAAACACCTGAGAATTATCATAAAGAAGCATTTGAGTGGATTAAACACTATGCAATCGACCCCCATAAAATATCTGCTATTACCAATGGCTATTACCAAAAAGACTTATTAAAGAAGCTTGCCGATATAAAAAAAGAAGTGATAGAAGGCGATTATTCACCCACTCTCGAAATATTTGAGGCTCTTTAATCAGTTTTTCCAAAAAGGGTATTACCTGATACCTTGCAAACCAAGGTTGCCTGTTTAACTGAAATTACCATAGAAACCTATTGATCCTGAGAAAATTTAAGTCACAGGATCAATAGCAATGCTTCCTTTTAAGAAAAAACCCTTAAAATCGATTTTTGGAAACGTCATAAATGTTAAACTCCCATTAATGTAAACTTTTACCGCATTTTACGATAGCCAACTTCATCGGAATGTCTTATAAAGAGAAGCATCATTTATGGATGAGGTTTCTTATGGCAGGTTCAGTAAATAAAGTCATTCTTGTGGGCAATCTTGGACGTGATCCTGAAGTGCGCCATGCCCAAGACGGCACAAAGATTGTTCAGCTTTCGATCGCAACTTCTGAAGCATGGAAAGATCGCACCACAGGCGAAAGAAAAGACCGCACAGAATGGCATCGCGTTGTCGTGTTTAACGATCGCTTAACTGACGTCTGTGAAAAATACCTTCGCAAAGGGGCTAAAGTCTTCCTTGAAGGGCAACTTCAAACACGCAAATGGACAGACCAAAGCGGGCAAGAGCGCTATACGACAGAAATCGTCCTGCCTAAATTTAGAGGTGAACTCACCATGCTTGATGGTCGTCCAGAGGGCGGTTCAACAACATCCTCATTAAATGAACCTTCTTATGGCGGTGGCGGCATCTCCTATGAACCAAGCCAGAGTTTTTCTCAAAGCCATGGATCTGAACCTGATCTTGATGACGAGATCCCTTTTTAATAATTAACTATTTCTTGAATAAAGGAGTTGGACATTGACGCAAGCCACTGGTCCATTAAGCACAGATATTACCCCGGTTTCACTCGAAGAGGAGATGCGACGCTCTTATCTTGATTACGCGATGAGCGTTATCGTCAGTCGCGCTCTTCCGGATGTGCGAGATGGCTTAAAGCCTGTCCACCGACGTATTCTTTATGCGATGAAAGAATCAGGCAATAACCCTGATCGCCCCTACCGTAAATCGGCAAGTGCGGTTGGTTATGTGATGATGAAATACCACCCCCATGGTAATGCGCCAATTTATGAAGCCTTAGCCCGTTTAGCCCAAGATTTCTCGCTGCGTTTGCCGTTGATTGATGGTCAAGGAAACTTTGGTTCTATGGATGGCGATCCGCCTGCGGCTGAACGTTATACTGAAGCGCGCCTTGCCAAAGTCTCGCAATTTTTGCTTGAAGACATTGAGAAAGAAACTGTCGATTTTAAACCGAACTATGACGGTAGCACGACAGAGCCTAGTGTTTTACCTTCGCGCTTTCCAAATCTTTTGGTAAACGGCGCTGGAGGTATTGCGGTCGGTATGGCGACCAACATTCCTCCTCATAACTTAGGTGAAGTTATTGATGCTTGCTTTGCCTACATTGATAATCCTGATATTATGGTGGATGAGCTCCTTCAATACGTTCCGGGACCTGATTTTCCAACAGGCGCTGTTATTTTAGGTCGTGCAGGCATTCGAGAAGCGGCGCATAGCGGACGTGGTTCTATTATTATGCGCGGACGCGTCCAAATCGAAGAAATCCGCAAAGATCGTACCGCCATTATTATCACGGAAGTTCCCTATCAGGTCAACAAAGCGCGTATGATTGAGCGCATGGCTGAGGTCGTAAAAGAGAAGATTATTGAAGGAATTTCGGATCTTCGCGATGAGTCAGACCGTGAAGGTGTTCGCGTTGTCGTTGAACTGAAGCGTGATGCCGTGCCAGATGTTGTTCTCAACCAACTTTATCGTCATACTCCCCTCCAAACTTCCTTTGGTGTCAATGCTCTTGCCCTTGATAAAGGTCAGCCTCGTCAAATGGGGCTTAAAGACGTCATTAAGGCTTTTATCGAATTTCGCGAGGACGTTATCGTTCGTCGTATTAAATTCGAGCTTAAAAAAGCCCGTGAACGTGCTCACTTATTGATTGGTCTCGCCATTGCGGTCGCCAATATTGATGAGATGATTGCGCTTATCAAGAATGCTGCAGATCCTCAAACAGCCCGCGAGCAAATGATGGAACGTCGCTGGCCTGCAGCTTCTGTGGCGCCGTTAATTGAGCTGGTTGCCGAACCCGGTAATACCTTTAGCAATGGGACTTATCGCCTTTCAGAAGCCCAAGCTAGAGCTATCTTAGACTTAAGACTCCACCGTTTAACAGGGCTTGAGCGCGATAAAATTGCTGATGAACTTCAACAAATTGTTGATCAGATCAAAGAATACCTTATTACCCTTGCCTCACGGGATAAGCTGTACGCTCTTATGCGCCAAGAACTCGTGGAAGTAAAAGAACAATTTGCAACACCACGCCGCACGACCATTGAAGAAGCGGCAGGTGAATTTGATATTGAAGATCTCATCCAATGTGAAGATATGGTCGTCACAGTCAGTCAAAATGGCTACATTAAACGCGTCCCCCTTTCGACCTATCGGGCCCAAAAACGGGGTGGCCGCGGTCGTTCTGGGATGTCCACACGCGAGGAAGATTTCGTTCGTGATGTGGTCGTGGCCGATACGCATACGCCTGTTCTCTTCTTCTCTTCAGGTGGAAAAGCCTTCATGCTGAAAGTTTATCAACTCCCACAAGGTACACCTCAATCCTTAGGAAAACCCATTATTAACGTTCTGCCATTTGAACAAGGTGAGACGATTGCAACCGTCCTTCCGTTACCTAAAGATCCAGAAGAACTTAAGAACATGTCGATTGTGTTTGCAACCTCTTCAGGCACTGTACGTCGTAACTCAATTGATGATTTCTTAAACGTCAGAGCTAACGGGAAAATTGCGATGAAACTTGAGGATGGTGAACAGCTCATTGCTGTTCGCGCATGTCATAATCATCAAGATCTTTTGCTGTCATCAAAAGAGGGACGCAGCGTTCGTTTCCCTGTTGAAACCCTTCGCGTCTTTGCAAGCCGTAGCTCAACAGGCGTGCGCGCAATTCGCTTAGCATCAGGTGATCACGTGATCTCAATGAGTATTCTCGATAGTGCAAGAGCAACGATTGAAGAGCGAGATGCTTACATTCGACAATCACGCAAGCTCCGTGGAGGTGATGAAGCTGAAGTTGAAGAAGTGGAAGAAATTTCAGAAGGCTCAACCTTTGAACTCTCTTCTGAGCGCTTCAAAGAGCTTGAGGCGAGTGAACAATTCATTCTCTCTGTCACTGAAAATGGGATGGGTAAACGGACATCAGCCTATGAATTCCGCGTCACAAATCGTGGTGCTCAAGGCGTGACAAATACTAAGCTTACCTCAAAAACAGGTAAAATTGTCGCTTCTTTCGTCGTTGATGGAGATGATCAACTTGTTCTAGTGACAAATTCAGGCCAACTTATCCGTCTCCCCGTGAAAGACATTCGTATTTGCGGCCGTCAAGCCCAAGGGGTGATGCTTTTCAGAGTGGATAATAAAGAGCAAGTTGTCTCGGTTGCCCGCATTCCAAATCAAGGGAATGAGGAAGAAGAGGACGAGGAAGGCTCATTAGAGCCTGAGGGGATCATTGCTGACTCTCAATCCTAACAAAAGAATTATGGATGCCACTCATGGTTTCTCAACGGATTGCAGTCTACCCTGGAACGTTTGACCCCATCACAAAAGGTCATCGCGATATTATCCAACGTGCTGCCCTGCTTTTTGATAAAATTATTATCGCCATTGCTGTAAATGTGGGGAAAAATCCAATTTTTTCTTTGCAAGAACGCTTTCAGTGTGTGCAACACGAAGTTGAGGCTCTCTCGGTAGAAAAAAACTTACAAAATATTGAAGTTCAAACTTTTGACACGTTACTGGTCAATTTTGCAAAGCAAGTCGGTGCTCGCATTCTCATTCGTGGGTTAAGAGCCGTTTCAGACTTTGAATATGAATTACAGTTGGTCGGTATGAATACGTCCCTTTCTCCTGAGCTTGAAACTGTTTTTTTAATGGCCTCCGAACGATATCAGTTTATTTCTTCAAGTATGATTAAAGAAGTCGCCCAATTAGGAGGCGATGTAACACCATTCGTTTCCCCTTTTGTTGCCCAAAAATTTTTAGAAAAAACAAATAATAATTAAAAAGTTTCTTTACATCTTCTTTTTTTTCTTTAGGCTTATCTAAAATTTTAATTAATTTTTCTTAATTAAGGGAGGGAACCTTGAAAAAATTAAATTTAACTTTAACAGCTATGGCTGTGCTTGTGCTTGCAGGTTGTGCGGATGAACCCACATCAAACGCTTATGAAAAAACAACAGCCCAAGGAAAATCTTTAGAACAAATCCTTGCTGAAAAAGCAAATTCAGAAGAAAAGGCCCTTGTTAAAAAAGGTATTGAAGCCTTAATGGCCGGCAACTACGAAGAAGCTTCTCAAGACTTTAATATTGCCCTTATCGATGATCCGACGAACTCCTGGCTTCACACACTTAATGCCATGGCTTATCAACTTATGGCCCGTAAGGGTGATGTGTCTCAGCTTGAAATTGCAGAAGCAGGTTATAACCAAGCGCTCAAATTTGAGCCTTCAAATAGTATTGCTTCCTTACAGTTAGGTCGCGTTAAAAAGCAACAAAAAGATTATAAGAAAGCTCAAGAAGAATTTGCAAACGTTCTCCTCATTGAACCACATAATCTCCCTGCTTTATATGAACTTGCTTCCGCTTCATATTACCTTGGCGATATCAAAACAGCTCAAGCTGCGATTGAACGATATATCAAAGCCGCTCCCAATAAAGTAGAAGCGTACCGTGCAGCCGGCATCATTATGGCTGCTTCAGGGAAATCTCAAGAAGCAAGTGAATTCATCAAAAAATATGAAAGCTTGGCTGAGAATAAGTCCCAAGCTCAATTGGCAAAGCGTCGTGTTAATGAATGGAAACGTTTATATGACAGCGGCTTTATTATGCTTGCTCAAGCTGAAGATGCCGCTGCTGGTGATGCTAGCGCTGCAACAGATCCAAACGCGGGTGCCGATACCTCAACCGATCCAAACGCTGCTGCAGGTGATGATACTGCGGGTAATGATAAGAAGCAAACCTCCGCAGCCCCTCAAGCCCCGACAGGTCCTGCACAAATGGTCGCTATTGATGCCATCGTTATGCGCGTGAGTGAAGAAGCCGGAACCTCTAAAGGGAATAATATTCTTGAGAACTTCTCTTTAACGCTTGCCCCAGGCACCCATATGAGAGCTCGCGGCCATGGAATTCCAGCCAGTATTAATAATGCAGATGGCGCCGCCACACAGACTGCTGTTGATTTCCAATCTGCCCCTGTTTTTCCTGGAGTTCAAAATCTGCCTGCAACAATCTCAGGCGGAGGCTCACCTCTTTCGGTTTCTCGTCTCTTTACGCAAGGTGTTTCCTTTGGAAGCGTCAGTTACAGTTTAAATATTGCGAATGCTGCAACGAAGCGCATTAAAGTTCTAGATCGCCCCTCTATAACAACGATTGTTGGTAAGCATGCGGAATTTTATGCTGGTACTGATCTTGCTTTAGGTCTTACAGGCCAATATGGTGGTAATGTTTCAAAAACGCCAACGGGTATTACGGTTAAAGTAACCCCTCTTTCTCTCGAGGGAGACCGCGTCCTGCTTGAAATTGAAGTCTATGGTAGTTTAACGCCAGACATTGCAAATGATGTGACGAAAACCTTTACAGCTATCCAAACGAGTCACGTTAAAACAACAGTTGAAATGAAATTGGGCGAAACGCTTATGCTTGGTGGAATTAATTCTCATGAAGATCAAGCAGAAAAATCAGGTTTTCCACTGCTTCAAGACATTCCTGGAATTCAGTATTTCTTCTCAAAAGAAACAACAAATAGCTTGCGTAAATCGGTGACATATTTGATCACGCCAAGATCTCATCAAAAGAATATGGCAGATATCAAACAAGCTTTTAATAATTCAAATGTTGATGTTCCCACAAATCTTACTGAGCTTGAAATGCGCAATAAAGATTGGTTTTCTCCGTCGAATAACCAAGTGATGATCCTTAAGTATGCAGCTCCTATGTATCGCGAATTCCGTACAAATGACATTTCTCCCGTCATTTGGTGGCAACATGAAGAGTTTGATGAGCAAATCACCCAGATCGCAAGTTTTCTTTATTACTAGAAATCTTTAAGGTAAAAAAGGGCCGGGATTAAAACCCCGGCCAAGTTTAAACAGGGAGGCTTCACGTCTGGGAGACGTAGGACCAAAGAACTTGTCTTTGCCCCTTTTTCAAGCTTTGCGCTCGAAAACTCAAAAAATTTTCGGAGAGTAAAAACCCTCGATATTTTTTTTTAATATTTTTCGTCAAGGATGAGCAGCATAATTTTTGCACCCCCCCTCCTCTAAAAAAGCATAACATTTAAAAAATAACCTACCCTTTGGATTTATTATAAAATTATAAATTTACATAAGAGAAAAAAAGGCTTTTGAATATCTTTTTTGGAGGCGTTTTTAAACATCCGCAAAAGAAAAGGAAAAAATTATGTCAATCCTTTTATGTATGTCATTTTTCATCTACATATTTTCAACATATCAAAATTGAAATAATGACTATGAACAATAAACCTTAGTTATCCTTAAATTTGACCCCATGGGAGCGAATTTAATACAGGTATTTGAATCCTATTAAGGAAATTTATTTTTTAGTTTTAATAGCTTGCAGGATATCTTCAATTTTCATGAATATCACATTTGACACGAAATTATTTGGCAAGCGTACTTAAACGATCATTATCTACAACAGTAATTAAACAGTAGCATTGAAAAATTAAAAAACGCTTAAAGCTTTGGACACACATAGCGTATATAAACCCACTTAGAGGAGAAAATATTTTTCCTCTACGAAAAATATATATTTGATCATAATCTAGTAAAATAAAATACGGGCATTTTTACGAATGAATCTCTTCGGATCCTTAAAGAAACAACGCCTAGTATTCAAAATACCTAATTAGTCTGTTGATTCAACCTTTTCTTCACTTGGGCTTAAATTTTTAGAACGATGATTCCATGTTAGAGAAAAGAAGAATGCACCGATAAGAGATGTTATAATAAAAAGAATAAAACCACCAGGCCACCCATAGTTTTCAACGATAGCCCCAATTCCTACACCGGAAATCGCAGAACCTGCATAAGCAAAACTTCCTGTAAAGCCAATCGCCATCCCAACAGCTCTTTTTGAAGTTAAATCTGCACAAGCAACTCCTGCAAGAACTTGAGGTCCGTAAACAAGGAAACCTGCCACCATGAGAGCAATTGTGTCAAGGAAGGGGTGCCCCTTAGGAATAAGCCAAATAGCAAGAAGGCAAACAGAAAGCCCTAAAAGGAATAGAGCACCAACAGGCCCTCTCCTGCCAGCAAAGATTCGATCAGAAATCCAGCCAGCAAGAATTCCTCCCAATAACCCTGCGATTTCAAAGCCAGCAGTCTGCCAGCCAGCAACCAGTAAAGTTACCCCCTTAAACTCTTTAAGAAACGTTGGCGCCCAAGTAAAAACACCAATTCGTGGGATATAAAGGCACATATTTGCGATACCTATATACCAAACAAGTTTATTGCCAAAAACCTCGGATAAAACTTCACGAATTGTAATTCTTTCGCTTGATTCGTTATTAATGCCGTCGCCTTTATATTCTTCAACGGGTGGTAACCCTACTTCTTGAGGCGTATCTCGAAGACGATTGAATATATAAATAGAAAAAACCAAAGCCAACACAGAAGGGACAATAAAGGCAGAACGCCATCCAAAGATATCAATGAGATATCCCGCTAAAATCAAAATTACTGCAGCCCCAATTTGATGCGAAGACGCACATAAACCCCACTTTGTTCCTAACTCTTTAGGGCTAAACCAATGCGTTAGCATACGTGCCGCAGGGGGCCATCCCATGGATTGAAACCAAGCGTTGATTCCCCAGATAAATGCCATTGTGCCTAAGCCAACACCGAGTCCCATAAAGACGCTAACAATCGCTGATAAAAACAAGCCAATTGACATAAAATAACGAGCATTTGATCGATCACTTAAGTACCCGTTAAAAAACTTTCCAATGCCATAAACGATTGAAAAAGTCGTTACAATCCACCCTAACTCAACTTTTGTATACCCAAATTCTTCCATCAAACCAGGCATCGCCATTGAGAAATTTTGTCTTACAAGGTAATAAGCCGCATATCCAATGATCGTCGAATATAGAATGCGAATCCGCCAATAGCGGTAGCTGTGCTTTTCTACATTTGCAAGTTTTTGAAAAGTTTCATAAATATCTTGAGTTATCGCTTTGGCGATGGACATTTTTTATCCTTTTTAAACTAAAACTTGGCATGATCCTAGCGAATCGTATGTGAAATGCAACCAAGTTTTTTATATTAGTCAATATGACGAGCTTTTTTTGAGTTGTTTCCAATCAAAAATCAAGGTAGTGAAAAGAAAAACAAAATTTAAAGGTCTGGCTTGAGCACTGCTAACTCTTATTTTATCGGGCAATTTCCTGCAACACGACTTCGGCGCCATCGTCGCTTTGAATGGATGCGCCAGCTTGTTGCCGAAACAGTTTTAAGTACAAATGATCTTATTTGGCCAACTTTTGTTCGAGAAGA
The DNA here is from genome assembly GCA_001898705.1 of Caedibacter sp. 38-128. Lineage (GTDB taxonomy): Bacteria > Pseudomonadota > Alphaproteobacteria > Caedimonadales > Caedimonadaceae > Paracaedimonas. The sequence goes on from MKUU01000011.1 coordinate 154,378, forward strand.
AACTCTCTCGCCTACGATTAAGGGAATGCCTGATATTGCGCGTTTCACTATCCCTGAGCTTGTGGAGGCTGCTGGAAAAGCACAAGACTTAGGGATTAAAGTCTTAGCTCTTTTCCCTGTTATCCCTGTTGAAAAACGCTGCGAACAGGCAAGAGAAGCATTAAACCCCGAGAATATATTACTGCAAGCCATCCGAGCTCTCAAAAAAGCTTATCCACATCTTGGAATTATTTCAGACCCAGCCTTAGATTCCTTTACGTGTCATGGACATGATGGTCTCATTAAAGGGAGCGACGATGTTGATAATGATGAGACCGTACAAGCTTTATGTAAGCATGCCTTACTTCAAGCCGAGGCTGGAGCAGATATTGTGGCCCCTTCTGACATGATGGATGGCAGAGTGGGTGCAATAAGACACTCTCTGGATACACATGGTTATCAAGATATCGCTATCATGTCTTATGCCGCAAAATATGCGTCAGCTTTCTATAGCCCTTTCCGCGAAGCGTTAGGTTCAGACCAATGTTTAGGTGTAAAAAATAAGAAAGCTTATCAAATGGATCCTGGAAATGCGCGCGAAGCTCTTCGTGAGGTTGCTTTAGATATCTCAGAAGGCGCAGATTCCGTCATGATTAAGCCAGGATTGCCTTATTTGGACATCATCCACCAGGTTAAGCAAAAATTTATGGTGCCGACCTTTGCTTTTCACGTCAGCGGGGAATATGCTATGCTTAAAGCTGCAGCAGCTCAAGGAATGATTGATTATGAAAAAACTCTGCTTGAAGTTATGGTGGCTTTTAAACGAGCTGGTGCCGATGGCATTCTGTCCTATGGCGCATGCGATGTTGCTAAGTTACTAAAAAAATGAAGAAAATTATTTTAATTCTGTCTTGTGTTACTCTTTCTGGTTGTGTTGGCTCTTACGTTGTCTTCCAAGATGATGATCCTCAACCTTTTGAAACTTTACACACTGTTCCTGAACGACATTACTTTACGCCGCAACAGGTTCACGCCCAAGAAGAATTAATGCTTAAAACTGAGCATGAAAAAAATCTTTTAAAAGGCGATGAAGAAAGAAAAAAAGCGCAACTTTTAAAAGATCAAACTCCTTAAGCTGCGCCTTTAACAAAGAAATAAATTAGTTGCTACTTATTTGTTTAAATAAGAGAACTTCTCCTTAATTTTGCTCTCACCAGAACAAAATTCTTAACTTTAACATCCACATTCGTGGGGGTCGTCATAAATGACTTTTGGCTTCCCTCTCCGCTTTAACCTTCTAAGTCCAAGTCCGAAGCTCGTGCAGCCCCCTCCTGCATAAAATTTGTTGAACACTGTGTGAACACGTTAAAAAATGGACCAAGCGAATTGAAGTTTAAAAGCAATATAGCTTTCTACTTTTCAGAGAAACATGGATAAAAAACCAACTAATTCTTTGAATAAAAAAGTTTTTTATTTTTAGACTGCCGCCACTATTCTGTAAAAATTATGATTTTAATCACCATGTTTCTGAGGTCTTAAAGATGCTGGTTTTTCATATCAAGTATCCTATCTTTATTCTCTCCCAGAAAGCACTAATTGCTTAAAATCAGCAGTATTTTTATATCAGTTCCCCTTTTTTGAAAGATTAATAATTGAGCTTATTTCTCAGTACTCTACCTTATATTAATTCATTCGTTAACCTTAAAGAAAATTAAAGGTTGACCATTTAATACTCTTTGCCTATTGTGCTTAAAATATAAGAATCAAGGGGAATGTTAATCAGAATGATTCAAAAGAAACTGAGCAAAATTATATTTTTTATAGGCTTTGCAAAGGTCGTGAAAGCACTCATTTGCGTTTCGCATGCCACAGAAATTTTAGATCAAACAGACGCCAAAAATCCCATTTTAGCCCATAATACTCAAATTCCTATCAATTCATTAGACGGAACTATTGATTATATTACGGTACCCGCTAGTACATCCATTACAGAAATACCCCATCAAATCTCGCAAGCCAGACAAAGTAAAGGACTATCCCCTCATATATCCTTGAATCAGCAAGATGAGTTCTTGGCCTATCCTTGGTACGTAAATGACGATATACTCGTAAAATCTCTCATGCCAGGCCAAATAACAGAAATAGATAGCAAAAAAGGGCAAAAGGTTACACGTGGACAAGAGCTTTGTGTTATGGAAGCCATGAAAATGAAATGTGTTATTAGATCTCCCATTGATGGAGAAATCATTGATATTTTAGTTAAAGTCGACAATCGAGTTGGAATACAACCAATTCTCAAATTGCGCCCTTTAACATTGGAATCATTGAATCTTCAAAACATACCCAATAATCAGGATATTCTAAATGCTTTATTTCCTTGGGAAATAACGATTACAAATGTACCACCAACAGAAGATTTAATAACTGTTCTCTCTGAAGAAATAGAAAAGCAAAGTGAGCCTTCTCAACCTGATTTTGTTCCACAAACAACAAATTTTAAACCTCCTATTGTTACAAATGACCAACCACTTAAGTCATCTTTACCTCTTAATTCAGTTAAAGAAAACTTAGCACCGATTATATCTAACAATAATAGTATGCCTTTTAAGACTCTGGAGACATCCGAACAACCCACCTTATTGCCCTTGCTTTTTAAATTACCCCCAGAAATGACCTTAGAATTTCCTGAGAAAATGGCTCTTGCTCATCCGGCAGCGGAAGAACAAATTACTCTCTCACCGCTTGTTTTTGAGCCTCAAATAACAAATACCCAATCTATGATTATAACAAAAATTCAAATATTTAAGTCGCTTTTACCTTGGATTATGGCCCCAGAAAAAATAGCACCAATTTTACCTGAGAATAATACTGTAAAGTCCAAGAACCCGGATATTTATACGCAACTCGCCTTATTGCTGTTGATTGCTAAAGCACAACAGATGAATGTAAATTTCGTCTTTCTTGAAAAAGGGATCTCGTCTTATTCATTAGATGAAAAACAAATAGTTCTCTCAATGCCTGTATCGGTTCCTCAAATAATAAGCCCAGAATCTACTATCATCATAAATAGCCAACCATTTAAAACGCCTTTATTCATTGAGAGCATCAAAAGAAAAAACCATGTTTATCAAAGCCTCAACATTACTGCTAAAAAGCACTATAGTAATGTGCCCATAAAGTTCTTATCTCAAAAACAAGATAAGATAAAATTGAAGGTCTTCATGAACGTTCATCAAAAGCTCTATTTACTCTTAGTTTTATATTGCTTTGCTTTGGCTTTTGAAAGATTTAGAGTCCATTTTAAAAGAAGAGCGATTTCTTTAAAAACCACTCACTCTAAAAGATTCATACCCATATTTTATAAGCCAGCTCATAATCAGAATTTCTCACTTACTGACTATATTAAACTTGCTTAATCCTTTAGCAGAGAGGTATCACCATAAGAAAACTTCTGAATGCTTCCTAAGGCGTTTTCCAAGAGAAGAAAGCCCTGAGAATCTACTCCACAAGCAATCCCTGATACTTTACCAGCTCCTGTATTGAGGGAAACTTTTTGATTTCTAAGTAAGTCATATTTCTCCCATTCAGGGAGAAAAGCTTCCAGCCCTTTATGTTCAAATACCTCAAGGCCTTCAAAAATAGTACGCAATATATACCCTACAATAATATTACGATCTAATTTTTCTAGAACAATATGTTCTAAAGAAATCCATGGTTGGTCAAGATCTGGAAGTTTTATATCTTTCATATTTACATTGAGGCCAATACCTATAATTGCTTGACAATTTCCATAAGCTTCGCCCATCAACTCAATGAGAATCCCCCCTAGCTTTTGATTATTTATATAAAGATCATTTGGCCACTTTAAGCTTAGTTTAATTCGAGAATCAAAGGATTCAAGAGCATTTGCGGTTAATACGGCAACAGCTAAACTGAGCCCTGACATTTCCCCTAGATCTTTTTTAAAAACACCTGAAAGACTACAGTAGATATTGCGCCCGAAAGGCGATAACCATTTTCTTCCTAAACGTCCTCTTCCCATAGACTGATATTCAGCAAGACAGGCTGTTTGACCTTTAAGAGGCATTTTATTTTTTAAATAATGGCTTGTTGATTCAAGTGATTCGAAGATTTCCAATGAAATTTTTTTGCTTGAAAGAAAGGGCTCTATTTTCTTTTGATCGAGTAAAATTAGGGGTTCTTTTAAATGATATCCTTGATGCTGAGATTGAATATCAATGTTGTACTTTTGCAGCCGCTTGATAACTTTCCAAACAGCCGTACGTGAAATTCCCAAAGCTTCTCCAATATCAATACCTGTGTGAATTGTTCCATCATTGAGAATATTAAGAATCTGCGTGACCGTTGAGGAGAGTTTATGAGTCATCATCGTTCAAAAGTTAAAAAAGTTAATAATATTCGCTTTCATAGTGGCAGTTCTGTACCAATATTGCGACATGCGAATAACTTCTGTCCTCAGGCAATGAGCGTATCCCCTACGCGCACTGTTTCCCTACAATCCACGTACCATTACTTATCACCAGAGAATTATTTAATAGAATTGCACAAAAACTCTCTTTTCAGGAAATAAAAACTTACAAAACATGTCTATGATAAAACTGAAATACCCTTTTGAATCGTAATTATTTTATCTGACAATCTAACCATTCTTTTTGTAAAATCGAGTAGCAATCCATATCCCATTGGGTACCATGACGAAAGATACGACCTCTAAGACATCCCTCAAAAGTCATCCCAAGCTTTTTCATCACCCGCGCAGAGGCTTTATTTTCAGCAATACACCACGCCATAATAAGGTAAGGCTCTTGACTCTCAAACGCATAATCCAAAAGCGCCTGAGCGGCTTCAGTCATTAATCCCTTACCCCAATATTCACGGGCTAAAACATAGCCCATTGACATGATATTGTCTTTTTTTTGATTCAGCCAGCTGCACCCTACGGTGCCAATAACACGATTCTCTTCTTTAAGAACAATTCCGTATGGCTCTAATTCGCCTTCTGCATACTTTTTAGACGCGAAATTTTGTATAAACTCGTATGTATCGGTTTGGTTTTTATGAGTCTCCCAAGTGACATACTTGCTAACTTGAGGATCTTTAGCATAAGCGTAAACGTCATCAATGTCCTGAAGTGTTAAAGAACGCAAATAAAGACGAGGTGTCTCAAGCAGTTTTAACGTCATTTTATCCACACAGAATTGTTTTTAGGTCAAAACATGCCTTAAAATAAGGCATGCCTGACAGTTTATAAGAGAGTCAACAAAGCTTAGTTTTTTAAACTCGCTTATTTCTTAGCCCCACGCCTTAAAAAGGTCGGGATCTCTAATTCCTTTTGTTCAGTATTCGCTGCCATCCCTTGAGCAGATAACAATTGATCTTCATTATCAACTGAATCTGTAATAATCATAGGCTCAATTTCAGATCTTTGAGATTTAGATCCGCGCATTGTTTCTGCAACTCGTTCGAAAAAGCCTAGTTTACGTGATCTTGTAGCTTCAGCAGCCATCTCTTTATTTTCTCCAGCTAACTGCCCTTCTTCCGTATCAAGAATAAGAGGCTTAGGCTCTTCTGAAGTAAAAGCTTCTTCATGGCTTTGTTTTTCTTCAAGTTGTTCTACATCATAAGTGTCTGGTCTATAGGTTGGATTAAAAAGATCATTTTCTTCTTCTTTGCGGCGCGTAAAGAAACCTTGAACAATTCCCTTTTCAGCCTGCGTCACTTGAGAAATATTGTTCTTTTGTTTTGCTTCTTCAGCTTTTCTAGCCTTCATGGCCTCACTTTCAATCCCCGTGGCAACCACAGAAACGCGCATACGGCCATTCATTGTCTCATTAAATGTTGAACCAAAAATGATGTTTGCATCAGGATCAACTTCTTCACGAATACGATTTGCAGCTTCATCAACTTCAAATAAAGTCATGTCCATTCCGCCCGTGATATTGATCAACAAAGCCTGAGCACCCTTCATAGAGACATCATCAAGCAAGGGATTGGAAATGGCCGCTTCAGCCGCAGCAATAGCACGACCTTCTCCTTCAGCCTCTCCTGTGCCCATCATTGCCTTCCCCATTTCCATCATCACGGCCCGAATATCAGCAAAATCAAGATTGATGAGCCCTGGCATGATCATAAGATCTGTAATTCCTCGAACACCAGAGTGCAATACGTCATCCGCCATTTTAAAGGCCTCAGCGAAAGTTGTTCGATCATTTGCAACACGAAAGAGATTCTGGTTGGGAATCACAATAAGTGTATCAACAAACTGAGCAAGCTCCTCAATGCCATACTCAGCGGTTCTCATACGGTGGCGACCTTCAAAATGGAAAGGCTTCGTCACGACAGCAACGGTTAATATCCCTTGCTCGCGCGCAAATTGAGCAACAACTGGAGCTGCACCTGTTCCTGTACCTCCGCCCATTCCTGCAGTAATAAAAACCATGTTACTGCCTGCTAAGAGTTGAGATAACTCTTCATGAGATTCTTCAGCCGCCGCACGACCAACTTCAGGTCGTGATCCTGCGCCTAATCCTTGCGTAACTTTTGTGCCTAATTGGATTCTATGAGAAGCTGAAGCATGTTCAAGAGCTTGCGCATCCGTGTTACAAACAACGAACTCAACACCCTGTAAATTTGACCGGATCATATTATTAACAGCGTTTCCCCCAGCACCACCAACACCAACAACTGTAATCTTTGGCTTTAACTCTAAATTCTGTGATGTGGATGGGTTTATCGCTTTACTCATTTTTTTTCTCCAATTTGTCAAGTCTATTGCCATTTAGTTTTATGGAGGCAGTCTAAAGGATATTTTTATTAAATGCTACAAATTCTCGCGCAACCAAGACCCAATTTGACCAAAAAATTGATTTATATTACTCTGATCTTGCTTTTCAGGATGCTCTCTTAAACTGTCATAAGTATTTTTACCATACATTATGAGGCCAGCACAGGCTGAGAACATTGGGTTTCTTGATCCCTGTTCCAATCCTAAAAGATGAAGAGGCTTTCCAAGGCGGCCTTGTTTTTCAAGGATAAGATTCGCAAGCTGAATTGCGCCTGCTAACTGGCTAGCGCCACCTGTTATTACAAGCCTTTTTCCCGCTATTTTATGAACACCAGCCGCTTTCATGCGATCCCTTATAAGCTCAAACGTTTCTTCTATACGAGGACGCACGATCCGCACCAATTCACCTCTTGTTATTTGGCTACCTTTATGGTTTTCATCTTCTCCTATCTGAGGCACAACTATTTTCTCTCGTTCATCATTTGAAGAAACCATTGCGCTTCCATACAAAGCTTTAAGACGCTCAGCATGAATCATGGGTGTCGAAAAACCTCGGGCAATATCGGCTGTAACATGAGCTCCACCAACTAAAATCGTATCTGTGTAATAAAGCTTGGAATCATGAAAAACAGCAATAGATGTGGTTCCAGCTCCCATATCAATCACAGTTGTTCCAAGTTCAACTTCATCTTCCACTAATGTTGCAAGACCGGACGCATAACTTGAAGAAACAAAACCAGCGACACCAAGATGGCATCTTTCGATACAAGCGACAAAATTACGCAAGATTGAAGGTTGGGAAGAAATAAGAGAGATTGAAGAACGTAAAGTTTCACCAAACATTCCGCGAGGGTCTTTAATATCATGGGCGTCATCAATATCATAAGCCATTGGAATCATGTGAATTACATGATTGCCAGCTCTTTCGACTTCATGGCAAGCTTGCGCTGAGATTTTTTTCAAATCAGTTGCATCAATGGCATGACCAGAAATATTTGCTTCAATGCGTAAGGAATGAGATTTTGTAATCGCAGGTGATACACCTAAAAATACTTCTTGCAGAGTCTCTTCCGCCATTTCTTCAGCAGCATGAATGGCGCCAACAACAGAGGCAGTCAGCGCCTCCATATCTATAATCATTCCAGCTTTTAAACCACGAGAGGCTTGATGGCCATAGCCTATGATTCTAAGTTTTCCACTCGCATCTAGGCGTGCAATTCCGCAAGAAACTTTAGAGGTACCAATATCTAAACCAGCAATTGTATCTTTTACTGTTAGCTTGCGATGTTTACGAAAAGAAAAAAGGCTCATTTTATGCTCACGTCTGCTTTGACGACAATTTAACTTCAGCAGCTTCAGGAGCCAACTGAAAATAAACTTTATCTTCAAATCTTAAATCAATCGCAACAACATTTTTATCACTAATCTTACGACCTTCTTCCATTTGAATAAATTGAACAAGACCTTGCTTAATTCTTTCTTCGCCAAGTTTAAGCTTCAAACGGTTATCTAACATAAGGTCCCAACGTCTCTTACCCAAATAAATAGCACCCGTCAGTCTTCCTATAATGCTGGGAAAATCTCGTAGAATGGAAAATAACTGTGGGGCATTCTTAGGAGCCTCCTCCCCTGTTAAAATAGGTAAGCTTTGAAAAGGGTTATTTTTGGGGATTTCAAAATAATGGCCTTGGTCATCTACCAAATAAAATTTGGCCTTTTGTTGCCATAAAGCAATAGGTTTATATTCTGCAAGTCGCACATAAATTGTAAAAGGCCACCGTCTTTGAACAGTTGCTGTACGAACCCAAGAAAGAGATTCCAGACGTTTTTTTATTTCCTTTAAATCTGACGCAAAAAGAGAATCGCCCCGTTGAATATTAACGGCCTTAAGAATATCTTTCTGAGGTGTTAAGCTGCGACCTTCAACAATTAAGTCATTAACTTGAAAACCAATTCGTTTAAATAGAGTATGTCCTCTTAACGCAATGTTTTTCTCAAAAACATCTAGCGCCCCCATGAAAGAGTTCCATCCCAAAGCAAAAATTATCCCACAGGCGACAATTGATAAAAGTTTCCAATTTTCTTTTATGCTCAAAGGATTATAAGCCCGCTTCTTTGCCAATCGCGATTTTGAAACAGACCTAGGATTAGAACGAGAGCTTAATGAGGACATCGTGGATTTTCGATCATCCATTCTAATAAGTCTCCATAATTCATCCCATGATATGCTGCAATTTCAGGAACTAATGATAAAGGTGTTAACCCTGGCTGAGTGTTCACCTCCAAAACATAGAATTTAGCAGGACTTTGCGTGTCATCGTATCTTAGATCTACGCGCGTCACACCTTCACACCCTAGCGTCATATGCGCTTTCAGCCCTAATGCTAAAGCTTCTTGATAATCTTTTTCAGGGAGTCCTGCAGGCATGATATGTTCGGCATAACCGTCAGTATACTTCGCATTATAATCATAAAACCCCTCTTTAGGTCGAATCTCAATAGCACCTATTGCACGATCACCTAAAATCGCAACTTGTATTTCTCGGCCCGGTATATAAGGCTCAACCAAACATTGATCCCCATATTGCCATGTTTCTTTAGCTTTTAAGAGATCGTCTTTATTTTGTATAATATAGACCCCTAAACTTGAACCCTCTCGAAGAGGCTTTATAACATAAGGAAACGGAAAAACCTCATCTTCCAGAAGCTTTGTTACTTCTACAATCTTTCCTTCTGGACAGGGGATTCCAGCTTGACGAAACAGTCTCAAGGCCATAGGCTTGTCCATTGCAAGTGCCGATGCCAAAGGACTTGAATTTGTATAAGGGATGCCTAAAATTTCAAGCATACCTTGTAGACAACCATCTTCCACCCACTGCCCATGAAGAGCACACATAAAAAGGACCTCTGGCTTAGGATCCAACATTTCAAGCAGGGAGGGTAAATTACGACTCAGTTCAATAGGAATAACATCATATCCTCGTTCTTGCAAAGCAGTGACAACACCCCGGCCACTTGACAAAGATACTTCACGCTCTCCACTCCATCCACCCATCAAGACGGCAACTCTCTTCTTCATTTTAGTCATGCAGCTTTTGCTTCCACTCTGTAACTTTTATTAAAACCCACGCGTACAATTTCCCATCGAAGATCTATGCCAGAGCTCTCTAAAACTCGCGCTCTTACCGTCTCTCCTAAAATTTCTAAATCTTCTGCTGTTGCGTCTCCCGTATTAATCAGAAAATTACAATGCTTTTCAGATACTTGGGCTCCACCTATTTTGAGACCACGACATCCAGCTTTATCAATAAGCTCCCATGCTTTATATCCTTCTGGATTTGCAAAAGTGCTCCCACCAGTTCGAGATTTTACGGGTTGAGCATCTTCACGCTCTATAAGCAATTTCTCTATACGTGCTGCGATCTCTTGGGAATCACCAGATTTCGCTTTAAATCGAGCCCCCACAAAAATCCAATCTTGCGGAATCTTACAATGACGATAAGAAAATCCCATATCTTCAGGCGTTAATTTATGAATTTTTCCTTGAGTATCAACCGCAAGAGCTGAAACAAGAATATCTTTTATCTCTGTTCCATAGCAACCCGCATTCATTCGTAAAGCGCCCCCAATCGTGCCTGGGATGCCTGCTAAAAACTCTAAATTTTGTAGTCCTTCTTCTTGAGCAACAAGAGCAAGCGTCCGATCTAAAACACCAGCGCCGACCTCAATTTCATTTCCTTGAACAACAATGTTATTAAATCCTTGCAAACGAAGAACAACACCCGAAATACCACCATCCCGAATTAAAAGGTTTGAACCAACACCAATTGTTAATAGCGGGATTTCTTTAGATTTATGCTTTAGGAAGAAACTTAAATCTTCCAAATCGGCAGGCTTATAAAGGACTTCTGCTGGCCCTCCGACACGAAACCATGTGAGTTTTGAAAGCTCGGCCCCTTCTGTATATCGGCCTCGGACAGAAGGTAATTTTTCTATCATATTGTGTAACTTACCCATTTATCTCTCCCCTTTTAATCAATACATCAGCTGAATAATCCTGTTTGTCCCATTGCTTTAATTCTTCAGGCAAAGTTTGTGCCCAAGAAGAAATACTTCCAGCGCCTAGGCAAACTGCCATATCTCCAGGACGTCCTAACGTCATGATTGTAGAAGCTAGCTCTTCTTGTCCTTGAATGGCAATGACATTTTTGTGACTTTGTTTCATGATATCACTTGCTAATTGTACGTGATGTAAAGCGGCTATCGGCTCTTCACCCGCTGCATATATGGGGGCTACAATCACATGATCTGCATCTTTAAAGCAAGCACAAAAGCTCTCATAAAGTTCTTTTAATCGTGAATAACGATGTGGCTGTAAGACAGCAATAATTTTTCCTTGAGAAACTTGCCGAGCTGTTTTTAAAACAGCTTCTATTTCGATAGGATGGTGGGCATAATCATCAATAATCGTAATCCCATTCGCTTCGCCTGTTTTCGTAAAACGTCGTTTAACCCCTGCAAAGCTTGAAAAACCTTTATTAATTGCAGCGGGATCAATTCCTAACTCTAAAGCAAGCGCTAAAATTGACAAAGCATTTTGAACATTGTGCTCACCAAACATCGAAAGATGTATACGAGGAAGATGACTTATACGTGCTGCATTCTTACAAATCTTTAAAAAACGTTCAGAAATGCGAGCATCAAACTGAGAGCCCGTGCTGGTAAATTCGATATTTTCCGCTCTAATGTCTGCATCTTGAGCTAAACCATACGTTACAACACGCCGATCTGTAAGACGTGGCAACATTGCTCGAACCTCAGGATGGTCAATACAAACAATCCCTAAGCCATAAAAAGGAATATTTGACAAAAAACCATGAAATGCCTCTTTAAGAGCAGCGAAAGAGCCATAATGACTTATATGCTCAGGATCAATATTTGTGACAATCGCATGCGTTGCAGGAAGTTTGGTGAAAGTCCCATCCGATTCATCGGCTTCAACAATAATCCAATCACCCGAACCAAGTCGAGCATTCGTTCCATAAGCATTAATAATGCCACCACTGACAACGGTTGGATCAAGACCTCCTGCTTCAAGAACTGTTGCACCTAACGAAGTTGTCGAAGTCTTTCCATGAGTCCCAGCAACAGCAATTGAAGGTTTTAACCGCATCAGTTCTGCAAGCATTTCTGCGCGCCGCACAACAGGTAAAGATAAAGCTCGGGCTTGCTGAAGCTCAATATTATCTGGCTTTATATCTGAAGACACAACAATAAGGGCCACATCTTCCACTTGATGTGCCGTATGCCCTATAAACACAGGAATTCCAAGCTTCTTTAAACGCTGTACATTGGCATTTTCAGTCAAATCACTTCCTCGCACCGAATAGTTAAGGCTATGAAGCACCTCAGCAATACCACTCATTCCAATACCACCAATGCCTATAAAATGGATGACTCCAACTGACTGTGGGCACACTCTCATAAAATCTTAGTCCTTTTGTTTGCTTTACTTTGGGTTAATACTATATTCAAAATTAAATCTGCTAATTTCTGGCTAGCTTCATGGCTCTTAAGACAATTTGAAGCCTCACTTGCGGCAAGAAGAATTTCTGGATTCTCGAGCGCTGCTTCAAGCACATATTTAAGCCTATTTGAGGTAAACTGTGATTGCGGAATTACCCAAGCTGCCCCTCTTCTCTCAAGATTTAAAGCGTTCGCCGTTTGATGATCATCTTTTGCTTGTTGATAAGGGACAAAAAGCGCAGGAATTCCTGACGTTGCAACCTCTCCAAGCGTTGAAGCACCTGAACGACTAATAACAAAATTTATCGTTGAAAGAAGTTGAGGAATATCCTTAAAGAAAGATTGAAGGTGAACAGTAACACCCGTTTTTTGATAAGCTGACTTTACAGATGGTAACGTTTCTTGGCGACATTGATGGAAGATCTCTAGTCGACATTGTAAATCTTTAGGCAAAAGACTTATTGTTTCGGGAATAAGGGCATTAAACACTTGAGCGCCTTGACTTCCCCCAAGAATTAAGATTTTCAATGCTTCATTTTTTTGAGGTGAATAATAGCGACGCTTATGAAGTTCAGCAATAGCACGCCTCACCGGCAAGCCTGTCATACAAAATTTTAAGGAAGGATATGAAGGTAAATTTTTTGTTTCAGGCCAAGAAAATGCAAGGCATTTTGCAAAACGCGAAAATAAATAATTCACTCGCCCAACCACAGCATTTTGCTCGTGCAGCACAATAGGGCATCTTAAAAAAAATGCAACACCAAGCACAGGAATGGTTGGATAGCCACCAAACGCAACAACAACAGAAGGCTTAATACGCCAAAACAAACGAAAACAAAGGCTCAAAGAAGCAACTAAGGAAATAATAAATGTAAAAATTCCTCTTAAACTCTTGCGTAAAGGTTGAATAGGAAGAAGTTTAATGTTCGTCCAAGTGGCGGGCCAATAAGATAAAGCTCGAGAGTCTGTTAAAATAAAAATATGCTCCCCTTTTTCTGCAAGCGTTTCGGCAAGAGAAATAGCAGGAAATACATGGCCTCCTGTCCCCGCCCCAACAATGACGACAGGTCCTTTCATAGTTGGTCTTCTCCTTGCAGACGGCGCCGCGTCAAACCAAGAACCATCCCAAATCCCATCGCCAGAGCCAACATCGAAGATCCCCCATAACTGATGAAAGGAAGGGTCATTCCTTTTGTTGGAATAAGACTTAAAGTGGAAGCAATATTAATCATTGCTTGGACTCCTAATTCCATAATAAGTCCTGATACTGCAATCACAATAAAAAAATTGTTCTCATTAAGCATACGACTAATTGTTCTTAAAACAAGAAAGGCAAAAAGCCCTAAGATAATGATACAGAGAACAAACCCAAACTCCTCAGCAGCCACAGCATAGATGAAATCAGCATGAGCATCAGGTAAATGCTTTTTGACGGTTCCTTCGCCCGGACCTTGCCCTAAAAACCCCCCATTCATAAAGGCTTCTAAGGATTGTGTAATTTGATAACGATCAGAATATTTATCACCAGTATCACGGTCTAAAAATCGATCAATTCGTTGAGTGACATGTGGAAAAAGAAAGTAAGCTCCAAATAACCCACCAATACTTAAAACCGCTGCAATTAAAACCCATAAAACAGGAAGTCCTGCTAAAAAAAATTGTCCAAACATCGTAATCGTCATCAAGACAACCATCCCCATATCAGGCTGTAAAAGGAGCAAAACAACAGCAAAACCATAAAAACCCAACGCTAAAATATTGCCTGGAAATTGTGAGTTAACTTCACGTTCTGCTAACATCCACGCACTTAAAACAACAACAGCAGGTTTAATAAACTCTGAAGGTTGAATTGAAAAACCTCCGAAACTTAACCAACGACGCGCTCCTTTAATTTCAACACCAAAAAAATATGTGACTATTAAAAGAAAAACACCTATCACATAGACGATAAAAGAAAAGCGACGAATTTTTTGAATATCCATTGTGGAGACAAAAAAGATAATTGAAAAAACAGGAATTAAATAAAGAGCATGACGCTTTACAAAATAAAAAGAATCTAAATGAAGGCGCTCAGCCACAGCAGGGCTTGCAGCCATTGTTAAAAGAAATCCTATTCCAAGTAGAAAACTAACCGTTGCTAATAACCAGTGATCAACCGTCCACCACCAACGACCTAATAAGCTATTATCTGTTCGTGCAAAAGGTGCCGTCATGATACATTTAACTTTCTAGGTAATCTGCTTACTAAATCTTTAAAAACTTCGCCACGATGCTCAAAATCCTTAAATTGATCCCAGCTTGCACAGGCAGGAGAAAGCAAAACATAAGCTGGACGCTTCTTACAAGAAATCGCTTTGCAATAGGCTTCTTGAACTGCTTTTGAGAGGTCGTGACACCGAAGATAAGAAACTTTTCCATCTAATAGTTTTGCAAATTGAGATTCGGCTTCACCAATCAAAAAAGCCTGTTGGATACGTGGAAAGTACTGCTCAAGCCCGTCAAGGCCATTGTCTTTTACCCGCCCGCCAAGAATCCAAAAAATATTTTCATCATAACAAGCTAACGCTTTTGCAGCCGCATCACTATTCGTAGCTTTACTATCATTAATAAAGTGGACCCCATCAATGACAGCAACTTCCTGAAGACGATGAGGAAGATTTTGAAAGGTTTGGAGTCCCTTCACAAACTGTTCTTTGCTCACTTCTTCAAAACACACAGTTGCATAAGCAGCCGCAATATTCTGCCAGTTATGGCTTCCAGGCAAAGCATGAAATGTCTTTAAATTCAAAATCCTTTCTGCCTTACCTTCTCGATCATCAATCAAGACGCCATCTAAAACATATACGCCTTTCTGAACTTGTGTTTTTACAGAAATAGGCACAACCATATGTGTTTTTTCTTGTAAAAGTTTATGATAGAGGTTTAAGCACTCTTCATCATCAATACCAATAACAACATTTTGAGGCCCTCTTTGAAGCTTGAAAATTTGCTCTTTAGCTTTCACATAACCAACCATATCTCCATGCCGGTCTAGATGATCTGGCGTAATATTTAAAAGAACCGCTGTTTTTAAGAAGGGAGTAGAAACTCTCTCAAGTTGGTAAGATGACAGTTCAAGAACATAAGTTTCATTTGGCCCTAAAGCTTGCAGGTCTAAGGCAGCTTTACCGATATTTCCACCCACTTCAACTTGATGACTCGATGCTTTTAGAAGATGAGAAATAAGCCATGTCGTTGTCGATTTACCATTTGTGCCGGTGATCCCAATAAAATTAGATTCTTTGAGTGTGCAGGCAAGCAATTCAATGTCACAAATAATTGGAACACCTGCTTGATGCGCTTTCACCGCATATGGATGAGAAGCCGCAATTCCGGGACTTAAGATCAAAGCTGAAACTTGATCCCATTCAAGAGCTGTTAAATCAAAAATAGGCACACCATGAGCCTCTGCTTGCAGACGCGATCCAACATTATCGTCCCAAGCAAAGACCTGAACATTTCCTGATTTAAGAGCTAAAGCAGAAGAAATTCCCGTCCGTCCCAGACCAAGAATCGCAATTTTTTGATTTTCAAAACCCGTGACCTTTATCATCTTATCTTAACTTTAACGTAGAAAGGCCAATAAGTGCCAAAATGGTTGCAATGATCCAAAAGCGAATCACGATTGTTTGCTCAGTCCACCCTTTCTTTTCAAAATGATGGTGGATAGGTGCCATAAGGAAAATACGTTTTTTTGTCATTTTATAGTAGCCAACTTGTAGAATGACTGAGACGGCTTCTAAGACAAAAAGGCCCCCAATAATAGAGAGCACAAGTTCATGCTTCGTGATGATACTAATTGTCCCAAGAGCGCCTCCGAGTGCCAAAGACCCTGTATCTCCCATAAAAACTTGCGCGGGAGGTGCATTAAACCATAAAAATCCTAAACTTGCACCGACAATAGCCCCACATATTACAGCAAGCTCACCAGCTCCAGGAACATAAGGAATTTGAAGATAACTGGCAAATACATGGTTACCAACTAAATATGCAATAAGGGTAAAACATAAAGCGGCAATCATGACTGAACCAATTGCCAACCCATCAAGCCCATCTGTTAGATTGACAGCATTAGAAGACCCAATCATCACGCACAATGCGAAAGGAATAAAAAACCATCCAAGGTCTAATCCTATATTTTTTAAAAACGGTATTGTTACAATTGTTATTAATTTATCAGGACTACCATGCAAAATAAGAATTAAGGTAACGCTCGAAATAAGGACCTGCCATGCAAGTTTCTTTCTACCCGAAAGCCCTTTTGAATTTCGCTTAGTTAACTTCAAGTAGTCATCTATACTGCCCAATACCCCAAAACCTAGAGTCACAAACATCACAGCCCATATATAAGGATCTGTTAGATTCGCCCATAGCAAGACGCTAAAACTAATTGCAAAAAGGATAAGCCCACCGCCCATCGTTGGAGTTCCCTTTTTCGTCACTAAGTGCGATGCCGGACCATCTTCTCGAATAGGTTGTCCCTCTCTTTGTTTACTTTTAAGCCAGCGAATAAATCTGGGCCCTAAAATGAAACTAATTAGCAGAGCCGTTAAGACCGCACCGCCCGTCCTAAAAGTAATATAGCGAAAAATATTAAAGGGTTGAAAAATTGACGCGTAAGGATAAAGCAAATGATAAAACATGACTAAATACCAACGACAGTTGCTTTATGACCAAGATTTAAAAGCGCTTCCACAAAAGCATACATACGCCCTCTATGAGCATATTGGCCTTTAGAACCTTTAATCATGAAAATATCACCAGCTTGCGCGCATCTGGCAACAGTAGGTACGAGGTCTGTAACTTCTAAAGTATGCGCCCCTCTCATGCCTTCCGGAAGACTACGGTGAAGATGCTCCATTTTTTCGCCACATGTAAAAACAAGATCGACTTTGTTTGCAATTAAATCTGTCTTAAGCCCTTCATGAATTTCTTGGGCTTTAGGCCCTAATTCTCGCATATCTCCTAAAATTGCAATTCTTCTCCCTGGGCCTTGAGGTACTAAAGCACCCAAGACTTTAAGAGCAGCTCGCATCGAATCAGGGCCTGCATTATAACTTTCGTCAATCACTGTAATATGGCCATGCTCTAATTTTACTTGGTGCTGCACCCCTCGCCCTTCAGGCAAAATAAGGTTCAAAAATACTTTTGACGCTTCCATGACATTTAAGTCTAGGGCCTTCATCACCCCAAGAACTCCCAAACTATTAAGCGCCCAATGCTCACCAGCTGTAGGAATACGATATGAAAAAATTGTACCATCGATCGTGGCTTCAGCCCAAAGCCATCCTTCATCCATCATACATTTTATTAAACGGCAATCTGCATCCTGGTGACGTCCAAAAGTAATAATTTTAAGTTTTTTAGCTTTCGCAGCGGCAGCCACTTGCGGAAACGTTTGATCATCCCGATTGAGCACAACAGTCCCTCCCTCTGCCATCCCTGCAAAAATCTCGGCCTTCTCAGTAGCAATGTTTTCTAGAGAACCTAAATGCTCTATATGCATTTCTCGGATTGTCGTAATAAGAGCCACATGAGGACGTGCAATCTGCGATAAAGGCGCAATTTCACCCGCATGATTCATACCCATTTCAATGACCGCAAAATCAAGATTTGGTGCAATATTCGAGACCGTAAAAGGAACACCCCAATGATTATTAAAACTTCGTTCACTTGCTTGCACTGAGCCAAAATGTGCCAATAAAAGTGCTGTCGCATCTTTCGAGCCTGTTTTGCCAAAGCTCCCTGTAATTGCAACAATCTTGGCCTGAGTGCGAGATCGTGCAGCACTCGCCAAATCATTCAATGCTTTTAAGGTATCGTTAACAAGAATAAGGCGGGAATCCCGCTCAAAACCTACAGGCACTCGATCAACAATAGCTCCTACAGCTCCTGCCTCAAAAGCAGCCGCAACATATTCACTCCCTTCAACTTTAGGGCCTTTTAAGGCGACAAAAAGATCGCCAGGTTTCAATTCTCTAGAATCCTTACCAACGCCTGTTGCAATCCAATTACCAGTTGTTTCAGCGCCAACAGCTTGTGCTATCTGTTGTGCAGACCATACTGTCTTCATCTGCCGCCTCCCCTTTCCATTCTTGCAAGTATATCTTGTGCCACGCTTCGATCACAAAAAGGATAAGTCACAGATCCCATAATTTGGCCTTGCTCATGCCCTTTTCCAGCAATGAGACAAATATCTCCTGCTTTAGCCGTTTGAATAGCGTAGGCAATCGCTTCTTCCCGAGAAGCAATTTCATAAGCGCTAGGCGCCCCTTCTAAGATTTGTCGACGGATTGCCTGAGGATCTTCAGAACGAGGATTATCATCGGTGACAATAACGCATTCCGCATGGTTAGCCGCTATTTTCCCCATCATCATACGCTTAGCCTGATCTCGCTCGCCCCCACACCCAAAGACAACAAATATTTGCCCGTGAGTGTGTGCTCTAAGTGATTTTAGCACCGTTTCTAGTGCAAGTGGCTTGTGCGCATAATCAACAAAAATAGAAGCGCCTGCTTTTGTTTCCCCCACAAATTCCATGCGCCCTTTCACCCCTTGAAGGCTCTCTAGAACTTTTACGACTTCTTCACAATGCGCACCGGTACTCATCGCAATTGCAAATGCCATTAACACGTTCTCAACCTGAAACTGCCCAACTAAAGGAAGGAAAATGTTATACGTCTTTCCAAAAGCTTTAAAAGAGACTTGATTTCCATGAAGTTCAGTCACAATTTTTTGCACACAAATATCGCTATTTTCATGACCTAAAGTGACTAAGTTCAAACCTCTTTGCATACAAATTTTTGCAATTTCTTGACCAAAGTTCGTTCCAACATTCACAACAGCTGTTCCTTGCAAGCTTAACACTTCTTTAAAAAGACGCGCCTTTGCTTGAAAATAAGCCTCCATCGTTTCGTGATAATCAAGGTGTTCATGACTTAAATTTGTGAAAGCAGCTACTTTAAATTGAACATGCTCTGCACGGTACATGTCCAGCCCATGACTGGAGACTTCCATTGCTAGATGCTCTACCCCCTGTAACTGTAAGTTTTCAAGAATAGGATAGAGAATCAAAGGATCTGGCGTTGAATAGGAAAAATCGATCAGTCCGCTTTTCTCAACATGTGCCCCTTGAACCCCTAATGTTCCAAGCGAAGCCGATTTAAACCCCAAAAGCTCCCACAGTTGACGTGTAAAAGAGGCAACAGATGTTTTACCATTGGTACCAGTAATAGCCGTAATGACATTTGGTTGAGCCGGGAATAATCTATTTGCAAGCAAACTGGCCATCAAACGACTATTTTGCACCTCAAAAATTGCAACTTTTTGAGTGGCAATCGCTTCTAACACTCGAGAGCTTAAACTTGTACCTTGCTGCATTAATATAATGCTCGCCCCTCGTTGAATGGCTTCTAGAATATAGGGCTCAACACTATTTATTGAAAGAGAGGGAATAGCCAAAAAAAGACTTCCCTCTTGCACTTGGCGCGAATCAACACAAAACGCCTTAAATAGAAGCGACTCGGAGAGAGATTCCCCTCTAACTTCTTCTTGGGTTAAAAAATCAACAAGGCGCTTCATAAAACTCTCTAAAATTTTACATTTCGTAAAAATGCATCAGGCATCTCAGCCTCCTTATCACTAGGAGCCAACCCTAATATAGGGGCCATTCTGGCAATAATCTTTCCTCCAACAGGTGCTGCATTCCATCCAGCATTATTAAATCCATAAGTTTTTTGCAAGCGTTTTGGATCATCAAGCATCACATAAACAATATAGCGGGGCTCATTATAGTCGTTTCCAAGGACACCAATAAAGTTCGCCATAACCTTATCTGTTTGATAACCCCGGCCTAAACGCAGGTTAGCCGTTCCTGTTTTAGCAAAAATCATATACCCAGGCACATTTGCTTTTCTACTTGTGCCATTCTTCACAACCAAACGCATCAACTCACGCATAATACGTGATGTTTTTTCTGAAACCACCCGCTCTCCTTGAGGAGATGGGCCTTGGCGTTTAAGTAGGGTTGGAAATTTCCTTAAGCCCCCCCCAACAATTGTTCCGACGCCCGTTACTAACTGTAGAGGACTAATAGATAGACCATATCCATAAGATATAGTGATTATGGCTGGGTCGTTCCACACTTTTGGTAAAAGTGGTGATCCAACTTCTGGAAGCTCAAATTGAGGGGCATTTAAGTAACCCAACTTCTGCATAAAGTCTTTTTGCTTTTCAGACCCAGCCATTAAGGCCATTTTTGCGGCCCCAATGTTGGAAGAATACACAAAAATTTCTGCCACATTGAGCCACGCATTTTTTCCTCTAAAATCAGATACTTTAAATCTTCCGACTTGAAGGGGATGAGTTGCATCAAACTTGGAAGCTAACGACACTGTCTCGGTTTCTAGGGCCATTGCTGTATTGATGATTTTCATCGTTGAGCCCATCTCATAAATTCCCAAGGTTACTTTATTGAAAAGCTGTTCCTCAGTTAGAGATGTCTGAGAAATATGATTAGGATCATAATCAGGCAAAGATGTCATTGCAAGAATTTCACCTGTCGAAACATCAAAGATAACACCACAACCACCACGAGCTCCAAACTCTTGAATTCCTTTGGAAATCTCATCTTTTAAAACGTGTTGTAAACGAAGATCCAAACTCAATTGAACTGGCTCTGCCTTCGTTCTCAGTGTTGCGTCTAAGCTTTTTTCAAGACCAGAGATTCCATGATTATCAACATCCGTATAGCCCAAAACATGAGCTGCAAGACGGCCTTGCGGGTAAATACGCCGCTCATCACGCATAAAATTAAGTCCGGGAATCCCTAAGCGTAAAATATTAAGACGTTGCGCTGGTGTTAAATGACGCGCAATCCATATAAAACGTCGATTTGATGAGAGTCTTTTAATAAGATCGTCCCGTTTTAAATTTGGTAGAACCGTGAGAATTCTATCCGCAACTGCTTGCGGATTTTGGATGATTTTACAATTGGCATGAAGCGAAGAAGTAATAATTGTTGTCGCCAATATTTCGCCATTTCGGTCGGTAATATTTGCACGCCCCATGTAAACTGGTTTTGATAAATCTTGCTCGGCCAAAGCTGGCTCAGCACCATCTCTTAAGACGGTTACCATAAAAAGACGTCCTGCGATAATTAAAGTCGCAAAGCAAAAGAAAACAGATGCAATCAGCAATCTTGTGCGCGCGCAATCTAACGCACACTTAAGAGGAGAGATGGCTTTATGACGATTAAACGATGAAGAATTAGATGAAAAAGATTGAAATTCCATTTAAATCTCTCAACGTAAATCGGAAAAGCTGGCAAGGCGAAGAGGCTCGGCGTCATCAAAGGTCCGACTTGGCAACTGTTCGTAAGAAACAAGCTGCGTTCCCTTTAACGGCATTGCACCCAGATGAGCTTCAACCAACATTTGCAAGCGATTCGGTTCATTTAAATAACTCCATTCCGCACCCAAAAGCTGGAGTGATTCTTCTGTTTTACGGATCTCACTTTGGGCGAGAATTAAGTTTTGCTCGATGGAAATGACACATTGCTTTACGGTATAATTTACGATCCCCAAAACAAGCGCTATTAATGTAAAAATGAGCGTCGATTTTCTCATATTGGAAGTTCTCCTTGTTCTTGTGACGCATTTTCTAATTTCTCAGCCACTCTTAATTTTGCTGAGCGTGAGCGAGGATTGGTGCTGACCTCTTCTGCTGTGGCTTGCAGAGGTTTTGCTGTTAATACTTTTAACGTTGAATGGCTAAATGTTGGCAACATTGGCAGGTGACGAGACACGTGCTTAGGGGCTTGGGACTTCTTTCTAAAAAAATCTTTGACCATCCGGTCTTCAAGCGAATGAAAGCTGACCACCACTAAACGCCCGCCAGGCGCAAGAAGAGCTTCTGCGGCTTCCAAACCTTCTGAAAGCTCTTCAAGTTCACGATTTATATAAATTCTAAGTCCTTGAAAAGTACGGGTTGCAGGATCAATCCCATCGCGGCTTTTAGGCACAACAGAACGAACAATATCTGCCAACCGTAAAGTTGTATTGATCATTTCTTCGGCACGCGTTTTTACGATAGCCCGCGCAATCCGCCGCGCATATCTTTCTTCACCATAATTAAAGATGATATCGCTTAATTGTGCCTCGGAATACTGATTAACAACATCTGCAGCCGTCGGCCCTTCTTGGCCCATTCGCATATCTAGTGGCCCGTCAAAACGAAAAGAAAAGCCTCTCTCCTTTTGATCCAGTTGAGGAGAAGAAACACCAAGGTCCAAGGCAATCCCATCAACCATCTTAACACCGCGGGCTTCAAGCAGCTCTTTCATTTGACTAAAACGCCCATGAATCATTTTAAAATGCGAATCTTTCTGCTCTAAAGCCTGACCAAGCTTGACGGCTTGTGGATCCCGATCAATCCCATAAACTGTACAGGAAGCCTGTTGTAGGATGGCGCGCGAATACCCTCCAACACCAAAAGTTCCATCAACATAAACCCCCTCATCATGGGGACAAAGAGAGGAAAGGACTTCATTAAGCATGACAGGAAAGTGCAAATTTGGGGGAGATTGAGAAGACAAAGTCATCGACGACATTGCTTATCGTTCCTCACGTAAGGAACCAGGCGCCAGCTTTAGAGTGGCCTGACGCTCATGAATTCGTTCACGTGCTTTATTTTGATGCGCCTCAAAGCGATCTGGCCGCCAGATTTGAAATGTTGCGCCCCGACCAACAAAAGCTGCCGTACCCTCAATTTCGGCAAACGTCACAAGATCTTTTGGCAGGATAATACGACCATCACCATCAAAAGGGATTTGCTCAGCATCCGCAAAAATTGCGGCGGAAAAGTCATCTTGAGCCTCGGAAAAAATGTCGAGCTGATCAACACTTTTGCTCATTTGCTCCATGCGCGAAAAACTACAACATTCAATTGCGGGGAATTTATAAGAACGAAAAGCAATAAACCCAGAATAACCTTCCTGAGAAAGCGTCGCACGATAAGAAGCAGGAACTGAAATTCGTCCCTTCTTATCAAGTCTGTTCAAATAGGTTGAGAGAAACAGAGCCATCTTCTACTCAATACTTTCTCTTGCCAAATAAAAGTTAAAGTTATCGTTGCCTGGTTAAACATGGGATAGCATGGGATTAACTGGGAGTCAATGGAGATTTTTTGGGAAAGCTATCGTTTCCACAGAGTTATCCACAGCACAACAGAAAGGAGATAAAAAATTATTACCTTTTTAAATCAAAAGCTTAATTCAAATTGATGCGAATTAGACAGAGACTAAGAAAATGATTCCATAAAAGAATTCACAGGCATTTGTATGAACACTTTAAAGCCAGAATATTCACCAAATATTAACCTAAGTTAATTTTCCGTTAAAAAATTATTAACAGAGCATTAATTTTGAAGGATGCGTAGCACTTAATGAGATGAGATAAAGGCATCCTTATGTGCCCATTTCTCAGATAATAAACCTTAAAAAAAATTGTTAAAAAAGACTTCACAAGAAGATAAGTCAAGAAACCAAACAAGGTGATCATCTTATAAATACTTATTTGATTAATATGATCTACATATTATTAATAATTTTTATCAAGATAGCTTCTTTTATCAAAAATAAATAAAGAAAGCCAGAGAAGAACTTACTTCCTTTATAACCAACTTTTACCAAAATTATTATTTAGGCACCGATTTATACATGATCTTCAATATCACTTCAGGAGCTGAAAAAATTCCATTATTAGCCCACAGCAGTACAGTAGGTTAACTTTATAAGAAATATGCATACCTAAATATCCGTAATAAATACGGTACATTTTAATATCTCCCACTCTCCACGGATTACAGCTTTCACCTCTCCATCCTCTCAACATCTCCACCATAAGATTGAAGCAGACGGGACTAAGTTTTTATTCTTATACTTACCACATCACCCACTGCATGAGAGGATGAGGTGGAGGACACCGGAAACTCAAATAACGCTCTAGCG
>MKUU01000012.1 GCA_001898705.1 Caedibacter sp. 38-128
CATGCATGCAACCTATTACTAGTCTTGACTATCATTTTTATTCTTGCATCTCTCGGCGAGTCCATACATGCCCCTATGCAAGCGGACAGATGTTGATAGCTCATAAATTGGAGTAGATATAGAACTATGACTAGAAAAATTTGAAGTACTTTTTATCTTCTCAAGTAGTGCTTAATAAATTATTGTCAATATAAAAAATTTTTTATATAAAATTTTTGAGTGATTAGTACAAAAACGATATGAAGTTTCACCTTAAGAAAGAAAACTTATGAATTATAAAACTGCCCTAATATTTTTTTATCTTATAAACATTCTCTTAAGCTCTTCTTGTATATCTTCTAGTGCTAAAGATGATGTCCTTAACATTATAGATGAAACTTGGGATGAAGTTGATTCTCAACCAATATCTACTCTAACATCTCATCCTGACATCAAAACATATATTCTGTTAGAACCTCAGGAAGATTATCGTGAACATGAGAATAATTTTTGTTGTAGCTTTACGATGTCATATAAATTATTTGCTAATTTCTTTTCAAGCCCTTTGATAGGCAGTCTTTCAACTTTTCAATATCCTTTAGGCGTTTTTGATTCTTTACCAAATGAGCTTATCTATAACGTTATTTCTTCCTTAGATCCAATATCTATTTTGAGCCTTTCGCATGTTAATAACAGATTAAGAAAATTAATTAATAATGATTTTTGGACTTCTTATAATATTGCTCATAATTACATTCCTTTCAAAGAAGAAGTAACTTATTTCAATTTTTGGACAACGACCAGAGATGCACCTTCTGTTAAAATAATGATTGCATACTACTATTATGAACTAGGTTATCAATTGTATTATCAAAAGGATCCAACGGCAAATCAACTACTTAAAAAGGCTGCTTTTCTTGGCTTGCCTCATGCTTCTGAAGGTAAGTGTTGGCGATGCACTTCAACCGTTCCTTTTGGGGGACATCTTAAAAAGTTTTGCTATAATTGTATAATGTACTCTAATGACTCCACTAAGATGTGTTTAAACTGTGGTGGTAGAATGCCCTTATCAGAAAAACCATCTTGCTACACTTGCTCTGCTTTCTCAACTTATGAAAAATTTTCTTCTCTCGAGCGACAATACTCACGTTATAATCCATCATATAGATCTTACTAATAATAGTACTTATTCTTTGAAACTAAGTTAAATAAGTATATATTTAAATTTGTAATTCTTTTAGCAGTAATATAATTAAACATGAAAAATTTTCCAAAAAATAGATTTTAATTTTCGATTATTGTTTTTATTTTCTATAATTAGGAAGAAGGCTCATTCAACTCTAAACTATGTTTGTTTCAAAGAAGTTAAAAAGAAGGATGCTCCCATTGAAAAATTGAGTCCTATAAATTAGTAAAAATCCAATTTACAATTACCCTAAACATTAAATATCGCGTAAGGGAAAAAATAAAAAACAAGATGATCAAAAACTTTTTTGTTGCTAGGTAGATAAATATATTCTTAAATCTCCCCTTAGTTAGACGACGTAAAGAAGTCATAAATGGCAGGCTTTTTTACCACAACATTTTGCAAATAATATGCTAGAGGTACCGTATGAATCAAACTAGGCTAAGTAGAGTTCTCAACATAATTAAAGAAAATATTTCAATGAGACAACTTAGTCGATACCTAAGCTTTTCTATCCTCTCTATGAATCTACCAATAATGCAAAAAGGATACCTGTATCACTTTTTGTTACCAATAGGTTTTTTATTTTTATCTCACTTCAATGAAAAATTTTACCTTCAACCGGATTGTGATACGTATCTTCCTCTATACTTTATTAAAATAGTTCTTTTTGTATTTGGTTTTTGGCTAAGTACTGTGATTCAAAATACATTTGTAAAAATTCGATCGATGCAAAAAGAATACGGAAAAATTGTTTTAACTGTAAGACAAAAATCCTTCATAATTATAATGTGCTGGTTTCTAATATGGTACGGATTTTGGTTAGTCATATATCATCCAGGTTCTTATACGCCCGATACCTTAGATGCTATTCGTCAAATTAGTTATATGAAGATAAATGACTGGTTTTCATTCTTGCATCCTCTAACCTATTTATTTTTATATCAATTTTATCCTGACATCATTAGTATTGGAATAGCCCAAATACTTCTCTGTTCTATTGTTTTTGCAGACATTATTAGCTTTTTATATACTCATTTCAGAATAAGGAATAAATTAAAAATTGTATTATATATCTGCTTTGTAATATTTATTACTACAATTTCTTCTATCATATATTACAATTTTTTTTATATGAGAGATATACCATTTAGCATCATCCATCTATACTTTGCTTTTTATGTTTTTAAAATATGTGTTGAAAGTGAAAAATCACCTCTCACACAACATCAAGCCACCTCTATACTAAGCATTGGCCTTCTTCTTTCACTTTATCGAGGAGAAGGGTGGGTAATTACGGTTGTTGCTTTTATTGCTCTTTTCTTTTATGGAAAGATGAATTTAAAGTCGTTTTCCAAGTTGTTTTTGTTTTTTTGTGTATCTCTTTTTGTATTAAATAACTCATTACCTAAATTACTAAAATTTCATTTCACCAGCAAAGAAGAATATAACTTAACCCTTGTTGCTTATCCTCTTGGTTTTATATTACGGGAAGGTAAGAATTACATATCTTCAAATTATGAGGAGGATAAAGAAATATTATCAAAAGTTGTCGATATAGAAGGAATCCAAAAACATACCAATAGCTATGAAATAACTGTTTTTCAACATGAAGGGAATTACTGGAAACGAGATGCATCTAAGGAAGATTGGCAACAGTTTTATAGAAGAGCCCTGAAAATTTTTATAGAAAACCCTCACTTATTCCTTGCTGCGAGAATGGCAAATTTTACATCTCAATTATTTATATTTGATAAAAGAGCTGAGAAAACAAATGATACTGGGCGCTTTGATTTGACGGTAAATGAATGCACCAATCATAAAAAAGAAAATAAATGGTGCAATTTATATTGCGATAGCATCATGTTAAGTATTTTAAAAATGTTACCACAGTGTGACTCGAGTAAAGAAACTTGTGGTTATGCTCCATTGATGATTCTGGAAAAATTTAATTTTCAATGGCATTGGAATTCTGTGTTTGCTCTTCTGGCATCGATTTTTGTCTTGTGTTTATATAAGTATTTCCCAGTTTCCGCCATTGCTTCTTCAATTATCTTGTCTAGGATTCCACTTGTCTTTTTAACTGCGCCTTATGCTTTTTTTAGGTATGTTTACTCGCTGTATTTATTTGGTTTGTTTGTTTTACTTTTTGTAATTTTCGAGATTTTTAAAAAGAAATCTGATAAATTTTATAAATAAACCTTTGAGATTGAAATGATGCAAAAGGAAAAAATATTAGTTTTTATTCCAATGTTTAATTGCGAAAAGCAAATTAAAAAAGTCATTTTACAGTTTTCTCTCAAAACACAAAAACTTTTTGATGAGATAATTATAATTGATAACAGAAGTGATGATAAATCTATCGAAATAGCTGAAAGTGCACTTTCAAAAAATATAACAACTTGCAAGGCCTCAATTTTTAAAAATAAGGAAAATTATAGTTTAGGGGGCTCAATTAAAGTGGCCTTTAAGTATGCTATAGACAATGGCTTTGATTACATCATTACTCTTCATGGTGATGCTCAAGGCAACATAAAAGATGCTATCCCCATCATTAAAACAGGACAACATAGAAAAGTTGATATGTGTATTGGAGCAAGATTTCATCATAATTCAACCTTAGATGGTTATTCGTGGTTTAGAACCTTTGGGAATAAAGTCCTCAATTTCCTTTGTTCTATTATCACCTTGAGAAAAATTGATGACCTTATAGCAGGATTAAACATCTATAGTGTAAAATTTATAAAAGAAATATACCCTATTTGCTTAAGTTTTCCCAATAACTTGACATTTGATGTTCACTGTTTAATGTATATGATAAAAAATAAAAAGAACTTTACATATTTCCCTCTTGTTTGGAAAGAAGAAGATCAGGTCAGTAATGCTAAGGTCTTTAAGCAAGCCTTCATTATTTTAAAACTTTTCTCTAAATTTATTTTGAATAAAAAATCTTTATTTAAAATCACAGACGGAGATATTCGGCTAGACCAATTAGAAAAAAATTACAAAAGTGAAATTGTTTATCAAAGTAGCTAAAAAAGCAATATCTAACATTTTTATCTTTTTTAGCAACAGCTTAATTGGATCCAACACAAGTAACCAAGTAAGGTAAATGTAAATATGAATAATCGCTTTTTTTCAATTTTGGGGAAAAAACAAATTGATAAAATAATTTATGCAAATTACAGAGACCTATTTGAGAAAGTAAAAGAGGCATATAGCCTCCATAATCAAAACAAAACCTCCAATCCTCCCAGTTATTTTCTAAGATTTCCTGATAAACCCACATCAAGAATTATAGCACTTCCTGCAGCATTGTTAGGGGAAGAGCCTGTTGCTGGTATAAAATGGATAGCTAGTAACCCCGAAAATATAAAAGTTGGGCTTCCTAGAGCCTCAGCAGTAATTATATTAAATGATTATGAAACAGGCTTCCCTAAAGCTTGTTTAGAAGGTGCTTCAATAAGTGCATTTAGAACAGCTTGCTCTGCAGTTATTGGAGCAGAATATACTGTAAATAATAAAAATGGCATAAAACTGGGCATTATAGGAACAGGTTATATTGCCCAGAAAATTCTTGAATGCTTTTTGCATTTACAATGGAATATTGAGCAAGTCCTTATTCAAGACAAGCTACTCGAAAATTGTCAAAAATTTAAATCTGCATTTCCTTCGCTAGATATTAGCATTGTAAAAAATCACGATCAAGTATTACGAAACTCTAACCTTATTGTTCTCGCTACATCTTCTATTGTTCCATATATAAATAATCTAGAAGTTTTAAAACATAATCCCACGATACTCAATATTTCCTTAAGAGATTTAGCATCGAATGTTATTTTGGCTTCAAATAATGTGGTAGATGACATTGATCATATTCTAAGAGAAAATACGAGTCCTCATTTAGCTTACCTTGAAACAGGAAACAAAAATTTTATCAATACAACGATCGGAGATCTAATTAATAAAAGTTATAACAACTTTAAAGCCGATAATCCTACCATATTCTCTCCTATGGGAATGGGCATTCTTGATTTGAGTGTTGCTAATTACATATATAAACAAGCTTCTAAAAATAATCAGGTTAATTTCATCAATGATTTTTTTGATAGCTAGAGTAAAACGGTGTTCCCCCACATATCATCGAGAACCTATAATTGAAAGAAATCTTCTTTGTGAGTGAATATGAATCTTTACCCCCTATACAAACCTCAGAGTTTTCTTTAGATTGTTCCTTATCAAATAGCAAGACTGTTTTTATGCTTAGTGATCAGGGGAAATAATTATGAAAAATCATTGTAGAATCCGACCCAACTTACAGTTAGAACCTCTTTCAAATCAATGGTACGTTTCACTACCAATGCTGGCACCTATTCCTCATGCTATGGTCATATCAAGTTCTTATATTCCTATAATGGAATCTTATGTTGAAGCACCAGAAGAACACTTGAGCTTAAGCCAGGATCTTTCAATGGTAGGTGGCCCATTCATAAATTATGACATAGATCGATCAAAAGAAATCTCTCAGTTACTTGAACACATAAAATCTTCTCAAAAGCATCTTATAGAACTTTCGAGCGCCATTAAATCCTTTGCTTTAAAACTTAACAGTTGTGCAAATGGATTTAGCTTAGAGTCAGAATATAATAATATCCCTGATATACTTAAAGGTTATGTAGAGTTAGTTTATGATATGTCAAATAGGCCGTCTATGCGTTTTATAGAGCCTTTGTTATACAAAAGTAAATACTACTCTCTAAATACACAAAGTGTTTGCTGTTCTTTGGTTAATGAAGATAAAAGACCCTTTGTTTTAAGTACTCCTAGATTGCTAGATGACTCACGATTACAAATAAATTTACCTTTCAAATCTCAATATTATGATGATTTATGTCGTATGAGAGAAATTCCTGACAGTTTTTCCAATATTATAGAAAAGTTAAATGTTCCATCAGATAAGATAAACCTATTTGAATCTTTTATAGAGTTTACTAATAGCTCCAGAGAGAGTGCGGACTATAAAGGTAAGGAAATCCGAATTAGATATTTTGGCCACGCGTGTTTGTTAATCGAGTACGGCGGTATATCTATATTAACTGATCCTTTTATCTCTTATGATTACCCAACAGAAAATCAAAGATTTACCTTTTCTGATCTTCCTTCTTCTATTGATTACGTTCTTATTACACATGGGCATTTGGATCACATCGTTTTAGAAACCTTGCTACAATTAAGATATAAAATTAAAAATATTGTTGTTCCTAAGAATTCTGGCTCAATTTATGCTGATCCATCTCTTAAACTTCTTCTGCATCACTTGGGTTTCTCTTCTGTCATTGAAGTTGATGAATTAGATGAAATTTCAATCAATCAGGATGTGCAAATTGCTGCTATGCCATTTCTTGGGGAGCATCATGATCTTAATATAAAAGCAAAAGTAGCATACTTTTTAACAATACAAGATAAAAAGATTTATATTGCCGCAGACTCATCGAATTTGGACCCATTTCTTTACGATCATATACGAGATCTCTATGGTCGAATTGATGTCTTGTTTTTAGGAATGGAATGTGATGGAGCTCCTTTATCTTGGTTTTACGGCCCACTAATGCCAGAGAAATTAGATCGCGATAAGGACTATTCACGCCAAGGTTCTGGATCAGATTTTAAAAAAGCAATTGCTATTGTTGATTCATTGGAGCCTTCAGAGATATATGTTTATGCAATGGGGATGGAACCTTGGTTTACTTACGTTTTAGGCCTTAATTATGAGAAAAATTCCAAGCAAATTCTTGAATCTGATCAATTTATTAAGGAATGCAACCGCCGTGGAATTCAGTCAGAAAGACTTTTTATGAAAAAAGAATTAATCCTAGAATTAAGCGAAGGAAAAAAGCAAGTTGCTTGAGACACATATACTATTTCTTGCTTTTTAATAAAAAATAATAGCCATATATGAGAAAAGAATGAATAAAGCTGTTTATTATTTGCCTTTAATTTTTGCATGTGTTGCATTTAATACGCTTGCCCAAATTTCCTTAAAAGCAGGGTTACGAGGAATAGGTTATATAGATTTTAATATTACTAAAGTAATCAATACATGCCTTCAGCTTCTCAAAAGTCCTTTTATCCTTATTGGTTTTATCTTTTACGCTCTTAGCTTAGTTTTCTGGATAGCTTGCTTATCTCGTGTAGAGGTAAGTTATGCTTATCCATTAACAAGCCTCGGATATGTTTTTACAGCATTTACTGGATTTATGCTTTTCCAAGAGGACTTGAACCTAATTAGGTTGCTTGGAATTATAGTCATTATGGGAGGTGTCTATATTGTATCTATTAGCTAATCTAATATTTATTTTTACTGGAAGTTCTATATGGTAATTAACAATGGCTCAAAAAGATGATTAAAATAATTTTCGATAAAATATTTAAGATAAACTTGTCCATTAAACTTCTTATCATAATTTGCTTTGGACTTTTTATAGGTGCTTATTTGCCTTCGACCTTTAAGGCGGGATTTTATACAATTAGCTTGATGATTGAAGAACTCCTAATGTTTATCATGCCAGGAATTATCTTTTGTTTTTTATTTTCCTCAATAATTTCTTTTAAAAATAAAGCTTTACCATTGATAACTTTGTTATTTGCAGCCGTTTCCATTTCTAACTTCTCTTCTTCTATTTTTTCATATTTTTTTGGAATATCCACTCTGCCTTATTTGAGTACTACTTTTAAGCCCATTTCGCAAACGGCAAATGAGCTTTTGCCGTTATGGGAGCCAAAGCTCCCCTTATTTATAAGCAGTGAATCAGCTTTAATAGTTGCACTCATATTCGGTATTGTATTTTCTATCTATCCATCTTCTCGAGTAGAATCTGTAGCGTTAAAACTAAAAAAAATAGTTAGTGTGTTATTAGAGAAAGGGTTTACCCCTATATTACCCTTTTTTATTTTAGGATTTCTTTTTAAAATTCAACATGAGGGAGCTTTAGGCATCCTCATTGAAGGATATGGGCCAATATTTATTTTAATTCTTTTCCTTTTTTTTCTTTACATAATTTTCCTTTACAGTATCGCAGCTAATTTCAATATAAAAAAGGTTTTTTCATACATCAGAAACACCATTCCTTCTGGTGTTATGGGATTTACAACAATGTCTAGTATTGCCACTATGCCAGTTACTCTGCAAGCAGCAGAAAAAAACACAAAAGATCAGATTATTTCAGAAACAGTCATCCCCTTTACGGTTAATATACATTTAATTGGAGATACACTTGCCATACCTATGATGGCCTTAGCAATCTTAGCTAGCTTTGGAGTGCCATTCCCCACGTTAGGACAATACATTTTTTTCTCTAGTTATTTTGTTCTATGTAGGTTTGCAGTGGCTGCAATTCCAGGAGGAGGAATTCTTATGGTTCTCCCTATTCTAGAAAGTTATTTAGGATTTTCCCCTGAGATGTCAGCCCTGATTACAACACTTTTTATTTTGTTTGATCCATTCTTAACTGCAGCCAATGTCATAGGAAATGGAGGTTTTACACTTTTGATAGCTAGCCTCTTAAAAACCAAAAAAGTTAACATGGCATTTATAAAAAATTCATAAGCACTCAATATGGAATATTATGAAGTCTTATATATCGTATAGCTTCCGCTTGATTTTTTTCATATCCTAATTTTCCATGCTTTAAACCAAATGCTCTTAAATAATGCCCCATATTTCTTACTATAGGACTTTCATTTTTGAGCATGAGTTCAATAAATTCCACTCCATTCTTGTTTTTCTCAAGTAACCATTCAATTTTCCACTTAAAAGCAAATACAAAACCTTTGGAACAAAGCACATCTGCAGAATCATTTACAAAAATATTCCAATCCCCACGATCACCTTGATATAAATTTTCAAGACGTAAATACTCAGGATAAGAAGTTGTCAGCTGTTTTTCTTTCTTTTGAGCTGCGTCCTCATCACCAAGCAGAATTAAGCTTTCATTTGCTTCCCTGGCATAATCAAGATTAATTTTATTAGGGACTCGATGTTCCATCGTTGGATTTCTTCCAATAGATGAAATGCATTCTTTACCTCCCATGTAATAGCCACTATACCGATGATAAGGATTAGGAACTGTTTGAATCGTGGACAGAGTATTTGCTAGTTTAATAAAATTATCTCTTTGTTGGCGAAGTTCTTCAATCTCTTTTTTTATCTCTATATTTTGTGGCACCTCAAACTTTCCATATATTTTTGCACTGTAAGATTCATGTCTTTTTTGTACTGCTGAAGGCAAGTATACTTTAAAGTAGGGCTTAAATGAGGATAAATCGTATTTTTTTTTGAAATTTTTATATACGTCAGTTTCCAATTCAGTATCTAAGACATTTAGACAGACACTCAGATAATGGTGAGTGACTTTCTCTTTAGGCCTTTCCTTAAGGTCCTCCACATCGAAATAATCTCCATAATTTTCAAGGCCTACTTTTCCCCAAAACTGAGGTGTGCTACATATCTTACCCCAATGACGAAAAACTTGACTTACTCTTCCTAAATCTTCGATTTTTAGAAAATCAAAAATATGAATTAAAACGTCCTCTGGTAAATTTCCTATGAGACTATTATCTTGAGACCCCGATACTAGACTCAACCTATCGTTTTCTTCTTTAGCCTCAATTTCCTCTGACTTCTTCAGATTTTTTGGATCTATGTGTGCTATTATTCGCTTCTCCGTTTCATCTTCTGAATCAGATATAGTTCTACTAAGATCGCTAGCCGATAAGTTAATAGAAGTGAAGGTTAGAAATAGTATTGAGATTGTTACAAAGTTTTTAAACCACATATGTCCCCTCCTCATGAATTAATGTGCTTAATGGAAGCTTTCTATAATCTTTCAAGAGGATAGAATTGACAATTTCTACTATCCTCTTTGTTTCCTTAATAAATAAATGTCCCCCATCTATTTCTATCAGATTAAAGCTACTTTTGGTCAGTTTTTTCCAATGTTTGGCCTTTTCTACTTTTACAATATCATCCCTTTTTCCCACAATAGCTGTAATATTACAATTTAATGGAACAGGTTTTTCTGAGGGCGTATAATTCATAACCATTGCAAAATCAACACGAGCAGTGGGCAAATATATATCCCAAAAATCAATATTTGTTAGGAGACTATCTGGAATCCCTCCATATTTGATAAGTTCTTTCTTGAAAATTTCATCGTCTATTTGAGTTTGTGTTCTTATTTGCCTATACCCAGGAGGATTTACGGCAGAGGCTATAAAATGATCAATAGGTTTTTCGCAATCTAATGAGAGCAAGATGGCTGTTTCATAAGCAAGTAAGCCTCCCATACTATGTCCAAAAAAAGTTACTGGTGCGCTTCCTAGATGGGGCCTTATTGCTTCTGCTATTTTCATGGTTATAGTTTTTATATCAGAAATGGGTTCTTCTTCATACCGAGTGCCCCTCCCCGGAAGTTCTACAGCATAGACTTTAGTATTTTCATCTAAAATATTTCTCCATGGATAAAAGATAGAAGCACTTGCAGCAGCATAGTGAAACGTAAAAAGAAGCCTTTCTGTTTTTTTAGGAGCTTTTATAGGAATGAGCCATTTATTTTCTAGCATATTAAATTATAAATTCCTCGATGGCTTAAAAACTAATCACCCTAAGATGAAATAATACTTAGGTAGCATAACTTTGTTGGCACACTATTAACTCCTTCATTAGG
Source organism: Caedibacter sp. 38-128 (assembly GCA_001898705.1). GTDB lineage: Bacteria > Pseudomonadota > Alphaproteobacteria > Caedimonadales > Caedimonadaceae > Paracaedimonas. The sequence continues at coordinate 10,891 of MKUU01000012.1, forward strand.
CATGTTTTTTAATTTTGAATAAATACTCTTCCAAATCTTCAGGTGTCCCAGTTCCATGCATTTTACCTGGGTCAATTTCAAAAATTCCAATATTACCACCTTGACGTATGATGTAATTGTAAATAGGACAAACATAGTACTCATTATTTGTTTTATCTGCGGCAGCAATCATATCAATTGCGCCATTGAAAAAGTATTTCCCTTCCTTGAAAAAATATATACCTACGGTGGCATTATTTGATATTGGAACCTTTTCCTTTACTTCGGTTACTAATCTTTTTTGGTTTATTTTAGCAAAAGACCATTTTGGATCTGTCGCTTTAAAAGTCATAATTGATCCATCAAGATTTCTTTTAAAGCAGTCATCTATATAATCTGAAATTTTAATATCAACAACTTGGTCTGAATTTGCAATTAATAAAGGGATCTCATTATTAATTTGTCTATGTGTTGCTAAAACCGTGCATGCTGGACCATCAGTTGTTTTATAAATAGGGATTATTTCACTATCATAGTTTACATTAATTTTATTAAAATATTGCTTATAATTTTCTATATGTTCTTGTAAAGCAATCAAAAAATACTTCGCAGTTGGTAATTGAAGATTGTCTAGGACTCTTTCTATCATCATCTTTCCATGAACATCTATAAAAGGCTTTGGGATTTTGTAGCCTTTTTCATAAAACCTGCTCCCTTTTCCTGCCATTGGAATGACTACATTAATTCTTCTTGATGTATTCATTTTCGATCCTACTCTTGTTAGATCAATATTATTAAAGAATATCAAAAGATATTATAATTTTTAAAGAGTCTAAAAGATCCAATTTTAATAAAAATAAACCTTTTCCTAAATCATTTAGCTGACATGTGTTTATATAATCCATTCTTTTCTTCCAAAAAGTCTTTCAGATTCTATTCCTTTTTTGCGACATTCATCTATGAGAAGATCAGATTGAATGATCTGAGGAGAAGCTTGATTATATTGAAGAGCCATAATGTACCCAAGCCATGGCTCTTGGCCCATAGCATAAACATAAGCTCTTTTGCATTTTGATTGTTCAACAATTGGCCATGCTTTTTTAAAATCAGAGCCCGACAAGGTTCTTTCTTTATCATAAGTATTTTTTAATGGAGACGACAATAAGGGGCCATATAACCAACTTAATGGCGCCCCATCACATTCCATCCCTAAAAATAGAAAATCTATAGCTCCAATATAATCAAAAATATGCTTATAAAGATGGGAATCCAAATTCGTTGAATCTGCAGCAAAAACAAACTTTTTACCCAAAAGGTTTATGTGATAAGCAAGCTTTGTTTGAATGTTAAGGTCTGCATGCTCCCCTAAAAAGGGTAGCCCGATGATTTCTCCTCCAGGCACTGATTTTGCTTGCATGTCATCAAGCTCGATAAGAGATGAAAACCCTAAATGCTCAAGCATAAGTCTTATAGAGGGGTCTTCTAAAGCACCTTTATTATTAGATGGAAAAACAATTGTTCCAATTTTATGTTTTAATTGTAACAGCGTTTCTAACATAAAATGATCTTGATGGTTGTGAGTAAGAAGAACAAAATCTATATGTTCAGGCAGATCATACATAGTATATCTTGGAACGTTTGAATCAGCTATTTGATAACTGATAACAGGATCTAGCAAGATCGATACAGATTTGGTCTCTAATAATACACAAGCATGCCCAAAATAGCGTATCCTAATGCCATCTCCTTTATAATTTCTGTCCTCAGGTAGAGAAGGAGGATTTTCTGTAAAGAAAGATCTAAAAAGTTTTTTTGGATCTGGAAAAATATGGAAGCCATCTTCAAGTTCTTCTTGCGAAATTGGTTTTTCTCTTGACTCAAAGAGGTTATTTAATTTAGGGCTCGAAAATGGAATGTTTATGTATACCTCATCGGAACTTTCGATTCTTGGGGTGCTAAGCACGAAGTTTCTAAAATCATTTTTTATTTCTGATAACGCTATCTTCTGTTGGTCCTCAGAATAGTATTTTTTGTAAATGAGTGGTTCAATTAGACGTAATGAAGGGTGGTTATTAAGGTCATAAACAAGCTCAACAAGCCCTTTAAGGTTTTCTGGGACTTTTTCATATAAATGATTTAAAGAACCCCCTGTAGCTTCAGTTTGAAGCATTATGTTACATACTTTTAAAGAGTTATTTAAAGCAATCAAGGAAGAACACATATTTTTTGTCTTCTCTATGAGATTTTGAACTTTATGAGCCTTCTCCACTTGTACATTAAGATATGGCCCTCCTATTAATTTTGGATTACTCGAAGCTTTGATGTGAAGATCGGGTGCTAGGATGTAAGATTCCATTATTTTTAGGTGTCTTCCAACAATATTACATGCAGCAGTTTGAGGAGCAATCAGATGTGGCCAAGCATACCATTGCCAAATTAAAGGTTCCATTTTTACATTGGGTTTCAAATAATATTTTTTCATTTCTACCTTTCTTATATTTTATACAAGAAATTATACATTATTCCCTATTTGCGTTTTGAATAAAGCTTTCTAAAATATTAGCCAAGTGATTTCCAAGCTGCATGATTTCATTTTTAGAGAACAAATCGTTCCTGTAACTTATGCTAAATCTCATTTTTTCTAAAGGAGTAACGCCTAAAATTAGAGGAAATTCTGTTTGCTCGTTCATAGCCGGAGTATCATTGGACAAGCTTGGAAGGCAGGTGATTGACATATCAGCTCCGCCTTCTTTAGCTTTTTGCTCTACAGGATAATTTTCAAAAATAAATATATTATCAAATAGAAAGTTATTCATACCTAATCCAACCCAATTATTAATTTTCGCTAAGGAAACATAACCATTCTGTTGTATTTCAAGCATTTTTTCTTTTATTTGGTTAAGTATATCCATGATATCATTCTCTGGGAGAATCTTTAACCGTAAAGGAAGTGTATTAATAAAGAGCCCTATCATTTCATCAATATGCGGTAGGCTAATGGCTCTTCCCGAAACCGTTACTCCAAAGGTGATATCAGATTGATTTGTATATTTATTAATCAAAATTGCCCACGCTGCTTGTATAAGACTGCTCGGCGTCATTTCTGTCTTGCTCGCTATTTTCATCAGGAGTTCTGTCTTCTCTTGGCTTAGTTCCATATGAAAATGATCATATTGGGATCTATTATTTGTTTCCTTGATTATTTTTCTAGATAACCTTGTTGGCTTTGCACCCTCCAGAGCATCTTTCCAGAAAGCTTCTGCTTTCTCCAAATTCTGATTTTCTATCCATTCGATATACTCCTGATAAGGCGTGGTTTTAGGAAGTATTATTTTTTGTTGAGCACTAAGTTGTTCATACGCCATAATAAACTTCTTTATAAGAATAGATGAACACCATCCGTCAACGATAATATGATGGATACTCCATAAGAGCCAGTAACGGTTCGAAGCTAATCTTATAAGATTAAATCTTACAAGAGGTGGATTTTTTAAGTCAAAGCTAGTCTCATAATCTAAGTTAATTAGATCTTGAAGTTTATTTTGATGTAACCTTTCTGGTATTTTTTCCCAATCATGCTCTTTCCAGTCTATTTTTAAATCTGCTAAAATAAATTGTAAGGGCTTACTTATATTGTCCCAAATAAAACCTGTCCGAAGCATAGGTTCATTCTCTATTACGGATTGCCAAGCTTCTTTAATGAAAGAAGGCTTAATATTACCTTTCAGTTCAAACAAATTTTGACGTAGGTAAGGATCAGGACCATTAAAACGGATAGCTGTTGAAAGGAAGCCACTTTGCATTGGAGACAAAGGGTATAGGCTTTCAATAGGCCTTGATATTTGTTTAGTAACATAATCCAAAGTTGACTGATCTAAAGAACATAAAGAAAAATCCGATGGTACATAAAAAGAGGATGAGGTTTCCTCACAACTTTTTTCAATAATATTGATCAGATTCTTCCTAAAAAAATCTATAAATTTTTTGATACCTTCTTGATGATGAATTTTAGTACTATATGTAGTACTTACTTGGAGCTTTCCTTTAACTACACGTGCATTAATTTCTATTAGAAATTTCCTGTTATTTTTTGAACTATAGCTTACACCAACTTCACCTGCACTTGCTTTGAAAATTGCTCCGTTCTCTTCGCCCCCATCGATTTGGCCGAGGTAATTGAAGCTTAACTCTGGCTCTACCTTATTATTCAGTCGATCCCTTCCTTCTT
>MKUU01000013.1 GCA_001898705.1 Caedibacter sp. 38-128
TCATGAATACACTTCTCTGATGGATACGCCCTCGCCGTCTCATTCCATTCCCCTAACTGCTTCTCTCTCTCTTCCTGAGAAAAAAATAAGCTCTCTATTTGCACAAGAAACCTCCTGTAACTTCAATTTAAATGGTAGTAAGATTAGTTTTTATTCTCAAAATATATTTTTATTGAATCTTTCATTATATTGCATCTTTTAACCTTAAAACTATAAAATTTCAATACTAGAATTCAACACACTGAACCTTGATTAACTCCTTAAAAGAAAAAGATATATTAAATATTGCTTTAATACATGAACGATACTACATGAGAACTACACAATTTTGAGAATATCCTCTATAATTAACTATTTTACATTTTCTTTGATGTTAAAAATTAATGTTTTTATATCTTGAAAGGTTGGTGTCTTTATCCCTTTCAAAATATTTATCATTAGCAATTGATGGCGTCTTGACAACAACGGTTTTAAGGTCAGTTAAAGCTCTGAACGAAGTACCATACCCAGGTTCAAGAAGGATAATATCTCCGTCTCCTAATATTTTTCCATCCATTTCTGCTTGGCCCTCAAGTATCACTGTTATTTCGCTGCTGACCCTATGAACATGCCACCCTTCATAATCTCCTGCTTTATAGGTTTTTACAGCTACTTCGAAAATCTCACTAGTCAAAATGCTCGGAGAAAAATTGCCGACAAACCACCCTCCTATCATTTCTGACAACTTTGCTGTTCTAACAGGCGCCTTACTAACTTGTGCCGCTTCGCCTTTTTCTATTTTTAGTACTGTATGCTTAATATTTTCGTAAGTTACATCATAAATTGTTCCAATTTCGAGAACATTACTTCCACTCTCTTTAGCCGCAGTTATTCCTTTAATATTGTCCTCGCAAATTAAAACCGCTTCAGAACGAACACCTAATTTTTTTATAGCTTTCAAGTAGATCTCTGGATGGGGCTTAGGATATACAACGTCTTGATTGGAAAGAAAAAAATCAATATATGGGAGCAGATTTGTTTTACTTAATAAAAGTTCTACTGATGGTCTGATAGCATTAGAACACACAGCGAGTTTATACCCTTCTTTCTTAAGTTCCTGCAGAGTTCTATGATGGAGAAGAGAAGGTGTACATTTGTTTTCTACTATTTTAGCTAAAAATTCTTGTTTAAGTTTATTAATGTTTCCGAGAAACTCTTCATCAAGGTTCATTGTATGAGGATGGATTTTAAGCTTCTCTTTTGTAGGTAGACCATCATACACTTCTAAATGGTCTTTCCTTGAAATAGGAGAAAAACCAAAATGAGACAGTGCACTATTAAGAGATTCGTAATGCCATTCTTTGGCATCAACTAGAACTCCATCCATATCAAATATTATAGCTTTTATCTTTGCCTTCACAAAACCTCCCTAAGTTTATTCATTTTTATATTTCTCTCTTAATGTGACCGCCAATTTTATATAGCTAATCTAGGCTAAAATGATAATGAAATTCTTTTGAAAGTATAGGTAATTATCGAGAAAAACATGCTCATCTTAAGATAGGCCAGCTCCATACAAAACATGCTAAGTTAAATAGCTAGCGCTGACAATATTTTTTTACACTCTTTGTATAAATTCATCCTAAACTTTCTATAAAAAAACAAACAAACCTTGATTTTCAAAAATTGTTCTTGATTCTTAAGGTGATAGCATTCCTCAATCAAATGCGCGTTCGCATAATAAAAAACCTCCGCTTTAATTCTAGAGCTTAACTAAAATTGAGGAATATTATTATAATACAACCCTAAGAAACATTCTAAATGCCTATGTTGTTGTATTTTTTTCAAAGAGACCTAAATTATCAATTTTTTCTTTTGGGTTTTGTGAGATTCTTTCTAATAGATCTACCCAATAGCTTCCGATAACTTCAATTTCGCTTTGATTATACAACTCAGCTGCATAGCCGATCCCTACATCTAGTTCTCCGGTTGGAAGTTCTCTCGTATTAAAACTAATATCAAATTTTGTCTTTGCCTTCCTTAATTTTAATGGTTCAACAAGAACATCCTTGAAATTAAATTCGATTGGAGCAAAATTTTCTAATGTAAACATTATTTGAAATAAAGGATGCCTGTTCTCTTGTAAATACCTCTCTGGGTATTGTGCTATAACTTGTTCAAAAGGTATTTCCTGATGCATTGATGCGTTAGCGACTTCTTCTCGCGTATATTCCAACAATTCATAGAAATTGATATTCTTTTTTAATTTTATACGAAAAATTAGCATATTAGCAAAAAGTCCTATTAAGCTTTCTACTTCTTTTTGAGTTCTGTTTGATATAGGGGATCCTACAACCATATCTTCAAGAGCATTATATTTGCATAATAATATTTGCAAGCTCGCTAATAAGGTCATAAACAAGGTTACACTCTGCCTTTTACTTAATTCTTTAAGCTTATTCATAAGTGAAGAAGGCAGTTTCATATGGCAAATGTTAGCCTCGAAAGTTGATTTTAATGGCCGAGCTTTACGATAGGGAATCGTTACTTCTGGAGGTAAAAACTCTAGATGCTTTTCCCAATAATTTAATTTTTTATCTAAAATATCCCCTACTAACCACTCACGTTGCCATAGAGCATAATCAGCATATTGGATAGGTAACTCATTAAGTCTTAGGGGGGCATGGAAAGCTAGATGATTATATAGTTGACTTAATTCTGTAGCTAAGACTCCTAACGACCAGCCATCAAAGATACTTTGATGAATTGTTATAAAAAGTACGCTTTCTTTAGCCTTAAGCCGTACTAATTTTATACGGAATAAAGGACCTTGGGTTAAATCAAAGGGAGTCTCCCAAAACTCATCCGCAATACATTGTAGTTTTTCCTCGAGCTCTAGCTGTCCTCCGTAGTCAAGAGTTTGATCGTCCCATACGAGCTCTCCCCTCTTTTTAATTACTTGATACCATTGCCCATCCTTTTTTTTAAAGTGTGTTCGCAATATTTCATGTCGCTCTATTAATCTTATAAAAGCCTCACGGAGTGATTCGATTCGTAAGGCGCCAGTCAAATGTAAAGGAAAAAAATCAATATGGACAGCCTTACTCACAGTGTTTTCATTCAAATTTAACAGGCATTGTTGTGCATACGACGTAAGCACTAAATTTTCTTTATTTTTAGCTACTAAGGAAGGAAGACTATCAGCTTGTGCATTTCTTTTTATAAAATCGGATAAAAGCTGAATAGTCGGATTTTTAAAAAGATCACTCAAAGATATATCAACATCAAAAAAATCTTTTATTTTATTTATAAACTCGACTGCTAAAAATGAGTTTCCTCCTAAATAAAAAAAATCATCATTTATAGTAATATTATCGTCATGAAAGAGCTGAACCCAGATTTCTTTCATTTTCGTTTGAATTGTCTTTTTATTATACTCAACCATTGTGAGCCTTTCTGATTTCTTGCAAATCATCAGCGCTTATAAGCTTCTGCCGATCTTTCTTTCCGCTGGCCGTTCTGGGAAGTTCCTTTATAATATGAAAAGAATCTGGCCGCATAAAAGGAGATAAAGAATTTTGACATCTTTTTTTAATCTCTTCTTCAGTGCAATTTGTAATTAAAGTGATATAAGCAGAAAGTTTCTTCGTATCTTTATGGTAAATCACCGCAGCTTCTTTTACTTCAGGAGTATTCTCAATTTCATGCTCAATTGCATCAAGTTCTACACGATGTCCTTTAATTTTAACTTGCCTATCAGCACGGCCATGCAGTGTGATGACATTTTTTTCATTAATAGAAGCTAAATCCCCAGTAGGGTACCATTCTTCATATTTAAGGTTGGTTAAATTGCTATTCCCTTCTAATAAGTATCCTGATAGCATTGCGGGACTTTTTATAAGAAGCTCTCCAATTAAGCTTTTTTCCTCACCATTTATGTCAGCAACCTCATTTTCGATGCGTACTTCAACATTCCTTCCTTTTAAGGAAAAAGAATTCAAATTTTTTTCATTTGTGATTTTTTCCGCTAATGCATAAGGAATTTCTGTTGCTCCATAAAGGTTCCAAACTTCTAAATTGGATGAGAAAGCTTTAAAAATTTTCCTAATGGTATTTAAAGCTATGGGTTCACCACTTAGAAGTAACCTTCTTAATGATCTATTATTAAAGCTTGAATTTGTATTCTCTAAAACATAGTCAACGACGGAGGGAACGGTAAAAATTGATGTAATAGCATTCTCATTTAAATAATTTAAAAATCGATTTGGTACAGAAGTAACCATTGGGGGAATAAGACAAATAGAAGCTCCTTGACTTAAACTTGAGAAGATATCAAACATAGAAAGATCAAAGCATAAAGAAACTTGATTTCCTATAATATCATCTTCTTGAATATTAATATGCTCTTGAAACATTCTAAGAGCCTCGTTTGCTGCATTGTGGGAAATGCAAACTCCTTTTGGTTTTCCTGTGGAACCTGAGGTAAATAATAGATATGCATAACTAAGGGGTTGCCGCCCATTAAATTGCTTTTTCCCACTCAAAGTTAGGCGTGGCACTCCTTTGAATGCTTCTTCAGGAAGATCGCCTACTAGATCCAAGATAAAAGAAGGGTTTATTTTTGTTCTTGTTAATTCGTATCGTAATTGTGGAGATAATCCAGTCAGAATCAATCCTATTGGAGAAAAATTTTCAAAAATCTTATCATAACGTATTGCTGGAAGATTAATGTCCAAGGGGCTATATGCTCGACCAGAAAAGAGAATACCTAAAATAACTGCTATACTATTAAACGATTTATTACCAAGTAAAGCAACAGTTTTGACCTCATCTATAGCATTTAGATCTATGGTTGAGGCTATTTGACATCCCATTTCAAAAAGTTCTCTATAGCTTTTAGCTATGCTATTTCCTTCTAATATAGCTTTTCTTTCAGGTTCTTTTTTTACCCATTCAAGAAAAGAATCATATATTAGAGTATTCACACTAATCTCCAAAATTTACTTTTATGGCTTTAACAAGATGAGACACTACTAAAGAAAAAATTTCACTTCCTATACTTGAGGTTGCAGAAGTAGCAGGAGCAAGAGCCCCTGATTTTGGTACTTTGTTAAGTTCTTCTGGATATAACTCATATCCTGGCGGAGATGCTAACTCACTAGGGAAATTTTCTATCTGTTTTACAAGTTCTGGAAAGCAATGGAGCATAAGACTGGTTTCTAAAAGTCCAGCATGTTCAAGATCCATACCCGGAAATTCTTTAGGAAAAAAAGATAACGTTTTTTCACGGGGTGGGATATCCCACCAGTTTGTTAATAATATCTTTGCCTCTTCATGTGCTTTGATATGTCGGCGAGAAACTTCTCTAAGTAACGAAGCATTTTCAAAATGAGCATTTAATAGTACAAATTTTCTAAACCCATCTAAATGTAATTCTTCAAGAATATCCATAGCAACCATTAAAAAAGTTTCGGGCCGTAAACTACGAGTTCCTGGAAAAAACTCTCCACCTCCAGAATATAAATCTGAACGCATCCCATAAACAAATGAATCCACCACGTAGCAATTTAATTTTACCGCTACAGCCTCTGCAAACTTCATTCCTAGTAAGGCATCTGTTAAGAGAGGTAAATGGGGCCCATGCTGCTCAACCGCACCAAAAGGAATAATTAATATAGGATTTTCTTGAGATATTGCTTTATACTCTTCCCAGCTATAAAAACTAAGAAATACATCTTTATTTTCCACGTTGACTATATCATACATTTATTATGCCTCTCTTTTAGAAATTTATTTCTATTTCTTTTCCCATATAACATGCATTCTATTTATTTTTTTTAGGGGATTAAATTTATTTTTCCATTTATCAAGAGTTGTTAGTTCAGATCCCGATAAATTTAAGTTCTGAATCCCATCTTGGTAAAGTGCTTGAGCAGCCATCACCATGGAATATGTTGATAAATATTTAGGATTCCTTTTATATATAAGGCAGATAAAGTTCGCCGTTGATTCCCTCACATCAAAAGCTATAAAGGCCAATACGTTATCATTAGATTTAATAACAAAGGAATGTTCTGGGGGATGAGATAAAAAAATTGTATTGGCATTGGCTATGCTTTCAGGAGAAATTCCATTATTTTCCCCTATTTCTTGGGAAATGTGTATTGTTAATAGTTCACATTGCTCTTTATATTCTTTGTTATAAGGTTCAATAGATATTTTTTTGTCAAAATACCTCTCAACAGCTCTTGTTTGCTGCCTTATTTGGCTTAACCTAGATCCCCTTAAGAAAGCTATTTCTTCCAATGAACATATAGATTGAGGATATGTTTGGTCATCATATTTAGAACAAATATCCCATCTTTCATCCTCACTATAACAACGGAACCCGTGAGACAAAAGACTATCTAAATCATCTGGATTAGCATTCTTCCAAACTACTTCGTTTTTATTTACGTAAAGAAGTAATGTATTTAATAACTGAGAAAATTCAGCTATGTCCTTACATAAATGATTATAAACTATTAATGCTTCTTTTTTATAAGGATGATCTGCAAAATAAATTTTACTTTTATATAGCCTAGGGTTATTTCTTATGCCCTGCATTAAAGCAAACCAACTATCTTCAAAGGCCGAATAAACTTTTTTTGCTTCAAAAAACTTTCTTTCTAAAAAATTTGAAAAGTTTACTTTTTCGATTTCCAACTCTTCATCTTCTAAGAAATATTTACGTAAGGTTTGTTCTTTATTCATAATACATACTAAATTTCTATAAAATATCCTATATAATACTTATCTTTTCAGGTGTGATTATGGTTCCTGTAAAGAAATATTCCTTAATTTTAAGATCAGGTTCGTCAGGATTAAAAAATCTTTCAAACAAAAAAATTTTAGATTTGTCTTGAAGCCAAACAAGCTCAGCCATTGGCTGGGAGACTCCCTTATCTCCTTGGAATTGAATTTGTGCAATTCCAGAAAAATTCCAATTCAACTGATACTTTTTACATAAATTTCTTTTTTTGGCGAGAGAGATATTAGAGGTTTGCCATAAAATAATTTTACCTTCAGTAATCGAGAAACTAACGCGCTCTGTTTGATTACTGATTGTAAAACTCTCCCAAGATTTTTTTTCCATAAGAAAATTTATTAGTTTGTAATGGTCTATCCCTATAATTGAATATGAACTACCCTCTATTAAAACTTCTGAACCTAATCGAATTTTTTCTATCATCTAAACTCCCCTAATAATTTAATTTGATTTAATAGCACATGACTAAAGAAATTTTCAAGGTTAAGTGTTATATCTCTTTCCTGCCAGATTATATTTGAATAAAAAACCAAATTTCTTCTTATACAAAGGTATTTTCACTTTTAAAATAAACTGTTGCGTCATTGGGAAGATCTGTGCAGAGGTAAATATTGTTTAAATTATACTTGTATTTTGATAGATATTCAAAAATGCTTTTATATTGTTTCCATACATTCTTATAAATTGTGTCTCTTCCCCAAGTGTGAAGTTCAGGGGATACTATAAATACTTTTTTTGAATACTCTAAATGTTGCTTAATTATCTCAATTGTTATCCACGTTCCCTTTTCGGGGCACAAGAAAAACTGATCAACCCAAACTCCAACTGCTTTCTCATATAAATAAGGGGAAAAATTTTTAGGATCTTTTTCATACTCGCTATGTCTTATACAAAATTTTAGATCTTGCTTTGAGTACTTTATCGTTTCAGGAATTGACATATCAAAAAGAAAGTAATTCTCTATATCATACAAATCGAGAGCTTTTTTAATTTTTTCCTGAAGCCCATCTGCTTTAATATTAATAGCTAGAGGTCCAGCTTTAGATTTAAATTGCCCATATAGCTGAAAAAGTTCATCCAATGTTAACTTTTTTCCCTCTGGAATGTCGTGAGAAATAACAAGATCCCCTTTAAAATCACGTACATCAAATTCAATACCTCTTCCTTGTTCAAATGAGCGCAAAAAACCAGTGTAGGAATTCTGAAGAGACGTATTTTTCATTTGATTAAAAGAAGTACACCACGCTCCTCTGTGGTCTATTATTCCTATATTTTCCATTTTTTTTATGATCCATTATAATTTAAATTTTCAATCTTTCTTTTTGACATCAAATAATCTATGCATAATGTTCACTAGATAATAGATGTGATTGGGTATTCCAAAGATTATAATATAACCCTTTCACTTGCATCAACTCCATGTGTGTCCCTTTTTCAGTAATACTCCCATTATCGAGAACAAAAATATTGTCAACTTCTGTTATAGTTGAAAGACGATGAGCAATGATAAGAGTACTAACTCCTTGAGTAATTCTTTTTAGATTCTTTTGGACAAATTGCTCTGTATTTAAATCTAGAAAAGAAGTAGCTTCGTCAAATATATAGATTTTAGGTTTTTTCAAAATAACCCGAGCGATCGCAAGTCTTTGCTTTTCCCCTTCAGATAGGGTTACTCCTCTTTCTCCTATTTGCGTTGAAAGTTTGTCTGGTAAAGCTTTAATCAAAGAATCTAGCTCAACAATTGTTATTGCCTCTTCAATTTCTATTTCTGTAGCTTTTGGGTTGCCATAACAAACATTATAACGAATAGTATTATTAAACAAACTCGTATTTTGAGGAACAATCCCAATAACTTCAGTTAAGCTAGATAAAGAGAAGTCTCTAATATCTTTACCTCCTATGATTATTTCTCCAGAGTTAGCCTCATAAAAACGGAAAAGTAGTTTAGAAATAGTTGATTTACCTGATCCACTTGGACCAACTAGAGCAACAGTTTTACCAGGAGGAATTTCAAAACTAACATCTTTTAGAACTTGCCTATCACCATATGAGAAATTTATTTTTTTAAATTGAATGCCCCATTCTTCTTTATAGCGGATGCTAGGTAATGGTTCTTTTTCTTCTATCTCTTGTTCGGTTCTTAATAGCTTTACAAGCTGCTCCATATCGGTAAGACCCTTGCGCATATCCTTAAATATAAAACCAAAAAAAAACAAAGGAACAGCAAACTGTAATATATAACTATTTATTAGGATAAAATCTGGTATAGAGAGATTTTTCGAGATTACCCCTTTTCCTGCAAACCAAGTTATTAATATTAAACTAGCACTAATTATTCCTACTTGCCCTAAGCGAACATATTGCATAAGTAGTTGAGATTTAATTTCTGTCTCTTCTCTTCTTTTAAGAAGCTTATCGATTTGTTCCTTTTCATACTCGCGTTTGCCAAAGTACCTTACTAACGAAGAATTTACTAATCCATCAACTAAATATGCATTAACTTGAAAGTGATTTTCATTACTGTAGCTCTGAACTTTTGAAGTTATCTCCGTCGTGAATAAGCTGAATATTATAAACACAACTATTGTAGTTATTAAAGATAGTCCTAATAAAGGACCATACCAATACCAAATAATTGATGTTGCTACCATAACTTCTATAACTGTGGGAATAATATTAAGTGTAAAACCCCAGAAGACATCAGGAAAGGCTCTATAAGCTTTTTCAATATAGCTAACCATTGCTCCTGTTTTTTGTTTTGAATAAAAATGATAAGATAGTTTGTGAAGATGGGAGGAAATTTCAAGGCATATAAGCCTTACACTTCTTTCTACAGCTTTAAATAGAAATATTTCTCTTACAAGAGCTGTAAACTGAGAAAGCGTCCAAGTAACACCATAAGCTAGCAAAGCCATGTAAATTGTGATTGTACTTGTAGTACCTTTTGAAAAAAGAGCTACAATTTTCATTAACATAATTGGAGCTAAAATATTTAACCCTATCATAGTCAGGGTAAGGAAAATAAGTATAAGGTACCTAATTCTTATACTCCAATCTTTCACCCAAATAAATGGAAAGAGATAATGTATAATATCTAGATGATGTTTTAAGTAAGCTAATGAGTTTTTTCTTTTTATCATCCAACATTCCATTACAAAATAAATTGACGTGTTAAAAATGGTCCTTGAATATTTTTTAACTTAGTAAAGACAAAAAATCTAAATTTCCATATTAAATTTTTCCTTTACCCAAATTGGGTTATAAACTGTATCTATATATTTTTCTCCAAAATCGGGAGAAATTGCTACAACACAAGCATCCTTTGGGATATTTTTCTTTTTTTTCACGGCTTGGAGTACTGACCCAGAGGATCCCCCCAAAAACAGCCCATACTTATTAAGCATAAAATGGCACATCTGGACAGCATCACTTTCCTTAATTACCACGATTTCATCAACATTTTTAGTATCGCAAATAGGAGGTTTTTTACTTGTACCCAGTCCTGGGATAAATCTTGGTAAAGGTTGTCCCCCAAAAGTCACAGACCCCGCACTATCCACTGCAACCACTTGGGTTTGTGGAGAAAATTTTTTAACATGCTCAGCACACCCAACTAAAGTTCCAGTGGTACCGGCTCCAATAAATAAGTAATCAACTTTTGCAAACTGGTTTAAAATTTCTCTTGCTGTTTCTTCATAATGAATCAACGGATTTGCGAATGAAGAATATTGATTGGTCCATATGAGATTTTTATTTTTTTTTATCATTTCCTCTATAAGGGATATTCGTGTTTCTAGATAGCCTCCTTGCTTATCTTTTTGGGAGACTTTAAGAATATTAGCCCCATAGATTCTCATCAATCTCTCACTATATGGTGATGTGTTGGGATCAGTCACACATGTGAACGTATATCCCCTAGATTTACAAACGATGCTAAGTGCGATGCCAAGGTTACCAGATGAAGATTCAATAATCTTATTTTTTGAAGGAGAAACTCCTTCCCGCTCTAATTGATCAATTAATGACAATGCTGTTTTTATTTTAATAGAGCCTGCAATATTGAGTCCCTCTATTTTCAAAAACAAATTGTTTAGCCCAAAATGTTTCTCCAACTGGAAAAACATAGGTTGAGAGCTTAATTTCTCTACTTTATTTATTATCATAGGTATTTATTCACATTAGATCTTAAACCACTTAATTTTTTATCATAAAATAGTTTTACAATTTCATCTACAAATATCATTAGCTAAGCTTTATCAAGAATCTCAAGAAGCTGAGTGGATAAAAATTTTACATTAGGATATTGGAATAACTCATAGTGCGTAGACGTAAGATTAACAATATTTAAATTGGGCAAATTTTCTTTTTTCCAACCTGCATCAAACAATCCATCCGTTGAAGAAGCTTTCATTAAAGTTACTGCTCCTGTATATGTTGAAACATTATAATTTTGCATTAAAAAATCATTCTTTTTGATTTCTTCAAATAAGAACTGACCTTCAATAGACGATTCTGAAACGTTCGCTAGCTTCAGAAATTTCTTAATATCTTTATCGATATTTTTTGTGCTGAGATGGATTGGGTTATATGTGTCAATCAATACAACCTGATTAACTTTTTTGCCACGTTTTGTTAGTTGTATTGCCCCTTCCAGTGCAACTAATCCTCCAAAAGACCATCCTGATAGATAATAAGGCCCTTCTGGGGTTATTTCTTGTATTATATCAAGATATTCTGAAGTCATTTTTTGTAATGTATTATAATGATATTTTTCTTCTCCAAAGTATGGGTTGTTAATTCCATAGATTGTCCAATTCTTTATATAGTTAGAAAGATTAACATAATCATAAGCTAAACCAGAGATTGGATGAAACATGAATAGAGTTTGATTTGTTTCGCTCTTTTGTATTGGTAGAACCGAAGAGGTTTTTAGGGAGAATCCGGTCTTGATTTTTTGAGCAAGCGAAAAGATTGTTGAATCACTTTTAATTTCTGTGAAAGGCAATTTAATATTAAATGCTTTATTAACTTGCAAGGCCATCCGTACAGCTAGTAAAGAATGACCACCTAAAGAAGCAAAACTATCAGAAGTGCCAAAATCTTCTATATTGAGAAGATCTTTCCAAATTGTATAAAGTTTAAGTTCTATAGTGTTTCGTGGAAGGGAAAAGCTCTTATTGCCGATAATCTCTTCAATTTGTGGAAGTTTTTTCCGATCTACTTTTCCGCTTATGGTTAGAGGTATTTTTTCTAATAAAACAAAATGCTGAGGTTGCATATATTCTGGCAGTCTTTCAGATAAAAATCTTCTTATCTCATCCGTTTTTGCATTTGTATCCGTTAACGTATAGTATGCAATTAAAATGTTTTTTCCCGCTTGCTGTATTACTTCAACAACCGCATTTTTTACAGCAGGAAATTGAAGTAAGATGGATTCAATTTCTCCAAGCTCAACTCTACAACCATTAATCTTAACTTGCTTGTCCTTTCTCCCTAGAAAATATAGCAATCCTTCTGGAGATGAGGTAACTAAATCACCAGTTTTATATAGCATTTTTTTCTCTGCAAAAGGACTTGGAAGAAAAACCCTTAAGGTTTGATCAGGTAACTCGTAATAACCCTGTGCAACGCCAATCCCCCCAACATATAGTTCTCCTATTGCTCCATATGGGGTTAATTTTAAATTATCTCCCAGAATGTAGAGGGACATATTTTGTATTGTTCCATTTATAGGGACAGTAAGACTTGTATTTTCATTATTTATAACTGAGTAATGTGTTACAGCGTCAGCACATTCCGTAGGACCGTAAGCATTAATCACGCGGGTTTTTGGAAAATATTTTGTCCATCGTTTATATAAGGTTGTTGTAAAAGGCTCTCCAATAAGTAAAAGAGTTTGTATTGATTGAAGCTTATCTCTTAAATCTAAGTTAGAATCTACACCATCTAGAAGAACAGACAACAAGCTAGGGACAGTCCCAAGTATAGTAACGTTACCATTAAAGATACGCTCTCCAAATCCGATAGGATCTAGTACTTGCTCATCATTAATAATAACTATTTGAGCCCCTATCATTAAGGGGCAAACAAACTGCCATACTGAAACATCAAAGGACTGAGAAACAGTTTGTCCAACTATATCATCTTTAGACAACTGTAAATCAGTAATTTTTGATATTAAATGATTATGCATGGATGAATGCCGGATCATGACTCCTTTTGGTTCACCCGTGGAGCCTGAGGTATAAATAATATAAGCTATATTTTCAAAAGAAGGATAGTTAGCTTGTGCATTACCCGATTTTTCTTCTAATATATCTTCTATACAATAAATATTTTTAAATCCCAAGTCTTTCAAAGCCAGAAAATAGTCTTTGCTCGTTATTACAATAGGGTTTTTAAGTTGTTTTATAATTTTTTCTGCGCGTGGAAGAGGCATCTTAGGGTCAATAGGAACATAAATACTATTTGCTTTCCATATACCTAATAATCCTGCTACATATTCACAACTTCTCTCGTAATATAAAACAACTGGCGTATTCTTATCGACTTCTATTTGCTGCAAAAAATTAGATACTATATTTGAGAAATTATCTAACTTTTCGTAAGTAATAGATTGATTTTTATCAAATACAGCTACACGTTTAGGGTTTATCTTAACATGCTTTTTAAAAGATGGGAGTATGTGTTCTTTCTGAGATAAAGGAACAATAGGTCCCTCCCATTTATTCAAGACAGAGTTCTTCTCCATGTTATCAAATAAGTCTAAATCACCTACTGTTTGTGTGTTTTCATCCACAATTTTATTTAAAATATTTATATAGTGCTTTTTAATTTGATCTATATGGTACTCTTGGAAAGAATCTTTCTTATAAAGAAAAATTATGTTCATTTCTTCATTATGTGAGTGAATTAAAAGCGTCAAGGGATATTCGATTGTCTCATTTGTTGTTATTCCTTCCATATTAATTCCTGACTCTACTAAATCTTCTCTTTTTATCTTCGATCCTTCAAAAATAAATAGTGTATTAAAAAGATTCTCTCCATCCTGATCTTCAGCCAAGCGTTGAATTTTTGATAAAGGAATATAAGAATATTTCTGCATATTTATGGTCTGAAGATGCATCTTCTGTAAGGTATCTTCTAGGGATTCTTTATCATTAATATTTATTCGCTGGGGTAAGGTGTTAATAAATATCCCCAACATATTTTCAATGTGAGCAAGATCGATTGAGCGTCCAGATACGGTAATGCCAAAAAGCACGTCATCCTGATTGGTATAACAGCTCAACAAATACCCCCACGCAAATTGGCAAACATCACTTAAAGTAATTTTACAATTCTTTGCAACTTTTATTAATTTCTGTGAAAGTTCTTTTGGCAGCGTATAGTTAGTCTCTCCATATCCACCTTTGCTTTTTGAAAAGTGAGAAAGGGATAAAATTGTCTTCTTACCTCCTTGCAGATATTCCTTCCAAAAAGTCTCACTTACTTTTACATCTTGTTTTGATAACCAATTGATATAGTCCTTATAAGGTCTAGAGGAAATGTGAATATCATCTTCGTTGTCTTTTAGCTTTTGGTAAGACTTTATTAATTCACCTATAATGATTGGAGTGCACCAACCATCTAGAATGATGTGGTGAAAGTTCCATATCATATAGTGACAATGAGAAGAACTTTTAATTAGATGTATTCCCATAAGTGGAGGAATACCAAAATTTAAATGTTTCTCTGAAAGAGCCTCCATATATTGAGTAAGTTTAGCAAGGGGTTGCTTCTGTTGGCTCCAATCCTCAAAGATAACATCCGTTTTTACGTTCTTAAGAACAAATTGTAAGGGGCTTTCTAAGCCATCCCATTTAAACCCTGTTCTTAAAATACTGAAGTTTTTAACAAGAGTTCCCCATGCTTCCTTAAACCTATCACTATCAAGTTTTCCATCAATTTTAAAGGCAGTTTGTATATAATAAGCATTAGATTTAGGATGGAATAATTTTTGGAAGAGGAGACCCTCTTGCATGGGTGAGAGGGGG
>MKUU01000014.1 GCA_001898705.1 Caedibacter sp. 38-128
CTCTACTTCCATCTGTCAGTCCTTTCCTTACAATAATTACATTATTATCAGAACTGACACACTTCATTAAATACTCCCTAAAATCTTTAATTTAGTGGGAATCTATGTCTTTACGATGTTGTTCTTTACCTTTGAGACGCTTGCACATGGCGGTGAAGAGCATGCAGAAAGTAAGCCCTCTCCGCAGGAAAGTACCTCGACTTTAGAGTCCCTTCCCAGTGATTTAAGCTTGCTTCAAAGAGTCTTTTTGCTTCAACAAAAGCAACGTGCTGCTAATCTTAAAGTTTTCCAAGCACGAGATGTTGACCGTCCTCAGTATGTGCTTCTCCCAGCTAAAGTCGTTGCAAGCCCTAATGGCTATGCACAAGTGCATGTTCCTCAAGCCTCAAGAGTGGTTGCAGATCCGAACTACCCCATGCCCACGACAGGGGATAAGGTTGAGGTGAATCAAGTAATAGCTGTGATAGAGCCCCTGGTGAGTTCTGTTGATTTGACGCTCGTGCTATTGCTTTATTCTTGAGTAAAAATATGCTGCCAGAAGCACGTATTAAAAAACCAGAATATACTCAGTTAGCCTCTTTAATCCAAACACGCTATCAACTTGTTAAATTACGTGTTTCTTTGATCAATAAAGTTCATGGCCTTTCTAATAGGAATGGCATCAAGATTAAGAAAGAAGTGCTCACTTCTAAAGAAGGATTTCAGCGTGTGACTCAAGAGCACGCTTGGCTTTCTTTAGAACAGATTGAGATCGATATTATTGCTGAACACTTAGAAGCCATCAGGAAAAGCCTTAAGAAGCTTGAGAAAGAGATTACTTCTTTTGCTCAAAACCTTTCAGGATATAAGAATCTGATTAACATCAAAAGTATTGTTTATATTAAGAAGAAAGGTTATCGGGCCTGGTATCATAAAAATTACTATGGCCGTCGAAATAAGGTTGAGAACACCTTTTATCGTCTAAAAATTTTTTCGGTAGAAAGCTTAATTCAAGGAACTGGAATAATCAGCAGGCAGAGGCACATTTAATATGTTGCCTTCTTAACAAAGTGACTAAGTTGGTATGTCAAAGTCAGTTAAAATTGCTTGAAGCGGAAACTATAAGGGTAACTCTAACCTGTCATTTGATTTACGCCACAAAGCCAACTTTGCCTCTCCAAGTGATGGAAGCTATGATTAGAGGCTTCATTATTAATAAAATTATCCATTTAGGGAAATCTGTGTCCATTGGCTTGCTTAAAAGGATAAATAATGCCAAAATACCTAATGCTGACGTTAGCTCAGTATGAGTTTACTCATTTTTTTAGCAGAAAATGGCTTTATCTTAATAAAAATTTATTCTCAAATTTGGGAGCTGGTTAGTACGCCAAAAACTGCAATAAAGGAAAATAGAAATGAATAAAAATCGCAGAATACCCATAATTAAAAGGCGGATTTTTCATCATTTTCTTATAATATGTTCCATGCTTTGTTTTCTTGGGTTTCTAAGTTCTAGCAATGCTTCCACAATGCTGAATGAAGAAGAAACTCTATCCAATGCTTCCTCTCGTAGTCTTATAAAAGTTGAAAGCGTAGAATCGTATGATATAGAATTAACCCCATTTATTGGGGGAGGAAACGAAGAGGAAGAGAGTCATCTTTATTCTTTCATTCATAAATATCTTGTTCAACAAGAAAGTATACCAGAATCCAAGCTTAAAAAAATTCTACGTTCTGGGGCTCAAGGTATTTGCGTTGTGCTTGGCAGCTCAGCAGGCGTCCCTTACTTTCAAATAGCACGGCAAGCAGGAGGTGGGAATGGAATTTTAGCTTGGGGAATGGGAATTACAAATACGATAGCAACATCAGGAACGGGCGCTTGGGCCTACTTTAATCTTTTGGAAGGTTTTGATCCTCAATCAGACGAGGAAAAGATCCTTTTACAAAAAAGTAAATTACCGCTTCCTGGCCATCTTGCTTCTCATACGCTTGGTCTCGTTGTCGCTGTTCCTACCGCTTACATGGCTTCTCTGTATAATACCCATAAATGGCTCGCAGGCATAAGTTACGGCTTAGACTATAGCCTTAAGACAAATGGCTATCTTAATTTTTTTAAGAGCTTGACTGCTCAAGAAAGCAAGGTTAAGAGCTGCATAGGTGGGAGCCAAGAAAATCTCGAATTAGAGTCCTACCTTCAGAACATACAGCAGCTTTTGATACATCATCTATCGCGTAAAACTATCTCTGCTCTCCTTACGATGTCGAATGAGGAAAGAGATAATTTTATCACATCAATTTATCAAGAAGAGAACCTTACAGTAGAGAACTATCTTAAATCCATGCTGAGTCTTAATTCTTCTAATCCCCCTTCTAGAGAAACTCCAGACACCTGGAAGAAAGGATATCCTAAAATAGCTTTTGTAAGCGGTCTAAGTCTATCGGCTGTTATTAACATTTTCCATAATGGTTACTGTGCTTATAAAGGGTGGGAATTCCTTTATGAGAACCCTAATTTTGATATACCAATGGCTGTCATAACGACTATCCCTATCTTTATTCTTGAGCTACAAGCTACCATTCAAACAGGACGTTCGTTGTATGATGCTGCTTTTTATCGTATTTCTGGAGACCCTCAGCCTTCATTATTACACTCACTTTATCCTAAGTTCTCCAGGGTGCTTCCATATCTTTGTATACCATTAGCGGGAGTAACAGCCTATGTTGGCCGATTTATGGTTGTAGATATTATCCAAGAAGTCCTTCCCCAACAAGAGTACTCTTTATTTTTTGCAGTAGGAGGTTTTATGGGTCCATTCCTCTTTTCTGCTTATACAAACTATTCTTTAATTGAAGATCTTCTCTTGAAATATACACGATCTTTTGGAGAAAACAGTAAAAAGAAACTTGCTCTCCTCATTCAAGGTATTGAAAAACTGACTAAGATTATTAGCCTTACACCTAAAGAAGAAATAAAGGAATTTATTGAGCATCCAAATATCCAAAGTTCCATGCCTATGCTGAACGGTGAAGATGTAAGTGAAGAAACTCTTAAAAATCCAGATCAAAATCAAGAAACAGATTTAGGAGAAGCATTCAATAAAAAGTCAAAATGTTTTTCGAATCAGTCTAAGTGTATACTTATATGAAGGGAGACTATCTGATTAATATAGAAGAATTTAATCATATGTAAGCTTGGGTCTTATCTATTTTAAGGAGCCATCTTAGTACAAAAAAAAAGGGAATAATTCATATTTTTAATTTTTACTTGTAAAAAAAATTAAAGCCTTTCTAATTTTAAGTGAAATAAAGGTTGTCGAGATAGCACTCTTGCAAAAACTTTCTAAAGCTGCAGCTAGGGTGTGCTCTGCTTTAAATTAAGCAGTATAGACGTTGAAGTGTTGTTTAACTAGACGGATTTCTCCCTTGAGTCCTTGATCATACTTCCAAAGATCCATCTTCCCTTTTTTAAACATAGGCATAACTTCAAATCCTTTAATCGTTGCATAAGCTGTTCTTAGCGATAGCATAAGTCGGAGCATTATCTATATTAATGGTGTTTGGCATTTCCTATTCTTTAAATTTCCTTAAAGCCTTTGAAAGAAAACGTTTGGTAGCAATAACATTTCTTGTAGATGAAAGGTAGAAGTCTATAGTACGCCCTCGCTTATCAACAGCTCGATAAAGGTAAGCCCATTTGCCTTTTACCTTTACGTAAGTTTCATCAACTCTTCAGCTATAATCAAGTCCTGGCTTCGAATACCACCTAAGACGCTTTTCAAGTTCAGGAGCATATTTAATAACCCATCGATAAAGAAGTTACAGGGTCAACCTCAATACCTCGCTCTGTCATCATTTCTTCAAGGTTCCTATAACTGATCCCATACTTATAATACCAGCGAACACAGCCAAGAATAATGTCACCTGGAAGTGACGGCACTTAAAATCATCCATCCAATAATTTTCTAACTTTTTGCAAAGTTCCCTTAAGTTCGGTTTCAGTTATTTGGAATGTATTAAAGTTAAGGAAGAGAAAATTTTAATAAATTATATTAGCAAACTATTAAGAGTTTCAGTTTAATAATAAATATTTGAGGGAGGAAGGCTATGAACAAAATATTTAATTTAGTGGGAATTTATGTCTTTGCGTTTTTGCTCTTTACCTTTGAAGGGCTCGCCCATGGGGATGAAGACCATGGAGAAAGTAAGCCTTCTCCGCAGGAGAGTACCTCGACTTTAGAGTCCCTTCCCAGTGATTTAAGCTTGCTTCAAAGAGTCTTTTTGCCTCAACAAAAGCAACGTGCGGCTAATCTTAAAGTTTTACAAGCACATGATGTTGATCGTCCTCAGTATGTGCTTCTCCCTGCTAAAGTTGTTGCAAGCCCTAATGGCTATGCCCAAGTGCATGTTCCTCAAGCCTCAAGAGTGGTTGCAGATCCAACTTATCCCATGCCCACGACAGGGGATAAGGTTGAGGCCAATCAAGTAATTGCTATTGTTGAGCCTCTTGTGAGTTCTGTTGATTTAACGGACAAAAAGACAGAGCTTTATAAAATTGAAGGTGAAATTGCACAACTTGAAAGAGATGTTGAACGACTAACCACTTTAGGAAAATTCTCTGCCCGTAAAAAGCTTGAGGATGCAAAGACAGATTTAGAAAGCGCTAAAAAGCGAAAGCAACAAATCTTAACAACTGGCCTTGGGCGTGAGGTTATTCGATCACCTATCGCAGGCATCCTTAGTGATTCACATCTCTTGCCTGGGCAAATTGTTCAGCCAGGACAGCCTATTGCAGAAATTGTCGACCCTACGTCCTTTCAAATTGAGGCTTACACTTATGATTACGCCCTCACCAATCAAATCAAAGAAGCCTCTCTCAGATCTTCTTTAGAGCCTGAGAAAGTTTATCCCTTAACCCTTAAAGGCTTAAGCCCAAAGGTGGGTGAAAATGATCAAGCCCGTCATATTTTATTTAGCATAAAAGAAACAGCTCCTGCCCTCATGATAGGGGAGTTTGTCGATGTTATGATCTCGCTTCCTTCAACCTTTAAAAAGGTTGTCATTCCGCAAACAGCCCTTTTTAAAAATGGTAAGACTTATAATGTATTTATCCTTGCAGAACCTGAGCTTATTCTTTCACGCTCCATTCAAGTTGGGATATTCTTTGACGATAAAGCTGAAATCCTTGAAGGGTTAAAACCTGGCGAACGTGTTATTGAAAATGTTGAAACTTTAGCAATAGTCCTTAAGAAATAGGCACATCATGTTTACCAAGATTGTTGAATTCTCCTTAAAAAATAGATGGCTTATCATTTTCTTATATATGGCTGCCGTCATCTATGGTTCTTTGATTGTGCCTAAAATGCCAATTGATGTTTTTCCAGATCTCAACAGGCCCACTGTAACGCTCTTAACAGAAGTACCAGGCTTTGCTCCTGAAGAAGTAGAAAAGCAAGTAACCTTCCCTATAGAGACAGCCATGAATGGTCTTCCTGGCGTGATGCGTGTCCGCTCCACTTCTGGCATTGGGCTTTCAATTGTCTATGTTGAATTTGATTGGGGCACTGATATTTACCGTAATCGGCAGCTTGTGAATGAAAGACTTAATACAACACTCTCACAACTTCCTACCAATGTTATCCCTGCTTTAGGGCCTGTGACTTCCATTATGGGTGAGATTCTTTTAATTGGTGTGAGTTCTCAAAGAGGCGAGACTTCTCCTATGGATTTAAGAACCATTGCAGACTGGACAATGCGGCCACGACTCTTAAGTATTCCAGGGGTTGCTCAAGTCATTCCAATTGGGGGTGAAGTAAAGGAGTATCAAGTTCAACCTTTAAACCACCGGATGCTTGGATACAATGTAAGCTTAGATGATCTTTTAAAAAGTCTTGAAGGGTTTGCTCAAAACACAACAGGTGGATATTTTGAGAAGTTCAAAACAGAGTCATTGATTCGTTTCTTAGGCCTTACAAACAAGCTTGAAGATCTTAAAAAGACGCCGCTTAAATATCAAGGCGCTCACGCATTAACCCTAGATCAGGTAAGTCATGTTGTCTTTGCGCCTACTGTTAAAAGAGGAGATGCTAGCATTAATGGCAAGCCTTCTGTTATTCTATCAATTCAGAAGCAGCCAGGTGCTGATACAGCGTCTTTGACGCGCGACATTGAAAAAAGCCTTAAAGAGCTTCAAAAAACAATGCCTGCAGATGTCAAAGTGGATCAAATTCTCTTTAAACAAGCCACCTTCATTGAAAATTCAATCCAGAATGTAGAAGAAGCTTTAAGAGATGGTGCACTTTTAGTCCTTATCATCCTATTTGCGTTCCTTATGAACTTCAGTACAACCTTTATCAGTATTACCGCAATTCCAATCTCAATCTTGATTACAGCCATTATCTTTCATCAATTTGGCTTATCCATTAACACCATGACCTTAGGGGGGCTTGCTATTGCCATTGGAGAGCTTGTGGATGACGCTGTTGTTGATGTTGAGAATATCCTAAGGCGCCTTAAATTAAATACCAAGCTCACTAACCCTTTACCCATTATTCAAGTGATTAAAGATGCTTCAGTGGAGGTCAGAAGTTCGATCATTTATGCAACATTGACTGTCGTGCTTGTTTTTCTGCCTCTTTTTGCCTTAAACGGGATTGAAGGCAGACTCTTTAGCCCTTTAGGGGTTGCTTATATCGTCTCAATTCTAGCCTCGCTCCTTGTGTCGATTACCTTAACGCCTGTCTTATCATATTACTTGCTTCCACGTATAAAGGCGATAAAGCATGGGGATAGCTGGCTTGTAAGGCACCTTAAAGAGTTGGATACTAAAGTTCTTCAATGGTCATTTGCACACCCTAAGATTCCTATTCTCACAACAGTCTTATTCACCCTTTTAGCAGCTGCATCCGTTCCTTTCTTAGGAAAGGCCTTTCTTCCTTCCTTTAATGAAGGAACGGTGACCATTAACTTAAGGCTTCCCCCAGGGACATCCCTTGAGGAGACCAATCGAGTGGGTACCATTGCAGAAAAGCTTGTTTTAGAAGTGCCTGAAGTAATTTCTGTTGGGCGCCGAAGTGGGCGTGCTGAACTTGATGAGCATGCAGAAGGAGTTTACTCTTCTGAAATTGATATTGATTTAAAACCTTCAAAGCGCTCGCGAGAAGAAGTCTTAAGTGATCTCCGCAGGCGCCTTGCAACCCTTCCCAATTCAGTCATCAATATTGGGCAGCCAATTTCTCACCGCTTAGATCATTTGCTCTCAGGCGTGAGAGCAGAGCTTGCCATTAAAATCTTTGGAGAGGAACTTAATTACTTAAGAGAAAGTGCTGATAAAGTGAAGTCTCTGCTGAAGGATATAAAAGGCATAACAGATTTGCAGGTTGAACAAATAACCTTAATTCCTCAAGTCCAAATTATCCCAAAAAGAGAAGAAGCACTTAAGTATGGCATTAATGTTAATACCTTAGGCGAGACAATTGAAACCCTTTTATCAGGAAAAATTGTAACTCAAATTTTAGAAGGGGCTAGAAGATACAATCTTGTTGTTCGTTTGCCCGTAGCAGAAAGAGCAGATCTTGATAAAATCCGCAACACGCTTATTGACTCCCCTGCAGGCAAAATCCCTTTATGGTTTGTGGCTGACATTCAAGAAACCCAAGGCCCTAATCAAATAAGCAGGGACAATACCCAAAGACGTATTGTTGTCTTTGCTAATACCAAAGATCGTGCTTTAGGCGATGTTGCGGAAGATGTTCAAAAAAAGCTTTCCTCTCTCAAGCTCCCTGAAGGATATTTTATTAAGTTTGAGGGCCAGTTTGAAAGTCAAAAGTCCGCAACCCAGCTTATTTTCCTTTTGTCTCTTCTCTCGCTCATAGGTATTTTTATCCTTCTCAATAGCCACTTTAAATCGGCTCCCTTGACACTTATTATTATGGCGAATGTGCCTATGGCTTTCATTGGAAGCGTGGTTGCAATATGGGTAACCAATCAAACACTCTCTGTTGCAAGCCTTGTTGGATTTATCACGTTGACAGGAATTGCTACCCGCAATGGTATTTTAAAGATTTCTCACTATCTTCATTTAATGAAATATGAAGGCGAGAAATTTACAAAGGAAATGATCATTCGTGGCTCACTCGAGAGATTATCCCCTGTTCTTATGACGGCACTTGTGGCTGCTTTTGCTCTTATTCCTCTTTTAATGGGCGGTGATCAACCTGGTAAAGAAATCCTTCACCCTGTTGCGGCAGTGATCTTTGGCGGCTTGATCTCTTCAACCTTACTCGATACAATCCTAACACCAATTGTTTTCTGGCTGGTTGGCCAGCGTTTGGTTAAAACACAAAAACTCATTGTAGAATAGAAGGAGTATTAAATGAAAAAGAAGTTTTTAAACGCTTTAGGAATTACGCTTGGAATCACAACCGTAGCCTCTCAAGCATTATCCCATGAAGGCGAGTCACTTAAAATGGCATCTGACATGAAAATGAACCATTGTTCACATGAAGATCAACAGGAGTCTACAATTAAAGTTGATGTTTTGCTCTCAAGCCAAGCGCAAAAGGACAAAATTATACCAACAAGAATAAAACTGACATCCATTAAGGATAATAAGGAAATTTTGCTTTCTGATTTAAAAGAAGTCCATACCAAGAAAATCCATGTATTGATTTTTGATCAAACCTTAACTGATTATCAACATGTCCATCCAGAGCCAACAAAAGAGCCTGGGGTTTATGAGTTTAGTTGGTCGCCTAAGAATGAAGGAGCTTATAAGATATGGGTCGATATTGTGCCTCTTAAAACAGGAAAAGAAGAATATGTTACAGCGTCTCTTGCAACAGTTGGAAGCTTTAGCAAAGCTGCTGACAAGCAACTCAGTCAGGAAGCAAAGGTAGACAATAATCTTTATTCTTTAGCGTTTGATATCAAAGAACTCAAAAAAGGCCAAGCCGCTATGGGCAAGATAAAAGTTCTCAATAAGGAAGGAAAAGATGTGAAAGATCTTGAGCCAATTATGGGGGCTTTTGCGCATATTGTTGCCATTAACGAAGATTTTAATACGATTGCTCACGTCCATCCTATGGGTAAAGAACCAACAGATGAAAAGGAAAGAGGAGGACCTGAGTTAATGTTTCATTTTATGCCAGAGAAGTCAGGCTTTTATAAAATATGGTTACAGATCAAACTGGCAGGTAAAGAAATCTTTGTCCCTTTTGGTGTAAATGTGAAATAGGCCATCAACAAGAGGCGACAGAATGCTGAAAATAGTAAGCTTATTCATGGTCATTATGATTGGGATCGTGTCAACGATCCCAGCTGAAGCAACCCGTCGACATCGTGTTGCAGCGTTTAGAAAAAAACAAGCTGAAGAAGAAGCAAAAAAACTAGAGGAAAAACAAAAACAAGAAGAACAATCGCAAATAGAGAAAAAAGCTAAACAACAAGAAGAGACATCAAGTTTAACACCAATAAAACAAGAACGTCTTAAAATTATAGCCTCTTAATCATAAATATTGGTTAGAAGTTTTTATTTGCTAATAAAAATTACTTGTTCTTTGGAGATTCAACACTAGTAAAGTAAACAAAATTTGATTTGATATTTTTGGATCTTGCGCTACTCTTATTAAGAAATGCAACAAAGTGAGGTCTCAATGAAAGTTCGTCTATCACAATCATTCTTTTTCTTGGTTTTTACGACTCTAGTTGCTCCTTTACAAGCAACAGATACATTTAAAGAAGAGCAAACGATGTTTGGTCGCGCTGTTAGAGCATCTCAGAACTTCTGTTATCAAGTCATGGCAAAAACATTTTGGGATCCTCTTATGAGTGGTTTTAAGCCTGGAAGGGGTATTGCAATCAATGAATTAGATATCAAACCTAATGATAGAGTCCTTTTTGTCGGAGAAGGAACAGGCCTCGATTTTGAAGTACTTCCAGAAAACATTAATAAGAAAAATTTACAAGCTTTCGATTTTTCCCCTGAAATGGTGAAGCAAGCTAAACTGAAGGCTCGCCAGTTTGATATCCCAGAAGAAAATATTTTTATTGGGGATGCTCAGCATTTACCCTTTAAAGATGAAAAGTTTGATAAAATATATTTTCCTCTCTCTCTAGCTTCAATCCCAAATCCTACATTAGCACTGCAAGAAACTGAGCGAGTCCTTGAGAAAAAAGGAAGAGTTGTGATAATGGAAAAGCTTATTGATGATGGCCATCAGCCTTCATATTTACGCCAACTCTTGAACTTTTTTACAAAGTTTATCTTTGCAGATATTAATCGAAATCTTACCCAAATGTTAGGAGAAGGTTCTTCCTTTAAGATTATTAATTACCAATCTTTAGAAGGTAAGTTATCAGGATTCTTTGCTAGAAGAATAGGAGCTTCTTATCGCATTGCAACTCTTGTACGTATTAACGACTACCCAGAGATTGAAGCGCAGGGGGCGAAATTAATCCAAAAGGCTAAAACAGATTAATCCATTAAAGCATATTTCGTTTATAGGATAGTTTATTTGTTAGAGAATAATGGAGAAAATGCTTAAAGGTGATGGATACGAAGAGTTTTTAAATAGGCTTTATCACTAAACTATTGGTTGGCTCAGTCCTTACAAAATCCTTAATGTTCCTTACAATTCGCATAGCTATAGATAAGGATGGGGATTTTGAACAGAGTTTTAGTTAAATCGCTGATTAGCTAGCGAAATAGCTTATTAAAGTTTCCCGTTATGTAAGCAGTTTCTGCGTCCAAGCATTGGATAAACCCAACAACATGCTTCTTGATTTCTTCCTGGCGCTCTGGGGCTAAATAAGATTCAGCCTCAAAAAAGTATTTTGAGAGATGAGATTTTTGACTCAGGAATTCTAGTTTCTTTTGCTTTCTAAAAGGCTCTAAAGCTTCCTTTGGAACCAGATTTAAAGCTTCAATCTGCTCCCATTCTTTTTGAATAAAGGAAAAGATATCGTAAGATAGATGAATTGATACTTCTGGATATTCTAGTATCCCAAGACAAGCGGCGTAAGATAACAAATCTGTTTTTGCAAGCCACCTCAGATAGTTAATGACGCCTAAAGTGGCAGGCCAAGGGGTTATCCGCTTGAGTTGCTCTTTGCTATACCCTAGTGCCATAAGTCCTTTTAAGAGCATATTGCTATACCAATAACTCTCTGAGAGTGTGCTACACAATTGTTCCTTTAAATTCGCATTGGTTGTTTGTGATATAGCTGCGCTTAAATGATCTGGAAATGAATCTGTGAAGTGATAGAGAGTAAAAAGATGCCGATTCAATATTTCCTTAAGACTTTCCTTGTTATCCATATTGACAGCGCTTATTTTCTCAACTCTTTTAGCACGTTCAGTGATCATAAGATGAGTATAAAAGGAAGATGCAGGGACAAGACTTTTACTGCACAGAACTAAAAAACCTGTTTCATAAAGAGGTTGCAAAGCTTGCACCACTTCTGTTTCAGAGGACGAATGAAGTCTTGCAATTTCTCTAATGGTATAATCCCCATACAGGTAAGGTAGCAGCTCTCGAAGCACTAAACTGACTGAGGAATCAAATTTTATTGTAGAGCTTATATTTTTAAATCCCTGTACTAGATTGTCTGAATGTTCGAGCGTATTTTGCTCATAAACAAGTGTGATATAAGGGTTGATTCTTAGACGAATATCTTCTTTTAAAGAGCCTATCAGTTTAGAAGAGATGTTAATTCTAGCCTCATTGATATAACTATTTGTACTGCCTGGGTGAGAAAAAGCAATTAACGACTTAAATAACTCAAGAGAAATTGTTTCATGAATACTAATAGCTTGATTATTCTTAAACCAACTTGTTAAAGGAAATAGTTGTTGATGCGGCCTTTCGATTTTTTTCATTTTTATACCCTGTAATTTTTAGAAAATTATTTTTATGTCTGTAATCTTTAAAGAAATAAGTCCTACATAGTCGTTAGATAATATGCCTCATTCAAAAGCTTATATTCATGCAATGCGGCTTCCAAAAAAACTTGCTTTATTGCTGGATTATCTTTTTGAGTAATAGATTGGCGCTGAGCATCAAGAATATTGATAATCCTTGTTAAGTATTCTTCTGTATTCAGAGAAATACAATTTTCAATGAACTTATTATAAGGATGTTCAAGTGGTTTGAGTTTTAAATAGCGCTGACAAGACATAGCCATCATCCCAAACCGAGGTATGATCGCGACAAGGAGCAATAATATTTGCTTTCCATCAATTAATGAGCGAGTAAAGCTAATATATCCTTTGCACACTGGTGAAGCTTTATAGGTCTCTATCTTAAAGTTATTCACCTGATCATTAAGATTATCAGCTAGAATGAGAGAAATATTCGCGACTCTTAAGAGAGCAGAAGTAATGCAGGTTGTTGGAAACGCTCTTGATAGAGGTAACAAGTTCCTTGAAAGCTCATGCCATATCCAGGTTTGTTGTCTAACAAATAAGTCGTATTGCTTTGCTGTTAAACTTCCATCTGTTAGTTGTCCATAGAACGGGTGTTTGAGAGCAGCTTCCTGGAGTAAATGAGCTGCACTCTCTACCGAATCTACAATAGGAGGTATTAAGTTAACTTGATTCATAAAATTATTCTACTAATGCAGGAAAGAAAGGTTATTCTGGGAATTGAAAAGTGAACATTTTGTTCTACCCAGCCGAACACAAAAAGAGGCTCAGCCACTGAGTAGCGACTGAGCCAAGTTGAGGGGGAGGTTTTACGTTGAGGAATACTCTGTTCCTCACGATTTGGCATTTGAGGGATGCCAAATTTCTTAAGAAGCTTTAACCTTTTGGTGTTTATTAGCTGTATATTCTTATGATACACTTAAGCACCTGTTGCTTATGTATTTGTTAATATGTAAGTTATATCTTACACATTGTAAGTTTTATGTGTCAATATTGAATTTGAGATTTTTTTATGGCTGCAATTCGGAAAGATTTGATTCGAGAAGAAATAAAAAGAAAGCAGTTAACTATTGCAGCATTCGAGCGCCTTGCAGGCTTACATCGCAATGCTGTTCAACAAATTCTAAAGGGCCAAAATAAAAAGCCCTCTCTAGAAGTAATGCAGAAAGTGGCAGATGCATTAGGATGCTCAGTCAGACAATTGATAGAAAGAAGTAGCATTGATGATGAAGAATTAAAAGTTAACCAGGATATTACGCAAGAAATAACGGAAAAGCTCAATAGTGTTTTATTTGAAAAAACCGTTGTACTTGTTTTAAAGCTTTATAATCAATTACAGGTTTCACATAATTTTGAGCAAACACTGGCTATTGTCAAACAAGTTTACTTATACTCTCAGAAGAATAACCTTGAAAATCCAGACGAGCGTTTTGCAGGGTGGGTTATTGGTTCTATAGAGTAAATAAAGATATGAAATTTAAGTCGCTGAAAGCGGTATTTTACGAGAATCAAAGTTTTTTATAATTTCCAAAGTGCGATGATGGGTAGCACCAAATTCTTGAATATGTTTCTGGAGATATTTTTGTGCTAAAAACTTATCCTTAATACTTAAGCCTAATAAAGAGAGTTTCATATATAAATCACTAATATCATCCAGCCCTTTTACAAGACAGACATTATCGTAAATCTTTTCTGTCCATAAGTATTCATCATAAGCCCTTCCTAGCTCTCCCTTTTTAAAATACATATCTCCTAATACTTTGTGTGCAAATGCTTGATTGGTATGCTTACTTTCTCCTTCATAAGCCTTATTATAAGTTTCAATACATTGCTTAAGAATAAGAATGGCTTCATCTAATTGCCCTTTAAGACCTTTAAGAGCAGCCAACATGACTCTGGCACGTGCAGGCATAGCATGATCATCTGTTTGAAAAAACTCTCGGCATTGATGGTAAGCTTTTTCTGCAACTTTTAGGCCATTTTTGCCCTTTTTTAGCTTTAATAAAATCTCAGATTGTTGGATGTATAGTGCAAACTTTAAGACAGGATATTCTTCAATGGTTTTTATCAGCTGTTCTGCTGTGATGCTTTCTTCATAAGCTTGTTGTAAATTACCCTCGTCAGTTAATATTAAGGATTTAGCAAATCGAAACAAAGATTTATAAATTTTACTATTAGCGGCCTCGTAAAATTTTTCTCCCTGTTGAGCATATTCTTTAGCAGTCTTAATATTACCAAATACTGTATAAAATTGGGCTAAGTTTGTAATTGTCCTCAGTTTTTCATTATTCTGCCCATCTAATTTTAAAAAAATAGATAAAGCTTTTCCCATATTTTTTATTGAGAGATGAATATCACTAATTTTCCAAGCATAATAATTCCCCAGATTAATGAGGTACAGGGCGTGCATAAAGTCTGAAGCAAAATTTACGCTTTTATTCAGTGATGAGATCTCTTTAACTTCCATTTCAGCTAGATCAAGGTCTCTTAGTCCACTTAAATAACATTCAAGAAGTAAAACTCGAAGCGTTAATAATTGTGGTGTCTTTATGCCGATAGCGTTGGCATGTATCACAAGTTTTTCTAGGTGATAAAGAGTGTCGCGGTTTTCTAAAAGATTCTGAACCATAACATCTGTTTCTTGATTTAGAAGCTCTAAAAAAGCTTCAATGCCGTACTTAATTATTTGTTCAGCTTGGTCTTTTGTAGCTTCTCTTCGAATCTCATTCTGAACAATCTCATGAATATTATAGCTTGTGTTATCACCCTTTATTGTTTTTTCTGGTTTATGTATTTCAATCAACGAGTGCTTTAAAAGCGTAGCAATTAAAGAGTGATAGTCAGAATTTATTTTGGCATAATGAATCCATTTTTTAATGATATTTGCTGAAATATTCTTGCTATCGAGATAGGACATAAAAATTAAGAGAGCGTGTGCTTCTGGATTACTTTTCTTAATTTCATTAAAGGATATTTTTAATGCCCTAGAAGCAGTCTCGCTGTAATTGTCCATAAAATCACCCTCATATATTGTTTTATCTCTGGCTTCTTGTACTATACTTTCATTCATGATTTTCTTATAGTTTTCTATATCACTTGAAGGATGAGTTTTAAGGTAAGCTGCAGCTTGGGCAAGAGCCAAAGGATAATCCTTTAGTGTTTCAGCTAGGTCTTCTGCATTTTTTATATCTTGGTTATCTAGTATTCTTTTTATGTACTCTAGAGATTCAGCCCGTGTAAAATTCTTTAATAAAAGTTGATTATTCCATGTTGCAGAATTTTTAGAAGTGATGAGAATATGATTGAGTTTTTGAGAATGTTTTTCAGGAATATATTTCTCAATAACTTTTATATCTGAAGCATTATCAAAAATTAACAGCCAAGATTGATCAGTTGTTCTAAGTTTATTCTTTGCAACCTCTATAAGGGTATTGAGACTTATTTGTTTAATTTGAATCATCTCAGAAATTGGATTTGCATTATTCCATTGCTCGCAAAACTTTACAATTTGGCTGGGGATATCCTTAGAAGCATCAAACCACCACATAATGTCATAGTTATTGTAATTCCTATGAGCATACTCTTTGGCCAGTTGAGTTTTACCAATTCCTGCAATCCCTGTAATGACAAGATATCTCCCCATAGAGCTATTCATAAGCTGTTGCTGAATTTTCTCTAACTCTTGAGTTCTTCCTATAAAGTTCTCATTTTTTAGGGAGACATTCCATATTTTAGGGGGGTGTGAGTGAGCTGTTAGATGAATACTCACCAGAATTAAGAGACTTGAAACAAAAGTTTTACTTAACATGATCTCCTCGAAGACTTACAACATTGCTGGAAGAGGATTTTTTCTTATTATCTTCCAAGCGTACTGGAATTTTCAACTCAAGCCTATTTATCTTGGTGTCGCTTGCATTGTTCGTTAATTGGCCCCCAGCATTTTTGATGAGTACTTCTATATCATCCCATGAAAGATTAAGGGGATTAGAGTAGAGTTTAAATTTTGATTGGTGTTCTTTGGCTTTGAAAGCTTCAAAGTCCTTATCATTCCAAATATAGCCATCATCTTCGATGCTTAGGCTTAAGGCAAGGCTATGGAAGACTCTACTTTCAGACATCCTTAATTTTATTGTGCCACGTTGTGGTAACCTATCTATAATTTTATAAATGATATTATAGAAAATCTGTAAAATAAGGGTTTCATCTGCATAAGCCTCTTTGAAACAATGAGTAAGATCGAGATCGACATGTATATTTTTTTTAGAAATGAGGTGAGAGCACATCGCTAGTGATTTTGTAATAATGCTCTCTAAAGAGTATTTAACAATATCGCTTACATTAATCATTCCAGACATAATATGATTTGAATTATCATAAATCTTGGCTGAGAGTTTAAGGTGTTCTTCAGGGGTTAGCCTTGAGATCATTCTTCCTGATAAGTCTCTCACGAACATTTGACTGATTTTTTGGCTTTCAGAGCTTAATTGTTGAAATCTTCCTAAAAACTCACATAAGGACTGGAACATATATTGCCATTGGTTTGTAGAAGCCTTTAAATCTTCATTTTGATCTTTATAAGAGTTGCATTGTACCTGGTGGTTTTTAAGTTCATTTTGGAGAGAATGAATTCTTGTCTCATAACGCTGGCTAATCCTAGTTTCAATTCTTCGGTAAGCAACCAATAAATACAGTACAAATAACATCCCTAAAGACAAGATAAAGATAATAGGCCAGATTGTTTGCTGTAAATAGCTTTTTAATGTGTAGGGTTGAGGGCCACTCAGAAGAATTACTGTCCCTAGTTGGGAGAAATAAATGTAAGATTTAAAGCTTTTACCCTGGTAAACAAGCGGAGATCCTAGAGTCTCCACAGCTTTCAGAGATCTTTTATAAATATGCTTCATATCTTGAATATTAATAATTACAGAATTATGGCTCTCTTCCTTTCCTAAAATGGATTCTTTTAAAGACTTAATAAAAACATACTCATTTGATCTTAAACAAAGTCCTAAAAACAATTCGTCTTGTGTATAAGTAAGAAAATATTTGCTATTAAAGAGGCTTGCAGATTTTAAATTTACTCCCTTTAAAGCTATCTCAGGATGTGTGATTTTACCGTAAGAGGCAATAAGCTGATCCGTATTACCTTTAAAAAGAAAGTATTTTTCATTGATCATGGAAGAAACATCTAATGAATCTTGAGCAATAAACTTATAGTCTTCTTTAAGAAGAGAAGGTATTTTCTCTTCATATTGTAGACGAGAAACTGATAAAATTCTTGTCTCAATAGCTTTTAGTATGGATAGTTGGATCTCAAGTTTCTTTTCAATGCTGTTTTTAAGATTATGGATATAAGTTGAGTAGTCCTGTTCTCTGTAAAAGGTTTTGATATTATAAGAGGCGAAAATAAAGACAGCTAAGGCTACTAATGTAATACCCCCGACCCAGAGCAAGTCATAAAATAGAGGAAGTTTTAAGGTGTGGGTATTGTCTTTCATCTTGCATTTTTACCACTTTCCCAGGGTGCTAACTATACTTTTATCCAACAAATCATTATTATTCAAAGATTTTTTTGGTTACATAGAACTAAGAGAGACTCAACCTTTATATGGTGAGCGTAAGCATTGGTCTCATACAATTATTTTAGATTTATAGGTTCTGTTAAAACAATTCTTGGTTAGGCATTCGAATGAATTTTATGAAGGTATAATCCTGCTGGCTTTATTTTAAATTTGCTCCCCATGTGCTCCCCTGAAGGAAATGCAATTTGAGAGAGTCCTAAATAAGTATTTGATTTTACTGGTGCCGGATGTCGGATTCGAACCAACGACCTACTGATTACAAATCAGTTGCTCTACCAGCTGAGCTAATCCGGCGTCTGAAAGACAAAGAAGGCTTAACATAAGCGAAGCGCTCATTCAAGTAAAACTAAAATTTTATTCTACGATTTTTATTGATTCTTTTTTAAATCTCTAGAGTGTTTCTGCAGAAGACGCTATAAAGAACACGATAAAATGAGAAAGATTAAGTTTCAATGATACAGCCATTAGCAGATAAAATCGAACAGCATCTTCAAAACGCTTTTCAAAGTTTGGGGTTAGAGGCGACTTTAGGGCGTGTTGTTCCTTCAGGCCAAGCCGACTATCATTATCAGTGTAATGGGGCTTTTAAAGGCGCTAAAATAAAAGGATGCGCACCTTTGGTTTTAGCAAATGAACTTCAACAAAATCTTTTTTCTTTGCAAACTTTTGCAGATGTTTCTGTGAGTGCGCCAGGTTTTATCAATATTGTTGTTCATGATGCATGTTTGGCTGAGTATGGGAATCGCATTTTTGAGGATCAGCGGCTGGGCGTTCCCTTGAATGAGTTGCCGCAGAAAATAGTTATCGACTTTGGCGGCATTAATATTGCGAAAGCCATGCATGTCGGCCATTTACGATCATCTATTATCGGGGAGTCTTTGCAGCGCATAGCACGTTTTCTAGGCGATGAAGTCATCAGTGATATTCATTTAGGGGACTGGGGACTTCCGATCGGAATGCTGATTGAGGAATTCAAGCTTTTGTATCCCGATTGGCCTTACTTTCAAGAAGGTTTTGACGAAGATACTTTTGAAACGTCTCCTGTAACAATTGAACAACTTGAGGTTTTATATCCCCAGGCTGCAGAGCGGTGTAAAGAAGCGGGAGCTCGTGAAAAAGCGCGGAAAACAACTGCAGATTTACAATCGGGGCATCGAGGCTATCAAGCTTTATGGCAGCGTTTTAGGCAAGTTTCTATTGAAGATATCAAGAGACAATTCGAGCCTTTAGATGTTCATTTTGATCTATGGTTGGGGGAGAGTAGTGTCAATGACATCATGCCCGCGTTACTTAAAGAATTGAAAGATCACCAGATCGCTCAAGCAAGTGATGGTGCCACGATTGTCGAAGTTGCGACCGATGATGATAAAAAACCGATGCCACCCCTTATATTAATGACCTCAGATGGCAGTGTAACTTATGGGATGACTGATATTGCAACGATTGTTCAACGACGTGAAATGTTTAATCCACAGTATATTTTGTATGTCGTGGACAATCGCCAAAGTCTTCACTTTGAGCAGGTTTTTCGAGCAGCTAAAAAAATAAAATCCTCTGAAGATATAAGCTTAGAGCATATTGCTTTTGGAACGCTTAATGGACCGGATGGAAAACCTTTTAAAACACGTTCTGGTGGCGTGATGAAATTGCAAGATTTATTAGATTCAGCTATCTTAAAGGCTCAAGAACGTATTGAGGAAGCTGATTTGGGCGCAGATATTTCTCCTCAAGGACGTGAAGAAATTGCAAAAGCAGTTGCGATATCTGCCATTAAATTTTCAGATCTGACGATTCCAAGAATGTCGGATTATATTTTTGACTTAGATAAGTTTGTTAGTTTTCAAGGAAAGACGGGACCTTATCTCTTATATACAGCAGTTCGAATTAAATCGCTTCTTGCAAAAGCAAAAGAGCAAGGCTTAACCCCCGGCACAATTACGATCGAAACCGATAAGCAACGAGATATTATCTTAAATGTTGTTCAATTGCCGCGGATGTTAAAAGCAAGTTATGAAGAAAGAGCACCTCACCATTTATGTGAATATGCTTATACGCTTGCTCAGAAATTCAGCACTTTTTATCAAACTTGCCCCATCTTGAGTAACAAGGATTTAAAGCAAGCAGCCTCTTGGCTGGCGCTTGCAAATCTTACACTCTTTTTTCTTGAGAG
Organism: Caedibacter sp. 38-128; assembly: GCA_001898705.1. Classification (GTDB taxonomy): domain Bacteria; phylum Pseudomonadota; class Alphaproteobacteria; order Caedimonadales; family Caedimonadaceae; genus Paracaedimonas. The sequence goes on from MKUU01000014.1 coordinate 19,652, forward strand.
GATCTTATCTTTGCTGGGAATAAAAATCCCTGAAAAAATGTAAAGGTTAGAAATGTGAAGAAGAAAAATAAGAAATAATTTTGATATAAAAAAATTTCATCATCTCTCTTTTGATAAAAAAGCCATAATGTTTTAAAGGCATTAAATTTTTTGAAGCCTGATCTTTTTTGGATGCTTTAAGGCAGCTTGCTCATGAATTAATGTTCCATCTAAGTCGATAATAATAAGTGAATTTTTTGTAACAACTTGTTTAAATTGATGAGTTTCTTGAGAGTTTTCTGTGTTTAAGAGTCTTTTTAAAGAAGGCATTAAGATAATATCTTTATGAATGTTTTGTGACGCATGACAAGAATACAAATTTAAATTAAGGACTTAGAGGGATAAAGATATAATGATAGAGACATGTTAGCTTTCTTCATCACGGAATTTTTTGGCGTAAAGTTTACTATAAAGTCCCTCTTCTTTTATTAATACCTGGTGTGTTCCTTCTTGAACGAGTTTTCCTTTCTCCATAACAAGGACACGTCCACAATTCTGAATTGTTGTGAGATGATGGGCAATGACAAGTGTCGTACGATCTTTCACTAAGTGAGAGATCGCTTGTTGAATCAGGGCTTCACTTTGAGGATCGAGAGCATTCGTTGCTTCATCTAAAAGAAGGATAGGCGCATTTTTTAATAGAGCACGAGCGATTGCAACCCGTTGACGTTGCCCGCCTGAAAGCTGTTTTCCTTGATCGCCAACAATTGTATTAAAACCTTGAGGTAAAGAGTGAGCAAATTCATTCACATAAGCGGCTTCAGCAGCTTGCATAACCTCTTGATAGGTTGCTTCAGGACGTGCAAAGACGATATTTTGGTATAACGTATCATGAAAAATGGTTGTCTCTTGAGCCACTAAGGAAAAGGTTTGCCGGAGCCCCTCGAGGTTGAGAGTGGTTGCTGCATGGCCATCGATAAAAATTGAGCCTGCTTGAGGGTCATAAAACCTCAACAAAAGTTTAAAAAGAGTACTTTTCCCGGCACCGGAAAGCCCAACAATAGCGACTTTTTCACCTTTTTTAATATCAAAAGAAATATTTTCAAGGGCTTGTACTTGAGGGCGTGTAGGATAAGCAAAAGAAACATTCTTTAAACTTAGATGACCTTGAAGCTGTTTTTTAGGGGCAGAATTAGAGGGCACATCATTAAGCCTAGAAGGTGTCCTTAAGATTTCAAGAAGCCGAGTCATTGCTCCTGCTGCTTTCTGAAAATCTCCTAAAACTTCTGCAATTTCATTTAAAGAACCTGCGGCAATCAGAGCATAAAATAAAAAAGAGAGAAATGTCCCTGGGCTTAAATTTTTTGAAAGGACACTATATCCTCCTAAACTTAGGATAATACTAAGAGCAATAAAAACACATCCAATCACCAGAGAAATCAGAAGAGCTCTCATCCGAAGATTTTTTTGACTCGTTTTAAGATTAGCAGTGCTTAATGTCGTGAATTGATGGATGACGGCTTCTTCTTGGGTAAAGGCTTGAATGGTCGTTATTCCTGAAAGTCGCTCTTCTGAGAAAGCGATAAGTTTACCCTGGGCATTTTGCACTTCTAACGTTTTTCTTTTTAAGCGACCTCCTAATAATCCAATAGGGAAAAAAGCAACAGGAATGATTAAAAGAGAAAAAAACGTCAATTTTAGGCTTGTGAAAAACATAAGAATTAAAGCGCCCATAAATTGGATAAATCCTCTAATGACGATAGCGCCAGAAGCACTCAAAAGAGTCTTAAGAAGAGTGCAATCATCACTAAGTCGAGTAATTATATCGCCTAAGCGAGCATTATCAAAAAAATGAGCATCAAGTTTTAAAAGATGAGCAAAAAAGTCTTTTCTTAAGTCGGTGACAATTTGTTCTGCAAGCCAAGAGGTGCTCGAAAGCCGAACATAAGCAGAAAAAGCTAACACTAAACTAAGCGCGATAAGAATTAAAATTGCCTGATTAAGAAATTCTAGGTTTTCCGTTTGAAAGCCACTGTCTATTAAAAAGCGAAGACTTGGCCCAATAGCAAGAATGGAAAAAGCGGCGCCACAAAGAGCAATAAAAGTTTTTAGGAGAGAGCGAGAATAAGGTTTTATATACGGAATAAGTTCTTTTAAGGGGGAATAAAGTTTTAAAGAAGCATTTTGAGAATCTTTTTTCTTCATCTTAAGTCAACTGGAAACTCACAGAGTTGAGACAGGTCTCGTTCGAGGCAAGTAAAAAGATCTTCATGAGGAAAGCGCGTTGATAGCCATTTTTCGTGTTGATCATTCCATGAAAAATGAAGCGCACCACTTAAGGGGGATGAAAGCCAGATTTGGCTGCTGGGCGTATGAAAATTCAATAAAACTGTCTTGTTATCGGAAAGCAATATTTTTAAGATATCTCCTGTATCTTCAATCTCTCCGTTGTCTTCTAGAATTTCCTCAAGCATTGACGAAAGGGATTCAAAAGTTTTTTGTGCAGCAAGCTTAAAATTTAAGTTACTTTGCATGAATTACAGGACCATTAAGAATTTTTTCTAATTCTGGTAATTTAAGGTCTTTTGCATAAACCTTGCCATTGATAATAAAAGTTGGTGTTCCTTCAATAGGAAGGGCTTTCTCATAAATTACTCTCTTTTTTATAATGGCGTCTAAAACTTTAGGATTTTTAATAAGCTGTTCGCAAAACTTTTCTTCTAGGCCACAAATACGACATAGCTCTTTAAAATCTTTTGTTTCAATCCATTGGGCTTGTGTCTTAAACGTTTGCTGAAGGACTTGAGGTTGCCGCGGTAAAGGCACATGAATTAAAATAGCAGTTGCTTTCAGGGCAGTTGCATCCGTTGGAAAATGGCGAAAAATAAATTTTACTTTCCCAGAATCAATATACTTCTTTTCTAGCTGTGGCCAGGTGTGAACGTGAAATTCAGCGCAATGCCCGCATGTTAAAGAAGAATATTCAATAATGGTAATAGGGGCAGTGTCTTTGCCAACAACAATTTCGGGGATGTCTTCGGCTTTGACAAGGACTTGTTTCTGTTTTTCTGCGAGAGCTTTTTCTGTAGAGCCATGGCTTATAAAGCAGAAAATTAGAAAAATAAAAAATTTACGACTCATCTATTGGGTGCTCGAGTTTTTAAAATTAAAGGATTATAGCTCAGCTAACGAAGAAAACAAATGCTCATTTCAAGTTGAATGTTTGTTATGATTTCCTCAAAAATTTTATTATGGCGCATCAAAAATAATGTTTAGTTGTTAAGAATTTAGTGATAGTTTCACAGGTACATTAAAATTGGTAGAAACAAATTTAGATAATTTCATGACTCATAAATTTAATTTTTTTATAAAAAAGTGTCCTTTTTTTATCCTTTTCGTAGGGTTAACTTTTCTTGTTTTATCACCAGGTTATAGTTCTAGTTTAGGTTTAAGCGATCAAGATGCCACGAGAGAAATTGAAGAAACAACACCTATGGAAGATCCTTTAGAAGATCTTAATCGAAGCATTTTCAATTTTAACCAAGATCTTGATACATATGTCCTCAATCCTTTAGCTGAAGTTTATGATGAAGGATTACCCGATGAAATTAAAGATAGGGTTCATAGTATATTAAGTAACCTCAGTACTCCTCTTACTTTTATCCATGATGTTTTACAAGGTGAAGAAGAGCAGGCCATTGATTCACTCGCTCGCTTTTTGATCAATACTACATTAGGATTAGGAGGTCTTTTTGACCCAGCTGCTGAAGTTTTTGATATCCATTCTCATGTGAGCGATTTTGGGCAGACTCTAGGAAAGTATGGGGTTGATGATGGTGCTTATTTAATGATTCCTATTTTGGGGCCTTCGACGGCGAGAGATTTTACAGGAAAAGTTTTAGATTTCATCATTGATCCAGTGAATTACTTAGCACGTAGAAAACATGCGTCTTATCTTGTTTATACGCGTATAGCTGCCACAGCTATTGATGCTCGAGTGAATGCCAAGGCTCTTTGGCAACGTGTAAACAATGCTCATGATCCTTATCTGACACTTCAAAGTATTTATGGGCAAAATAGAAGATTTATGATACAAGGCGATACTGCTATTGGATTGGATTCTCCAAGACCATCAGAGAAATAAATACAGGAATTTAATATGTTGTGGTTACATCAAAAATTAAGGTTTTTTCTTTTTTTTATCGTGTTTGTTAATCAATCCTTTTCCCAACCTGCGACCCAAGATAGTCAAACATATAAAAATTTTATTACGACTCTTGGAAATAATATTATAGGAATTTTGGTGGATAAAAAGGCACCCTTGACAGAACGTAAAGAAAAATTTCGTCAAGTTTTACGTGACTATTTTGATATTCCAGAAATTGGGAAATTTGTGCTCGCAAGATATTGGAGAAGAGCAACAGATCAACAAAAAATAGAATACTTAGTCTTATTTGAAAATGCGATTGTTGATAATTATGCTGCTCAATTTGATAATTATCAAAATGAAATGCTTGAAGTTCAAAATGTTCGTGAAGACTCTGATCAAGGAGTCCTAGTGATGAGTATCATTAAACGCCAAACAGGAGCGCCACCTCTTAAAATTGATTGGAAAATTTTTCAAACGAAAAGAGGGCTTCGGGTCTATGATATTATTATTAATGGAGTCAGCATGAGTATTACGCAACGCTCTGAATATGGGGGCATTATTAGCCAAAATGGTGGACAAATAGAAGGTCTTTTAAAGCTCATGCGTGAAGGTAAAAGTCCTACTTTTACAGCACAGAAAAATGGGTAAAATTCTCGATTTAACTAACTTAAATTGAGCGTAGTTACGTTAGGTATGTGACAATAAACCCAATAACGAGTGCTGGACCAAATGGGAATCTTTTTTCCTGTTTGATCTTAGTCCATATAATTGCTGTCAAAAGTCCTAAACCACCTGAGAGAAAGAACCAAAAGGGAAGTTGCTGCACCTCGAGGCCTAAAGATAAGGCGCTCATGAGCTTGATATCTCCTCCTCCTAAAGCATGAACATTTTTTATTTTTACAAACGCAGTTTTAAGTCCTAACCCGACAAACGCAGTTATAAAAGTTGCAGGAAAAACTAAAGAAATATCTTTATTTTCAGCAAGTTGTAAGCATAAAATTGTTATCGAAATTGCAATATTGAGCCAATTTAGGATGATTTTTTCTCTAAAATCGATCACGATCACAAGAATAAAAAAGTAACTTAATAAAGAGAGCAGGCAAGCCACCAAAAGGTGTGATGACAAATTAAAACAAATTATAAAACTTACAGCAATAGTTCCTTCAAGAAGTGGATAAAGTAAAGGTATCGAATAATTGCAGTGTTTGCATCGACCTTTTTGAATACACCATGAGATAATGGGAATGAGTTCGAACCAACTAAGTGGATGTGCGCATTGAAAACAATGTGAAGGAGTCGACAAATTAATATTCTTCTGTGGAAGACGTCTAATAAGAACGTTGGCAAAACTTCCTAAAGTGAGTCCAATAATAAAAAATAAAATCATGGGCTGAAATTCACCTAGAGTTTGTGAATGTTTTTCCGTACATTCCGGATAAATTATTAGAGATAATAAAATATCAGGATTTTAAGTATTGCGTCATTATTTCGTGACTCTTGTTATCTTTTTAGCGCTTCCCGCCTGTAAAACAGCTGAGCGTTATTCTCAATATGATAAGATAACGAAATTACATCCGCATGAGTATGAGAGTAAACTTATACAAAAACTTCCCCAACAAAAAAGTAAACCCATATCAATTTTACCTAAAAATACGAGCGGAAATGTTCCTCCTAGTTTGAAGCAAAAAGTAACCCTTTCGACAACAGAAACGGTACAATTAAAAGATATTTTTATGCAAATTGCCCAACAAGCAAAAGTAGATATAGCACTTGATCCTCTTATTAAAGGAGGAATTAATTTTCAAGTTTATAATAAAGAAGTGATTGAAGTCGTGCACGAGATATGCGCCATAGCACGTCTTCGTTATAAAATCTGCAACAACATTTTGCGTATAGAATTAGATCGTCCATATTTAAAAAATTATAATGTACAATTCCTATCATTATCGCGAGAAAATCAGAATCGTCTTTCAATAGCAACAGATGTGTTTACTGCCGTTGATAGTCGCAAAGCAGAACTTGATAATGGCTCTAATACCCTTCTCAAGGCAGAAACTAAAACAGATTTCTGGGAAGAGGTAGAAAATACGTTAGCCACAATATTATTGCCTGAAAATATGCTGGTGGAGCAAACTGAACCCTCTTATGCGATTCATAAACAAGCCGGAATTGTTTCAATCTTTGCAACTGAGGCTCAACACCAGCAAGTAGAAAAATATTTACACCTGTTAGGTGAAAATACGGTTTCTCAAGTTCTTATCGAAGCAAAAGTGGTTGAAGTATTATTAAAAGATGAATTCAAAAGTGGGATTAATTGGAATATAATTAAGGAAAAATTTGTTCTACAAGCCCCTTTGGGGCGACTTGGAACACCAGGGCCTTTTAAGGAGACATCGGTACAAAAAGATGTTTTAACGATGGGGGCTGGTGGGCCAGAGTTTACAAGCTTTTTATATTTTATGGAAAAGTTCGGGACTGTAAGGACTCTTTCTAGTCCAAGATTAACAGTCATGAATAACCAATCAGCCGTTCTTAAAGTAGCGACAAACCATGTCTTTTTTCGAATAGATTATAATCGAGATTATGGATATGATTCTCGTCGTGAGCATGAGTATGTTTCAAGCGAAATTCAAACAATCCCTATTGGACTTGTTATGGTTGTTCATCCTGCCATCAATCTCGAGAATGAATCAATCACGATGACATTAAGACCAACGATTTCACGTATCGTTGATGAAAAGCAAGATCCAGCAGTTGCAATTGTTTCAGAGCAAAAGCAGCAATCTTTGGTTCCAGAAGTTCAAGTCCGAGAGCTTGATTCAGTTGTCCATATGAAATCGGGAGAAATCGTCATTATGGGGGGACTGATGGAGGAACGTTCTGATAATGAACAAACAAGTATTCCAGGAATAACAGAGACAGTTGAGGGTTTAAATATACCGTTCTTAGATTTTTTGTTTAAAAGCAAAAGTGATCAAAGAGTTGTTTCTGAGCTGGTTATTTTTTTGCGGGCAACAATCTTCCACAATGGAAGAGGGCCAGAAACATTAACTTCTACAATTACCCCAGCGGATCAAGCCGTATATGAAACTTTTACTAAGGATCCGCGAGCTTTTTCATTCAAAAAATTTTAAAAGAATTAAAGGAAGCAAACAGTAATTTTCTCTTTAAGTGTTATTATTGAGAGATAAAATAGTCTTTCTCTAAAGGAAATACAGCATAAGTAGGATTCCCTGGTAATATCGGTTGAAATCCACTCTTAGCAGGTGCAATCAAAGGAAAATTAATCCAAGGATTCATCCAACATCCCTCAAGTGTATATACTAAGAAATGCCCTGCAGGATATATTGAAGATGGTTCGATAAAAACGATCGTATCTGGCAGGTTTAAGACCGAATCATTCGTATCTTTAATCTGTTTATACTGATACAATTTTCCTGCATTTGAAAGAGCTGTAACAATTTCCTGACAGTAAAACCCTCTACTCCAAGCATATTGAGGAGTTTTATATAGGTTAAGTGCTTGTTGATAGGTAGAATTTAAGACATATGCCGTACAAGCAACAGCACATCCCATTCCGTGTTCTTGTGTGATCGCTTTTCTCATCTTAAAGATTCCTTAAGACCAGAAACTTTTTCTCTATAAGATCATACTATACCATGAAGGCATTTTAAAACTTAACAATTTAATCTATTTCTTTTTTGAGGTGAGGTGCTGCAAGAAAAGTATAAACAATGGGGACAATAAAAAGGGTAAATAGCGTACCGATCGTCAACCCTCCAACAATAACCCAGCCAATAGCGTTGCGACTTTCGCCTCCGGCGCCAGAAGCAAATGCTAAGGGGACAGCTCCTAGAACCATAGCTCCCGTTGTCATTAAAATAGGCCTTAAACGGAGGCTCGCCGCCTCACAAACGGCATCAATTCTATTTTTTCCTTGTAAACGAATGTGATTAGCATACTCAACAATAAGAATACCGTGTTTTGTTACCAGCCCAATCAATGTTACAAGGCCAACCTGGGAATAAATATTAAGGGTAATATTATTTAATTTCATGGCTAAAAGAGCCCCAAACGTTGAAAGAGGCACTGAGAAGATAATAATTAATGGATCGCGAAAACTCTCGTATTGTGCGGCTAAGACAAGATAGATAAAGATAAGGGCTAACAAGAAAATAAAATATATTTCTTTGCTCGATTCTTTAAATTCTCGAGATTCTCCCGCATGATCGATTTGAATCTCTTTGTCTCCTAAGCTTAAGGTTGCCTCTTCAAGAATTTTAAGGGCTTGCTCTAGAGAATGGCCTTCCCCAACAGTGGCCGAAATTGTTGCAGAACGTAATTGATCAAAGCGATTTAAATCTTTAGGTGCAACAGTTTCTTCTATTCTCACAAGGTTTGAGAGTTGAATCATAACGTCGTTTTTGCCTTTGATAAAAATATTATTAATTTGTTGTGGTGTTAGGCGTTCATTATCGGAAACTTGGACAATAACATCATATTGTTTCCCATCTTGCTTGAAGCGAGTTGCTTTTTTCCCACCTAAAAGAGTTTCTAAAGTTCTGCCGATAGCAGCAACATCAGCACCAACATTGTTAATTTTTTCTCGATCAAGAAGAATGTTCAATTGTGGCTGATTTAATTTCAAGTCGCAGTCGATATTAACGAGAGCAGGAGAGGTACGTACTTTTTGGAGAACTTGTGTAACAACTTTATCAAGGTGCTCATAAGAAGAAAGTGATTTAATAACGAACTGTACAGGACGTTCTATGGCGCTTTGTCCCAAAGAAGCAGGATTAATAGGAAAGGCAAGAATACTTGGAATCGAAAAAAACTGAGGGAATAAGGCTTGAACAATATCTTGCTGTTTTCTTGAGCGTTCTTCCCAAGGTTTTAAGCGAGAAAAAGTGATCACTTGAGAAACGACAGGATAGCCAGCGACAACGAAATAACGGTCTATTTCAGGAATTTTTTGGTAAATGTTTTCAAGGCTCTGAGCTGCAGTTGAAGTATATCCAATGGTCGAACCTTCAGGAGAAACCCCGATGCCAATAATTGTTCCACGGTCTTCAATAGGAGCTAGTTCAGAAGGCGTCATATGGAATAATACACCACATCCAATAAGAATGGCCCCAGCCGCACCTAACACAAAGGAACGATTATGAATGGAAATGGAGAGCCATTTTTCATAGGAATTTCTTAATTGTTCAAGCTTTTTTTCAATCCAAAGGGAAAAATTACCCTCATTTTTTACCTCACGAAGTAAGCGTGAGCACATCATAGGCGAAAGTGTTAAAGCTACAAAACCAGAGACAAGCACGGAACCTGCAAGTGTTAAGGCAAATTCAATAAACAGTTTTCCTGTGCGCCCTTGGGAAAAGACCATGGGGGTATAAACAGCCGCAAGCGTGATTGTCATCGCAATAATAGCATAAGTAATTTCACGACTTCCAATAATGGCAGCTTTAATAGGAGGGGTCCCTTTTTCAATATGGTGATAAATATTCTCAAGCATAACAATGGCATCATCGACAACAAGTCCTATCGCAAGGACAATTGCCAAAAGCGTTAGGGTGTTAATTGTGAATCCAAAGATATACATTAACGTAAGCGCTCCAATAAGAGAGATGGGAATTGTCACAAGAGGGATTAAAATAGATCGAAAGTTTCTCAAGAAAAGAAAAATAACAAGAACGACAAGGACAACAGCTTCTAGAATTGTTTTGTAAACTTCTTTAATTGAACGATCAATAAAGACTGATGAATCATAAGCCACATCGACATGCATACCTTCTGGAAGAAGAGTTCTTAAAGTATGAAGCGCATTTTGCACTTCTTGGGAAATAGTGAGAGGATTGGCTGTTGCTTGTTTGACGATACCAATCGCAATAGCTTTATTTCCATTAAAACGCGCGATAATACGTTCGTCTTCTGGCCCTAATTGTGCATAGCCAACATCTTTTAAGGTTACAGCAAACCCGTTGACATTCTTTAGGACTAATTTATTAAACTGATCTGGCGTTGCAAGGTCACTATTCACAAGAACTGTGAATTCTCTTTTCGTATTTTCAATTCGCCCGGCAGGTACTTCGAGATTTTGATTACTTAATGATGAAATCACATCATCAGGCGTTAATTTGAGGGCGGCTAGTTTTAGGGGATCAAGCCAAATTCGCATGGCGTATCGGCGCTCGCCTAATAATCTTGCTTCAGAGACACCATCAATATTTTGGAGACGAGGTTTTACATAGCGGTCGGCATAATCAGAGATTTGTAAAGGACTAAAACGATCACTTGAAAAAGCAAGATAAATAATTGGTTGTGCATCAGCTTCTACCTTTGCAATGGTTGGGTCATCTATACCATCTGGAAGTTTGTTGCGGGAGCGGCTTACTCTGTCTCGCACATCGTTTGCTGCAGCTTCTGGATCTTTTGTGATCCGAAACCGTAATGTAATTTTGCTGTCTTCTGGACGACTGATCGACGTTAAAGTATTTAAACCATCAATACCAGCTAGAGTTTCTTCGAGTGGCTGGGTGATTTGGCTTTCAATAATCTCAGCGCTCGCTCCTGTATAGGTCGTGTCAACAGTAACAACAGGTTCATCTATATTTGGATATTCACGAACTGCAAGCCGTGTATAAGAAATACTTCCTACCAATAAGATTAAGAAGTTTAAAACAAGAGTTAAGACAGGTCGCCGAATACAAAGTTCAGGCAATTTCATGAGGAAGCTCCAGAGGTTTTTTCTAGGCGGACATTCATGCCAGGTATAAGTTTATTATGACCAGCTGTAATAATGAGATCATCTGCTTTGATTCCTTCAAGAACTTCAAGCGTTCCTTTTTGACGTAGACCAGACTTAATTTTTATCAGTTGTGCCTTTTGATCAACAATTTTAAAAATAGAAACATTATCATGGCTAGGAATGAGAGCTTCTTCGGGGATGATCAAGCTGTTTTTTCGAATGCCTAAAATAATCTTCACCTTAACAAACATGCCAGGCTTTAAAGCCAAATCTAAATTTTCAAGTTGTGCTCTTATCGAAAGATTACGCCCATTTTCGTCGATATGTGGATCAATAGCATAAATTTTCCCCTTGAATTTTTGGTTAAGAAGTGCCGGTGCTTCTAGTTCAATTTCTTGTCCTGCTTTTAGGCGAGGGGCATAAATTTCAGGAAGTGTAAAATCCACCTTGATAGGGTTAATTTTTACAATATTTACAAGATCCTGCCCTACTTGAACGTAGTCCCCTAGACTAAATTTTCTGAGGCCAATAATTCCATCAAAAGGCGCTATAAGAGACATTTTTTCTAAGCGCGCTTTTTCAAAAAGGACTTGCGCTTCATTGACCTTTAGTTTTGTGGTGGCTTCATCACGATCACTTTTTTTTCCAAAGTTTTTCTTTAATAAAGCTTCTGCTCGCCATGTATTAATTTTACTTAAAGCAAAATTAGCTTCTGCTTGCGCAAGCTGTGCTTTATACATCTCACTATCTAATGTGATAAGAATATCGCCTGCCTTGACAAGCTCCCCTTCTTGGAAGTTGAAAGAAACGAGTTTTCCTGCAATTTCAGGGCGTATCATAACAGATTCATCTGCTCGCAGCGTGCCAACAGCTTCAGCAATATCCACAACATCTTGGATAATAGGTTTTTGAGCTGAAACGAGGGTCGCTAACATGCTATGATGGTCTTGACTGTTCTTATTGAAGAAAGAGGATAAAGTAAACTTGTACAAGAGGACTGTAATGAGGATTAATAGTATCCCTATAGAAACAGTTGAATACTTTAAGTTTTTTATGTTGAATTTCATGAAAAAGCCACCCCTCATTTTAAAATTGTGCTATCTTAACTAATAATATGAGGAAAAGTAAGAGATTTTAATAAAGAGAATTTTTTTGATAGCTATTGTAATAATGAAAAGAGGATAAATTGATTGAGTTTTTCACAACGCATGGTCCTTGGCTTGCGTATGTAATTCTATTTTTAGGCTCTTTAGTTGAAGGCGAGTCCATTGTTTTAACGGCAAGTTTTTTAGCTTATACAGGGTTTTTGTCACTTCCAAAGGTGATGACGATTGCTTTTGTTGCAACGCTTTTTGCAGATCAAACCTTATTTTATGTTGGAAGATTTTATGGTCCAGGATTATTAGAGCGATATCCTAAACTAAAAGAAAAATCTAAACGTGTTTTTGCACTTCTTCATAAATATAATACCCCTTTTATTTTAGGGTTCCGGTTTGTGTATGGGATTCGGACGGCAAGCCCCCTTATTATAGGGGCAGCAGGGGTAGATATTAGGCGTTTTACGATTTTGAACTTTTGCGCGGCTGTAATTTGGACTGTTATAAGTTGCTTGGGAGGATACTTCCTGGGTTATCTCTTCGCAGATGTTATCGAAGATGTTATTCACAAAGTGGGGCACTACCAAAAAATTGCGTTTATTGGAGTAGGAAGTTTTTTGGTTATTGGTTTAGGAATTTTTTATCTGCGAAAAAAATGGCGTGAAAAAAAGAGATAATCCAATGAAAGTAAAAGGTTTTACCGCGCTCTTTATTCAGGAACAATATTGTAAATCTAACGGTTGATTGAATAACTAAGGTAAAATATTCATTTTGAATTTTAGTTAAGCATTGACCCATAGAACGTTAATCGCTACATTCCTTTCAGTTTAATGCCTGTGGCCGGGTGGCAGAGTGGTTATGCAGAGGA
>MKUU01000015.1 GCA_001898705.1 Caedibacter sp. 38-128
AAAAAAGTGCCTTTAGAGGAAGTTCTACAGTTAGATTCTTTCTGATTCTTGAAACAACTTGTGTTGCAAGAAGAGAGTGACCTCCAAGCTCAAAGAAATTGTCGTGAATACCAATACTCTCCACACCCAATACTTCAGACCAAATCTTACATAATTCTACCTCTACCTCCGTAGTTGGGGCAATGTAAGCACCCCCTACCAACCTTAATGATGTGTCAGGAGCAGGCAAAGCTTTACGATCTATTTTTCCATTAGGCGTAAGGGGAAAGTGATCCAGATACACAAAAAAGGAAGGAATCATGTATTCTGGCAACTTTTCCGTTAAGAGTTGCCTCAACTCTGTGGGAATTGGGGCCGAAGATCCGGATATGTAAGCAACCAAGCGCTTTTGACCTGGCACATCTTCTCGACATAAAACAACAGTCTCTTGAACTCCTTTGATAGCTGCCAAAGTTCCTTCAATTTCCCCAAGCTCAATTCGAAAACCTCTCAGTTTTAACTGATGGTCAATTCTGCCTAGAAACTCAATATTACCATCTAGAAGATATCGACCTAAATCTCCTGTTTTGTACAGACGACATCCCTCTTTAAATGGGTCTGGAATAAATCGTTCTGCAGTTAAACCAGGTTTATTTAGATATCCACGCGCTAATTCCACACCTCCAATATATATTTCCCCTTCCACACCTATGGGAACGAAATTTAGGTGAGCATCCAATAGATAAACATATGTGTTTGATAAAATTTTTGTTTGATATTTAAAGTTACTTCCTGCAATAAAGTCCCGATATATTACTGACGTAGCTTCTGTTGCCCCGTAACAATCTAGAAGCGTGAGCGTCTGCCCCATTTGTTTGAAGAAGTTATCAATTAAATTTGGCTGGAAGGATTCTCCCGTAATTTCCCAATGAGCTAGATATTTTTTATATAAGCTTAATTTTTCTGAGCTAAAATGTAACATTGTATTTAAGAAAGAAGGGATTAGAGTAATTCTAGTTACTTTATGAATAAAACAAATTTTAAGAAGGTCTTCAATATCTTTACTAATAGCTTCTTTATACAAAATAAGCCTAGCTCCAACCAACAAAGTACCAAAAATATCCCAAGTAGAATCCACAAATGCTATACTTGATTGCAAGCAACAGGTTTCATTTTCTTTGAAAGAATAATTGGTCCAACCCCAGTATAAACGATTGATTACACCTTTATGATCACACGCAACCCCCTTCGGCTTTCCCGTAGAGCCCGAGGTATATGTAATATAAGCAAGGTTGTCTGAATATAAATCAACACTAGGATTACGCGTAGGTTGATTAAGATAAGGAATTTCTTCATCCAGGTAAATAATTCTCCCCGAGTATCCCTCTGGAACTCCGACACCTTTTATGCTGAGTAATAACTGAGCATTGCTATCTTCTAGCATGTAAGCTAGGCGATCTTGTGGATATTCTACATCAAGAGGTATATACACCCCACCGGACTTAAGTACGGCAAAGAGCCCCACGATGAGATCTACTCCTCTTGGTAACGCTACCCCCACTCTATCCTCAGCTTTTAATCCTAAACTTTGAAGATAATATGCTAACTGATTAGCTCTTTCATTCAAAGCACTATAACTAATTTGTTGCTCTTCATACACAATGGCAATAGTATCTGGAACTCTTTCCACCGTTTCTTCAAACAGCTGATGAATGCTCTTATCTTTCGGATACTCATGTTGGGTCTCATTCCAACGTGCTAGCAGCATAAGTTCTTGGGCTGTAATTAATGATATTTGCTGAAGTGGCACCTCAGGCTTATTTAACACTTGAAAAAATAATCCCTCTAGCTGTGAAGGAATGTGATTAATATATTCAAGACACTCGTCAGGCAAGTTAGTTTTTATATAAATATTCTGATTATAACTATCTATAATAACTCCAAGCGATACAGAAGAGGGCAAACAAACTTTGTCTGGCGTTGCGGTTAATATTAACGCCATTGATAACTGAGGAATGTCCTTTAGGATTTGGCGATATCGATGCATTAAGTCAATAGGATAATTATTGTGATTCTTTATTTCTGTTAATTTATCCTCTATGTGTTGATAAACAGCTCGAAACCCACCTTGCAATCTAATAGTGACATTAAAGGGAATAAAATCAGCTAATAGACCTGGATACTCTTGATGAGTTGCCGCTAGTGACTCATCCTGGAAATAGAGTGTGAAGTCAGTTTTTTGTGTTAATTTAGATAAATAAGTTAATGAGGCCGCTATGATTGCGTGATGAGTATTTTGGTATTGTTTTAAGCTTTGCTTAACATCCTCTGGCAAAAACCAAGATATTGTTTTTACATTAGTGCCAGAGCTTATGGGTGTATACTTCCAGGGGAGCTGGCAAGGTTGGGCATTTTGCCATTGCTTTATCCAATAAGATTCGGAAGAGTTATAGCTTTCTAATTTTTCTGTAAATTTCTTTAAATACTCTTTAGAAAATATAGGCAAACATTGTTTTTCGACTAAATGATGACGTTGCTTAATTGCTAGAGGAGAAAGCTCATTACTGTGCTCATCTAAAAAACCACCAATTTTTATAATGCCTTCTGATGTAGATACCTCCAAAGAGGAATCCGTTAAAGAAATAATTTCTCCAGGGTTATCATCACCTTGACTAGGCAAGCTTTTACACTTTAAAGGAATATAAACTGTACCTGGAGCTATAACTAATTTAGGAGCTACCAAGTGATTTTGATAGGTACCAAAATCTATAGCCCTACATAAGCATTCAATTTCTTTTGCCTTCAAGGACCAATCTAATATTCCTCCTCCCAAAGGTTTTTTGTTTCTATGAAAGAAAGTTCGTTGTGATTTCGTTTGCGAAACCCTCTTGATGTTACCATCTATCAATGCATTTATAAGTTCTCTAAAATCTTGAATGCCCCGTTCATAGCACTTAACGTTCAAACTAAGAACCGTCTCAGTATCACTCACTTCAAATGCTGATTGCTTAAGAATATCCCCTTCATTTATCTGCTCAGTCATGATATGCCAAGTAATACCGTGCTGCTTTTCATTATTTAAAATAGCCCAAGAGGTTGCATGAGCCCCCGCATAATGTGGCAAAGGAGCATCATGGTAATTAATTGCCAATTGTCTTGGCTGATTTAATAGCCAAGAAAGTAATATGGTGGAACTAGCAATATTGAAAATATAGTCGAACTCGATTTCTTGTAAATTTATTCTAGCCTCATCGATAGAAGAACAAAAAGAGATATGGTTCTGCCTCGCCCAATTCTGAATTATGGCATCTTTTGAGATAAACCCTAAGATTTTCCAACCTTTTTCCAGCAAAATTTCGGCACACTTAATAGCTAAACCTGTTTCACCTATAAGATAGCAACTCAGAACCTTACTTGACATAACTCCCCTTCCTGACTTTAATGTATGGACATTTCTTTGGTTATAATTTTTCTCATTATCCTTTTTTTAGGATACCTAAACCATCCATTCTTTTTTCATAAACAACCTTTCAGAAATAATTCCTTTATTCTTACAAGCAGCTACAAACTTATCAGATTCAGTTATCTGAATCGATTCAGGTGTATATTGTAAAGCCATGATATGATGAAGCCAGGGCTCCATCCCCATTGCATATACATACGCTTCTTTACACCCAGACTTCTCAACAATTGACCAGGCTTTTTCAAAGTTTGAACCAGAAAGTTTTCTTTCATCATCATGGGTCTTATTCAATGTAGTTGGCAGATAAGGGGCATAAAGCCAACTGAGGGGCGCTCCATCACATTCCATCCCTAAAAATAAAACATCAATTTTTCCAAAATAATCAAAAACATGATCGTATAAAAATGGATCTATATTATTCGAGTCTGCTGCCAAAAGAAATTTTTTATTATTTAAAGCAACACAATGGGCAATCTTTGATTGAATATTTAAGTCAGAGTGTTCTCCAAAGAAAGGAAAACCTACTATTTTACCCCCTTTAATATTTATAGAATCAAATTCTTCCAACTCAATAACATTTTTAAAGCCTATCCGCTGTAATATCAACTTTAATGACGGATCCTCTAGAGCACCCTTACGGCTTTTAGGGACCACTATAGTGTTAATTTTATGACGCAATTGTAATAATGTTTCAAACAACACATGGTCCTGATGATTATGTGTTAACAAGACATAATCAATAACATCTGGCAAATCTTTATAAGTATATCTAGGCTCACCCTCTACAGGATAACTAATAATAGGATCGGTCAATATAGACACATCTTTTGTTTGCAGTAATATGCAGGCATGTCCTAAGAAGCGAATTCTAACATCTTCACCTGAATAATTTCGGCTTTCAATTTTTTGGGACGGTGTTTCACTAAAAAATGACATGAAAAGATTTTTCTTATCTTCAGGTATATCAAAATTATCCATGAACTCTTGCACATCGATAGGTTCGTATCTTGAGCAAAACAGTTGATCAATGGCTTCATGCGCAAAAGGGATTTTAAAGTAAACCTCTTCATCCGTATTGACTCTGGGGGTACTCATGATAAAAGGACGATAATCTTTATCAATAAAAGACAAAGAGATTCCTTGATGCTTGTCTTGATAGTATTTTCTATAAAGAAATTCTTCTATAAATCGCATTGAAGGGTGATTGCTGGTATCATATACTAATTCAACCATTCCCTTAAGTTCATTTGGAAGCTTTGCATAAAAAGCCTCTAAAGTATTACCATTCGCTTCCCTATGAAGAGTCTTTTCAAAATCTTTAAAAACAGAGTGTAGTTGCATTAAGTCTTTACAATTTTCTTTTGTTTCCTGCAATAAATTCTTTACTTCTTCTACGTATCCACCCTCCAAATCAATAAAAGGCCCCCCCATGAGCTTAGGATTTTGGTTAGCCTGCATGTGAATTTTCGGAAACTTAACGTAGGAATCCATGATTTTCATGTATCTCTCCACTAAATTACAGGCTGCATTAAGAGGAGGAATTGTATGAGGCCAAGCATACCATTTCCAAATCAAAGGCTCCATTTTAACATTATCTTTAAGATATACTTTCATTAATTATTTCTCCCTTTACATAATTTTAAATACGTTATTGATTTAAAATTGATTTCACATATTCATTTTTAATTTCTTGAATCTATTTTGCTTAACTTAAATATTGAAAAATTAACCAAAGACAAAACAAAATATTTGTTACTGATATATCCCTCGCTTATTAACAATTTAATCAATAGCCTCTAGAATTTTTCTAAATGGAATCCCTTAATACAAGAAAAATATATAAAATTTGAGGTATTAATTGTCAATCTCTAAATGCATTACTGTGATGTTTATAGAAGATGAGACTTAAGAAGCCTCCGGATAAGATAATAGAATATAACGTAAAAGAGTAAGCAATTCAAGTTGGTATGGGGACTATAATAATTGTATTTGAAAAGAACTTTCTGGAGAAAAGTATTGAGGGCCCTTACTGAATCGGCAAGCATACCTTTATCTGCAGTAGAACGCTTTTCTACAGATACAATCCCCCTCCAGAAAAATATTTATGCCCTCAATCGACTATCTGCAAGACACAAAAATACTCAGGAAAGAGTCCACAGAATCGATCTGCTCACCTCATTGTTTTTGAACCTAACGCTCAAAAAAGCTATTGCATCTGTTTTCTCAAACTCAAAGGACGCATATCAGTCCAAACTTCATCAATATAACTAAGGCAGTCAGGCTTTATTTTAGGCTCACCTACCGCTTCCCATCCTTGGGGGATTTGTTTGTAGCTTGGCCATATAGAATATTGCTCTTCTAGGTTCTTTACTACATAGTACATTTCCTGAAATTCTTCTTGAACACTATTAGATTTTTTATCTGATTCTAACATTATACTCTCCTATTTTTTTGTGATTTGGTTATTTTTATGAGCTATTTTCACAATTCCTGTAACAGTTCAATTCGCCCTATTCCTTGACGTGTTGATAGATCAATATCAGCAATACAACGTACCTTTTGAAAATTCAACTCACACGTCCCTACGACTTGAATAGCCCCTTGATTTGTTTCAAAGTTTCCTTCATTTAAACGGGTTAATTGCCCATCCACGTTGACTCCAAGCTCTGTACCTCCTTGAGTTTCAGTGAATTTTATGAATACAAATCCTTGATTTAATCTTTCTTTAATTTCATTGATATCTTCTGTTCGGGGTTCAAACAAAACAGGGTGATTCCCGGTTAAAAGCTGTGTTATTAATTGATCCATCATTTCCTCTATATATTTAAAATAAAACATGCTTACAAGGGTCACAGATTCCTTTTTACCCCCTAGATCATATTTATAATCTCTATTTTAGTAGTAAGCATACTATTCGGCCTATCTTATGGCAATAAAATTGTATAGCCCCGCCTCACCAACTGACAGGATTTATGTGAGCTCATAAAATGGGGTAAGTCCACTTTATGTAGCAGCTTGTGCAGTGCATAAGCTAGCATAACGCCCCTTCTTTTTTAACAATGAAGCATGTGTGCCAACTTCCACTATTTTCCCTTTATCAAAAACTAAAATTTCATCTGCGGACCTGATTGTAGAAAGACGATGAGCAATAATTAGAACAGTTGCATTTTTAGTTACATTTTTTATATTTTGCATAATTTTTTTCTCTGTCTCGACATCAAGTGAAGAAGTTGCTTCATCAAAGATATAAAAAGAGGGCTGCTTTAAAAGAACGCGTGCAATGCCAATTTTTTGCTTTTCGCCCGTAGAAAGAGCTAATCCTCTTTCTCCTACAGTAGTTTCCAAGCCATCAGGTAAAGCATGAACAAAAGAATCTAACAATGTTAATTTTATCACTTCGTCTAGCATTTCATCTGATACAGAAGGATTACCATACGTGAGGTTATTTTTTAAGCTATCATTAAATAGAGTGATATCCTGAGAAACAGCACCTAAGTGCTTGAAAAAACTTTCTTGCTTTAAAGTATATATGTTCTGCTTGTTTATCAGTATTTCTCCTGATTTACATTCATAAAAACGCATTAAAAGACTCGCAATTGTCGATTTTCCTGAACCACTAGACCCAACAATGGCAAGTGTTTTTCCAGGCAACAAGTCAAATGAAATCCCTTTAAGAATAGGCCTTTTTGGCTCGTATTCAAAATAAATATCTTTGCACGAAACAGTCAATTTTTTATCAATAATTTGTAGTGATTCTTCACCATCTTTAATGCTTGGCTTGCAACTTAGAAGTTCTATCACCTTTTCCATATGAATAAGTTGTCCACGAAAATTGCTTAGAATAAATCCTAGGCTGCCAAGAGGGATTGAAAATTGCAACACATAGGAATTAATTAGCACAAAGTCGCTAACATTGTAATTTTCGTAAAGCACTTTATATGCGCTTAGAATACTAAATAATATCAATGCAATACCTATGATGAGATCTTGCCCCACAGTAACACAACGTCCTCGCACAAGCGCATTAGTGGTTGCCTCTTCTCTTTCTTGAAGAACTTTTCTACATTTATCAAATTCTGATTGTTGGGTATTAAAAAGCTTAATTGTGGAAAAATTAAGAAAACTATCAACAATATTACTATTAGATTGATAGTGTTTTTTGTTGCTTTGTCTCCGAGCTTCAAGTGACCAACTTAAAGCTTTTGTTGAATAAATGAGAAACAAAGATATGATTGTTATCATAATAATTCCATAGAAAAATCCATATAGATACGATAATAACACGGAAACAATTAGAACTTCTATGAACGTTGGTATAATAAGAAAAAATAACGGCCAGAGTATAGCTGGAAAAGCATCTTGAGCCTTTTCGATGGCGCTTGTAATCTCTCCTGTCTTACGTCTTACATGAAAATCATAAGAAAGAGAATGTAAATGTTCAAAAATATGAGCAGATAAACGCATAACGCCTTTCTCCATTACTCGAAACATAAGTACCTCGCGAAGAGGAATGGAAATTCTGGTAAGGGTCCAAGTCGCTCCATAAAAACCTAATATCAAAAAAACAAAAGTCTCTTTCCTTGCGTCAGGAGTAGTAAGAATTTTAACCACTTCTTTAAAAAGAAGGGGGACGGTAATGCTCAGTGCTGTAGAGAATAAAATTATAAAAAACGCTCCAAAAAATCTACCCTGTATTCCTCTGTCTATAGACCATAAAAATGGCCAGAGGATTTTTAATAAGTGCATGTGTGGATGTTCTTTTAACTTTTTTCGTATCTTATTTAAAAATCTCGATAATGTCATTTTTCCTCCTGTGATTGGAAAATAAATTTGAATTTGATCTTATAAGGAAACTGTTAGGTTGTGTCCATCTTTATCAAAGTTTTAGAAAAATGACATAAAAAATAGCTACTCTTATTACAAGGGAGCGCGATTACAATTAAACGTGTTACCACAGATGAAAATTTACTGTTTACATTTTTTTTTGCTGGTGGCATAAGTAAAATTCATTAGACAGTTGATAAAAATAAACTAGATATAACATGGGTTGAGGTAGGTTTTTCAGAACCCTACTTTTATTTTTTCAATTAATCTTGATAAATTTATCGAGGAAAAGTTAATAATGGCAAGTGAGAAGAGCTAATATGAAACCTACAGTTGGTATTATTGGCGGTGCCGGACCTTTAGCAACCGTAGATATTGAACAAAAAATTTTATCTGCAACTCAGAAAACAGTAAATACACTAACAGACCAGGATTATTTTAATCTTGTTGTTTTTAATTACTGTGGAACTCATGATCGAAATGATTCAGTATTTTTTGGCAAATCGGATCCTATAAATCAATATGTAAAATATATTGCATCTATTTCAGCGCTAGAAGTCGATCTTATACTTTTAGCATGCAATACAGCTCATATGTATCTACCTGTTTTGCAAGAACGAACAAAAATTCCAATAATTAGTATTATTGAAAAAACTCTACATTATATACAAATGAAATTTCCAGAGTGTTCTAGGGTAGGGCTTATTTCAACAAAAGCAACACAAGAAAAAAAAATATATCATAATTTATTTTCTAGAAATGCCATCGATATAATAGATGTAATGCCATCTACTCAAGATTCAATAATGAAGGCCATATATCTGATTAAGGCTGGAGTTGAAATGACTCATGAGTATACATTTGTAGAAAATACCCGCTTTTTTTCAAAAGCTACTATTGAACAAGCTAAAATGCTTAAGGGTCACCCCTATAAGGAAATCTTGCTTCAACCAAAATTGCCTAATCCAAAATTTATTGTAGAAGAAGCTATCGAAGAACTAAAAAGAAAAGGATGCAGGCATATTATTTTTGGTTGTACAGAATTACCTTTGGTGATTCCTTATTTAAAAAAAGACCCTGCTCTTCATTTTATCGACCCCAATACTATTATTGCTGAAGCAATAGTAGAAACCTTATTAGATATTGATAATCAAGCATGGTCAAATATAAGAGTTTTAAGCAATAAAAGATTAAGCAATAAAAGAAGGTATGGATAAAATGTGTGGAATTGCCGGAATATTTGGAGCTAACCAAAATGAAAAAGACTTGAGAGAGTTGTTACGCCCTATTATACACCGTGGAGAAGAAAAATGTAGATATGAGATATTTTCTAACTCTGAAATTTCTTTAGGAACACATCGTCTAGCAATTGTAGATGAAACTCATGGGCTACAGCCATTTCAGAGTCAAGATAAGTTAGTAACAACCATATTCAATGGGCAAATTTATAATCACAATGAATTAAGAGAACAATTGTCTGAAGAATTTGATTTTAAATCAAGATGTGATACGGAAGTTATTTTGAATTCTTACTTAAAATGGGGTAAAGAATTCATTCATTACTTAGATGGAAAATTTGCCATTGCGGTCTATGATGGTAGAAAAAAAGAATTGATTTTAGCTAGAGATCCTATGGGAATTAAGCCGTTGTATTATTCTTATGACAAGGAAAAATTATTCTTTTCTTCAGAAATAAAATCTCTTGTAAAAAATTCAAATGGTGAAATTGTAGAACTTCCGCCAGGAAGTTTATGGATTAATTCTCAGCAAGAAGCATATTTTTCCCTAGGATTTTTTAATTCAGAACATGACTTTCGTGAAAAAAAAGATGAGCTACCTATCTTAAAAGAAACCTTAAAGCAAGCAGTTGAAAAACGAATCAATAAGGACGATGCGCAGATTGCTTGTTTGTTAAGTGGAGGAGTCGATAGTTCTATTATCACGTATCTTGCAAGTCAGTTGCATCCGAATGTTGTAGCCTACACACTCGCTGAACCTGGTAAAAATTCAGCAGATCTACAAGCATCCCTTAAACTTGCTGATTTTCTAAACATTAAGCATATTGTTGTTTCTCCTACCATTGAGGAAATGAGCGAGTTTTACCTAAAGTATGGTGTATATATGACAGAGTCATTTGAGCCTGTCTTGGTACGTAATGCTGTTGCCTATCATTTTGTATGTCGTCAAGTTGCCGCCGATAGGTTTAAATACTGCTTAAATGGTGAAGGCGCTGATGAATTATTTGGGGGGTACGATTTTGTGAGAGAAGTTCCAATAGAGATGCAGGATGAGCTAATTAGGCATTCTTTATCAATAATACATAATTCGTACTTAAAGATGGCAGACCGCGCTTCTATGTATGCGACTCTAGAAGCACGAGTTCCCTACATGGATAAAGCCCTGGTCCAACTTGCTTTAAGTTTGCCTCCTCAAGCTCGTATCCAAGGGGATACAAATAAAGTTGCACTACGAAGTTTATTTCAAGAAGAGCTACCCAAAGAGATTACTCATAGAAAAAAGGTAGGTATGAATGAAGGAGCAGGATTTGGTGTTAATCGCCCTGATCAATCTATCTATTATAAAGCTGTTAAGCATTATTATGAGAATGCCCCTCATAAATATGAACAAGATTTAGCTTTATGTTCTCAAGAGAATGAACAAGGCAATATAGATCTTAGAAAAATTGAAGAAGTATATAATTTTGCTCGTTTTGTAGAACTTGGATTCAAAAAATTAAAAAATAGTACGGAAAGATTACAATTAAATACTTCTCTAAGAAGGGCAGCATGATTAAGACTCTTGAGAATCCAAAAGCCAACTTTCTACTGATTTTAAATACACCTCGGAGGATGTTTTGTAACCCAAGACTTAATGAGACTCTAGTTTATAAAATTCCATGTAGTCTGTATTAAGTTTTGTTTTGCTTCATACACGGATTCATAGTGGAGTTCCCCTATAAAAATGGGGGGCTGTAGGGAATCGATATGGGGATCGTAGATACGTAAAGGAACCGGTAATGTTGATTGTCGCTCAATACACTCGACACTAAACTATCAAAGTCCAAATTAGCGGGAGAATAATTATTACAAAAACAAAACCATCTTAGTTCAAGATGTCTAAATTTTTGTAGCAAGTTTAAGCAAAATCATAGTTTATTTCTTCTTTACTTTGGAGACTTTTAATGATTTTCACACAAAGATAAAAAAGAGGTGTGCTACAAAGAGAAAAAGAGAATTTAAACAGATAACTATCCATGATTAAAGAGCCCATTCGATTGAAGGGAAGAATCTGAAAGAGTGTCATAAAGGTAATCACTATCGTTGTATCAATAAACAAAGATACAGCCGTACTTCCATTGTTCCTTACCCATAGCCACCTTTCTTTTGTAAGCTTTCGAATCCAAAGATAGAGATTTACATCTATAAGTTGAGCAACATAACAAGCTAAAATGGATCCTATAAAGGCAACGCTATAAGATCCAAACACCCTATGAAACGTGGCCGTATCTACTTTTGACCAAGGGGTAGCTTCAAGTTGATCTAGGCTTATGATAAGGCAAGCTACAAGAATATTGATGCAAACTCCCATCTTTATGCAGAAACTAGCTTTTCCTTTGCCATAAAACTCAGTAATGAGATCTGTAAGAAGAAAAGTGAGAGGATATATGAGAGCTCCTACAGAGAGTTCAAAGGTATAAAAAGGCAAAACAGGAAGAAAGACAAACTTCTGATAAATGAGATTCCCCATGACAATTAGAACGGAAAACAAAACACATAAACTAGTATAAATAGAATTATTTTTTATCATAAAGATACTCAATCTTATTGGCGAGGCTCTGAAGATGTAAGAAAATGTGTTGAGAAGATAATAGGATAGGACAAGAATCATATGTTATTTTAGAATTTTCCATAAACCTGCGTTATCTCCTCCAGTTTTCATATCATATACTGCGTATTCTGGTTAATTCGAACACTAAATCCAGTTTAGTCCGAATAGCAATTCCAGTCTAAACTGATATACTATGAAGATATCCTTTTAAAGATGCAAGTCCCATGTATAGTAGAAGGGACGCACACAAGATCTTTCAACACAGAAAGCACTTGCATATCCAGGAATGACTTCAAAGTAATGGGGAGAGGTAATGTTATTATTTTCTATATGAGGACAAGAAGCTTGAGAGATATTCTCAAGGATAGGTAAAGGAAGCTCTTGTTGGTGACTCAACCACCCCCTCCCAGAAGCCTTTAAGGAGGCCTCTTTGTAAACCCAGAGTTTAAAAAAGGCAGAACTTTTATCCTCTGGATCTATTTTTGCCCAATAGGGTTTTTCTTGGGATGATAAGATAGTTTGAGCTAGTTCTTCAACTTCAAGGGATGGATCTATGTGTTCTAAATCTATTCCAACTTCATCATAAACTGTGAAAGCATATAAAGCGTAATCTTTTGAGTGAGAAAGGTTAAAACGTAAAGAATATTTTGAAGAGAGGCAAGGTTTTCCCCAGAGACCATAGAGGATGTCTATCTGGTGAGGATCTTCTTTTAAATAGCGCCCTAATAAACATCTCAAAATTCCTCGAGAAATGACAAAAGCATATTTGTCTTTTGTGAATTTAAGGCCGTCTGCTCTTTGATGCTCGTCTTCTGAAAGAAGAGCAGAAAAATAAGAAAGATCATACTCATTTTCTGTAAGACAAGCAGACCAAATATGAACTTCAGCCCTCAAAGGAATTGATAGGGTATGCATCTTATCTTATATCCTCATCAAAAAGAATTTTTTTCTATAAAAGAATAGAGGGGGTATCATTCACCTCTTCCTCAATATGGCTTTCTTTGGAACTGCCTCCAATGCTAGGATCATTAGTCCCGTAAGATAAGAGAGTGTATCATCTTTTCTTTTGTTGTTGTTGAACCTGTGGGGTTTGCGGAGCAAGTCATCCACATTCTATCAGGCTGGAGCTTCAACACTTTTGAGGGGATACGATAACCCAAAGCCTGATAGGGTACATAATTATTATACCATACCATAAATTCAGGTAAAGCTTTTTGAACTTATTCATTGTTCACTCATCAATCATTCTGCGGCATCAATCCTTCGTATTTTAAGGAGTCTTACCGTCTTCAGAATATCCAAAAACTACACAAAATATTAAGTTGTTAAACTTATCATTTTTGCTTATTCAATATTTTTAGTTAATTATTTTCTGTGAAGTAAGTTTCTTAAGCTTGTCCCCAAATAAACTTGTCGCTTTTCTTAAAGGCTCATCTGCTAAATGAGCATAGCGTTGAGCTGTTGCTGCCTGAGTATGCCCCAAAAGTTTCCCTACGATACTTAAAACTCAAACTGATCTTGCTACAATAAAACGGACAGATTGAATTGAGATGGGTTAATGTTTACATGAAGGAGAG
>MKUU01000016.1 GCA_001898705.1 Caedibacter sp. 38-128
TAGACATACGTCGGCAGATTTACAGTCTGCTGCCTTTGACCGCTCGGCCATCCCTCCAGACGAAGATGAAAGCATTATAACTTATATGGCGATCTATAAGGATTTCTACGAAGATGTCAACCTGAATATCTCTCCTTTTATTTATATTTTTTTATTGTGTCGTTTATAAAGCTATTTTATAAGGCCTTGCTCAAAGACAAAACCTACTTTAGAATTTCATAATGCTTGATTTTTCATGCTCTACATCAATTACAGGAAAGCGCTGGCAAGAAAAGGCGTGCGATGACCGCCTTGCATTTGCCCTTTCCCAACGCTTAGACGAACCTGAAATTGTAGGGCGACTTCTTGCAAGTCGAAACATCACACTTGAAGAAGCTCCTGATTTTTTAACTCCCTCTTTAAAAAACTTACTCGTTGACCCCTCTCACCTTCATGATTTAAACAATGCCGTCCAAAGGATCATTCAGGCAATTGAAAAAAAAGAAAAGATCTGCATTTTTGGCGATTATGATGTAGATGGAGCAACGTCAACAGCCCTCCTATACCGCTATTTTAAACAAATTGATCTTCATGTAGATTTCTATATTCCCGATCGTCTTCAAGAAGGTTATGGCCCCAATATACTTGCCATAGAAAAACTTCGGCAATCCGGTGTACACTTGATCATCACTGTCGATTGCGGAACAACTTCTCACGCCCCCCTCAAAGCAGCTGAAAACATGGGGCTTGATGTCATCGTCATCGATCATCATATCGGAGAGCCAAAATTACCACCAGCGACTGCAATTGTGAACCCTAACCGCTTAGATCAAGAAAGTTCATGTCAAACATTAGCTGCCGTTGGTGTCAGTTTTTTGTTACTCATTGCGCTTAATCGAACCCTACGTCAACAAGGCTATTTCAAATCTTTCCCTGAACCCAACCTTCTACAATTTCTTGATTTAGTCGCCTTAGGAACAGTGTGTGATGTCATGCCGTTGCAAAAGCTTAATCGTGCTTTTGTTACCCAAGGATTAAAAGTGATGGCTCAACGACAAAATTTGGGCCTTAAAACATTGATGGATACAGCCGGCTTACAAGAAGCTCCTTCAGCTTATCACTTAGGCTTTATGTTAGGACCTCGCATCAATGCTGGAGGTCGCGTCGGAAAATCGACTCATGGTGTTACCCTTTTAACCACGGATGACCCAGCTCTAGCTCAAAAAATTGCGCAAGAACTTGAAGTTTTTAACCGTGAACGCCAAGCCATTGAGGCAGAAGTTCTTAAAGAAGCGCGGTTTCAAGCAGAAATTGAAGCCAACCAAAACTCTATTTTAATTGTTGGAAGTGCACAATGGCACCCCGGAGTTATCGGGATTGTCGCAGGCCGACTCAAAGATCATTACCATCGCCCAACATTGGTTATTAGTTTTGATGAGAATGATATTGGAAAAGGTTCGGGTCGTTCCATTCCTGGCATTGATCTAGGATCCCTTATCCAAGCCGCACGCCAAAGGAATCTTATTCTCGCCGGAGGGGGGCACTCCATGGCAGCAGGATTTACAATTGAGAAATCAAAACTTGAGCCTTTTAAAAGCTTTTTAAATGAACGTATTCAAGCGTTTAAGATTGATATGACTCCCTATTTAACAATTGACGGCTATCTCTCACTTGACTCAGCCACGCCTGAATTATTGCACAAATTGGAACGGTTAGCCCCTTATGGACAAGGCAATCCTACCCCACGATTTGTGTTTTCAAATATCCGCATTCTTCATGCTGAAATCGTTGGCAACAGCCACATCAAATGTCACTTAGGGACCTTAGAAGGAAGTCGACTGCAAGCTATTGCTTTTAAAAGCTATGAAACAACTTTAGGCCCTGCCCTCTTAAACCATTCGGGGCGCTTTTTCCACATACTCGGGACCTTAAAACTTGATTCTTGGCTAGGTCAGAATCGTGTCCAACTTTCAATTGAAGACGCCTTTTTCGCATCCGAGGCATCCCGTCAAGCAAACTTACTATGATATCGCATTTCCTCAAAAAGCCCTGCAAAAAATTACTTGATTTTATCTTACCACCTCAATGCATTAATTGTCATACACCTGTATTTCAACAAGGAGGCCTCTGTGCAGGGTGCTGGGAAAAAATTGCCTTTATTAGCAAACCATTTTGCCTCTTTTGTGGTTTTCCTTTTAATATTCAAATTGAGAATGAGAATATTTGCGGCCCTTGCGCTCGTAAAACGCCTCTTTTCACAAGGGCACGTGCTGCCATATATTATAATGAAGCAAGCAAGCCTATGATTCTACGCTTTAAGCATTCAGATGCACTTCATATAGCCCCTCTCTTTGCTGAATGGCTTTATCAAGCTGGCGATGAACTATTTCAACAAGCTGAATATCTTGCCCCCATCCCTTTGCATTGGAGCCGCCTTGTCTATAGAGGATATAATCAAGCCGCTCTTTTAAGCCGTAAACTCAGCAAGAAAGCAAAAATACCCCATTTACCTGATCTTCTTGAGCGTACCCATAGAACCCCACCACAAGGCGACTTAACGGCTAAAGAACGTGAAAAAAACGTTTCTAATGTTCTTAAATTAAACAAAAAATATAACCAGCTTATCCGTGATAAGCATATTTTGCTCATTGACGATGTTTTCACGTCAGGCGCAACTGTACGGGCTTGTACTAAGATTCTAAAAAAATCTGGCGCTAAACAAGTAGATATACTAACATTAGCAAGAGTTATTAAACCAGAAATTTGAGGCTGATATGACCGCACAAAAGAGTATTGTTATTTATTCTACACGAGTCTGCCCCTATTGTACGCTTGCAAAAAATCTTTTAACAAGAAAAGGTCTTACATTTACAGAAATCGATGTCTCAGATCCCCAAGATCGCCTTGCACTTATTGAAAAATCAGGCGGCCGTAAAACAGTGCCTCAAATCTTTATTAATAACATCCACATTGGTGGATATGACGATTTAGCTTCTTTTGATCAAAGCGGTGAATTAGATAAATTATTACTGAGTTAATCACAAATATTCAGAAATCTAGTCTTCTAGATGCTAATGTTAAATAAATCTCGCTGTGCAAAGATTACGTTTTCACTGTTTTATTATTTCTTTTTATAAATATTTTCCAAACAATCAATAAAAAAATCCTTTAAAATTCTATATATTTTATGTTTGCTAATTAGCTCTTATCAAGCTAATTGTTTAATGTTAGAGTCTTTAAGTTTTAACAAAGAAGGAAGTAAATATGACAAAGTCTGAATTAGTTGCTACAATTTCTCAACACTTTAAAACAAAAGCAGAAGCAGAGCGTGCCCTCGAAGCAGTTCTTGAATCTATTCAAGGTAGCTTAAAGAAAGGTGAAGATGTTCGTATCGTTGGATTTGGTACTTTCAGTGTAAGCAAAAGAGCGGCTCGTACAGGACGCAATCCTCGTACAGGTCAAGAAATTAAAATTCCTGCTACAAAAACTCCTACATTTCGTGCAGGAAAAGAACTTAAAGAAGCTGTCAATAAGTAATCATTTAACAGTTTCAAAATAAGCCTATAAGGTCTCACCTTACAGGCTTATTTTTTCTTAAAAATATTCTAAAGATTTTTCTCTTTTACTTTTGCTAGGTCTTTTTTAGTATTAGCATCTAATTTTTATAGTCTTAAGATCTAAAAAGAGAACAGACTGTTTTACGTCTTATAATACAACGGCCTTATATTCTTTAGATCAACTCTTATCTTTCTTACCAAAAATTATTGTCTCTAATGTATCATGAGGAACTTGTAATGCGCCTTCCTCTTTTTCTAAAGATACCCTCTCCAAACCATCTTCTTCTTGTTTTCCATGATTTTCTTCAGGTTCGTCCATGGAAATACCCCCCTCATCCTCACTTGTATTTTCTTGTTCCTGCAGATCTAGCCCTATCAACAATAATCTATAAGCATTTTTCACATCTTCAGGCTCAAGTAGAGGACGAATTTCTTCTTTATCTTCTCGGATGCGAGGATGCTCTATTGGTACGTAACAACTATATAAGAAAGACCTCCAAGAAAGATGACCTGTTCCAGGAGCACGTAATATATCAGAATACTTTTCATGGAATTTTGTAATTTCTCCTTTTGCTTTTTTAAGAGAAGAATTAATTTTACTTATCTCGCCATTCAAAATTCTAATAGCTTCAATATATCCTTTTTCTTCAGATTTTAAATTTTGAGGCTCATCTTTTTCTGTACCTTGAGAAAATTTTGTTTGCACGTCCTTTACAGAAGACTCTAAAATTTCCCTATCTTTTTTCCATGTTTTTTGAGAAAAGTTTTCAATATTTTCTCTCACACGCCTCTCAAAAGAATGTAAGAACATCAATATATACCAAACACTATGAGATCGATGGCGAATTTCTTCTTTTCCTAAAGATTCAGCTTTTTCGAGCGCTTGTTTGGCCAAATCTGGCATTTTATTTTTACTATCTTCACTTAATAAACCACTATATTTTGAATGAATAAATTCTCGTGTAGATCTCATAAGTATCGAAAAAGAATCATGAAAAGAAATTGTTCCAGAACTTTGCCCTTTATCAACATCCATAAGAAACACTTCTGTTGAAGTACCCAATTTAAGGTTCTCTGGCACTTCTCCCGATAAAAAGAAATCTGAATAATACTGAACAATTCCACTCATGATTGTCCTCGTATGATCATACATGTTGATAAATTCTTGAGAAAGATGCGGCTCACGCTGATTTGTAATTTGATAAGTTAAAGGACACCAAGAAGAAGAATACCCAAGAGATTTCATTTCCTCTTGTGTCTCTTGTTTAAATGAATCATGTGATGAAAAGCAATTACTTACTTTAAATAATGAAACAAACATTATTAATATTATATATTTTTTTATTTTAAAAAAATGCCTATCCACAATAAATAACTCCACATAAATTAACATCAAGATAAAATATAATTTTTATTTATTTAAAAAAAATTAATAATGAAAATATATTTGCAAAATATATTTTTTATTTAATGAGAAAATAAATTAGAGAAGAAAATCAAAAGTTGAGCGATCACACCATCGATCTTTTAAATCTCTAGCATGAAAAAACCAGAACTTTTTAGTCTAAGAATAAAGCACCTTAGCTCTTGCTTCAAAAGCATTTAACATTTGAAATGCAATAGGCGTAAAAACACTTTCAATTGCTTTTTGAAGTAAAAAAGATCTCAGTTCTAATTCTATTTCAAAATCTACCTGACACGTCTTAGGCGTTAGAGAGTGAAAATACCATTGATTTCTTAAATGCTTTAAGGGACCTTTTGCATACTGCACATTAATTTCTGTTGTTGGCATCAACGTTATTTCTGACATATAAGCTTCTTGAAAGAGCTTATACCCAATTTTAAGCTCAGCAATGAGTTTATTGTCCTGTCGCTGATGAATTATGGCCTCCCGGCACCATGGCAAAAATTCAGGATAACGCTCAATATCGGCAACCAATTCATATAGCTGTTCTTGGGAATAGGGCAAAACTTTCTGATCAGTATGAATGATCATATGATATTCTCATATGAACTTACTTCAGCGTTACGGGCTTGCTTAAGTCTCTCAAAATCCTCTCCCGCATGATACGAAGAGCGCGTCAAAGGAGAGGCTGAGACCATTAAAAACCCCTTTCCACGTGCCATACTTTCATAATCTTTAAATTCGTCAGGTTCCACAAATCGCATAACTTCATGGTGCTGGGGCGTTGGCTGAAGGTACTGGCCAATTGTTAAAAAATCGACATCTGCTGACCGAAGATCATCCATAACTTGATAGACTTCCTGCTTCGTTTCTCCTAATCCCACCATCAGGCCAGATTTTGTAAAGAGATTTGGATTTAACTGTTTCACGCGGTGTAAGAGATTAATAGAATGATAATAACGAGCTCCTGGGCGTACACTTGCATAAAGACGTGGAACGGTTTCAACATTATGATTGTAAACATCCGGCTGAGCTTCAACCACAACTTCCAAAGCGCCTTCTTTTCGTAAGAAATCAGGCGTTAAAATCTCAATTGTTGTATTAGGTGACATCTGGCGAATTCCTTTGATCACCTGAGCAAAATGATGAGCTCCTCCATCAGATAAATCGTCTCGATCAACTGAGGTTATAACAACATGAGAAAGCCCTAGCTTTGCAAGTGCTTCAGCAACTCTTTGAGGCTCATGGGGATCAAGCTGATCAGGCCTTCCTGTTGCGATGTTACAGAAACGACATGAGCGCGTGCAAACACTCCCTAAAATCATTATCGTTGCATGCTTTTTAGCCCAACACTCGCCAATATTAGGACAGGCAGCTTCTTCGCAGACGGTATTAAGTTTATGAGCCTTAATAAGGTCACGTGTCCCATGATATTCCTGAGAAACAGGCGCCTTTACACGTATCCAATCAGGTTTCTTTAAAGAAGCACGTTCTGTCACCTTAATAACCCTTTAATAATGAAGTCCACGCCCAAAGGCAGCCAAAGGAGATTCATGCATCATCTCTGACAGGGTTGGATGCGGAAAAATAGTTGACATTAATTCTGCTTCTGTCGCTTCACATGTTTTAGCAATAGCATAACCTTGAATTAATTCTGTGACTTCTGCCCCAATCATGTGAGCTCCTAATAATTCCCCTGTTTTAGCATCAAAGATTGTTTTGATCAGCCCTTCAGGCTCACCAAGAGCAATAGCTTTACCATTTCCCATAAACGGAAAACGGCCAACTTTAAGTTCATACCCCTGCTCTTTGGCCTTCTTCTCAGTAAGACCAATACTTGCAATTTGTGGTGTACTATAAGTACATCCTGGAATATTTTCACGTTTCATCGGATGGATATCTTTATGTCCAGCAATTTTTTCAATCGCCAAAATTCCTTCATGGCTTGCTTTATGTGCAAGCCATGGGGCACCTGCTACATCACCAATAGCATAAATGCCTGGCTCTGAGGTTTCTGCCCATTCGTTAACAACAATATGCGAATTCTCGATTTTCACTTTTGTGTTTTCAAGTCCTAAATTCTCGACATTTCCAACAATTCCAACAGATAAAATTGCGTTTTCAACTGCAAGCTCAGTTTGTTTTCCTCCACTCTCTAAGATCGCTTTTAGTCCTTGAGAAATTTTTGTTACAGAAGTGACTGTTGTCGCTAAGTGAAATTTAATCCCTCGTTTTTCAAGCATTTTTTTCGCCATTAAAGAAATTTCCTCATCTTCAGCAGGAAGGATACGGTCAACAACTTCAACAACAGTTACTTCTGCTCCCAAAGAGCAATAAAAACTTGCAAACTCAATCCCTATAGCGCCGGATCCTATCACCAACAAAGATTTTGGCATTTTTTTAGGTACCATAGCTTCTCGATAGGTCCACATACTCTCCCCATCCGCTTGAAGGTTTGGTAACGTCCGTGCGCGAGCCCCTGTTGCAATAATAATATTTTTTGCAAGCAGGACTTCTAAGGCCTTTGACTCTCGGGCTATTTCAACTTTATGAAGATCCCCTTGTTTACCTTTAAGCTTTCCATATCCATTATAAACTGTAACCTTATTTTTTTTCAAAAGGTGCTCAACTCCTTTTGAAAGCTGGCTTGCAACCTGCCTTGAGCGTTCAACAATCTTTGTCAGCTCAAATCCCACCTTTTCAACTTTCAATCCAAAATTATCGGCATGACGCATATAATCAAAGATTTCTGCTGACCGCAGTAAAGCTTTTGTTGGGATACATCCCCAATTAAGACAAATCCCCCCAAGATGATTTGCTTCAATAATGGCAGTTTTAAATCCAAGCTGTGCAGCCCGAATAGCTGTCACATAGCCGCCAGGGCCTGCGCCAATAATGACGACATCAAAAGTGGTCTCTGTCATTTAATTCTCCTTTAGGACTTCCTTTTTTCTAACTTATGGACTATAGAGAAAACATTACTTAACGTGAAGCTGCAAGGCTTAAATTTTATCTTAAGTAGATTATTACCATGGTTGCAACTTCTCATTTGCTTGTTATTGATGATGACCGTCGCCTCCGAGAGCTTTTACAAAAATATCTTGAGGAAAATGGTTATCAAGTCTTAGTAGCTGCTTCTGCCCAAGAAGCGCGACAAAAATTAGCCCAAGAAGCTCATCTTATTATCCTCGACCTTATGATGCCAGAAGAATCAGGCCTTGAATTTTTAAAATGGCTTCGACATGACAAGAAAAATGACATTCCTGTTTTGATGTTGACTGCCATGGGAGAAGTAGATCATCGTATTGAAGGCTTAGAAGCTGGGGCAGATGATTATCTTGCAAAGCCTTTTGAACCTCGCGAACTTCTTTTGAGAATTCGTAATCTTCTTCAAAGAAAATCTAAATTAACCTATCCTGGTTCTGCTATACGTCTAGGCATGCTTACCTATGATCCGACTCGAGCCACTCTCAAATGCGGTGACAAATCAATCCATCTAACTTCTCTGGAAGTTACTTTAATGAATATTTTCTCTCAACAGCCAGGAGTCCCTATTAGTCGTGAGAAGCTAGCTGAATTAAGTGGGGTCAGTTTAAGCCCAAGAACCGTAGATGTCCAAATTACAAGGCTCCGTAAAAAAATTGAAAAAGATCCTAAGCAACCTCTTTACCTTCATACAGTGAGGCATCAAGGATATGTCTTGAGGCCTGATATAATATGATCTCTGCACTACATCCTTTTCAATATTTTAAGAAATTTCTTCCTAAAACTCTCTTTGGGCGCACTTTAATCATTGTTATCGCACCTGTCGTATTTGTTCAGATGATTACAACCTATATCTTTGTCGATCGGCACCTTGAAAAAGTGACAGAGCTTCTTGCAAGAAACATTTCTCTTCGAACAGCCGAAGCAGTTAATGTTGTTTTAGACACTCCTAACCTTAAGGAACATTTTCAACCTTTACGTAATTACATCTTCAACCATTTTGAATTGTCACTTGAAATAGGAGAAAATGATAATGGCCACCCTTTAATAAGGAAAAATTTATTCGCTCCTTACGGAAAAATATTAACTCAAGAACTAGAAAAAAAACTTCCATTTACTTTCCTAATCAGTTTAAAGGATGAGGATATTTCTATTTCCGTTCAAACACTTAAAGGTAACTTCATTTTAAATGAAAAATTGAAGCATTTAGCGCCAAAAACAACTTCTCTTCTTTTATGGTGGGCCGTCGCGACTCCTCTTTTATTTTTAGCAATTGCAATCCTTTTTATGCGAAATCAGATCAAGCCCTTAAAAAGATTAGCTGAAGCCGTCGATGATTTCGGTAAAGGACGAGAAATTATAGCGATCAAACCCGCAGGATCTTTTGAAGTTCGCAAGCTTACATATGCTTTTATTTCAATGAAAGAACGTATTCAACGTCAAATAACACAAAGAACTGAAATGCTCGCTGGTGTCTCGCACGACTTAAAAACACCATTAACCCGAATGGAACTTCAGTTAGCCATGTTAGGCGACTCTCAATCCATAAGAGATTTACAACATGATGTGCGCGAAATGAATAAAATGATTGAAGATTACTTAGCTTTTGCAAAAGGCGAAGAAGATGGGCCTTTTGAAGAAACAGAAATTCTATCTCTTTTACAAAATGTTACCTCTCTATTCCCTGGAAAACCTATTTCATTTACTCCTTCAAAATCTGTTTATATTACGGCTCATACCTTGTCCTTGAAACGCGCTTTTACAAATATTATTGAAAATGCTTTAAAGTATGCTCATTCTCTTTGGATATCGACACACTTAACTTCTGAAGATATTAAAATATATTTCGAAGATGATGGCCCAGGCATTCCGACATCAAAAAGAGAAGCTGTGTTCAGACCCTTTTATCGTTTGGAAGGTTCTCGTAATTCAGAAACAGGAGGTTCTGGCCTTGGTTTAGCAATTACCCGAGATATTATTTTAAGACATGGCGGCACTATTGAACTTAAAAAATCAACTCAAGGAGGACTCCTTGTCATGATAAGCTTACCACTTTAATGAACTACAGACATATCTATCATGCAGGAAATTTTGCAGATGTTGTAAAGC
Source organism: Caedibacter sp. 38-128 (assembly GCA_001898705.1). Lineage (GTDB taxonomy): Bacteria > Pseudomonadota > Alphaproteobacteria > Caedimonadales > Caedimonadaceae > Paracaedimonas. The sequence goes on from MKUU01000016.1 coordinate 10,036, forward strand.
ATTGTGTCTTAACGCTTCTTCTTCAAAAATTGCATGAAAAAGAAAAAGCTTTTTCAATTATTGATACTCATGCAGGAATAGGAATATATGATCTTCAATCACAACAAGCCTCAAAAACCAATGAAGCGCAAGAAGGTATTTTAAAGTTACTCCTTTCTTCTCAAGACAAAAGTTTTTTTGAGCATTATTTAAAAGTAATACAAAATCAAAAAACTGGATTTTATCCTGGTTCTCCACTAATTTCGCGTGCTTTTTTAAGACCTCAAGACCGCTTATGGTTGTCTGAACTTCATCCTGAAGACTTTCAAAATTTAGCCCAGCTCTTTTATAAAGATCCTCAGGTAAAAGTATTTCATCAAGATGGCTATAATTCACTTAAAGCTCTGCTTCCTCCCAAAGAGAAACGAGGACTCATTTTAATTGACCCTCCCTTTGAAGAACGGAATGAGTTTAAAATGCTGGTTAATGGTTTACAAGAAAGTTATAGAAGATTTGCCACAGGAATTTATATGATATGGTTTCCCATTAAAGACCTCAAACCTATTAAAGAATTTTATGCTGCACTTAAAGAGCTAGAAATCCCTAAAATTCTCACTGTTGAATTCTTGCGAAAACCACCAATTACACCAGAATCCTTGAATGGAACTGGTCTTATCATTGTTAATCCACCTTGGAAAATCCAAGAAAAAATAGTACCTACTTTAGAAATGCTTTTAAAAATTTTTGAATTTAAAGAAGGTTATGTTCGATTAGAATGGTTGTGTGAAGAAAGTTAACACGCTTCTTTTATTTCATCGAATACAGGCCACAAAAGACAAAACGTTGTTCCCTTACCAACAACACTTGTAAAATTAATTTTACCGCCAATTTGATCTGTAATTTTTTTCACAATCGCAAGCCCCATTCCATATCCTTCAATATTATGATCTCCATGAAATTTCTTTAAAGGCTCAAAAATAACTTCTCTTAAATCTTCCTTAATTCCTGGTCCATTATCACTTATCTTCACTAAAAGCTGGCTCCCTTGATTTTCAACCTCTACATTAATTTCGCCTTTCTTAGCACTATGATGGTGCTTTACTGCATTTGAAATGAGATTATAGAGGACTTCAGTTAGTAAAAAATTGAACGTCTTAAAAGTAGAAATTGGACTTGAAACCCTAATTTTAAAGCTATCAGGTAGAAAAACTCGTCGTTTAATAGCCTCGATTGCACGCAGAAGGTTAAATGTGCTTGGAATCTCTTTTAAGTCGTTGACGAATAAAGAAACAAGGTCTTGTGTTAATTTATAGGCTTGCTTATTAACCAGCCGCAACATTGATAAATTTTCTAAAGACGCAGGTGTTAAAATATTATTTTTATCTTCAATGATCCATTGAGACAGATGTTCAACAGTTCTTATGGGAGACTGAATATCATGCGACAAAATATGAAAAAGGGTTGCCTGTTGCTCATTTTTTGCTCTTAATGTTTCATTAAGTTTGTTCAGGTTTTGCCGTTTTTCAATCAATTTTGTAATATCACGCCAGATCCCTCGACTATAAAGAATATTGCCTTCTTTATCTTTGACCGCTGTCACACTAAATGAGACATATAGCTTTTCGCCCGTTTTTTTTCTAAGGATGACTTCCTTGTCTTTTACGACGCCTTTTTGTTTGTATTCTCGGATGATGACATCTCTCGTACTCAGCGAATCGGGGTGATAAAGTTCTGCTATAGAATCGAGAGCAAGAAGCTCTTCTTTTGTATAGCCGAGTGTATTAATAAGAGCTTGGTTGCACTCTATGATTTTGTCGTTTGAGGCATTAACCGACACAAACATATCTGGTGCGTTATCATAAAAATCTTTATAAAATTTAGTGTCGATCTTAACATACCCTCACTTGGCTTTTACTTATCATACAAATAAGAAATACACTGTTAACTTGAGTAAGCTTTATTTATATCAACGCTAAAACAATTCTTGTTACTTTGCAATAAAATGTCTTAGTGATTAAATATGATAAGTCTTTATAGGCCTTAAAACGCGTCCCTAGTTTTAACAATCAATCATTGAAGATAGTTTGATTAAACTAACAAAGAACACCACCATTAAAAAACTCTCATCAATTTCCGTTACTTATTAACTTTCCACTTTTTTCTATTATTCTTTTTAATAATTATACATGATAAATGAATAAGCTAAACATTTTGATTTTTTTTACTATTCTGTTGGTAAAAAAGATTAAAGTTGAAAGTAAGTTTATTTAAGGTTTATCATGCTTAAAAATATGGAATATTAATAATGCTTTCTACTAACTCGAGTATTTTTATAGCTTGTAGTTTATTAGGTGGGATGGGGTGGATCTTTGGGCCATCTCAAGTGAAATACCTCCCTCCCGAAATGGCAGTAGCCTACCGTTTTATCATGGCGGGCATTCTTACAATACTCTTCGCTTTTATTTCAAGATACAAACATCGTCCCATCAACTTTAAAACACAAGGTGTTTTTATCGTTCAAGGGATCTGTATGTTTAGCATCAATTATATCTTAGCTTATTATGCTTTAAACTATGTCTTAAGTGGCATTGTTGCAGCTATACTTTCAATGCTTGTTATTCCAAATACCTTGTTGGAATCTTTGTTTTTTAAGAAAAAATATACCTCAAAAAAAATACTGGTTACACTCGTCGGCTTTATAGGAATAGTCCTTCTATTTTTAGGAGACCATAAAGATAACAACTTTGGTATTTCAATAGGAAAAGGTGTTTTATTATGTTGTTGCAGTATGTTTTTTACATCGCTTGGCGCGAATTTAAGTCAATATTTTAAGAAAACAACTATTGCCCCTGTTTGGGCCGTCGGCTTTTCTATGTTATGGGGTGGCAGTTTTTCTCTTATTTATGCCCATATAAAATTAGGAAAACTTTTATTCCCTCTTGAGCAAGAGTTCATTATTTCACTCTTAGCACTTACCGTACTTTCAACGCTTATATTTATTTTATATCAAATTCTGCTGACTCGAAAAGGCGCTGGATTTGCAGCTTATGTATGGGTTATCACACCTGCCATTGCCTTGTTATTATCTTGGCTGTTTGAAGGATTAACCCTCACAAACGCTGGGGCTTTAGGGATCATGATCATCATGTTGGGCGGAGTCTTAAATCTAATCTTGAAGGACAAAAGCTATGCTTAAAAATACAACTTTACCCTATGCAATTCTTATCAATGAAGAAGAGCTTCCTTTCACAATTAACGAATGGCAAGCCCTGGAAAAAATTGTTAACAAAGCAGAGTATGAAGCTCCTAAGAAGGGTGATACCGATGAGACTTTATCATTAAAGGTCATGCGAGCGAAGAAAGCAGGAGATCCAACTAATTATAATAAACCCCTCCTAAAATTATTACTTAAACCAGAGCTTTGTCATTATCTTCAGCACCGCTTAGAAATGAAAAATTATTTTATAGATCGTGTGCAAATTCATCATTATCAAGAAGGAGATTTTATCTCTATGCATTGTGATAATGATAGTTGCCCTGATTATAAATTCTCGCTTATTTTGCATATGACAGAAGAATACGAAGGTGGTGAATTTAGAGTAAGAGATAAAAACAACAATATCAAAAGCTTTAAAGTTCCCAAACATACTCTGCTTGTAACCAGTAGTGCCCTCTCACATGAGGTCACACGCGTTACTTCAGGCGAAAGAAAAGTTATTGTTTGGTTTATAAGTGAAAAAGATCTCACTCAAAAGAAGACTTCAGAATTTCGTATAGCTTCTTAATAAGAGGCTCTTCAGCTCTTGTTTTGGGAAAGTTATATGTGATGTTCAAAGTTGGGCCGGTGAGAAGATTAGGAAGGATTCTCACTAGTTTCTTTTCACTCGTCTCTGCTCCTTTTTGAGATATTGAGCCAATACCAAGGTCATTTTGAACAGTTTTTAATATGGCAGCTCCTGAGTTTACTTGAATAAGGGAGACAAAAGTTGAAGGAAGAAATTCAAGATGCCAGTTAATCGAAGGATAAGGATAAGGAATATCTTTACCAAAACTAATCATTGTATGATGTTGTAAATCTTGAATTGTTGCAGGAACTCCATACTGGTTAAGATATTCTTCACTTGCATAAAGATTCATATAATAATTTGTTAAAAGAAGGTGCCTCAAGTCGTCTTCTTGAGGTCTAGAATCATCAAAAGCTGCGATTGAGACATCCGCTTCACGTTGATAAAGATTAAATTGCTCATCTGATGATTTAACGATAATAGCCGTTTTTGGAAATGATGCTCTGAATTTAGGCAAGACAGCAGGAAGCCATAAAGAAGCGATTGCATGAGTTGTCGCAATGATAATTTTATCATAAAATCCTTCTTGTTCTGCTTTAAAATTATCAAGTCGCGCTGTTGAAAAATCAATAATCTGCAAAGCCTCCTTATGAAAGCGATGCCCAGCTGCTGTAAAAACAACTCTTTGTCCAGAAGTTTCAATGAGCTTTGTTCCAAGCTCTTTTTCTAAGAGAACAACTTTACTGCGAATACTCGTAGGATTTGACTTTGACCTTCGACTCGCTTCTTGAAATCCACCAGATTCATAAAGAAGGCAGAATGCTTTTAAACGATTAATATCCATAACAAATTCATCTGTAAAAAAAATTAAACAACCTGTTGACATTTTTACATATACGTGTTAATTATATTAATAAGCAATGATAAAATGAAAGAAAAAGGAAAATTTACAACAAATTACCTTTGAACAAAAAATAAGGAATTAAAACAAAGCTTTAACTAAAAATGGATAGAAGATTGTTTAAGCAATTTTATACTATGATTAAGCTGAACAATAGATGGAAATTATCTCTTATTAGAATAAACTTTGTAGAAAACAGAATTTATCTGAGTCCCTCCCCCAGAGAGAGCCTGAGGGTTTTAAGTTTCTCGGCTCTTTCATTTCTTCGGCGGGATTTTGAAAAAGAAATTTGACGCCCCTTATTAAGCGTCAGATAACGAGGAGGAAATTCTCCTCCTTTAGTCTTCCCCTAACTTGATCCAGTGGCCTTTGGGCCTCTGGATGTTTTTTTAAGAATACCTCTAAGTCTCAGCCTTATTCCAATTAATTAAACGGCTAATTTGACTAAGACTTGTTCTTAAATAACCTATGCTTTTCTTCTGGTGCTAAAAATGACATCTCTATAAACATTCTTCCCTTTATTTAGGGATACATTAAAAGGAAATTTCTATAAGTTATGTAACCAGATCCTTCCTTGCCTCAAGCTCCAAGAAGACCCAGCATCAGATCTCTCCAGGAATCAGCTTCCATTATAAAGAAAATTCAAGTCTCTTCTTCTCTGCCGCTTATGATCCCCAATACAAGGCCAAGTATGAAGCTCACGAAATCTCAATCAAAATTGAAATCAAATTCTAAGAAGAAATTTAAAAATCATAAAAAGTATTGACAACGCCTTGCCCTCAAAGCATATATAACTCTTAATTGTTGAATGATGACACTGGAGATGGTCAAATGAAAATTGTTAACTCATTGAAATCGATGAAAACACGACATAAAGATTGTCGCATCATTCGTCGTCGTGGCCGAAATTATATTATTAACAAAACAAATCCTCGCTTTAAAGCAAGACAAGGTTAGTATTTCTACTTAATAAGGAAAAACTTATGGCACGCGTTACTGTTGAAGATTGTGTTCGCAAAGTATCAAATCGCTTTGAACTCGTTTTGGTTGCTTCGCAACGTGCCCGTCAGATTGGAGCAGGTTCTCTACTAACTGTTGATAGAGATAATGATAAAAATCCTGTTGTTGCGCTAAGAGAAATTGCTGTTGGCACAGTTGAGGCTGATACGCTTAAGGATGGTTTAATTAATTCTTTCCGTATCCAAGTTGAAAGCGATCCTCAAGAAGATGAGATTTCTGATTTTGTTGCCCAAGAAACATTACGTTTTCAACAACCTACCTCTTCTTTTGACGATGAATCTGATGATGAAGATTTAGAAGAAGAAAAAGACGAAACTACTTCCCTTTAGCCTAGTTAAGCTGTTATCATATACAAAGGATAAACGTGAACACGTTCAGGCTAAAACTCCTTTTTAGAAATTCAAGATCGGTGTTTGCGTAAATTATAAAAAGCAACACCATGATGCGGCAACGTAACTTAATTGAAAAAGTAAGATCTTACGATCCAACCCTCGATGAAGAAAAATTCAATCGAGCCTATCTTTTTGCCATGAAAGTTCATGGGGAACAAGTTCGCGCCTCTGGCGATCCCTATTTCTCTCATCCTTTTGAAGTCGCTGACATCTTAGCAAATATGAAATTGGATGAGGCAACGATCATAACAGCTCTTCTTCATGATACTGTGGAAGATACAGGAGCGACTCTTGAAGAAATACGGAAATTATTTGATGATGAAATTGCAGGGCTTGTCAATGGTGTCACAAAATTAACTCAGCTTGAGCTACAATCCTCTCAAACCAAACAAGCCGAAAACCTTCGTAAGCTTGTCCTTGCTATGTCAAATGATATTCGCGTATTGCTTGTTAAGCTTGCGGATCGTCTCCATAATATGCGCACCCTTCATCATGTTTCGTCTGAAGATAAACGCCGACGTATTGCAGGCGAGACTATCGAAATTTATGCCCCCTTAGCGGAACGTATCGGGATGCATCATATAAAAGATGAACTTGAAGACCTTTCTTTCAAGATCTTAAATTCTGATGCGCGCGAATCGATTGTTGCACGCTTAAATTTTCTTGAACGAGAAGGCGGAGACATTGTAAAAAATATTATAAAAGAACTTACAAATGTCTTCAAAAAATCTTACTTAAAAGCAGAAATTTCTGGTCGCGTAAAAACACCTTATTCCATCTGGCGCAAGATGCATCAGAAAAATGTAGCCCTCGAACAACTCTCAGATATCATGGCTTTTCGTATTCTTGTTGATACAATACCAGATTGCTATCAAGCTCTTGGAATTATCCATAGCGGCTATATTGTTATTCCTTCACGTTTTAAAGATTACATTAGTACCCCTAAACCTAACAATTACCAATCCCTTCACACCAGTGTGATTGGCCCTTTGAAACATCGCATTGAAATACAAATACGAACCCATGAAATGCATACGATTGCTGAGTATGGCGTTGCAGCTCATTGGCAATATAAACAAGGAAAAAACACCGATCATAAACAATACAATTGGTTACATAACCTCTTGGAAATTATAGAGCATGCTGCTGGTCCTGAAGAATTTCTTAAGCACACAAAACTTGAGTTGTTCCAAGACCAAGTTTTTTGCTTCACACCTGCAGGCGACCTTATTTCTCTACCTCAAGGTGCAACCCCTATCGATTTTGGTTATGCAATTCACTCTGCTGTCGGGAACCATTGTGTCGGCGCAAAAATAAATGGTCGAATGGTTCCATTGCGCACAATTCTTCATAATGGAGATCAAGTTGAAATTACAACTTCGAAGTCACAAACTCCCTCTCCCACCTGGGAACGCTTCGTTGTCACAGGAAAAGCTCGTGCCCATATTCGACGTTTCATTCGCACCCAGCAACGTGCACAGTTCATTGAGTTAGGACGCTCAATTTTGCAAAAATCCTTTCATCATGAGAACTTAGAATTTTCTGAAAAAATACTTGAAACCATTCTTGCCAAGTTTAAATGCCAAACCACAGATGATCTATTTTCAATCATCGGAGAAGGACAACACACAAGCTATGAGGTTATCCGGGCAGCTTACCCTGACTTTCGTTCAAAGACCCCGAACGATCTACAACCTATTATCTCTAAAGCGAAATTTATCCCTAAAGAAAAAGATGCTATTATTTCGATCCGAGGTCTTATCCCAGGAATGGCCGTACACTATGCAAAATGCTGCCATCCATTGCCTGGCGATAAGATTGTTGGAATTGTGATGACAGGCACAGGAGTTACTATTCACACTTATGATTGTGAGAATCTAAATAATTATGCCAATGAACCCGAGCGGTGGATTGACGTCGCGTGGGATTCACACAATGAACAAAAACATTATCTTGCTCGCGCAAATGTTGTCGTTAATAACCAGCCTGGAGCCCTTGCTAACCTTACGACAATCATTAGTAAGCACAACGCAAATATAGCTAACCTCAAAATTAGCCATCGGGGAGACACTTTCTTTGAATTCATCATCGACATTGAAGTTAAAGATGCCGACCACCTAGGCAGTATTATCGCGAGCCTGCGTGCCTCTTCATTAGTCTCTTCGGTTGATCGCGTTAAACATTAAATAAATTATGTAAAAATGCCCCACCTTAATAAGGTGGGGCTTAGCTCAAAAGCCACCGCTTAATTTCTTTTTACTAACTCTCTATTTTTTTCAGAGCGCTTTAAATCTACAACTCTTTCATTCTCATCAAAAGTAATTGCGATTTGATACTTATCCCCCCTACAACCTTCAATAGGTGTTCCTACTAACTCCCAAATACCAAGCGTCAACACATCCATGGCTCCGTGACCTATTGCGCGCCCAGCGCTTCCTTCATCTCCAAGGCTATAGCTGTAAGTACATTTTTTCCAGCCTTTATCAAGTGCATCTACTTTAATGGGATCTCCCAACTGAAGATCAATTTCAGTCTTAGTTGCTCCTTAACGAATAACGGTTAAATCTGGCTCTTTCTCTCCGTTAAGGGCCATTCCTACAGAACACCCTTCTAAAACTAAGGGGCTCAAAACTATTAAAGAGATATACTTTAACCGTAAAGAATTTAATATCATCATCTTACCTTCCAATCTATGCATTGACCAAGAGCCAATCGCTCTGTCCATGCTTTTAGTTCAATATAAGTTTTATATAAAAGGAGAATTTTATCCCATTTATAATAATGAAACTTGAAACAATCCACTACGAATAATTCCAACCAGCTAGGCTTCTCTTAAAAACTTAATTCATGAGGTTGTTGATGCTTAAACGGTTCTTCTTTACGATTCTCTATTGAGGCCCGTCCATCAATTGGTTCTGGTACCCGCACAAGAGCATTCTTAATGACCTCTTCCACATTTTTAACCGGAATAATTTGTAGCCCTTTTTTAACGATCTCAGGAATCTCTGCTAAATCTTTTTGATTATCAAAAGGAATTAGCACTGTCTTAATGCCGCCTCTTAAAGCCGCTAACAACTTTTCTTTAAGTCCACCTATTCCAAGAACGCGCCCACGAAGGGTAACCTCACCTGTCATTGCAATATCTTTACGGATCGGAATTCCAGTCAGAACAGATACTATAGAAGTACACATCGCAATTCCTGCTGAAGGCCCATCCTTTGGTGTTGCGCCTTCAGGGACGTGCACATGAATATCGTGTTTTTCAAATGAATGAGGTTCAATACCAAACTGGGTGGCGCGAGATCGTACAAAGCTTGCAGCAGCTTGAACAGACTCTTGCATCACTTCACCAAGCTTGCCAGTTGTCTTGATCTTGCCTCGGCCTGGAAGCATGACAGCTTCAATCATCAAGATATCCCCGCCAACTTCTGTCCAAGCAAGCCCAGTGGTGACGCCAACAAGGTCTTCACTTTCGCTCACACCATAAGAATATCGGGGAATACCTGCATACGTTTCAAGGTTCTCTTCGGTAACCGCAATTTTTGTAGCGTTTTTTGTGAGAATCTCTTTTGTTGCTTTCCGAAGAAGATTAGCAAGCTCTCGCTCAAGATTACGCACCCCTGCTTCACGCGTATAGGTGCGAATTAACTGATGCAAGGCCTTATCACTAATCGACCATTCACCCTCTTTAAGCCCATTCGCTTTCATTTCTTTTGGAATTAAATGACGATGACAAATTTCTGTCTTCTCTTCTTCAGTATACCCTGGCAAGCGAATGATTTCTAAACGATCCAACAAAGGTTGTGGCATATTAAGGCTATTTGCCGTTGTCACAAACATCACATCCGAGAGATCATAATCAACTTCTAGGTAATGGTCGTTAAAGCTATTGTTTTGCTCAGGGTCTAAAACTTCGAGCAATGCAGATGTGGGGTCTCCTCGCCAATCAGCGCCAAGCTTATCGATCTCATCGAGTAAGAAAAGGGGATTTGCGGATGCCGCCTTTTTCATTCCTTGAATAATCTTTCCTGGCATTGAACCAATATAAGTACGTCGATGTCCTCGAATTTCAGCTTCATCCCGCACGCCCCCTAAAGCCACACGAATATAATTACGGCCTGTTGCTCGTGCAATGGAACGACCTAAAGACGTTTTTCCAACTCCGGGTGGTCCAACAAGACAGAGGATAGGACCTTTTAACTTTCCAACACGTGTTTGGACAGCAAGGTATTCAATGATCCTCTCTTTAACTTTTTCTAAACCGTAATGGTCTTCATCTAAAATTTGTTGTGCTTTATCAAGGTCATTCTTAACTTTTGTATTTTTTTTCCATGGAATCGACAAAAGCCAATCTAAATAATTCCGAACAACTGTTGCCTCAGAAGACATGGGACTCATTGTTCTTAATTTTTTTATTTCATTTTGAGCCTTCGCCCTCGCTTCCTTACTCAGCTTGGTTCTTGCAATCTTTTGCTCAAGCTCAGAAACTTCATCCTTTCCTTCTTCGTTCTCGCCTAGTTCCTTTTGAATCGCCTTCATCTGCTCATTGAGATAATATTCTCGTTGAGATTTTTCCATTTGTTTTTTAACACGTGTTCGAATGCGTTTTTCTGTTTGAAGAACACTAATCTCGCCTTCCATATAAGCGCAGATTTTTTCAAATCGCTCCTCAAGAGACGAAATTTCAAGAAGTCTTTGCTTATCTAAGACCCGCAGTGTTAGATGCGCAGCAATTGTATCAATGAGCTTATCTGGTTGTTCAATGCGCGTAATCGAGACAAGAACATCCGGCGGAATCTTATTATTTAGTTTTGAATAATGCTCAAAAAGCCCTAGAGCTGTGCGTGCAAGCGCTTCAAGCTCTGGTGTTGGTGTAATAATTCCTGAATCTAAAACCTCTGCATAGGCTTGAAAATACTCAAGACTTTCATCAAAACGCAAAATACGAGCTCGATCAATACCTTCTACAAGTACTTTCACGGTACCATCTGGTAACTTCAAAAGTTGGATAATTTGCCCTAAAGAGCCAAAAGAATAAAGATCGCGCGTTTTCGGATCATCAGTCGTTGCTTCTTTTTGCGTGACAAGCAAAATCCTATGATCCAGCTTCATCGCTGCTTCCAGCGCTTTAACAGATCTCTCACGCCCTACAAATAACGGCACGATCATATGAGGGAAAACTACAATGTCCCTTAAAGGTAATACTGGTAATAAAGTTCCATACGGAAGCTCTAAAGCTTTAGTCGTCTTTGCCAAGGATCAAACCTCTTTTATTTCAAATGATTTACATATGCCCTATTTAAAGTAGTATAATCAGGGTCATTAGATAAAGGAATAGAAATTTAAAAAAGTCTACGCTTGACTTCTTTTGTCTTTTAATTTTTCACCATAGACGAGCAAAGGTTCGGTTCTACCTTCTACAACTTCACGGTTAATAACAACTTCTTCAATATCTTCACGTCCTGGAAGATCAAACATGGTATTAAGTAAGATATCTTCCATAATTGAACGAAGTCCTCGCGCCCCAGTATTTCTTGAAATCGCTTTCTGCGCAATCCCCGACAAAGCGTCTTCAGTAAACTCTAAATGCACTTTTTCCATTTCAAAAAGTTTTTGATATTGTTTTACAAGAGCATTCTTCGGTGTTTGCAAAATTTCAATTAATGATTCTTCATTTAAGTCTTCGAGTGTAGCAACAACAGGTAAACGCCCAACAAATTCAGGAATGAGGCCATACTTCAAAAGGTCTTCCGGTTCGATTTCACGTAAAATTTCACCTGTACGACGATCTTCGGGCAACTTTACATCGGCACCAAAACCAATTGAGGAGCCTTTACCCCGAGCCGCAATAATTTTTTCAAGTCCTGCAAAAGCTCCTCCACAAATGAATAGAATATTTGTGGTATCAACTTGCAAAAACTCTTGTTGAGGATGCTTACGGCCTCCTTGAGGTGGAACTGAAGCAATTGTGCCTTCCATAATTTTGAGCAAGGCTTGCTGTACACCTTCCCCAGACACATCTCGCGTGATTGAAGGATTATCAGATTTTCGTGAAATTTTATCAACTTCATCAATATAGACAATGCCACGCTGAGCCTTTTCAACATTATATTCTGCGGCTTGTAAAAGTTTTAAAATAATATTCTCAACATCTTCACCAACATAACCTGCTTCGGTTAAAGTTGTGGCATCTGCAATTGTAAATGGCACATCCAAAATACGTGCAAGTGTTTGAGCTAATAAGGTTTTTCCGCATCCTGTTGGACCAATGAGAAGAATATTTGACTTCGCAAGTTCAATCTCATTTGAACGCCCAATTGAGTTAATCCGCTTATAGTGATTGTAAACAGCAACAGCTAGAACACGCTTTGCATGTGCTTGGCCAATCACATAATCGTTAAGAACTTTTACAATTTCTTTTGGTGAGGGGATCCCTCCTTCACTTGAAGAAATTCCAATGGCTTTATTCTCTTCTCGAATAATTTCGATACATAAGTCAACGCATTCATCACAAATGAATACACTTGGCCCAGCAATTAACTTTTTAACTTCATGCTGGCTTTTTCCACAAAAGGAGCAGTGAAGAGTATCTTTAACGGAATCGTCGTTTTTACTCATTTCTTTTTGCCTTTATTCCTTATTCTAGCTGAGCTGTATTTACCCACGTTCAGAGTGCCAAAAACCGGATAATAAAAAGTTAACGCCCAAGATAATTTTTTCTTTTTTATGCCGCCGCGTGATGAACCATAACCTCGTCAACAAGTCCAAAATCTTTGGCTTCATCCGCAGACATAAAGTAATCTCGCTCAACAGAAGCCTCAACAACGCTTAAAGGCTTTCCTGTACGCTCAACAAGAATTCCATTTAAACGAGCCCGTAACTTTAAAATCTCACGAGCCTGAATCTCAATATCTGTTGCTTGCCCTCTTGCACCACCGTGAGGTTGGTGAATCATCACACGCGAGTTTGGCAACGCATAACGCTTACCTTTTTCCCCAGAACACAACAAGAGAGCCCCCATGGAAGCTGCTTGTCCTAATACAATTGTTGAGACACTTGGACGGATATATTGCATGGTATCGTAAATAGCCAAACCTGCAGTAACAACACCTCCAGGTGAGTTAATATAAAAAGAAATATCCTTTTTGGGATTTTCTCCCTCGAGAAATAAAAGCTGAGCACAGATAAGGCTCGCGACATCATCATTGACTTCACCTGTAAGAAAGATGATACGTTCTTTTAAAAGCCTTGAATAAATATCAAATGAGCGCTCGCCACGAGCTGTTTGCTCAATCACCATTGGCACAAGCGTATTGGCATATTGATTAACGATGTCTACCACTGAATCCTCCTATTTCTAGTGGGGCGAGCATGAACTTAGTTCATATCCTCGCCTTCCGTAATTTCTTTAATTCTTTTTTGAAGTTCTTCAACACTGATCTCTTTATCTTTTAAAGCGACTTTTTCAGTAATGAGCTTGATCACCTTATCTTCAAAGATTGGCGCCCGCAAAGAAGCTAGAGCTTGAGGATTATCGCGATAATATTCAACAACCTTCATTTCATGCCCCTTATAACGGATGGCTTCATTATAAACGGCTTGATCAAGTTCTTTCTGTGAAACAGATACTTGGTTCTCTCGTCCAATTTCAGCAAGCACCAAACCAAGTCTGACGCGCCGCTCAGCAATACCTTGATATTGTTTTCTTAATTTCTCTTCTTCTTTTGGATCTAAACCATGTTGACAGGTTTCCCCTTCTTCATGGTGATGATCATGATGAAGTTCATTTTCGAGTTGGCGCCAAATTGATTGAAACTCAAGTTCAACCAACCCTTTTGGAAGATCAAAGTGGAATTCTTCTGAAAACTTATCAAGAACCTTACGCTTGATATCAAGGAAAGAAAGCTGATCATACTCTTTTGTGATCATTTTCTCAACTTGATCTTTAAGTTCTGCAAGATCCTTAAACTTTAGCTTAACAGCTAATTCGTCATCTATTTTAGGTTCAACAACTTCAAGGACTTCTGCAATTTTAAGACTAAATTTTGCTTCTTTTCCTGCAAGTTCTTGTGAACCATAATCTGCCGGGAAAGTCACAAAGATATCTTTTTGATCTCCCGCTTTCATTCCAACAATTTGCTCTTCAAAACCAGGAATAAAAGTACCTGAGCCTAATTCAAGGACGGTATCAGCTGAAGACCCTCCAGGAATCAACTTATCGTTAATTGTTCCACGGAATGAAAGGCGCACAGCATGCCCATTCTCAGCTTTTACGTCTGCATCAAGCGCTTTGTGTTCGCGTGAAGATTGAGCCATTTTCTTGAGACTGTCTGTCACCGTTTGAGGCTCAACCTTTGCCTTTAACTGCTCAAAAGAATATTTACTGAGATCAACTTTTCCAACTTCTGGAAGGACTTCAAGAGAAATATTTAAACTGAGATCTTGACCATCTTCAGCACTTTCGAATTCTACTTTTGGCTGAAGAGCAACCTTCAATTTTTTTTCTTGGACAAGCTTTTTTACACTTTCATCCAATAACTTTTGAATGACTTCACCTTTGACAGAAGTGGCATATCGTTGCCTTAGAATTGGCAAGGGAATATGACCTGAACGGAACCCTGCTACTTTCGTCGTTTTTCCCAACTCAAGGAGGCGTTCATCCATCTTTTCCTCAACTTGTGCCGCAGGAATATTCAGATGGTATTGGTGCAATAACCCTTCAACCTTTTTTTGTGTCATTTGCATAAAAGTGTTACCTGTCTCTAATAATGTTGACCTTGTGGTGCGGGCGGAGGGACTTGAACCCCCATGGCTTGCGCCGCCAGAACCTAAATCTGGTGTGTCTGCCAATTCCACCACGCCCGCGAAAGGCTTTACTAAGCCCTTATCTCTAAACTAAAATCCTAAACAATTCGTTAAGGAGATTTCTTTCATAGCGTTGATCTTATGAAAAAGCAATGGCCCCCATAAAATATATTGCACGCTAAATTTCTGCTTAAAAAGGCTCCTTTCTCATTTTTAGTATAAAGCTTTTTAAGTTGACCTAAACTAAAGATGTAAAATTCAAGCCTTTTTAAAGAGTTATGGCACCTAGCACCATAAATTCCTCTTTCGTCTTAGAGCGCTACAATCTTTCCGTTTTTAACTGTTCCTTGAATTTTAGCCCCTGGCTCCATGAGCACTTCTCCGTTTTCATCAAAAACAATATCTCCTTTGACCAACGTATTCCCTTTTAAAAAAACCCGCTGCACTTTTGTACTTTTGCCTATATCCTGAACATGAAGACTTGAAAGCTTGACATTGTGAAACTCAATCTTCTCAGCAGCAACGGTAAGATGTTTTTCAAAAGAAGTCTCTTTCGCAACCATCCCACCATTAATTATGGCTTCTCCTTTAATTTGAGATTGAGAAAGGTTGACGCCGCCATTCACCTTAAGAGCTTCAAATACGCTCTGCTCCACATTTAAACCACCATCAATCTTCGTTTGCCCCTTGACCGTTGAGTTTGTGAGATCTGCACCACCATTAACTCGGATGTCTGCAAAGATCACCTTCTCTGCCTGCAAAGCGCCATCAACGGATGTCTTTCCTCTAACGCGAGAATCTTTCAAGTGAGCACTTCCATTAACCTTTAGCGTATTTAGGTCAGCCTTGCTGGCCTCAAAACTTCCCTCAACTCTTGTCTTTGAACGCACATGCGTACCATCAAGAACAACAGCTCCTTCAGCCTTCACTTCTTCTAAGGTTCCTGGTCCAATGTTTTGAATCCCTGCTCCCCACACAGATACGCCACAAAGGCTCCACGCCAAAATAAAATTTTTAAAATGAATCCCCATCTTTTAAATCTTCCTTTTTTTCATATCTTAATTATAGTACCATAATTAGAAAAAAAAAAGCGACAAGAAAATACCTTGTGAATATGAATTTACCCTCTCCTCTTCTCTCTTCGACTGAGCCCATTACAGAAGCAGAATTTGCACAATCAATGACCAAATTGGGTCCTTTTGAGCCACATCCTTATCTTGCTGTCGCTGTGTCTGGAGGGTCTGATAGCCTTGCTCTGGCACTATTAGCCAATCAATGGATTAAAAACCACGCAGGCTCCCTAATAGCACTGACCGTTGACCATCAGCTACGCCCCACGTCAACACAAGAAGCGCATCAAGTCCAACAATGGCTTTCAGGCTATGGAATTAACACCATCATCCTCACGTGGGCAGAAGAAAAATCAGGGCGTCGACTTCAAGAAAAAGCACGTGAAGCGCGGTATCAAAAACTTGAAGAATGGTGTCGTGACCAAGGCGTTTTACACCTTCTCTTAGGCCATCACCTTGAAGATCAACTAGAAACCGTCAGCATGCGCGCGGAAAAGGGATCAGGAATTGAGGGAATGGCCGGAATGTCCGCACTTGTTGAAAAACCTTACCACCGACTTCTTCGCCCCCTCCTTTTATATACTAAAAGCCGACTTCAAGCGACCTTAATAAGCTCTCATCAACCTTGGATTGAAGACCCAAGCAATCAAAACCCCAAATTTAAGCGTGTTGAATTAAGGAGCAAAACATCTAACTTTTCTTCTTCCGAAATCCACTCCTTTGGCCAGAAAAGGTGCGCCTATGAAGAAGCTTTAAATCGTTTAATCCCTGAAATTGTCACCCCTTTGCCTCAAGGGTATGCCTTTTTAAACTATCAAGCCTGGTCCCAGCTCGATTTAGAAAGCCAGCTCGGCGTTATGCAACGCCTCCTTATGACCTATGGCGTCAATTCTTACCCTCCTGCAGGAGAAAGCGTTCATAAGCTCATTTTGCACTTCCAGAAAGCTTCTTCCTCACGAACCTTAAATGGATGCCGCATTTCACGTTATCGCGAAAAAAATCTTCTATTTATGCGAGAACCTGGCGCAATTCGCCATGAAATTGACCTAAGCAATGCGGCAAATACAGCCCCTCTCTTCTGGGATCAACGTTTTAGTGTTCACCTTTCTTCTCCCTTGCACGGTCAGCACACTTTAAAGGCTTTGGGTCAAAAAGGATGGGAATCTGTAAAAAAAGCGCTTGAGGATCAAAAAGAACTCTTACCCTATCCTGTGGCGCTTACTCTCCCAAGCCTTTGGCAGCAAGATCAGCTCATTGCCATACCTTCTGTTTTCAAGATTTGCTCAAACCAAACCTTTACACTTTTCAAAGAAAACGCTATAAAGTTCTTACCATGTTATCCACTTACACGATTTACGTTCACAATTGCTTAACTAAATCGAGACATAATGCATTGCATGAATCTAGAATGCGACAATTGAAATACGAAGGAAAATAAATTGAACAATTTAGGTAGAAATCTCGTTTTATGGATTATTATCGGCCTCTTCCTTACAGCCGTTTTTCATATGTTCCAAGGCGGAAAAGAATCTCCTCACAATAAAAACCTCATCTTTTCAGAGTTTCTAAGTGATATTGAACAAGGAAATGTTAAGGACGTTATCATTAAAGGCGATGTTGTCAGTGGACGTTTATCCGATGGTCGCACATTCTCAACTATTGTCCCTAACTACCCTCAACTTGTTGAAAGACTCACCGAGAAAGGGGTTGCGATTTCTGTGGCGCCCGCTGAAGAAGGTGGATCAACCTTTTTTCAAATTTTGGTCTCTTGGTTTCCGATGCTTCTGCTTATTGGTGTTTGGATTTTCTTCCTTCGTCAAATGCAATCAGGCAATAATCGAGCTATGGGATTTGGAAAATCACGTGCAAAACTTTTGAATGAAAAATCAGGCCGCATCATGTTCTCGGATGTTGCTGGATGCCAAGAAGCAAAAGAAGAAGTCTTTGAAATCGTGGAATATTTAAAAGATCCACAGAAATTCCAAAAATTAGGCGGGAAAATCCCCAAAGGTGTCCTTTTGGTAGGCTCTCCAGGAACGGGTAAAACACTTCTTGCACGCGCGATTGCAGGTGAGGCTAATGTCCCCTTCTTCTCAATTTCTGGCTCTGATTTCGTTGAAATGTTTGTTGGTGTTGGTGCGAGCCGCGTTCGCGATTTATTCGAACAAGGCAAGAAGAATGCACCCTGCATTATTTTTATTGATGAGATTGATGCGGTAGGTCGTCATCGCGGCGCTGGTCTTGGTGGCGGCAACGATGAACGTGAACAAACCCTCAACCAATTACTTGTCGAAATGGATGGCTTTGAGTCAAATGATGGCGTTATCCTGGTGGCCGCAACGAATAGACCTGATGTCCTTGACCCTGCTCTCATGCGCCCAGGCCGCTTTGATCGTCAAGTTATTGTCCCCTTGCCAGATATCATTGGACGTGAAGAAGTCCTCAAAGTTCATATGGCAAAAGTTCCTCTTGCCCCTGATGTCGACGCGAAAGTGCTTGCCCGTGGAACACCTGGTTTTTCTGGAGCTGACCTTGCCAATCTTGTGAATGAAGCGGCCCTTAATGCTGCTCGCCAAAATAAGCGTGCGGTGACGATGAGCGACTTTGAGTACGCTAAAGATAAAGTTATGATGGGACCTGAAAGACGTTCCATGGTGATGACCGATGAAGAAAAGAAATTGACGGCTTATCACGAAGCAGGGCATGCGATTGTTGCCCTTCATACGAGTGAGTCAGACCCTATTCACAAAGCAACAATTATCCCAAGAGGCCGAGCCCTTGGTATGGTTGTACGCCTTCCAGAAAACGATCGCGTTTCCATGTCACGAGCAAAACTTCTCGCTGACCTTGCTGTCGCCATGGGCGGACGAATTGCTGAAGAACTCATCTTTGGCGCTGAAAAGATTACCACGGGTGCTTCGTCAGATATCCGCCATGCAACCGACGTTGCAAGGCGCATGGTCACTGAATGGGGCATGAGCGACGTTATGGGACCTCTTAGTTATGGTGAGCCGACACAAGAGGTCTTTTTAGGGCATGCTGTGACACAGCACAAAAACGTTTCTGATTCAACAGCGACTCAAATTGATAAGGAAATCCGAAAGATTGTTGAAAATTCTTATGATCAAGCTCAGAAAATTTTGAAAGATCATATCGATCATTTACATGCTTTAGCAAAAGGTTTGTTAGAATATGAAACACTTTCTGGTGAGGAAATTAACGCTTTATTAAAAGGGGAAAAGATTGAGAAATCAACACCCACATCACCTGACAAGCCTAAAAAGCCTCGCTCTTCAACGCCAACACGTAAGCCAACTCTTTCTCCAGAACCCTCTGCTTAAAGGGGGACAGGAGAAAAAGGTGGACAAATAAACGTCATTTCGAGGTCTCTTCATCCATACATGTGACCGCCCTAAATAATATTTAGTGAAGACTTGATCCCACAAATTTTTTATGATGGAGAAGATTTAAAAGCTCTTTTGTCCGCTTCCCTGATAAGCCATTTTTTTGTTCAAGAGTAAGATCTTTTTCTTCTTTTTTAAGATAATTTTTTCCTTGTTTCGTCAAATCAAGTTGCTTCGATTTGGAATTTTCAGAAGGATGCGACCATATTCTAGAAAAGGTATCTTCTTCTTGTCCAAAAGTCGTTACGGCCTCCCCTTTAAAAGAAAGAAAGATAGACGTGGTAACTAACAAAGAAGTCATCACCTTTGTTGTTAAGATATATTTCATATTTCTGATCTTTTTAAAGTTTAACTATATTGCTAGAGTAACAATTTAAAGTTAATACTTCCTTAATTTTGCCATAATGTAATAATGATTATGAAGAAGCTGATATGCTATTTTTCTTTGCCATAAATAAGAATAAGATATGTTTTAATTAAGTTGCAAGAAGTGCATCTCCAGAAAGTAGGTTAAGCGTAATTTTATACAGGGCTTACAATGTACAAGTACAAAGATTCTTCAGTATCATTTTACTAAGACAAAGGTGGCACTTATACTCTACTTTAAGACCTTGATTATCGTGTTTTAGGATGTTTCCATGGGAAAAATCACTCAGCTTTTTAGGGGCATCGCTGTTGCTGCGCTTAAATGGGTTTGGACAGCAGCATTGTTTACTGATTAGCCCAATTTTGTTGTGGCTTTAAATGTTCTTATGATTGATGAGATGGGGCATTTTTTGAATAAAAAAAGTAAAAGTGGTGTTTCTAATCATTAATCTATAATAACATCTATTTTCAACTTTACCGAACCTAGGAATCATGCTAATTAGACAAAATCATAAGCCATTTTTATTTAGGGAAAAGCTCATGAATATCCAAAAATATTTTACATTCTTAAGCTTAGTTGCCTTTTTGACTAAATTCTCGTGTGCAAGCGAAATGACAGAAGAACAACACGAAAGTCATAAAGCCCAGTGGCATGAGCTTAATCAGAAGTATGCCCCTTTTATTGTAGGATATCATAATGATAATGTCTCAAAAGAAGATGATGATTATCATTTTAAAAGATCACAATCATTAAGAGAGTACTCTATTACAGAAGCAATGCTAGAAAAAGCTGAGAATAATTATCAACTCTCTATAGAAAATCCAAATGTACTTAGAATTTTAAAACGAGGATCTACCTTAAAAGAAAAATTTTTCGACTTCGACCCTTCTCTTACCTCTTTGTATAAGCTCAAGCACATTGAAAAGAATAAAAACTCAGAACGACAAGTAGAACAAGATATTGCCTTTTTAGATGTTTTCAATGGCTATATGGGATATTGCAATCTTTTTGTAAACCAGAATCTTATTAAACAATTAGATCAGCATATTTTCAGATATGGCTATAGTGAAGCTATAAGAGCATCTGAACATATTTCTGGATTAGATTATGCTATAGATTACCTTTTAGATGAAACTAAACTTAAACATGGCTGTATAACACATATTTATACGGATGAATGGGCAAAAGAAAAAGGTTATGCGACACTCATAATAAAGCTGGGGGTTGATCTTCTTTTTAAAACAACTGACATCCATTTCTTAGTTACTTCAATCTCTTATCATCGTGTTGGATCCTGGAAAGCCTTTAAGAAAAATGGTTTTACTGAAATGGATGATGAGAAACCTCAAATTGATCTCCAAATTGAAGGATTAGAACCATTTAAACCAGTCTTCTACTCAGGACATGGTGGTAACTATTACCTCTCACGTAAAGTTTGGGAACAGAACTTAGCTAAGTATCTTTAATTATTGGCAAGCCTTCGGCATGTTGATTGCATAAGGATCCTCTGTATAGTCAATTGGAATTTTAGCCTGAAGCGTTCCGCGATGAAACGCAATACTGAGAACTGAAAGCAAAAGAGCTGACAAAACGAGTAGACAGCGCTTCAACCACTTGTTCTTAAAGAATTTTTTGAGCATCTTTTCCCACCCCTTTATATCAATATCACTTTAATTTTACATTATCTTAAATTGTTTAAGTTTTTATTAAACTTTTAAGGTAAGACTGCATAAATAAGTAACCATTTTTATAAAACAACAGGGGACGGGATGGTTTATAGATTTGTTTTTTTCATCGTCAGTTTTCTGGACACCTCACCGCTTTTTTCAAAAGCGCTGAATCATCATCATTATACAAATCATATGCGGCATATAGAAAACAAACATCAAATTCCTGCAGGCCTTTTAAATGCCATTGCAAAGGTCGAATCTGGTCGATGGAGCGAGAAAGAAAAACAACTTGTCTCCTGGCCTTGGGTTATTCATGCGAAGGGTGAAGGACATTATTTCCCAACAAAAGAACTTGCCATTGAAGCCGTTAAGAACCTCCAAGCACAAGGAATTAAAAACATTGACGTTGGGCTCATGCAAATTAATCTTTTGTATCATCCTGATGCCTTTGAAACACTGGATCACGCTTTTGACCCCAAGCATAACATTGAGTATGCGGCTCGCTTTTTGGAAGGTTTAAAGCAGAATCACAACTCTTGGCAAAAGGCCGTTGCTTATTATCACTCAGCATCCCCCACCCATCATCGCCCCTATTGTAAAAAAGTGCTTCAAACATGGCGTGAAGAGCAAAAAAAGAATCCACGTCAAGCCTTGCTCCAAGAAAGATTTGCGTCTCAAGATCTTGTTTCTTTCGATTCAAAACCTGGCCAAGAACGTAGAATCATTACCCCACCGATTGACCGCCTTAAAATCTTTAAGGAACGCATGCAATTCCGCTATTATCAAGTGCGCGACCGCATTGTTGAAACTCAAAAATTGCGACGGGGAAAAGTCTACCGTTTGAAACCTGTGGGGTATAAGGCTTCCGCCCAACCTCAAGCGAAGTGACACTTGAAGTTATTCAGCAACACAACGCTAAGCTTTTCCATTGACAGACCCAAGAGCTTATTTACATAGCTCCAAAAAGCATCCCTCACTTCTGCGGCTTGTTTTAGAGAACATTACTCAACTGTTGCCAAATGAGTTTTTAAAGTCTCAATAATCCACTCTTTATGAAAAGAAAAAAGGGCTATTTCCCCATCAGCAATTAAAAATTGGTGAGCAGAAGCACTGTTTGCCTGATAAAAAGGCGTAAAGTATGGATTAATATCAGAGACAATGATTGGTCGCTTTACTTCCTCATTTTTTTGCAGCGTTGCAGCAGATTTCTCTAGTTCTGCAAAATCAGCATCAAAAACATTTCGATATTTTTGGTAATGTTTTCTTTTTATTATAGGCTCTCTTTCAAAATTGCCTATATGGCCTGATGAAATAACCCCTAAAAATAACCCTCCCTCACTAAAACAACCTCCTCCACTATCCCCACTGCAAGCAAGACCACTTGGCCTCCTCAAAAATTCCATAATAGGCTCATTATTTATGAAGGTTAAGGCCTTCCACGGTGTAACGTTGAGTTGAGCCCCAGTGGGAAATGTAAAATTTACCTGGCAAGCCCCTTCAGTAGCACCTGAGAAAGTTAATATCTTTTCAACATTCTGTAACTTATTATAAGCAGAATGGACATAAGAATAAGAAGCTCTTTTTTCTTGGTCTACTATATCAAATTTCCCTAAAAAGTGACCTGTTATCCCGTATCCTACTTGTATTACATGCTTATTTATTAATTCTTCATAAGGAGATCTCTCAGGTTGCACACTCAAGATAGATAATAAAGGTTTCTCTAGCACAAAAGCAGCAATATCATGACTGCTGGGAGCCCACTCATATTTTTTATAAACCTCAGTATACTGAGGATGTATAAAAGCCTTTCCCTTCACAGGCTCTTCATCTCCGCAAGTAAATACGGCTTCATTGCTATCTTCTTCATCAAAAATATGGGCGCAAGTAATGACCACCCGATTAGCAAGTTCAGGAATTCCAACATCAACGAGCGTACCACTTCCAAAAGAAGGTTCAGAAGGTAAAGAAAAATAACCAACACTTGGAAACTGTTTTCCTAAATTGATAAAATCTTCATCACCCTCATCGGTAAAATGGTAGCTTGCATAAGTATCTACGTGAAAAGTTAAATTTAATAATGAAATTAACAAGAATACATATAAATACATTGCTTTAATATTGTCCTTGGGTGACTGGTTTAAGAAATTAATTTAGTATAATTGGCAAATTAATTTCAATTATTAATTACGCATACCTCCCTCATACAAAGAACCGCTGATGCACAAGAGGCCGCTTATAAAATATACTTTGTCAAAGATCCTATTTTCATCATTTACATGATGAATTCGACGGTCCGTTGTCTCGCATTTTTAAGACATAAGGCACTGTTCCGTCTTAAAGGACGGTTAATCTCTTTCTAACCCTCAATTGTATTGTTTACTGTTAATCCAAAGAGTGACGCTTTTACACGCTGCGCTAAAAATATATTTTACTCTTTAACCCCCTATGGAAAAGCAGAGGTTTTATAGGCTCTTTTATCAAAGTGGCTTTGATGCTCATGCTTCTTGAAGAGATCTTTAAATAATTTCTTGTTTTTAATATTAATTTTCATTTTTATACTCCCTATTTTTTTATATTATTTATATTTAAAACATTTTTCAGAATGGCCTTACTCTGACTCTTTACTATAGTCCTTTCAGTATATCTTAAATGTAACAAAAATTCAAGAAAATTGTACTTATTTCAGTAAAAATAATTTTATTAATTTTAAAATAAGAAAGAGAGAAGTGAAAACCTTCTCTCTTCCTATTATTTCATTCTTGCACCAAGGACAAAAACGTTGCCTTCCGTTTTTGATTAATCATTGATAAACGATTTCCTTCTTCAAAATCGGGATCCAATTCTGAAAAACTTAAGCACAAATTCTGTGATAATAAACGACTGATTATCTTTTGAGTTTCAGAAGAAAAAGACTCACTACTTATATTAAGTTCAGTTAATGTCGTATTAGCTATGAGAATAGCATTTAACAGCGCCTGTAAGCCTTCCTCTTTTTCATCCAACGAATTGGCATCCATAATGAGCGTTTGAAGGCTTGTATTTACGGTGAGAGATTTTGCAATTTGCTGGAGATTCTCTTCTGGTAAATCAGTTCCCGTTAAATCAAGAGAAGTGAGAGAGTTATTAACAGCCAACATTTGTGCAAGATGATGGAAGTTTTCTGGTGTACTGGTACAGCCTGATAAATTTAATTTTTCAAGCACTGTATTTGTCCTGAGAGCTGAAGAAATGTTCTGAAGATTGTTACTTGTAAGGTACACACCCGTAATTGCTAACTTAATCAAGGATGTATTATGAGTTAACTTTTCTGCAAAGAGATCCAGATCTTCTCCTTCATAAAAATTATCCTAGAGAGAAATAGAGGTCAGATGTGTATGATCTAAGACTTTGTGTATCTCTCTGTTAAGAGAAAAGTTATTAACGAGAGAAAGTGAGTTAAGTTTTGTCAAACTTTCGACAAGTTGGGGGAGGAAATTATGGTGAAGCTCTTTAAACATCGCTTCATCAATAATAATTCTTTGAATATCTTTTTCACAATGAGCCGTTCTTTTCATTGAATGGAGTTTTTTTTCTGTTCCATTGTCATTAATAATCTCTGATGCGAAAAAACTCCTATCTGTTACTTCACAGTCCTTAAAAAAATGAGATGGGACTTCTGGATGGAGATGTTCTAATGTTGTCGTATGATCTTTAAGCGTTTCTGGTGCAATTAAATCACCATTGATTTTTAAGCGACGGATATTGGTAAAGAGCTTAAAGTTATTAAAAAAATAGGTAGGGTCTATCAGAGTCTGATTCGAAGAGACCTTGATATTGCCGCTTCCGACAACGACTTCCTCTGCATCATGATTATAAGGAGCCTTTGTCTGAGCCTTTATTTCTTCATTTTCATTGTAAGAGGCAAATCCTTCAAAAATGAGAATTGTGATTGACGTTAGAAAAGACAAAGTCAAATTTAATATTTTATTTTTAACCATATTCGCCTCATTAATATAAATTAAAACACCTTCAATATTAGAAATAGTAATGAATAATAATAATTCAATATAGAAAATTATTTTTATAGACAAAATATACTTTAATAATTTCAAATATTAAGAAAGGAAGAAAAATTAATTCCTGTTTATATTCAAAGAAAATTTGGCAATAGCCTGATAGAAGAGTTCAAAAGATGGATAATATATGTTTTTCACAACCTTTTACTTAAAGAATTTTTAGGCCCTAAAAAAAGAGGGACTTGCGTCCCCCTTCTTCTTATTTTTAAACGTATTTTAAATAAAGTCGTGTTCAATCTCAGCTGTGGTTTCTTTGCCAATCTTATCAAAGTTTTCACGCAACCACTCACGTCCCATCCGACGGCCTGCTTGGAAAAGATAATCTAAAAAGTCCGGATCTGCACAAAATCCGCTCGCACGATCAATACTGCCAAAGAAAGCATCATCGCGAATCATATGCATATGCAGGCGCTTAAGCTTTCCTGCAGGAATCGTGCCATTATCGATTAATTGTGTAATGAAATGGATGGATCTCATCTCGCGCGTTAAACAAGCGTTTTGTGTAATTTCTCCCAAGCGATTTGAGATTTCGTGCGATGTATAAGGCATCTTTGGATCATGAACACGCCGGATCTGAATCACGAGAATATCAGGCGTTTCACAATTATAAATTAATGGATAAATGGGTGGATTTCCAATAAAGCCACCGTCCCAATAAAATTCACCATCAATCTCACGTGCTTGAAAAAGCGTTGGAACACAAGCACTTGCCAAGACAGCCTCTTCGGACAACTCTTTACCAGAAAAGATTTTCAATTTTCCGGTTGCAACATGCGTTGCGCATAAGAATAATTTTGGATCTGTTGATTCTGCTAATGCATTAAAATCAAAGAGTTCTCTGACCACTTTTTGCAAAGGGTGCGTATTCATCGGATTCAACTGATAAGGCGATAAAAAGCTCGACATATATTGCATCATAATAAACATCGGATTGCTTGAAATATCAAAATCCTTAACCAGCTTCTTGATGGGATTCGGCTTGATAGGGCTTGTTTTAGAAGATTCACCGATCTTATGCCAAAGACGCGTTAAATATTCACGTGCTCCTTGATTGCCATTCCTGAGCAATCCCATTGCTGTTGCTGTGGCATTCATCCCGCCAGCGCTTGTCCCTGCAACACCTTCAATATCAATCCTATCGTCTTCTAAAAGAGCATCCAGAACACCCCAAGTATAAGCTCCATGCGAGCCGCCACCTTGCAAAGCCACACTAATGCGCTTTTTTGTTCCTTTTGTCTCTTGCTGAGTTTTTGTGTTTGCCATGTCGTTTTCTCCTTTGACAATCAAGTCTTTTAAACTTTTTTAGCGATTCTATGCGGCTTGCTATCGTCCATCAATCATGTTGCTCTTTTCTTTTACTATTCAAAATTAAAGTTAATTTTTCGTAACTTGCCCTGGATTTTTTAATAAATAGGCCTAAACTGATGATATGACACGCTTAACAAAAGATTATTTCTCTCAACCAACATTAGAAGTGGCAAAGGATTTACTGGGGAAAGAACTTATATTTAGAGACTATAGGGGACTTATTACAGAAACCGAAGCCTATATAGGTCGAGATGATCCAGCCTGTCATGCTGCTCGCGGCAAAACGCCTCGAACCACGGTCATGTTTGGCCCTGCTGGCGTTAGCTATGTTTACTTCATCTATGGGATGTATTTTTGCCTTAATATTGTCACAGAAGCCGAAGGTTTCCCTGCAGCCGTTCTGATTCGTGGCCTTCATCTCCTACAACCAGAAAGCAAAAATCTCAATGGTCCGGGAAAACTCTGCAAACACCTTGGTATTACCCGCGAACACAACGGTCTTGATCTTACCATGTCTGATGTCTTTTATGTGCAAGATAAAGGAGTTAAGCCAGGCTATATTGCAACGCCTCGCATTGGCATTAAAGTCGGAACCGAGAAGCTATGGCGATTCATCATTACCGAAGACTTTTCAACGATCCACGGTTAAAAAACCATATTATCAAGCTCCTTGCATATTATGTTTCCTCTCGTTCAAGAGACAGGGCATAAAGTAAGTTAAAGGAAAGGATACTTTATCAAACTAGTGTTTAGGGGAAGGGAAAGAAGAATCGGCTATATTAGGGGAGGGAAAAAGGTAACCGATTCTTCTTGTTCTTCAGTTGCTTTTGGGCAACCTTGGAATACTTTAACCATACTAAAATTTTTTAGGATACGACTACTTCTAACTTGATATATGAGGTTTGCACGTATGCATATCTCGCTATCTATTGCTTATCATATATAAAAAAGAAACAATTTTTCCTTATAAAACAAATACTAAAATTATCAACTATTGCTATATCACTTAAAATTCCTATATATTCAGTGAATAAAAAGAAAAATAGTGAAGTGGAGGCACTATGGATCTAGCGCATTTAAAAACGTTTTACATCATTGCACGAGAAGGCAGCCTTACCAAAGCAGCTCACATCCTGCATACAAGCCAATCTTCTTTAAGTCGAACCTTACAAATTCTTGAGTATTATGCACAAACCCAACTGTTTGAAAGACATGCCAGAGGCCTTAAACTTACGCTTCAAGGTGAAAAAGTTTTTTACCATGCACAAAAAATGGTGCAAGAGCATGAAGCTTTTAAACATTCTTTTCTTAACGATTTTAATGAGACAGAAGGTGAGTTGAAAATTCTTACAACACCTGGAGTAGCATCTATATGGTTACCAGAAATCATTCCTGAATTTTTAAAAAAGTATCCAAATATACAGTTAGATATTAATAGTGCTCTCACAAATTTAGAAAAGGATATTGAAAAAGCTGATATTCTCATTCGCACACGTATAGACCATCATCCTACTCTTGTTCAAAAGCGCGTCTTAGAATCTCCCTATAAGTTATGGGCAAGCCCTAAATATTTACAAGAATTTGGTATTCCCCAATCTGCGGAAGATTTAGATCATCATCGATTGCTTGTATTTGAAAAGGCTCAATTTAATGTTTTAGCAAATAATCACTGGATTTTAGAGGTTGGAGCTAACCTAGAGAAACCCCGACAACCATTCCTTATTATGAACTCTTTAGAAGGATTAATAAGTTGCGCTAAAAATGGCTTAGGAATTATTCAAATGCCGATGGTTCTTGCTCATATTAGAAACAAGGATGATGCATTAGTGTCTGTTTTAGAAGAATTAGAAGAGCCTGGTATAGGAATTTTGTGCATATATCCACTAAAAACAAAAAATATTAAAAGAATTGCTCTATTTTCTGATTATTTAGAAGAACTATTTAAAAGTAACATTCCTATATAAATGTAGCCCTCAAAGTAATAATAGAATTTCTATTAAAAATTTCTAAAAATATTTCTTAGAGGGCTAATACCTTTACTATATTTTATTTTTTTTACAGATAAACATAGTTTGCATTGGTATAATTATATTTTCAAGAATAGTTTTTTTCATAGTTGTATCCTTTTATTAACAGAGTTTTGCCTGGCAAGATTCATGTTTTATGCTCAAGGATAGCGTTGTTTCATGTTTTATTTTGACTGAGAAGCATAATAAAGTCCTACTTACCATGCATTTTTGTCATAACCTAAAATTTTAATTAAATACAGTTTAAATTAATCATTTACTATAAATATAAGTTTTGTCATGTAAACTAGAACTGGAGTTTAAAACTTTGATCTAATTGCTTGAGCCCCTGCGAGGAATCTATCCTTATTTCCATCGCTTCTTACGAGAAGAAATCATCGCCTTTTTTTGAGTCTCAGCTGGCAAAAACGTCAATCCTCCCAATAAAGGCTCAGCCTCGTGTAAGGTCACCTTAAGGCGATCCCCTAAGGTGTAGATACGCTTTTTCCGGCGTCCAACAACCCGTTGTTTTTTCTGATCATACGCATAATAATCATCTGCCAATAACCTTAAAGGCATAATACCATCAGCACCATTTTCTTCAATCGTTACAAACATCGCAAACTCTGTAACGCCATTAATGCGCGCCATAAAGCTTTCACCTATTTTATCTTTCAGATATGCCGCCACATAACGCTCAGTGGTTTCACGCTCAGCGGTGGCTGCCACTCTTTCTGTCAAGCTAATGTGTTCAGCAACGGCTTTTAGTTGTGGCAAGGTATAAGAAAATGGTGTGTCTTTATTGTTGGTCATAACCTCAACAAGCGCCCGGTGGACAACTAAATCTGCATACCGTCGGATAGGAGATGTGAAATGGCAATAGCGCGGTAAATTAAGCCCAAAATGCCCAATATTTTCAGGGCTATAAACGGCTTGTGCTTGAGCGCGCAATACAAGCTGATTGATCGCTCCTTGAGCAGGCGATTCCTTTGCCTTCTCAAGAATATGATTAAAGATCTTGGGCCGTATTGCTTGGCCTTTAGGCAAACTCAAATCAAAGCCTTTCAAAAACTCACGTAAGGCATCAACTTTTTCAAGCGAAGGCTCATCATGAACGCGATACATACACAGATGCTGGCGTGTTTCAAGTTCTATTGCCGCAGCAACATTGGCTAAAATCATGAATTCTTCGATAAGACGATGACTATTAAGACGTGGACGCGGGGCAATTTTGGCCACTTGTCCTTTCTCATCAAGGTAGATCCGTTCCTCGGGCATATCTAAGTCTAAAGGCCCGCGCTTATCTCGTTCCACACAGAGCGATTTATACGCCCCATACAGAGGGGAAATGACGGTTTTAATAAAATCCTTGGAAAGATCTGTCTTTTGCCCTTCAAAGGCCGCCTGTGTCTTTGTATACGTCAATCTTGCGGCTGAACGCATCAAAGCGCGTGAAAACTTATGCCTTAAAAGGCGACCACTTTGATTAATCCAAAGATGAACCGCAAGACACGCACGATCTTCTTGGGGTTTAAGTGAACAGATATTATTTGATAAGGCCTCTGGGAGCATCGGAACCACACGATCCGGAAAATAAACTGAATTTCCTCGACGATAGGCCTCTTGATCTAAGGCATCCTTGGGCGTGACGTACGCGGATACATCTGCAATCGCCACAATCAGATGCCAACCTTTTGGATTTTTTGGATCTGTGTCAGGGCTTGCCCATATCGCATCATCAAAGTCGCGCGCATCTTCATCATCAATCGTCACAAGAGGAATATCCCGCAAATCTTCTCGATTTCCTAGTGGAGGAACTTTTGCTTTCTCTGCCAACTCAATCGATTGAGGCGAAAATTCATGAGGTAATTCATATGTATGAATCGCAATAAGGCTAATGGATTTAGGCGCATTTAAGGATCCAAGGATCTTAGTCACCTTAAGAGACTCTCCCCGCCTTCCTTGAATCCATTCTGCTTCCACCAGATCATTGTGTTGAGCATTAAATGTTTGGCCTGCAGGAATGATATATTCAATCTTACGCCGTTTTTCGGGAAGGATGAGGCGTCCTCCTTCACCATCAAGTTCAAAAACGCCCATGACACGATGGGCTTTTTCATCAAACTTGCGAACAAATTCGGCCTCAAGCGCTTTCGGGTCCTTTAAGCGAACTAATGCAAGGTCTTCAGGATTTAATTGATTGATTTTATTTGCTTTAGAAAAGACTCGAATGAGAGGCTTTTCTTCATGTTCAGGCCATATTTCAGGTGCTCCAAGAAGATATCCCTCTTCATCAACGCCTGTGATTTTAACGACTAAAAGATTCAACTGACCTTTACGCTGATAATATTTCCCGCGCTGTTGAATAGCTTGTTTTTCCACAAGCTCTTTCAACATTTTTTTCAGAACAATCCGATCATTTCCCTTAATATGAAAGGCTTGCGCAATTTCACGACGACGAATTTCACCTTCATGGCTGTTAATAAAGCCCAAAATATCTTCTGAACTTGGGAATTTTTGAGGAGTGTGCGCCAAAATAACCTGTCTTTTTTTAATAATAATTTCTTATTTTAAAGGGTTTTAAGCTGAAAGGCTAGCTCCCATTCATTGCGTTAGGTATATTAATGAAATAAAAAGTGAAAATATTCCTATTCAACAGTATAAATATTTGATTTACACTGTTTTATGCATAACTCTAAGACGAAAAAAGTTAACAAAAAAGGAAGTAAATTCTCCTCCTTTTAAGAGTAAGAAAAATTACTCTGCACAAACCCAGTTACCACTGACAGGATCTTTATATCTAATTTGGTAAACGTCGCGACAACCTTTTGTTTCACTAGGAACTTCAGGAGGATTTTGGTATTGGTTGATGAGGGCAGAAATTTCATCTTCCCAACTAGATTTTTGAGCTGTTTCTTTTGTTTTGAGTGGTAGTTTTTTTTCAGGTACATCAGTATCAGTAAGAGGCTTACTAGCACTTAAAACACTTGAAAAGATCAAATTAATTGCCAAACTTAGTAGTGATGCTTTTGTGACAGACATTGTTTACCTCATAACCTTTTGAAGGTTTTCAATTAAAGCGAATGGCAATAAGCAAAAAATATAACTGCTCATCTTCTTCGAAAATCTTAGACCTTTTGCATTAGAAATGTCAAATCGATAATTTATTCTGTAAGCTCATCTTTAGATTCAAAAAAAACTTCAGGATAAATATGAGGGACGAGGGTAGAATATAAAGAATTTGGGCCTAACTCATGTAAGTCAAGACCCTTTAGCATCATTTCTATTTCAGCATTGCACACAGTATTAAAACTATTCTTTTCAACGACTTCAATCTTTTTATTGGGATCATCTTTGGAAACAAGTCCCATGATTGAACCGTCAACACTTCCAATATGAATTCCTATTATTTCACTCGTTTTTTTGGAAAAAAACGCAGCTCCACTTGAACCCGCTAAGGTGCTTACTTTATGCGTTGAATCTGTTGATAAAAGTTTTCCTTTATTTTCTCTTTGATTTAATTTTCCTAAGGGATAATGATACAGAATCGCTTTTATAGGTTTACCTGAAGCAACAATATCTTTACTAACTTTAGGAAGCTTAGCATGAGTCCCTGCTATAACTTTAGGAAGGGCTTCAGCGGGATATTGCCCACTCAGTATATAAGATCCTACAAACAAACAGATGTCTTTTCTTAATTCAGAACTAAATAAAACTTTTGTTACTTCGATTTTTGCGAAATAACTTCTTTTTTCATTATCTGTCGAAGTGCTACTTTGATAAAAAGTCCAGTTAGGCGTATAGCGGTATTTTTTCTTATCATGACTAGGAAAAACCTCAAGGAAAACATGTAATGATGTAATCCCTGTTCCCATCAAAATACCATCCTTTTCTTCAATTTTAAGAAGAGTTCCGGTGCCTTTTCCTCCACTTTGACTGGCTAATTGCCCACAATACCATCCCTGAGAAAAATTTTGAGGATTTGATGCGAGAAAAAGCTTATCGAAAGTCTCATCAGAAAGCGTGTCACCATCTTTTAAATGATGCTTTTTAACATCTTTTTCTAACAACCCTTCTAAAGTTGACGTTGCTTTACCACTTGAGAGTAGAAATATGAGAGATATAAATAAAAAATATATAAATTTGCCAATATCAAGCCGGTTCATTACAAAATTTCTCATATTAACATACAGTTACCCAGAAATTTAACGTATTTCTATTTCGCAAAACTGTCAATACTAGATCCCACTCTTTATGAATTTAAAACAAAAGTAAGGAGAAAATTTTGCTTTAACAATTGCTTCATGCGGCTTGTAAAGCAACCTATTTTACATGTATAGTGAATCATCCTTCATTACATTATGTTTACTTTTAGAAAGTAGATTTTATGGCACCCTCTTATAAACACCATGTTTTTATTTGCCAAAACCAACGCCCTGAAGGCCATCCTCGCGGATGTTGTCTCGCAAAAGGAACTGATAAAATTTTGGAATATATGAAAGTACGGATCAAAGAATTAGGGCTTAAAAATATTCGCATCAATAAAGCAGGATGTCTTGATCAGTGCGAAAAAGGCCCCGCTGTCGTTATTTATCCTGAAGATGTATGGTATACGATTAAAACAATAGAAGATGCGGAAACTTTAATTCAATCTCACCTCATTAAAGAGCAAAAAGTTGGTTCGCTTTTAATGAAGTGAGACTGCTCTCATCACTGTTTAATGAAGCTCTCTTTCAAAATTAACTGCGAGTTTTTTCTGAGAACCATCTTCACCATTACCTCCATTAATACCTTCACTCTTAAAGCTACCGTATTCTGTATCAAGGATATAAATATGGTCGCCTTCTTTTCGTAAGTTTGCACCGTAGGCGATATCGACAAAACCAATCTCGCTAACAAGAATAAATTTTTCACCAAAGGGGATATCTTGCTCTTCTGGTTTAGTATCGCCCATGTATTTTGATACAGAAAAGAAATCCGATGAATTAATTGTGCGCAGCCCTTTCAATGAGCCCTCATTGATAGTTTTGACTCTTACACTAATGCGATCTTTTATTTTTGGCTTATAAATATATCTTACTTCTGCAGGACGGAATTTTACAAGTTGATGATATTCGATTGATTTTTTAAGATAGAGATAGCCCAAAAAACGCTGAATACTTCGATCACCCAAAACCCATTCTGTCCCATCTTCCAGGGTCAACACCGAGAACGATCTAGTTCCAGGTCCAGTATCACGTTCTTCTCTGTTTTTTATCTCACTTTCTTTAATCTCATGTTTTGGGTTAAAAACCTCCGTTTTGAAAAATGCAGTAATAGCTAAAATAGCTTCCTCCTCATCCATCTCGTCCGTAACTGGTGTAATTTTACGAATATCCATAGCACCAATTTTTGGAGTCGTTTGTGCATCTTCGATTTCTTCTTTTATCGTCGAAGATGCAAGAGAGGTTTCAAAATAAAAGAATAAAATGCATGCAGTTATCGAGGTAATGAGTATTTTTTTAAGAAGCATAGCTATCCTTTTCTTAATATATCATGTCTTATTGTAATATACTGAGACACCACCTATATGCCAAAAAGATAAATAAATTTATGATTTCTTTTTAAACGGTTTTTTCTTCTCGGATTCTTGGCTAAAGAGTTCTAAAGCTCGTGCCAACGTCACCGTTAAAACATCATCTTCTTTGCCAATTGATTTAAAGGTGCTCTCATGTTTGACATAAGGCCCAAAACGTCCGATCGCTGCGGTGATTGGCTTTCCTGTTTCAGGATGCGTCCCCACCGTGCGCGGCAAGGCTCCCAGGGCTAAAGCATCCTCAAGCGTGATGCTTTCAGCAGCTCTTCCTTTTGGAATTGCAACACGCTTTGGCTTTGCAATATCAGCTTTCTTGCCTTTACCTTTTGTTGGCTTACTGACGAGTTGTTCTTCTCCATCCCATTGAAGATAAAATCCATAAGGTCCTTTTCTCAGTGAAACAACAGCCTTAGAGACTGGGTCCGTCCCCAGCGTCTTAGGTTCAAACATATTCTTTGGCGCTTCCTTTTCTGCACTCTCTCCAGCTTGGACTTCTTCCTCCTTAAGAGCGCCTGAAAGCTTACGCGTAAAGCCACAAGTTGGGTAATTTGAACAGCCGACAAAGGCGCCCCATTTTCCTAATTTAAGGTTTAATTTACCCTCTTTACATTGCGGACATTGCCGAGGATCATCAGTGCCATCCATGGGGATAAAAATTAATTTCTCAAGGTCTTTTTCTAACTGCGTAATCACATCGGCTATTTTTAAAGGAGAGGCCTGCTCAACAGTCGCATAAAACTGCTTCCAAAAATCCTCAAGTACCTTAAACCACGAAAGCTTCCCCATTGAAATTTCATCAAGCTCTTCCTCAAGATGAGCGGTAAAATCATATTCGATATATTTCGCGAAATAATTCTTCAAAAAGGCTGTTACCAAACGCCCCAAAGGCTCAGGCTTAAGTCTTTTCTTCTCAAGAACTACATATTTACGATCAATCAACGTTGAAATGATTGATGCATATGTTGAGGGTCGCCCGATACCAAGCTCTTCAAGCTTTTTGACGAGGCTTGCTTCTGTATACCTCGGTGGAGGTTGCGTAAAATGTTGTTCAGGGTGAACAGCTTGCAACTTTAGGTCTTCACCTTGCACCAAGGGAGGAAGGATTTGCTCTTGCTCAGATGCCTCATCATCCTTTCCTTCTTCGTAGACTTTTAGATACCCATCAAAGGCAATTGTTGAGCCTGTGGCACGAAGGATGATCTCTTTACTAGGGTTTGCGATATCCACGCCGACTTGATCAAGAAGCGCAGATTCCATTTGAGACGCAATTGTTCTTTTCCAGATGAGCTCATAAAGCTTAAAATGGTCTGCATCTAGCACTGATTTAAGCATGTTGGGTGCGCGCGTAAGGTCTGTAGGGCGAATCGCTTCATGCGCCTCTTGCGCATTTTTGGCCTTACTTTTATAGGCTCTTGGCGCTTCAGGACAATAGGAAGAACCATATTGTTGTTTAATAAGGTCTCGCACCGCAAAAAGGGCTTCTTGAGCAAGATTAACGCTATCAGTTCTCATATACGTAATAAGACCAACTGTCTCTCCACCAACCTCAAAACCTTCATAAAGATGTTGAGCCAATTGCATCGTCTTTTTTGCACTAAAACCTAATTTACGAGAGGCTTCTTGTTGAAGAGTCGACGTCGTAAAAGGAGGGGATGGGTGCCTTTTCGCTTGCTTCTTCTCGACCTCTAAAACCTTATAAAGGTGCTTTTCAATTTCCGTTTGCGCAACTTGAGCCCTAGATTGGTCGGAAAGATCAAATTTATCAAGCTTCTTCCCTTCAAGATGCGTCAATCGTGCACGCAATTGTTTTTGAGGTTGACCTAAGAATTCGGCGCTAATTGTCCAATATTCTTGAGAACGGAAGGCTTCTATTTCATCTTCTCGCTCAGTTGTCAGTCGTAACGCCACCGATTGAACCCGACCTGCTGAACGGCTGCCCGGTAGCTTCCGCCATAGAATTGGAGAAAGTGTAAACCCTACAAGATAATCTAATGCACGACGCGCAAGATAGGCTTCAATTAATTCTTGGTTAAGAGACCGCGGCTGCTTAACGGCTTCAAGAATTGCTTTTTTAGTCACCTCATAAAAAACCACTCGCTTGACATCGACATTTATCAAAGCCTTTTTTTGATCAAGTACCTCTTTTACGTGCCACGAAATAGCTTCCCCTTCACGATCAGGGTCGGTTGCGAGCAAAAGTTGGTCCGCTCCTTTAAGCGATTTTAAAATCTCATTAATATGGCGCTCGGCCTTGTCATCGACCTCCCACACCATGTTAAACTTTTTCTCAGGATCTACAGAACCATTGCGAGAAGGTAAATCACGAATATGCCCATAGCTGGCTAAAACCTTATAATCAGGGCCTAGATATTTATTAATCGTCTTTGCCTTTGAAGGCGATTCAACAACTACAACTTTCATGTGTAAATCTTATATTCTCATTGTTAAACAAATGATTCCTCTTACCCCTTAAGAGAAATCTGATACCCTGGATGACGTTGTATACGTCCCGCAAGCTCAAGCTCAAGTAGAACCAATATAACCTCTGCTGTCGAGAAGTGACACTCTCGGATGATTTCGTCAACCCCAATTGGTGTGATACTTAATAAATCCAGCACGAACTGCTGTATTTTCTCATCATTTTCCTTACTTGAACATAAGTTTCCTTGAAAATTCTGGGTCTTTTGCTGTTGTTTTAAATTAGGTTTAATTTCGCTCATACTTTCAACGACAGAAAGGACATCATCAGCATTTTGTATCAGTGTTGCTCCCTGTCGAATCAACATATTTGCGCCATAAGACCGAGGATCTAACGGTGACCCTGGCACGGCAAAAACTTCTCGCCCCTGCTCGAGCGCAAACCGAGCAGTCACAAGAGAACCAGATTGTTTAGCCGCTTCAATAATAATCACCCCAAGACTTAAACCAGCAATAATACGGTTGCGGCGTGGAAAAAATGAAGCTTGCGGGATAGTTCCAAAAGGGGACTCAGCAACAATTAACCCTTGTTCAGCAATTTTATAATAAAGTCCCGTATTTTCAGCGGGATAAATATGATCGATCCCGCCTGCTAAAACAGCAATTGTTCCAGAGATTAAAGCCCCTTGATGAGCTGCCGTATCGATTCCC
The DNA here is from genome assembly GCA_001898705.1 of Caedibacter sp. 38-128. Lineage (GTDB taxonomy): Bacteria > Pseudomonadota > Alphaproteobacteria > Caedimonadales > Caedimonadaceae > Paracaedimonas. Next base: position 47,502 of record MKUU01000016.1, read on the forward strand.
CGCGCAAGTCCAGAGGCGATCTGATAGCCGCAAGCTCCTAATTCTGTGGCTAATTTTTCCGCAAAATGACGCCCATTCAGGGATGCATTGCGCGCCCCTACAATTGCCAACGCTTGTTTTTGTAAAACATTACGGTCGCCAAAAAGGCTAATAAGAGGGGGAGGGTCCGGGATGTGCCTTAATATTTCAGGATAATCTGGCTCTGAAAAAGCCACGAGGTCTGCTTTGAGCTTATAGTGTTTTTCAAGCTCCTGATGAGCCTCTTCGATTGAAGGAATTTTTAGCTTTTTTTTATGGCTGCCTTTTAAAGTAATTTCAGGCAATACTTCTAACGCTTTTCCTGCGCCACCATATCGTTGAATGAGCTCAAAAAAAGTTATAGGGCCAACAGGCTCCGCTCGCGACAAACGAATCCAATTTATTTTTTCTTCTAAGGATAAAACTGTTGATCCAAAAGAGTCTAAATTAACTTTTTTGTTTCTTTCCTGCTCCAATCCTGAGTTCCCTTCCCTGAATAAGGCGATAAATATTTCCTTTATGCTTTAGAATAACAATAACGGTGACAATTAAACACCATATAACTAAGTAAGCATCCCCAAAATAAGCTGCATAAAAGGGCATTCCTATGGCCCCTAAAAGTGTTGCAAGAGAAGAATATCGGGTTGTCACAAGAGTTAAAAGCCATGTGAACATTGTACACAACCCCACAGACCAAGAGAGCGCAAATAAAGCACCTGCAGCCGTTGACGCCCCTTTTCCCCCTTTAAAACGAAGCAAAGGTGTAAACATATGCCCTAGAATAGCACTAAATCCTGCTAAATAAGCTTCTAAGCCATTGGCTGAGGCATATAACTTATGACAAATAAGAACAGCAGCTCCTCCCTTTAAAGCATCTAAAAGCAAGGTTGCAATAGCCAAAGATTTATGCCCTGTTCGTAAAACATTTGTTGCACCGATATTTCCTGAACCAATTTTACGAGGATCAATCCCTGCAAAAGTTTTACTGAGGATTAAACCGAAAGGTATAGCCCCTAGCCCGCCTCCTAGCATGACAGCCGCAATTACCATAAAAGAAGAATAGTCCAAGAAACACATACTCCTAACTCTTTGCCTTATTTCGGTTGCACTCATATAAACTAATTGCAGCCGCGTTTGAAACATTTAATGTTGCGAAATGAGAACTGGTCGGCAAATGTGCTAAAAAATCACAATTTTCTTGCGTTAAACGACGCAATCCTTCGCCTTCTGCCCCCAAAATAATATTTGTTTTCCCGGTCAGATTTAAATCCGCCAGGAGCGTGCTTCCTTTTTCATCGAGACCGACATGCCAAAAACCATATTCTTTCATTTTTTCAAGCGCACGTGCAAGGTTGGTCACACGCAAGATTGGGACCCACTCAAGAGCTCCTGAGGCTGTCTTAGCGACAATAGGTGAGTTTTCATCTGGTGTATTGCGGTCAGGCAATATCAGAGCTTTAGCACCAAAAGCGGCAGCGGATCTTAAAATAGCGCCCAAGTTATGCGGATCTGTAATTTGATCAAGTGTCAGCACAACAGCTGAATCTTCAATATGTTCGAGAGCTTCAATACCTTTTTCTTCCAATCTATTTACAAGGACAGCAACACCTTGATGAACAGATCCTTCTGGGAAAAGAGAGTGAAACTTTTGCCGATCTCCCTTTTCAATTGAAAGATGAGACCGTTCTGAAAGATCAAGTTCATTCAAAAGAGAATCTTGCAAGTAAACGAGCTTATGGCATTGACGCTCAACGTTTAATAAGGCCGCTTTTACGGCGTGAAGACCATAAATCCAAAATGAATTTTTGTGGGAAACAGAGCCCTGATTTTTACTCATAAGTTTTTCTATCATTTTTTAAAACCTTTGTCATGCGATGTTATAAAGCTTGATTCTATGCAAGACCTAAAGCTTTTTTGGAAGAACGGTGCCTTCCCAAAGTTAAAGAATGCATGATTAAGGCAAGCATTGAGGTAATGAATCCAAAGATAAAAATATTAGAAAGATGGGTGTTGGCAATCCATCCTGAGATACTCCCAGCAAGAAGAGAAGAGATCCCCAAAACAATATAAAAAATGCCAATAGCTGTCCCTACAATCTTTTTAGGTGCAATATCAGCTATGAGCGCTGTGAACAAAATTTGAGATGTACTGCGTTGCGCTCCCCATAATAAAACACCTAACAAACCAAGCCACATATCGCCAGCGAAGATAAAACATACGTTACACAGAATCAAAGAAGCATAAGAAAAATAAAGAAGTTTTTCGCGCCCTATCTTGTCTGAAAGCTGCCCTATTGGATAGCTACATAAAACAGAAATAAAATTAAAAATCCCAATTGTCGCTGTGCAAACAGGGAGAGGCGCACCTAATTCTTTTAAACGTAAAGCCAAAAACCCATCGCTAAAACGAGCAAGCATAAAAATGGCCGCAATTCCAATCGTCATCCAATATTTAGCAGGCAATTTCTTCATGTCTTCAAAAGATATCTTATTTTCTTTATCAGACGCTTCTGAAGTATTTTTTTCCTGAATGCCCGTCTCGTGCATATATTTCCATATAATAAACAAAGCCGCTAGAACAGGTACAAAGCCAATCCATAAGATAAGACGATAGTCTTCAGTGAAAAATATTAAACTAGAAACAAGCAATGGCCCTATGACACACCCAATTGTTTTTCCTGTCATCATAACACCATAAGCTGCACCTCTTTTCGATGAAGTACAAATGTCAGCAACATAGGCATCTCGAGGGGTGGCAATGACACCATTGCTAATCCGTTCTAATACTTTAGAAATTATGACCGCAAGTGAACCATTTGCTAAAATAAAAAAAGGCTTTGAAAGAGCTGCCAAAAAAACACCAAACATAAGGGTTGGCTTTTTCTTACGAAAATAGTCACTACTTATTCCTGATGAAAGTTTACTCACTTGCGATAAAGCTTCAGCAAAACCTTCTATTGCGCCCATAGAGAAAGTACTAAGACCAAGAACTGTTGTAATAAAAAAAGGAGAAATGCTAAAAGCCATTGCTGTTGCAACAGCAACCAATAAATTGGCAAAGGTCACAGCCCAAATTTCTAGAGGGAGATGCGCAAATTTATTTTTAAAAAGTTTAACCATTTATTGATAGTCCTTAATCTTATTCTTCATATTAAAATTTGCAACCAAGTGACCTATAAATTGCAAAAGTAGGCTGAGAGATAAACGACACGTTAAAGTTTGTTGCATGATCTTTCCTTGTTAATGAGCAAGGGATACGCGCAAAGCCATGAAATATTTCATACGCTTTCACCAGTGCACCCCGCCTGATGTTACCGTTCATTATTATAAGGCAGGTCTCCTGGCTTTTGGGTCATTGCGCTCTTTATTGTCTTCCCAGGAAATCCAGTGACATTTTAAAAAGAACACTCACCAATTACAGTTGCGGGGGCAGCTCTAGCTTTGTCTATCAAAACTTACTAGATTCCCTTTTAAACAGAGAAAAAAACATCCCTGTACCTTAAAATAATTTTAGAAACATAACAAAAAAGATTAAACCGTCAACAATTTTATTGATGAATTTATAAAGGATTTAAGCCCATAAAAAAAGCCGAGAAATCTATTTTTTCTCGGCTTTTATGAATAATTAAAGTTATTATTTAACAACAATCATACGCTTAGGAAACTTTAAAATAGCTTCTATATCTTGTTTCTTTTCTAAATAAAGTTTTCGAAACGTTTCGTCTGCTCGCCAATATCCTTGCTTTGAGGCCTTTCTAAGCCAGCTTATTGCTTCATTTTGTTTATCTTGAGCTAATAAATGTAGCCCATATTCATATTGAGCAACCGCTAAACCATTAGGCCCAGAAGCAGCCTTTTTAAGATAAATTACTGCAGCAGGCGTTTGGTCAGCTCCTTCGAGCTTATAAAGTCGATAATATGGATACTTAAAGTGAGGATTAAACTTTATCACATCGTGTAATAATTTTCTCCCCTCAAAGCTAGCGGAATCACGAGCTAATATAAAATTAGCTTCCATATACATTTGTTTCCACTGTTCCTGCTCTCCAACAACTTCATAAGCAAATGGATAGTGCGGGACAGCTGAAGGAAGACATGGTTCCTTATGTTGCGAATCGATCATCTTAGTGAGGTGTCTGGCAGAGCGATTTTGATAATTTTTATGCCGCCTTTTAAGTTCGCCTCGAGAGTTATCATCCCCAAAACCTACCCATACCTTAAGCTCATGTTGAGAAACTTTCTGCAAGTTCTGCGGCACCATTTTTTTAAGACGGGCACTGGCATCTGGACTCAAGGGTAATGCTAAAAATTCTGCCTTACTCGAAATAGGTTTTTGACGCTCATGCTTGGTTTTTCTAAGCTTCGTAACGTTTATTCCATCTTGAGAAACCTGGTTTTGAGAATTCTTATTTAAATTGCCACAAAGCTCTACAGTCTCTCTAAAAGTCACATTTTTCATCTCCAGTCGTTGAACATGTCTCCTCGCTGCTCTAAGTTTCTTAGCTTGTAGCTTTTGCAGATGTTCATATCGCGGTGGCATCTGATATCGTGGTTGTCCTGTCAAAACTCGAAAAGCTTGACGAGAGCCTTCTTCATCTATTGATGTACTATGTGCATGTCCTTGCATTACAAATACAGATAAACTAATCAGAGAAGTAGAAATAAGGGAGAGAACTTTTGCCTTCATAAGGGGCCTCCATAATGTTGACATCAGAAAATTACCTTTAAAAGTTTAAAGTTATTGGATGTAAAGTCAACAATACTTATTAGTAGCCAAACTGAATGTTTTAGGATATTATTCGCGAATTCTTAAAATAAAATTCTCTTTTAAATGATGCGTTTCTTAATTTTGCTACTCCTACTTATTTGTATCGCTGGTGGCGCATGGTTGGGGTATATTTATACCATCCCTCAACAATTTTCGACTGATGCACCCGTGATTGTATTCCAAGAAAAAGAGTATGGCACACCTCACATTGGGGGATCATTTTCGTTGATTGATCACGAGGGACATTCTCGAACAGAAGCTGACTTTAAAGGGAAGATATTGCTTGTCTATTTTGGATACAGTTTCTGCCCAGATATTTGCCCCAGCGCGCTTTATAATATGTCACAAGCTTTAGATACTTTAGGGCCACAAGCTAAAGAGATTCAACCCCTTTTCATTACAATTGATCCCACGCGGGATACAATTGCGCATTTAGCACGTTACCGTGAGAATTATCATCCTAACTTTGTCATGCTAACAGGCTCTGAAGAACAAATTCAAAAAGTTATGAAAGCATATAAGGTTCATGGCGCTAAAGTGAAACCGGATGGAACGACCACAGAATACTTAATGGACCATACATCAATTATTTATATCATGGATCGTCAAGGACGCTTTATTGCTCACTTTAACCATTTAACGCCATCTAAAGAGTTAAAAGAGGCTCTTATAAAAATTCTTAAATGAAAGACCTTTCCTTAAATGTTTGCTAAACTCCCTCCCGCACAAGGATCTCTTGAACTTATTGAAGTCTACTCTGAAGCGCTTGAGAATAATTTATTAGGAGATTCAGCAGCCCGCCAATGTCCTGTTTACCTTCCGCCTGAATATCACCCGGAAAAGAACTACCCACTTATTATTGAGCTCGCTGCATTCGGAAACTCTGGACTCGGACGCATTGGATGGCAAGGCTTTCGAGAATCAATGCCCGAACGGATTGATCGGCTTATTGCAGAAGGCATGCCCCCTGTCATTGTTGCTTTTCCTGATTGTTTTACATCTCTTGGAGGCAACCAATACATCAATAGTTCTGCTCTTGGAAATTATGAAGATTTCTTAAAAGGAGATTTGTTGTCAGCCTTAGAAGCTAATTTTCCTTGTGGGGGGCCAGGACGTCGGGGATTAATTGGAAAATCTTCGGGTGGATATGGCGCACTTGTCAATGGAATGCGTCATGCCTCAACATGGTCAGCAATTGCCTGTCACTCAGGGGATATGGGATTTGAATGGGTTTATCTTCCTGAAATGCCCAAAGCCTTAATGGCGCTTGAAAATTACGGTGGTTCGCATGAAAAATTTTTACGGCAGGTTCAAACATCGCCAAAATTAAAAAACAATGATTTTACAATACTCATGACTTTAGCAATGGCTGCTAGCTATGATCCGAACCCCAATGAATATTGTGGTATTCAGCTGCCAGTCACCCAGAAAACCGCTGAATTAATTCCTGAACGTTGGCACAACTGGCTTCAATGGGATCCTTTAGAAATGATCCCCCATTATCATACAAACCTTAAATCATTAAAATTTATCTTTATCGATTGCGGTATCTATGACCAACACTATCTTCACTTTGGGGCTAGACGACTGAATTCATTGTTAAATGATTATCAGATTCCACATATTTTTGAAGAATTTCCTGATAATCATTCGGGTCTTGATTATCGCCTTGATCGTAGCTTGCCCCTTATGGCCCGAGCTTTAAGCACTTAACCCTTCTTTTAAACGAGCCGCAATTTCATCAATAATTTGATTCACTTCAGGTACCGTTCCCGTCATATGTAAGAACGCATGAATCATTGACTCATAGCATTTATAGGTCGCAGGAACACCAAATTGCTTCAATTTTTCGTAATAAGCTTGCCCTTCATCCCTTAAGGGGTCAAATCCAGCTGTTACGATATGGGTGGCCGGAAGCCCTGAAAGGTCTTTAGCACGCAATGGAGAAGCCATAGGATCATCAACCTCTGCCCGTGAATGAAGATAGTGATCAACATAATATTGGACATGCTCAGCACTTAAAAAATATCCATCAGCATAGGTGGCATAAGAAGGCATGCTACATCCTAAATCAAGTGCCGCATAAAGAAGTAACTGAAACTTAGGCAGATGTTTATTCTCATTTTTGAGTCTTTGGATCGTCACGGCCGTCATATTCCCTCCAGCACTATCACCTCCGATTGCAATGCGGTGAGGGTCAACATTATAGTCTTTTGGACCGTGTTCTAAAAACCAATGATAGGCATCCCAACAATCCTCAAGTCCTATTGGAAACCTATGTTCTGGTGCTAAACGCCATTCAACAGACATTACAATACAATTGGCTTTTAACGCCAAGTTACGGCAAATTGAATCATGTGTCGTAATGCTACCCCTCTGCCACCCTCCTCCATGATAATAAATGAGAGCAGGCAATTGAACACCAAGTTGAGGCGTATAGATACGAACAGGGATTTGCTCACTTCCATTTGAAACGGGAATGGTTAAATCTTCAACTCGACTCATCCGCAAAGGAATTCCACTTTGCATAATTGAGAAATGTTCATAAGCCAATCGCCCAGCTTCAACAGGAATTTGTTTGGGTTGCGTTAACATAAATGCATTAAATTGATCTAAGAACTGTTGAATTTGTGGATTGACCTTTTGCGTCATTTGAAATCTCCATATCCCTTTATTAATAAAACTGTCGCAAGGATAGTATCCCGTAAAAAGATTAAAGAATTATTGCAAACATAATAAGATAATTTATAAAATTTTAAGCATTAGAAACAACCCAAGATAAATTTAAATTTAATAAAGAAGCTTATGTCCTGCTATTTTCTTGACATTCAGCCCAAAGATATTTAAAAGGGCCTCAAGCGATGAATTTATCATAGCTCTTTTCAAAGACAATAAATGCCCTTTGTATTTGCAGTCATTCTATAGAACTACCGACAAATTCTGCTCTTAAGCACAGAGTGTATGACAATAGTCTTACGCCAGCTTAATTCATTAATTTAAAATCGGATAGAAATAAGAAATGACAACATTCCAAAACTTTAATTTACCTCCTTTTCTTTTACAATCTCTTGAACGCATCAAGATTAAGGTTCCTTCTCCCATTCAAGCTAAAGCTATTCCTAAAGCAATGGAAGGTCATGATTTATTAGCATCATCACAAACAGGCAGTGGGAAAACAATTGCTTATCTTTTGCCTATGATTACAACTTTAACCGGTTCTCAAGGCCAAACAGCGTTAATTTTAACACCAACCCGAGAATTGGCGATCCAAGTTAAAGATTCCCTCATTCAGCTCATGGGAAAAAATCCTTCTCTTAAAATGGCCCTTTTAATCGGCGGACAATCCATGGGACAACAATTTGCTCAACTTAAAGCAAATCCAAGAGTTGTTGTTGGAACTCCGGGTCGCATTATCGACCACTTAAAGCGAAACAGTTTAAAGCTTAATAAAACAGGATTTTTAGTCCTTGATGAAACAGATCGCATGCTTGATATGGGCTTTAGTCAACAGCTCGATGTGATCGTCAAGTTTTTGCCTTCTGAACGTCAGACTTTGATGTTCTCTGCAACGATGCCTTCGAACATTATAAAACTTGCGAATAAGTATCTTCAGAATCCACAACGCATCAGTGTCGATTTAGCCGCTCAACCAGCCCCTAAGATCAAACAACAAGCAATTTATATTAAAGCAACTGAAAAATTCCCGCATCTTTTAAAAGAGCTTGATGAACGTCAAGGCTCTATTGTGATCTTTGTAAAGACAAAACGAGGCGCCGAAAAACTTGCTAAACAACTTCAAGCTCAGAATCATAATACAGACGCCATTCATGGCGACCTTAACCAAAGTAAGCGCATGAGAGCCATCGAAGAATTTCGCAAGCAAAAGAGTCGCATTATGGTTGCAACAGATATTATTGCACGCGGACTCGATGTGCCTCACATTCAACACGTGATTAATTACGATTTGCCAGGATGTGCTGAAGATTACACGCACCGCATTGGAAGAACCGGACGTGCCGGCGCTCAAGGTTCTGCTTTGACGTTAATTTCTCCAGATGATAGTCGGAAATGGAAATCTATTCTCAAAACAACTGGCGCCAAAATCAGCGCTTAAGGTAATAGCTTTTTAAATAATCTTATTCAACCGCCTGAGATGACGTTCTTCGTTTTCAAAGGCGGTTGTTATAAATGTTAAGAGCGTATCTTTAGCCGCTTCGGGACCAATGAGACGCTCGCCTAAGCACAAAATATTCGCATTATTATGAGCGCGTGCTAAACGTGCAGACGTCGTCCCTTCATTGCAGACAGCAGCACGAATACCCGAATGCCGATTGGCAGCAATACTCATTCCAATCCCTGTCCCACAGATCAGAACACCTGCCTGTGCTTCTTCATTTCGCAGGGAAGTGACAACATGCTGTGCATAATCAGGGTAATCACTTGATTCTTCAGTAAAAGTCCCAAGATCAAGCACTGTGATATTCAAACTCTCAAGAGTTTTAATGAATACTTTCTTGAGGGGAAGGCCCGCATGATCACAAGCAATTGCAACTTTTTTAAAAATAGGCGTCACTCGTTTTTCCCTACTCAACTCTCACAGTTTTCTGTCGCATCCATTCTTTCTGAGCTGCTGTTAAAATTGCTTTTTCAATCGCTTGCGGGGTACACCCTTGCTGACAATCGATCCCTTGAGCAAAAATTCCTTTGGAAGATGCACATTTATTTTTACAAGCAATTACGTCTGCCTCAGTAATTTTTAAGGACGTAGGCAAGGCAACATGATCCCCTTTGGTTTCCTTTATAATCTTTTCAATTTCTTGCGTTGCAGAATAAACTTGAACATGTGTAAGAGGTTCTTTAAGCGAATCTAACGGTGACCCGCCAAAAGCAGGTATTCCAAACGACAATAAACAAATACTAAAAATAAACTTCATCACCCCTCCTTTAAAATCCTATTTTAGTGTAATCTTTCTTCTGTTAAAGAGTATACTATATTTTAGAGTTTTTCCTATCATGATGATTATTAAAATTTTAACAGCTCTCAAAGGGCGCTTTATAGGTAAAGATGAATACGGGAATCAGTACTATGAAGAACGCTTTCTTTTCATCAAACCGTTACGCCGGCCGCGCCGTTGGGTTCTTTATTCCGGCGAAGTAGAAGCTTCAAAAATCCCTGCTGAATGGTATGGCTGGCTTCATTATACCCTAGAAGACCCTTTACAAAAATTACCTTACGCATGGCTCCATCCTCACCAAGCCAATAAAACGGGTACGGCGGAAGCTTATTATCCCCTCAAAGAAAGACCAAAAAATAAAATGGATAAAGGATATGAGCCTTGGCAACCTTTGTAATTTTCTTTATATTTTTATTGTTAGTTTAGCTTAAGGATAGGAAGGGTTCCTACCTGGAAAAGATTATTGCACTTATTAAAACCATTTAGTAAAGATTAAAAGGGTTACAAGTTTTGGAATACTCTCACTGAGGATTCAAATCCTCATAATCTTTGCTTGATAGAAGGTATGGGAAAATTATAAATTGGCTTTTAGGAGTATAAACATGTTAAATAAGATGCTTAAAATTGTGGCGTGTTGCATTTTTGCTTGTTCATTGTCATATAATGGAAATACAAGCAATCCTGAAGGCGAAGAGAGCTTGCCTCCTCTCCCAAGTCCAGTACCTTCATTAGACCTCGATCTCGCTCACTACTCTTCAGACCAATTATCTTCTGCGCCTACTCAAACAGAAATAAGTGTAACAGCAGAAGAACCGACAAGTCCTTCTTCTTCAAACACAGATAAAAGAAAAGTCAAACGTGTAAAATCTGTTGGCCCAAAAGACAATTCAGTCAGCCCTTCTTCATCCTTAGAAAAAAGAAAAGTCAAGCGTACAACATCGACGGGGCCGAACGACAGCGTAGTTAGCTCCTCCCCTGATAAGAGCAAAAACGTAACCATACACCAGGCTCTACCAATAGCGGAATTGTTTTCAAATCTGACGTATGACACAAAACCAAGAGTTATACCCTCAAAATCTAAAAATTTATTTGCCCCTAAAGAATTACTCCCTGTGCACCTTCTTCTGGCATTACTCGCACACGAAACAAAAGTAAGTAGAGGAAATTTTCCTCACCCTATCGTTTATCTTCCAGATTGTGGCTTTTATATAGGGTATAAAGACATGATTTACAGCACACTAAACCAATTAAAAGAAGCTTTAAAATTCAAAAGTTTCGAGAACAATCCAAACCTAATAACTGCTCTTGAATTGCTTTGTATTTGTGGAGAAGAAGATTTTAAAAAGATTCTTAATGAACAAGATATGGAAGTGGCAAAAAGCTTAATCCAAGAGACTCAAACGGATCAATGGTACCAAACTCATGTAAAAGCAATTCTAAGTGATGCAAATGAAAGGCATGATGCCAATACCGTAGGTTGCTCACAAGGGCAGGAAAATACAAAATCAAATTCTACTTCTTATGCTCTCTATTATCATGGCAAACTTCTTGAACCAACCCCCGTAACAGATGATACTTCGAAAAAATCAAAAAAATCAAAAAAAGACAAAAAGAAGATTCAATCTGATGAAAAACAAGAACCAAATGGCATTCAAGTCTCCTTGTCTGTTACCAAATTCATACCAACCAAAAAGGCTTCCAACTCTAAAAACAATGAGTCGAGCTCAACCACAACAAAGAAACGTGCAAAAAGTAAAGGTGCCAACCCTAACGCAGCATCTTCTTCCGCCCCCTCTCCTTCTCAGATTGAAGAGGATTCCCAAAGTCATGGGGCAGAAAACGATGAGAAAGTGACAGAACCAAGTTTACAACCCCAGAAAAAGGGTGAATAGTCTATATTAATAGATATTTAAGGATAGATAATTAGACATGCGAAATAATTTAATTGAAACCGTAATGGGAGGTGTTGTCCTCTTAATTGCTATTTTTTTCCTTACTTTTGCCTATATGAGTAGTGGCTATAAAAATGGTGAAGGAACTTCTTATTGGGCTCAGTTTGATCGTATTGATGGTCTTTTCGTCGGCAGCGATGTTCGTATGAGCGGTGTTAAGATAGGAACTGTAAAAAAGGTTGAGATTAACCCGCAGACCTATCTTGCTGTCGTTCACTTTACTTCAGCTTCTGACATCACCCTTCCTAAGGATTCTTCCGCAGAAATTTTAAGTGACGGCCTTATGGGAAATAAATACCTTGCTTTAGTCCCTGGCGGCGAAGATGAAAATCTTTCTGCCGGTACAGAAATTAAACATACTCAATCAGCCGTTAGCTTAGAAGGAATGATCGGGCAACTTATTTTCAGCGCTAAAGATGCTAAAAAACAAGAAACCGTTCCTGCTGCTGAGAAAAAATAGTGAAAATATTAGTTTCCTGCCTTATCGGAAGCGCTCTTACAAGCATAGTGTATGCAACAGAAATACCACCTTCTTCTCAAGGAAACCCCATCCTAAAAACTCAAGAGCAAGAAGTCTATGTGACAGATAAAATTCTTCTTCAAGCTCTCGATAAAGTCACGGGGCGTGTTATTACCCTTGAAGCTGAGATGAATAAGCCTATTGCGTTTGGTACCTTACGTATGATCCCTCGTCTTTGTCAAAAGGCAGCACCTGAAGATCCTCCGGAGTCAACAGCATTCCTTGAAATTTTTGAAACAAAACCCAACAGCCAAGAAGACCTCATTTTTCAAGGATGGATGTTTGCCTCCTATCCTGCCGTTTCTGCTTTAGAGCATCCTGTTTATGATGTGTGGGTGAAAGAGTGCAGCGGTTCTATTACGCACTCTAAAAAACTCTCTCTTCCTTCTCTTACCGAAAACAAAACCCTTTTAAGTGACGAAATGAAAGCATTTTATCAGGGACTTGGCGAAATTCCTGAAGCTAATACCGCTTCTGACGAACAAAACAAGAGCTAGCCTTTACTCTTAACGAAGTTTTTCTCTTTATATTCACATAAATCAACCACAGGACAGAGGTAACATTTTGGCTTGCGTGCTTGGCATATATAGCGACCATGAAGAATAAGCCAATGATGAGCATGCTGTAAGTACGCATGAGGGATTTTTTCCATCAATGCTTTTTCAACTTCTAATGGTGTTTTAGCCGCACAGATTCCAAGACGATTTGCCACGCGCAATACATGGGTATCAACAGCCATTACAGGTTCACCAAAGGCAGTATTCAAGATTACATTTACGGTCTTACGACCAACGCCAGGCAATCGCTCTAAAGCTTCACGGTTCTGAGGAACTTGCCCTCCGTGCTCTTGAATCAAAATCTCACTGAGGCCAATGATATTTTTTGCTTTAGTATTATAGAACCCTATTGTTTTAATAGCTTGCTTTAAATTTTCTTCTCCCAACTCAACCATTTGCTGTGGCGTAGATACCTTCTCAAATAAAGACCGTGTCGCTTTATTAACTCCTTTATCTGTGGATTGAGCTGATAAAACAACAGCGACTAACAAAGTATAGAAATTTGTATATTCAAGTTCTGTCGTGGGTGCAGGATTAATATCAGATAATTTTTTAAAAATTTCTTCAATAGCGGAAAGGCTGAGCATTATAAGCTCCTTTTGAATGTGACTAGACGAGACCGTATGTCTGAGATACAACTCTCTATAGAATTAGTATAGAGGTAAAAATGCAAAAATTATTCTTATCAACAGCTTTCATCTTAGCTTTTTCCTACCAATTGCAAGCAGAAGAACTTATTGACACCGACGTTCTCGATCAAGAAATTGTTCAAGAAGATGTTCCTGCTGTCCTTCCCAACGATTCTTATGGAACCACTGAATCACGCCTTGCGCAATTAGAAACACAAGTTCAAAAACTGACCGATAAAATTGAAGTTCTTGAGCATCACTTAAAATTAAAAAACACTCCTGCCGCAACTTCGCTAACCACCTTACCAGAAAAAAAAGCTCAAGCGAACTTTGGAGAAGATTTAACGCCGACAACTTCAGATGCAACAACCTTAAGAACAGATGATGCTCAAACACTTTATGCAAAAGCACAGGAATTTTTAACCCAGGGAGAATATGACGTTGCTGAAAACGCTTTAAAAGAGCTTATTAAAAACTATCCAAAAGATCCTTTAGTAATTAATGCTAAATATTGGCTTGGCGAAACATATTATGTCCAGGGAGACTACAGACGCGCATCGGTATCATTTGGTGAAGCTTATAAATCATATAAAATTATTGAAAAATCAACTGATCCCAAAGATAAAGAAGCTAAAAAACTGAGTTTTGCGAAAGCACCTGAAGCTCTCATTAAACTCGTCTTTTCTCTTAAAGGCCTAGGGAAGACTGAAGCTGCTTGTGCCACTTTAGAACAACTGCAAGAAGAATTCCCAAATCAAGCTCAAAACGTCAAGAAAATGGTCGAAAAAGCAAAGAAGGATCTTACTTGTCCTAAAAAATAAAGAAAAAGCTCATCATTCGTTTTGAAGGATGAGCTTATCTTTTTTCTTCACTTTCAAGCCTCTTTTAATAATTGATTTTCATCTATTTTTGTTTCATTTGCTCAAGAAACTGCATCTATTTCTCTGTTAACCTTCGTAAATAATCCTTAACAAGCTCCCAAAAATATGTTCCAATAATAATGTAAAAAATAAAAAATATCAGGGGAGGAAAAAAATGCGCGTACTTATAATTGAAGACGATGCAGCAACATCAAAAACAATTCAAATTGCTTTAAAAGCTCAAGGATTTGTCTGTGATTCCACAGATATTGGGGAAGATGGATTAGAAATAGCTCGACATTATGAATATGATCTTATTCTCTTAGATTTAATGTTACCAGACATTGATGGATACGAAATCCTACGCCGACTTCGTTCTGTTCAAGTCTCAACTCCCGTGTTAATTCTATCAGGTCTTTCTCAAATAGATGATAAAATTAAAGGGTTAGGTTTTGGAGCAGACGATTACTTAACAAAACCCTTTAATAAAGAGGAACTTATTGCACGTGTCCGCGCAATTATACGTCGTTCAAAAGGTCATCCCAATTCTATTATTCAAATTGGACAACTCAAAATCGATCTTAATGGAAAAACCGTTGAAGCAAGAGGAAAGCCTCTTAAATTAACAGGTCGTGAATATGCAATTTTAGAACTACTCGCTATTCGAAAAGGTGCCACGCTCTCAAAAGAAGTTTTTTTAAATCATCTTTATGGCGGCATGGAAGAACCTGAATTTAAAATTATCGATGTTTTTGTTTGCAAGCTTCGCAAGAAACTTGCCGACGCTTTAAATGATGAAAATTATATTCAAACCGTGTGGGGACGTGGGTACATGTTAAAAGAACCCACCTATGAAGGAAACTTATCTCCTACAAATCAACAACTTAAAACTGATGATTCTTTTAATATTAAGAAAGCAGCCCCTGCTTCTTAAGTTTATTCCAAGGAAAAATACTCAACAAACAGTGTAGTTTGTTGAGTATTAAGCCCTGAAATATTTTCTTTTTAAAAAAATATTTGCTTTATTTTAAGTAAAAATCTAAATAAATAGAATGCCTTGCATTTTTT
Organism: Caedibacter sp. 38-128; assembly: GCA_001898705.1. Lineage (GTDB taxonomy): Bacteria > Pseudomonadota > Alphaproteobacteria > Caedimonadales > Caedimonadaceae > Paracaedimonas. The sequence goes on from MKUU01000016.1 coordinate 62,828, forward strand.
GCATGGGCGTATGCAGAATTTTGCATTTATTATTATTGTCTTTTGAGATATGCAAAGCTGATCTAGTAAGTTTATCAATTTTATAGGAAGATAAAATGGCAACCAGTAAAGAAGGAATACAACCTGTAGATTTTAGCCCAGTGCGTGCAGCATTATGGCCTATCTACGCACACGAACTTAAGAAATTCTTGCCCATGGGCATGATCATGTTTTTTATTCTTTTCAACTATACGATCTTAAGAGACGTAAAAGACGTCCTTATTATGACAGCACCAAACTCTGGCGCTGGTGTATTAAGCTTTCTAAAAGGTTGGGGCGTTATGCCTTCTGCAATTTTGTTCGTTCTGCTTTATACAAAATTGTCGAATATTGTTAATCGTGAACGACTCTTTTATGGCATTGTTGTCGTATTTATTGCTTTTTTTGGATTATTTGCTTTCTATTTATATCCAAATCGTGAACTTATTCATCCAAGCCTTGAAACTATTCAAGCTCTCCAAACAGAGTATCCAAACTTTAAATGGATTTTCCCTATTTATGGTGTGTGGACATACTCCCTATTCTACGTTCTTGCTGAACTTTGGGGATCCGTCATGATTTCGCTTCTTTTCTGGCAGTTTGCAAACGATATTACCCGAACAGAAGAAGCAAAGCGCTTTTATGCGATGTTTGGTTTAATTGCAAACGTTGCTCTTATCTTCTCAGGAACAACTGTCGAATATTTCTCCGAAATTAAAGACAAACTTCCACCAGAAGTTGATGCTTGGGGTTATTCTTTGAATTACATGATGGGCGCTGTTGTTCTTTGTGGTATTGCGGCAATCGCTCTTTACTGGTGGGTAACAGAATATATTCTAACTGACCCTCGCTTTTATGATGCTGCTGCACCAAAAAACAAAAAGGAAAAGAAAGATAAGCCAAAGTTAAGCGTTGGTGACAGCTTTAAGTTGATCTTTAGCTCACCTTACATCGGTTATATTGCGATCCTTGTGTTAGCTTATGGTGTTTCAATTAACCTTATCGAAGTTGTTTGGAAAGACCAATTGAAGCAAGCTTTCCCGAATCCTAACGATTATGGCGCTTTCATGGGTAAATTCTCTCGTGCAACGGGTATCGTTACAATGCTTTTGATCTGGTTCACAAAAGGTATCGTCCGTAAATTTGGTTGGTTCACAGGTGCGATCGTAACGCCAGCTGTTTTGATTATTACAGGTGCACTATTCTTTGCATTCGTGCTCTTTAAAGATGAGTTAACACCACTTGTAGCTGGTATGGGTCTTACTGCAACCTTAATGGCAACCTATATTGGGGCAATTCAAAATATCCTTAGTAAAGGTACAAAGTATTCAAACTTTGACCCGACAAAGGAAATGGCATACATCCCTCTTGATCAAGAACTCAAGGTAAAAGGTAAAGCCGCGGTCGACGTTATCGGTGGACGTTTAGGAAAAGCTGGTGGTGGTTATGTGCAACAAGGCCTCCTGATTGCAACAGCTGGTGATATTATGACAATTGCTCCTTACCTTGCGGGTGTTGTTGGTGTCGTTGTTGGCGCTTGGGTTATTGCTGTGAAAGGTCTTTCAAAGAGATATAATGCTCTTGTGAAAAAAACAGCAGCTTAAGCTAAATTGATATATTACTGCTTTAAGGAAGGGAGCTTTTTAAGCTCCCTTCTTTTTTAATTTAAAAATGTATAAAAATTTTTTCCTTGCCGTTCTTTTTGAAGATAAACTTAAAGAAAAATTAGCGCATAACCTTCGCTTAGAAGCTTCTTTAGATGAAGTTATTTATTCACCTCAGCAAAACTTACATTTGACCTTGGGTTTCATCCGTAACGTTGTTTTTCAAGATCGAGCTCTTCTTAAGAATGCTTTTAATGACATTAAAGCCGCATCTCTTTTTAATGGATATGCCCAAACAAGCGTTATCCTTGGTCATGGGAACAGTTTATGCATCCGAGGGGGGCCTTTTGAAAAGTTATGTGAAGTCCGTTCAGCAGCCCAAAAACTCCTTTTAAAAAATACTCAAAACAAATATGATTTTGATGCTTCGTTTGATTATCTGCCTCACATTAAAATCCAATCGTTGCGTCCTTATATTTCACATGAAGTAAGACAAGCATTGCTTGAGGATTTTTCTCGCAAATGCGAACGACGAAATGAATTTGACATTACAACACTTGCCCTTATGGAAAGACAAGGAGAGTTTTATCATATTGTAAAAAAATATTTTCTAGGAGATCCCTCAATAAGTTATTGAGTTTTGCAAAACCTTAAACTGAAGACAGTAGTTATAAGATCCCTGATTTACTTAAGACTTCAGCTTGCTGTTGTTTAACCTTCTCTGCATTAAAATCTTGAATAAGCTCTTGATATATTTGATGCCAATTTAATTCTGCTTTTAAATGCATAAAGACTGACCCAACACCAACGGCCGCTCTATCCATAAAAACAAACTCTCGTGGTGGGCAAACACCCCCGAGCTCTCGTAACTTTGTATGAACTTGATAGGCAACCTCTCGACCATAGATACCTCTATTATCCGTTTGAATGGGACGAACCCGATCTTCAAGTAAGGGCTCATATAGCAGATTTGCCCATAGATTCAGGACTTCTATAAGTTCCTTAGATAAATTTTTAAATCCCCAACTTTCGTAAGCTGACACTGCCAAATCCATATCTTGATGAAGCATAGCGTGATAAAGGTCAATGACGCCTTTCACAAAGATCGCTGGAAATTTTCGTACACACCCAAAATCGAGCAGATTAAGAACGCCTTCTGAAGAAAATGTATAATTTCCAAGATGAGGATCACCATGAATTATCCCATAATGATAAAAGGGCTTATACCATGCTCGAAAAACATTTTTTGCAAGGCAATTACGTTCTTCTTGAGAGAGATTCCCAAGCGCTTTCAGGGGCTTACCTTCAAGCCATGACATCGTTAAAAGGCGTTTAGTTGAGAGGTGACAAACAACTTTAGGAAGACGGATTGAAGGTTCATCTCCTAAAATATACTGATAAAGAGTGATGTGTTTTGCCTCAAGCTCATAATCAAGCTCTTCCCATAAACGTGCTTTAATCTCTTCATAAATTTCTTGTGTTTTCAGCGCTTTCAAAGAGGCTTCATAAAGAGAAAGAATTAGTTTTAACTGAGTTAAATCAGCTTCCACAATCGAACTCATATCGGGGTACTGAAGCTTACATGCAAGCATTTCCCCTTCTTTACTTTCCGCCTTATGAACTTGACCAAGTGACGCCGCAAAAGCTGCTTCATGTTGAAAAGTTGCAAATTTATCTTGCCAATTTTGTCCTAATTCAGCTGTCATTCGCCGTCTTACAAAAGGCCATCCCATTGCGGGCGCATTTGCCTGAAGCTGTAAGAATTCTGCTGTATATTCTGAAGGAATACTATCAGGAATTGATGCAAGCATCTGAGCAATCTTCATCACCGGACCTTTAAGAGATCCAAGGGCGTGAGTTAGATCATGTGCAAGGGATTCATGATCAACTGAGAGCCCGAAATAACGCTCACCAACTAGGCGAATAGCCGCCGTACTCATTGCTGTTGAAACATGGGCGTATCGTTTCAAACGCCCCGCAAGATTGCTATCATCCTGCAAGATCTAAACCTCATCAACCGTTATAATACTTAAGAGACGGGTTGTGCCCGAATGGAAAACGCGGGGAGTATCTAGTCGCGTAAAATCTCCTCCTATTGTGAGAATCAAATTATCTCCCTTTCGAGCAAATTCATTTTGCATCGCAAGATGAGAAACACGTGAATCAATTTCTACAATAGAATCAAATTCTTGCATTTCAATAGGATGAACCCCCCATACAAGAGAAAGGCGACGGGCAACTTGAGGACTTGGTGTTAACGCTAAGATAGGCGTTTGTGGCCGCTCTCTTGCAGCTCTCAAAGCTGTAGAACCCGTTGTCGTTAATGTAATAATCGCCGTTGCAGAAATTGTCTCAGCAACTTGCCGAGCCCCCGCGGTAATAGCATCTGACGACGTTGACTTCCAAGGTGTACGACTATTTTTTAATTGTTGGTAATAATAAGAATCTTTTTCAACTGATTCTATAATACGATTCATTATTGAAACCGATTCTTCTGCATAACTTCCTGATGCAGATTCTGCCGAAAGCATTACTGCATCCACACCATCATAAACAGCTGCTGCAACATCTGAAACTTCAGCGCGTGTTGGAGTTGGAAGATTTACCATAGAATCCAGCATTTGTGTTGCAACAATCACAGGTTTTCCACTCATACGGCAAACTCGAATAATCCGCTTTTGTAAGTTAGGAACAGTTTCAGGTAACATTTCAACGCCTAAATCACCACGTGCGACCATAACGCCATCAGCAACTGAGACAATTTCTTCAAGATGTTCAATGGCCATTGGCTTCTCAAGTTTCGCAATAATGCCGGCTTCATTGCCTATAATCGCCTTTACTTCCATAATATCTTCTGGTCGCTGAACAAAAGATAAGGCAATCCAATCTACTCCCATCTCTAAACCAAAAGCTAAATCTTTGCGGTCTTTTTCAGTTAAAGCTGAAATCGGGAGAGCAACGCCAGGAACGTTAACGCCTTTGGAATTAGACAAAGGCCCACCAATGATAACCGTTGTTTCTGCAAAATCAGGACCATAATTTTGTACTTTAAGTCGTAATTTACCATCATCGAGTAAAAGATCCGTTTCTTTCTTAAGAGCGGAAAAAATTTCTGGATGAGGCAGGTTAACGCGCTTAGAATCGCCTGGAGTCGGATCAAGATCAAATCTAAAATGATCGCCAGCTTTAAGTTCAATTTTACCCTCTTTAAAGGCTCCTACTCGCAATTTAGGACCTTGTAAATCTTGAAGAATACCAATAGGGCGCCCGTATTTTGTCTCTAACGAACGAATAATTTTATAATTTTTGAGATGGGTTTCATGCGTTCCATGGGAAAAATTAAGACGAAAGACATCTACACCCTTAAGAAAAAGTTGCTCTATGACTTCTGGTGAAGAACTTACTGGCCCAAGGGTTGCAACTATTTTTGTTGCGCGATAACGACGCATATTAATTCCTTAATTTTTTAAGTGATACTTTTTTTTCATTCTCTCGAGCAATGACAAGCCCAATTAGAATAATTATTCCCCCTAGAATTTTTATCAAAGTTAACTCTTCTGAGAACAAATACCAGGCAATAATAGTGGATACAATAGGTGAGATCATTAAGGCAACTGAAGAAAAAGCGGCTGAGAGATGCCCCATGCCGTAAGCAACAAAACCTTGTCCCAAAACATGAACAATAAGCGCAAGTCCAACAATAGGTAGCCAATCTTGCCAGTGCGTAGGCAAGAAGTGATCCTCATAAATCCCCATCATAAAAGCCAAAGTATACATGCTCGCAAGTCCGGACCATGTCATAATTGTCGCTGCACTGAAATGTTGACGCAACTGCTTAACGGCCAACACATACCCAGCATAAAAAACAGCAGAAATTAAAGCCTGACTATCGCCCAAAAGTTGAGAAACATGCGTATCATCACGTTCCCCAACAAGAAGAGCAGCCCCTAATGTTGCAAGCAAAACACCAATAACTGTTGCTCTTCCCAGCTTGACTCGTAAAACAAGCCAAGAAATGGTGGCAACAAAAATAGATGTTAAATTATTTAAAAGGGTTGCATTGGCAACTGATGTTTTATGAAGAGACCAATGCCAAAAAGCAATATCAAGAGCTAGAAAGACACCGGCTGAGATCAATAAAAAATACTCTCTCTTGGTACGAGGCGCTTTAGATTGGATATCTTGATTATGATCAAATAGCATCCAACTAAATAAAAATGGAACAGCTAAAAAGAAGCGGAAAAAACCTGTTGAAAGGGGGTCAATCGTACTTAACCGAACAAAAATTGGTGAAAATCCAAGCAGTCCCGCGCCTATAATTGTCAAACTAACGGCTATGGCCTTTTCACGCGTCGAAACGTCACGCATCTTATTTTCTTTCTTTATATAACTTAAAGGGTTATTTCCTTTAAGCTAGAAATTAAATCTTTTAGCTAGGACTCGTCAATTTAGAAAAGAGAACATATACACTCTTTTTCACTTTTAAATTAATCTAAAGCCTTCTTACTTGTGAGCCTATCCAACAAGAGACACATCTTTTGATGAATATCTTCCAAGGTTTGATTCATAAGTATTTCGGGTCTTTGAACAAATTTTCCGGATCTTAAATCATTAGGACATGCTTTAATTAACTCGGCTATCCCTTGTTGAGTAATTTCCATATGAAACTGGAATCCATAAGTACGATGCCCGTACCGAATAGCCTGACGAGGACATCCTTCACTAAAAGCAAGTAGTTGAACATCCTTTGTGAGTCCGGGCATATCATTATGCCAATGAATAACGTTAAATATTTCAGGAAAATCTTTAAAGAGATCATCTTTAAGACCTTCTGACGTTAATGAGACAGGATAGATGCCAATTTCTCTCTCAGGACTCTGTTCTGTTTTGCCTCCTAAGGCTTCACCAATCAGTTGAGCCCCTAAGCAAAAACCCAATACAATTTTCTCTGCTTGAATGGCTCTACCAATCAACTCAATCTCATCTTTAAGGTAGGGAGCTTCTTCAAGAGCCAGAGGACTTTGCGGCCCTCCCATCACGATGAGAAAATCAAATTCCTCAACGGTCGGTAAGGCTTGAGCTTGATACGGTTTAAAAATACTTAATGCATGTCTCTTAGTCTGTGCCCACGCTTCAATAACACCAGGCGTTTCAAAATCGGCATGCATAATAACCGAAATTCTCATCTTTTAGTTCTCCCCTAAAAAAAAAGGAACTTAAAAAAGTTCCTTTTTCTTTTAAAATTTTGACATTCCTATTAACGAGAATAGAACTCAATAACAAGATTTGGTTCCATTTGAACAGGATAAGGAACATCCGCAAGTTGAGGTCCCCGGACAAATGTTCCCTTAAGCGCATTGGTGTCAACTTGAATATAATCAGGTGTTTCTCTTTCTGAAGAATTCACTGCTTCTTGGACCAATGCCATGTGTTTTGAGCTCTCTTTGACTTCAATCACATCGCCGTCCTTCACCTGATAAGAGGCGATATTCACACGACGACCATTCACTTTTACATGACCATGGTTCACAAATTGACGTGCGGCAAAAGGTGTTGGAACAAATTTCATCCGATAAACAACGGCATCAAGACGCCTTTCCAAAAGTTCGATAAGGTTTTCACCTGTATCACCACGACGACGAATCGCTTCTTGAAAAAGACTGCGGAATTGACGCTCGCCAATATTACCGTAATACCCCTTCAAGCGTTGCTTTGCGGCTAATTGCAAACCATAATCTTTTGGTTTGCCTTTTTTATTTTGGCCGTGCTGGCCTGGACCATAAGCCCGTGAGTTCACTGGACTCTTAGGACGACCCCATAGGTTAACTCCTAAACGGCGGTCAATTTTGTACTTCGAATTTAAACGTTTTGTCATACTTCACATTACTCTAATCAAGGGACAAGAAAAGTTTTTAAAATATACTGCTGCTTTGAGATATACTGGATTACACCCTGTTGTCAATTCGATTATTAAAAAATGTTTGCAATGGTGCATAATGATCTTAAAGTTTAGTCTCTTTTTCACGTTTTTGAAGTCTTCTTTGGGTCATTCTTGCCCTTTCACCATGCGGATCAGAAAGATCAGACACAATTCCTCTTAAGGTCCGAACCTCTTGAGACGTCAAAGGAACTCTTGAGAACATATTATGAATTGTCCGAAGCATCTTAGGTTTTTTATGGTCTGCCCTAAAATAGCCTGAAAGATCCAATTCTGTCTCAAGCTGGTTTAAAAACCCTATTAATTCTTCACGTGTGGCTAAGGGAGCTTCTCCCTTTTTCAAGGTCATCTCAGGGTGTTTTGCTTTGGCTTGATACCATTCATAAGCAATAAGGAGAACGGCTTGTGCTAGATTAAGGGAACTAAAGTCGGGATTAACCGGCACATAAATATTTCCTTCACACAAGGCCACATCTTCATTATCAAGCCCTGCTCGCTCAGGCCCAAAAAGCACCCCTATTCGATGATTTTCTTGCACCATCTCCACAAAAAGGTCTGCGGCTTTTTTGGGGGTTAGCTGAAGCTCAACCATATCTCGATGTCGAGCGCTTGTTGAAAAGACACGATGCAAGTCCGCAATCGCTTCACTTGTTGAATTAAAGATTTTGGCGTTCTCTAACACTTCATCAGCACCTGCCGCCAACGCCCGGGCATCGCGATGGCAAGGATCCACAAGGGGCCTGACAAGCCTGAGGTCACGCAATTCACAATTGAGCATCGCGCGCGCTGTCTTCCCAATATTTTGGGGGATCTGTGACTCAACAAGAATAATTACAGGGCCTATCATGACACGACTTTTTTCTCTGAAGTTGTTAAAATATCCGAAAATTTATAATAGCCTGGCTTTTGATTTGCAAGCCATAGAGCTGCCCTAAGAGCTCCCTTTGCATACATTTCTCGCTTTAAAGCACGGTGCGAAAACTCCACAATTTCTTCATCTGAGGCAAAAATAACTGAATGATCGCCAATCACACTTCCGCCTCGTAAGACAGCAAAACCTATATCATCTTCACGACGTGCTTGACGTTCACGTGTTCGATCATAGATTGCTTTTTCTTGAAGCGTGAGGTTCCGACCTTCTGCAGCTGCCTTTGCCAAGCTTAAGGATGTTCCTGACGGCGCATCCTGTTTATGACGATGATGCATTTCAAGCATCTCAATATCAAAACCAGCTCCCAAGCTTTTTGAAGCCTCTTTGACCACCTCAATCAGCAAGTTAATGCCCAAGCTGAAATTCGCCGAATAAAGAATTGGAATTGTAAGCGAGGCTTTCTCCAACATTGTAAAGTGCTCTTGTGAAAGCCCCGTCGTGCCAATGATCATCCCTATCTTCTCCCGTTGAGCAACCTCAAGGTGAGTTCGCAGAGTTTCTGGCACAGTAAAATCAATAATAATCTGAGCATCTTTAAAGGCTCGATCAGTCTGTGAGGTTAAAATAAGCGTCTGAGGAGCATAAGGAAAAAGACTTGTAAGCGGTGCCTCATTTAAAGGACTTGTACATGAAACCTTGGCACCCACAAGTGTTGCCTGAGGTGACTCAAACACTTGCTGAAGGATCAACTGGCCCATGCGCCCAGAAGCGCCAGCCACAGCAATAGAAATACTTTTTGTCATGCCCTACTTTTATCTCTTAAACTCCAAGAGGACAATAACTTTGTTCTTTTTCGTCACTTAGTTGAACCTTATCTTGAGATCCGGATATTTCTTAAGATACTTTTTTACACTATATTCATTACAAGAATTATTAGCCGAAAACGTTAATATCTTAAGATTTTCAGGAAAGGAAATATTTTCTGGCAATTCAGACACATTACAACAAATCAAAGTTAATATTTCAAGACAAGATAACCCTAAAAAAGCTTGAAAAAACTTAGCGTCTGCATATCCGTTCCCCGTTAAGTCTAATTCCTTAAGGTTTTTAAGCGAAGACATGTTTTCTGGTATCTCTCTTAAGCGACAACCTAATACTTTTAATTCTTCAAGTTGGAATAAAGTTAAAATAATGGTAGGCAATTTTCGATCTGCAAAGGGAGTCTGAAATAACTCCAATATCTTAAGGTTTTGAAGCAAGGCCATTTCTTGTGGCAGTTCTTTTAGATTATGGCGGAATAAGCTCAAAGACTTAATTTGATCAAAAGTCTCAAAAAGAAATTTTAGAGATGTTTGCTTTGGCGGCTCAAAAAGATCCCCTCCATCTACTGAATGTGGCAAACTATACCTAAGATTTTTATCTCCTGCTATATAAAGGCGTATAATGTCTCTAGGCAAAACTCTTCCCACAATCTCTCTTAAAATATCAATGGGCATATTTCTTAGGGAAGAATGCGGTATTTCTCCTAATGACGTTTCATCGGTTTGATTAATTTGCAATACATTGAAGCGACGAGCTTTTTCTAAATCCACAAGATCTGAAGCACATGCTAAAGGAGAAACACACGTTGCTATTAAAAGAATAAAGAGAACTTTGTTCATGGATGTTTTACTTTGTAAATGTTATTTATATTGCCGATATGGTAAGTAAAGCAAAAATGTCAAGACAAAGTAAGTGACTTTTAACTTAACTTCCTGCCCTCACATATTGGGATAGCGAGGTCCATCGCCCCCTTCTGGCGGCACCCAATTGATATTTTGCAAAGGATCCTTGATATCGCATGTTTTGCAGTGAACACAATTTTGCGCATTAATATGGAGTTTCTGTTCTCCTGATGCCTCTTGAACAATCTCATAAACACCTGCGGGACAATATCGTTGTTCAGGCGCATCATAATTTGGAAGATTATAAGAAATCGGAATGTCAGAATCTTTCAACTGTAAATGACACGGCTGATCTTCTGCATGATTCGTATTGGAGAGATAAACAGATGACATTTTATCAAACGAGATAATTCCATCTGGCTTTGGATATACAATAGGATCGCACTTTTTTGCTTTTTTTAAAGAATGATGATCCTCACGGTGCTTTAGCGTCCACGGGAATTTTCCGCGTGAGAGTGTTTCCAAAGCTGCGTTCACAAGACCAGCCCATAATCCTTTTTGGAAGCCAGGCCGCATATTGCGAACAGGTTTTAGTTCCTCAGCAATCCAACTCTTTCGAATCAATTGATCAAGGACGCCGATCTCAGGCTCTTTTCCTTGACTCAAAGCGTCAAAGACGACTTCTGCAGCAATCATTCCTGATTTCATTGCCGTATGCGTTCCTTTAATTTTAGGGACGTTTAAGAAGCCGGCAGCACATCCAACTAAGGAGCCTCCTCGAAAGCTCAATTGAGGGATTGACTGCCATCCCCCTTCATTCAAGGCCCGTGCCCCATAAGAGATCCGTCGTCCTCCTTCCAAAAGTGATTTAATGGCTGGATGATGCTTAAAACGCTGAAATTCATCATACGGGCTCAGATAAGGATTCTCGTAATCCAAACCAATCACAAACCCAATGGCAAGCTGATGGTTTTCCAAATGATATACAAAGGACCCGCCATACGTTTTAGGGTCAAGCGGCCAGCCAAGAGTATGCACGACAAGCCCTTGTTGATGCTTTTCAGGTGGAATCTCCCAAAGCTCTTTAATACCAAGACCATACGTCTGAGGTTGACACGCTCGGCACAGATTAAATCGCTCAAAGAGCTCTTTGCTGAGCGACCCTCGACATCCTTCTGCAAAAATAACGTGATGCGCCAGAATTTGAACGCCCGGTTCATAAGAATCTTTTTGGCCTCCTTCAGCATCAAGACCTCTTGGCGTCGTTTCCACCCCAATCACCTTACCTCGATCGTCATACAACGTCTTACCAACAGAGAATCCAGGATAAACCTCAACCCCTAAGGCCTCAGCTTGTGCGGCAAGCCAGCGGCAAAAATTCCCTAAACTAATAATATAGTTCCCATGATTCTTCATGGGCGGCGGTGTGGGCAATCGAAATGCCCTTTTTTCCGTTAAAAACAGAAATTTATCTTGCTGCACCGATGTTTTTAATGGGGCGCCTTTTTCCTTCCATTCCGGGATAAGTTCGTTTAGGGCTCGCGGCTCAAGAACGGCCCCTGAGAGAATATGTGCGCCCACTTCGGCGCCTTTTTCAAGAATACAAATACTTAGCTCGTGAGATTTCTCTGCACACAGCTGTTTCAAGCGAATGGCTGCTGACAGCCCTGCCGGCCCAGCCCCCACAATCACAACATCAAAATTTAACGTGTCCCCCACCTTTTTCTCCTTTTTATTATACTTTTATCATAGCACAAAACCATCATTAAGTCGACAAAATTATTAAAATTTTTGAATTATTTATACTTTATTTTCAATAACTTATTTTAATTAATGATCGTTTTTTTATAAAAAAGAAGGCGTATCCCCCCCAACAATATTTCCTAAAAAAAATAAACATTTTGCTTGATTTTCATCTCATAACCCAGTAAGAGTTGTCGCCATGTCCCCATCGTCTAGAGGCCTAGGACGCCGCCCTTTCACGGCGATAACGCGGGTTCGAATCCCGCTGGGGACGCCATATTTTCCTCCAGGCCCCCCCTATTAATCACACTCTAATTTTACTTTGCAACATCTTGTCGCTGAAGTTTCCGTTTCTTCCACTTCATTTGCGCACTATCCAAGTGCTGTTGCGCCCGACTCTGAGAAACATCATAAGAGTGGCGACGACGTTCTTGTTTTTCTTTTTTCAACAGATCATTCGTACATTTTTCCAACTCTTGAGAGCCCTCTTTAAAACCATAAGACAGACAACGCGCCTTATGACGCTCAAGAAGCGGCGCCTCACAAGAACTTAAAAAAATACCGACAAAAGAAAAAACAACTAACTGATATAAAAAGAAAATTTTACTCTTTGATTTTATCATTACTTTAAAACCCTTCGTCATAAAGTTTTATAGAATATGTGAGAATTATTTGCCTTTAAATCCCTTTATTTTAAAGATTGCATTATCAATTTGACGGATTTCGACGGGAAGAGTACAAACACTTCATTAAGATTAACATAGTGAAGCATAACCATGAAAATTTTCTATCAATTATTTTTAACCGTGGTGTTAAGCATTGCATCTCCCTTGCTTGCCGACACTGAAAACACGCTGTCTTCACAACCTGCCACTCTCGATCAAATTTCAACCTTTTTAGCTGGTATTCCTCAAGGCGGATCCTTTACCGAATATGAACAAACCCAAGAATGGCAAGACTTTTCTAAAGACTTTGAAAATCGTTGGCAAAGCATTCAAGAGAAACGTCTTCTTCCCATGAAAGCTTGGCGGGATCAATATTTGGGCCCCATTACTTTGCCGCTTTTCTATCCTATGGGCGGTCCTGATGTGTTAAATGCTCTTCTGTTCTTTCCTCAAAGCACTGAATATATCATTGTTGGGCTTGAACGTGTCGGAAAGAAGATTGATTTTGACATGATGTTTTCGCCTGAAAAACGTCGAGCCTATTTTGAGAACATTCAAAACGGCACAAGTTCGCTCTTTCAGCGCAGTTTTTTTATTACAAAGGATATGTCTAAGGACTTTTTCGATTGTGGGGTTCTCCCAACTCTGCTCGCGCTTCTTAAACATTCTCAAGCCGAAATACAAACCATTACTTTTGTGAAGATTACAGCTGAAAACGACCTCGTTGAATGCCCTGACCACCAAGCGCAAGGGGTCCAAATTGTCTTCCGCCAAAAAGGCCACGATAAGCCTCAAATGCTTTCCTATTTCAGACAAAATCTTAATGACCACAACATTGATCAATTCACCCCTTTCTTAAAAAAGAAAGGTCCTTTGGCGACAATGTTTAAGTCAGCTTCTTATACACCTCATCAAGTTGGGTTTGCCAAGCTTGTTGAGTTTGTGCTTGAAAATACGACCTTACTGCTGCAAGACGACACCGGGCTTCCTTATCGGGTGCTCCAACACCATCAATGGCAGCTTAAATACTTTGGGATGTATGAAGAGCCTTATGGTGAAAGCTTTGTTGCCTATAAACAGCCTGATCTTGCACGCTATTTTATTGAACAAAAGGCCATGATTAAGGAATTACCTTTCCGCATCGGATATGGGTATGGCAAAGTTCCCTCTAATTTTTTGATTGCAATGCCTCCCATTAAAGGCGTTGAGCTACCAAAGGCAGCGGACCCGAAATTATCCTCTTAGATCGTTTAAGAAGTCCCTAAACCTAAAATACGATAAGCCTCAGAGGTTAATTGCCGACCTCTGGGAGTACGTTGTAGAAATCCTTGCTGAATAAGATAGGGCTCAACGACATCTTCTAACGTATCTCGTTGTTCAGAAAGCGCCGCAGCAAGCGTCTCAATACCAACCGGCCCCCCATTATAGACGCGCGCAAGCTGATTTAAATACTGCCGATCCAGCGCATCCAAGCCCACTTCATCAACGCCCAATCGGTTTAAGGCTTGAGCACAAAACTCAGCATCCGCTTCGGGAATCTTCATCACTTCAGCAAAATCTCTAATTCGTCTTAAAAGACGCCCTGCAATACGGGGTGTACCGCGCGCACGATGGGCAACTGCCTTAATGCCATCAGAGGTCATTGCAAATGAAAGTAGCCTTGCTGCACGTGCCACGATCATCTCAAGTTCAGAGGGTGTGTAATACTCAAGCCGCAAAGGAATGCCAAAACGATCCCTTAAAGGCGAGGTAATCAATCCTGTCCGTGTGGTCGCGGCGACCAATGTAAAGGGGGGCAAATCAATTCGAATAGATCGAGCCGCCGGCCCCTCACCAATTATTAAATCTAGCTTAAAGTCCTCCATGGCAGGATAGAGAACTTCCTCAATCGTCGGATTAAGCCGATGAATTTCATCAATAAAAAGAACATCTTTAGGCTGCAAATTAGTTAAAATTGCCGCGAGATCTCCCGGTTTATTGATGATGGGGCCTGTTGTCGCGCGAAAATTAACACCTAATTCAGTCGCCACAATTTGTGCAAGCGTCGTCTTTCCTAAACCCGGCGGACCATAAAAGAGAACATGATCTAAAGCCTCTTCGCGTTGGCGAGCGGCTTCAATGAAAACCCGAAGATTTTCACGAACCGGTTGCTGGCCAATAAAATCTTGAAGCGAGCTTGGCCGTAAAGATTTTTCAGTAAAATCTTCGTCAAGAATGTTTGGATCTGTGAGTCTTTGCAGTTGCAAGCTTTATATCCTCGCCAGTTTCGTTAAGCTTAAGCGGATTAAGTCCTCGATTGTAGCATCTTTCCCAGCTTTTTGTTGGGCAAAATTTATCGCCTCTTGAGCTTCCATCAATTTATATCCAAGATTTGTTAATGCTGACAGGGCATCTTGATGAGCAACCGTAGGCAATGAGAACGCGGCACTTGTATCAATGCTTCCTAGGGGTATCTGCTTATTGACCTTGTCTTTAAGCTCATGAACTAAACGCATCGCAAGTTTTGGCCCCACGCCTTCAGCTTGGGCAAAGAAATTCTTGTCCTGGCTCATGATGGCATTTGCGAATTGATGAGGTTCAGCAATCGATAAGATCGCAAGGGCAACTTTCATACCCACACCTTGTACCGATAAAAACAGGCGAAACCACTCTCTTTCTTCACTTGTTTTAAAACCATACAATTGCATAAAATCTTCTCGGACAATCATTTCTGTAAACAGAATGACAGCCTCACCTGCTTTCCCAAGCTTGCTTAAGGTTTTTTGAGAACAGAGCACATTATAGCCAACCCCATTCACATCAATGACCGCACTATTGTCATAAGTTGAATCAATAACGCCTGTTAATTTACTAATCATGCGCAGATCTTCCATCTGTTTTCAATTGACGATGTATGAACGTGACAAATGGCAACAGCAAGGGCATCGGCGGCATCTTCTTTAATTCCTTTACATCCATATAATAAACGCTCAACCATTAAAGCTACTTGATCCTTTGTCGCATGCCCCACACCGACAACCGTCTTCTTGACACTGTTTGTGGCATACTCAGCCACCTTTAAGCCATGTTGCGCAGGCACCAACAAAACGACGCCACGCGCCATACCCAATTTAAGGGTTGAGCTGGCATTCATATTAACAAAAGTTTCTTCAACCGCGGCCTCTTCAGGCTGATATTGGGTAATAACTTTTTGCAGCTCTTGATGAAGAATGTTTAGACGATGGGCAAAATCAAGTTTACTTGAGGGACTAATGACGCCATGGGCCACATATTGCAAGGCATTCCCTGTCACCTTCACAATTCCCCAGCCCGTATGCCGTAACCCAGGATCTAAGCCAATAATTGTTGGCACTTAGTGTTTCCTTCTTCTGCCTTGTTATGCTTAAAGTTCCAATGTTTTGAGGACTGATTCATCGATATCCTCATTCGAATAGATATTCTGTACATCATCGTTGTCATCGAGAACATCTAAAAACTTGAAGAGTGTTTTTGCGGTATCAGCATCAACAGGAACCGTATTTTGCGGTTTCCAAACAAGTTTTGCCGCTTGAGGATCCCCAAATTTAACAATCAACATATCGCGAACAGCGGCCAATTCTTCAACCTTACAATAAACTTCATGCTGATCTTGATTTGTAACGACATCGCTTGCGCCCGCTTCCAGAGCTGCTTCAAACATGATATCTGCACTTGCTTTAGAAGCTGGATAAAGAATTTGCCCCAGTTGATCAAACTGAAAGCTAACGCTATTGGATTCCCCTAAATTTCCGCCATACTTGGTGAAGCTTGAACGTACTTCTGCGGCTGTTCGATTACGATTATCCGTTAACGCTTCCACAATAACCGCAACACCACCAGGACCATATCCTTCATACCGAATGGCTTGGTAGTCTGCTCCATCTTCGCCACCAGACGCTCGCTTAATCGCGCGCTCCATTGTGTCTTTAGGCATATTCGCCTCACGCGCAGCAATTACTGCGCTGCGCAGACGTGGGTTACTTAAAAGATCTGCGCCACCTTCCTTTGCAGCAACCGTGAGCTCACGAATAAGTTTTGTGAAAACCTTTGCGCGCTTCGCATCTTGAGCGCCTTTTCGATGCATAATATTTTTAAACTGGGAATGTCCTGCCATTGAATCCTCATCTCTTAATCAACTGATGATTCATCAATCGCAGACGAACAGGGGAGACGTCAAGAGATTCGTTCAATTAATCGTTTTTCTTAAGAGGTTACCTCAGTATATATGAAAAAATCTGAGAGCAGAAGGGTTGTGAACTTTTGTCAAATCTCCAGCCATTCTGGCTGGAGTTCTGACAACACATTTTCTCAAGGTAAATCCTAGAAATACTTATCAAAAGGATGGATGCTTTTGCCTTTTGTCACATCGCTTTTATTCAAGATATCAAACAAAGTTTCCTCTGATTTTCTCACAACCCCATTGATATATACGCGCTCAAGAGAGGTTAGTTGCTTACGAATACTATTAAAGGTCTCTAAAGGATTCTCGCCTGGTTGCGCAGAATACCCAAAATCCAGCGCTGTTAAATTTGGCAACTTACAAAGCTGATCAACGTTTGAGTTATTAAATATTACTTTGGGTGTTGATAACACTGTTAAAGTTGTGTTTCCTTCTTCAAACAAACGTTGAACGTTCGTAATATTTGCATTCATTTTTAAAACTTCTAAAGCTGGATGGGTTGCTATTGTTGATATCAAGGTTTGAACATCTTGATTATCGAGTGTAGATTCTTGCAAACTCAAACGAGTGAGGCTCGTAGAACTGGTAAGATGAGGACCTTTAGCAACAATATCCACCCCTCCATTCTTCAACGCAGGCATCTCTATAGCCAATATGTGAAGCGTGTTATCAGCAAAAGCTGAATTCAAATAACTTAGACTTTTTGAACTTTTTTCGCCTCTCATAATTAATTTTAATCCTGTTATCTGAGAGTATTGTTGATTCTCAAACAAAGATTTAAAGTGTTGCTTATCAAAATAATGACTATTCAATCCTAAGAAAAGAGGCGTTGTTCTTTTTTTCAGTTCTTCAGCCAAGCTTCTAATATTGTATTTATTGTTACAGTTATATACATTCAATTTCGTTAAAGAAGGTAGCTGTACAAAATCTTGAAACCTTACCTTTAGTGTGTTAGCCCTTAATGTAAATTCTTCAAGGTTAGCAAGAGTTTTAAAAGCTGAAGAATCAATGTTGGCTGCTATTTTTTCAGGTATACTTAATTGTTTAAGAGCCTTTAATTTGCTCAAAAGAGAAGTAAATTGAGTAGCTATAAGAGCTTCTTCACCAAAACAAAGTTCAATATAAAGCTTTTGAAGAGAATTATTGTCTGGCAATGATGTTACGTCATTTTCTTTTAGGCACCTTAGACGAGAAACGCTAATACGTGTAATATTGTGAGTCAACAGAGCCTCAAGCAATCTATAAGATGCCGTAGCATAATAAGTAGAGTCAGTTATATTATTGGAATCGCTAACAATATCGACTGCTTGAATCTCAGGAAACTCTTTTAACACAGATAGTAATGCAGGAATAAGAATATCTTCGTTAGAAAACGGATCTAAAAGCGTTAATTTGTTTTCGGGAAAGATGCTTCCTATGTTTTTTTGGATTTGATCATATATTATAACTCCAGTTTCTGGAGTTCTGTGAAACCTAAACCCGTTGATCACTTTATCTTCAATATCTGACGCTTGCACACTTGTGATGGAAGTTGCAAGAAGAAGTGAAAACATCATACGGCGCAATATAAACAAATATCCTTATATTAAAATATTTATCAAAAGTTTTGAGTCTTTAACTTTTACTCTTTAGATATGGTGAACTTGGCTTGAGATTTCAATAATTGATATCTAATAAAATTCTTTAAGGATCCATATGGAGGCTTTTAAGAATCGTTTTGATAGACTCATTATTATCCAAATAACAGACGCAAGAGTTGCGAACTTTGTCTCATCGTTGATGTCAGGATAAACGTGCCCTCTGCGCCTTAAGATCCCAAGAACAGGAACGGTGCCTCTCACGCACTTGCTCTCTTTCTTGGTCCGCGTTTGCCTTGCACGGTTGAGGGCTTCCCGTTCTTCCCCTTATTTGTCATTCCCGCGGCCCAGACTACGCCAAGGCGAGAGGCGGGAATCCATGGAATGAAGAAGAAATCTTCTCAATCTTGCCTCTCTTCTACTTTTCGCAATCGCGCTTGAAACGCACGCTTGAGACCTTCTGACACCTCGCAGCATCGCCTGGCTTCCTGAGATCCTCGGCACAAGGCCGAGGATGACAAAGGGGTAAGACAGGCTGATAATAAATCACTGCTGGCTTACTCACCTTCCTTGCCAACGAGCACTCTTGTACCCAATTTAGTCATTCTCGGGCCTGTCCCGAGAATCTCAAACAACATAAAGATCTCTCATATCACTATTCCGTTGCCTCTCTCTGTTTCCAGAAAAATCCCCTAATGAATGATACAATGTCCTCTTAATCTTCGCTGTCCTTCCTGCCTCTCACACACGATTTAGGAACTTTCTAGCACCTATGCATATCTCCTGGGTGCTTGCTGCCCGTTGTCTCAAAAAGCTTTTCTACTTTATTTACGCTGTCAAAGATCCATTTCATTTAGCTCTCTCTTCCCTGGTACCAAGGGAAGCTGAAAACTTTTTTCTTCATCTTCAACTTAAGTGAAGAATCAAAAGACGTGGTGTACATCCCTGGATGTACGAATGATGTTTACTTAAGTCATTTTTCTCTCTTTCTTTCACTTTATTTTTATC
>MKUU01000017.1 GCA_001898705.1 Caedibacter sp. 38-128
CATGTTCTCTCCTTTCATGCAACATTAACCCATCTCAATCCTTTATGTCCGTTTTAGTGTAGCAAGATCAAAAAGAGGGTTGGCAAGTTTCTGGAGGTCTTCTGACGATTCCAAATCAAGGTAAATAGAATTTTGCACTTCACCAACTTGATGAGCCAAAGTAATTTTGCCGACTTGACGCGGCCCTAATGAAACAACAGCCGGTTGCCTTAGTAAGGTTTGCTGAAGGGTGTTTTGAAGAAGTCGAGTAATCATAACATAGAAAAATTACAAGGTTAAATTGTTTATTCTTGAAATTTTCTTAAGAGAAATAATAGAAATTACCTTAGTTTTCCCAAAATGGCCTGTATCGGTAAAATTATTACCAATACCATGACAAAATTTGAACCTCATCATACCAGAAAATACTAAAGGACGAAAGATGTTTGTTAATTCGATACTTTCATCATTTTAGCACTTGTTCTCATGATCTTTAGCATTACCCTATATAAGAGAGCATAAAAAAGTGTGGGGCAATTTGGATAATGTAATGCAGGTCAGCAAGAAACATATTGGCCTGAAATTTGAAGTGGCGACTATATGACCTTCACCCGTATAATGATTCCAGCTTTACAAATGCATTGCCAAAGGAAAATCTCACAAAAAGTATGAGTTTGGGAACAAGGTTGCTTTTACGATTCCATTAAAGAAGGCTTTTATTGTGGGGGTTAACTCTTTCCAAGGGAATCCTTATGATGGGCATACGCTTGAGAGTTCTTTGCAAAAGGTCCATCACCTTACAGGGCTAGGGTTGAGCTTTTGTGGATCAAGGCTATAAAGGCCATGGCGCCCAAGAGGCAAAGGTCTTTCTTTCTCGTCAAAAGAAGGGCATTACAAAAACCCTCAAGCGCCATTTAAAGAGAAGGCAATCCATTGAGCCTATTATTGGTCATATGAAGCAAGATGGAAAACTAGGGTGCAATTACCTCAAAGGCATCATCAATGAAATGAATGCCATTCTCTTAGGCGTTGGGTTCAATCTTCGAGCCATCCTTAATAAAAAACTTTATTTTACAGCTATTATTACAAGGCTATTTTAGAATACAACCTTCTTTTAGGGGAGGGGACCAAGAAGTAAATTGGCTGCATAAATCGACTTCTTCAGGTCGAACTATTAAGCTTACCTTTTGGTTCATTATGCTTTTCAGACATGAGGCTTTCAATGATTTTAGCCTCAAATAAGAGCTTTCCAACTACTTCATAGACCAGTTGTCCTTCTGGGGTTAAAGAAACAGTGTCATGGCCTCTTTCCAGTAAAAGACTTCCGAATTGGTTTTTTGATTCAGAAATTTGACGACTCAACCACGATTGTTTAACGCCGACTATTGTCTCAGCCAAAGTGAAGTTTCTTGTTTTCGCAACATAATAGAATGCAGATAATTGTTTAAGGTCTAACAATCGTGTTTCCCAATTAATTACTCAGCTACTCTTCATTGAACGAAAGAACAGCAATAATTTTTCTCATCACATCATGTCCTAATGTTAAATCTTTTGCTAGGAAAATTATGTTTTATTTATGAAACGTATAAAATTAGCTCCAAAAATTAGTCGTCTAATTTTAGGAGTTTACTTTAGCATTCGTGGGGGTTGATCAAAAAAGATCTTTTAGCCTTCCCTGTAACTGTGGTTTAAGCTATATCCTATGATTTAAAGGTCGCTATGGCAGCCCCCTGCTCCCCAGTAAACTGTATCTTAAAAAAACTATTATGAGTCAAGTATAAAAATTAAATGAAAAAATATCAATTAACTCGAATTCTCAAGTAAGGTTTTAGATGCATTGTAAAACCCTATTTTACCCTTAAGTGCTAAGTAGCTATGAGAATATTCATTCGTTTCTTTAAGTAAGGATTTTAATTCTAAGAGAGCACCGAAGAGAGCATGCATTTGATCTTTACACTCAACATCTCTTTGGAGATCAGTACCGGGTTCAATTGAAAATTCATTCAGTAACCCTGCTTTCTCAAGGAGTGCTCCGGCTTGTATAAGAGTTCGCGTTCTTGCTTTACGAAGTGTAGAGTTGATAATAGTAATTTCGGCTTCTTCTTTTCTTTTTAACCGCTGGATGGCTTGCCTCACAACCTTAATTTGCCTGTAATGCGACTTGAGAGGGGCGAAAGGAAGTTGCTTTTTGCAGCCATACTCCTTTCAATTTTTGAGATTTATTTTCCCGGGCATGAGAGACAAGACCCACAACTAGTTCAGATGAGTATTCGTTCCCTAAAATCTTAAGGAATTTCCTGTAAAGCATGATGGCTTCCTTTGTCTCAAGCTCAACTTCTTTCCTCTTAAGAAGTTCAATTTTTTTCCTGACCACATTAATATTATTCATATGTCTTTTTCTCCTTAAATCTAAGGTGTTCTTTTTTGCCAAAATGAAGATTTCATCTCCCTTTGAAATCCCACTTTTTCCTTCATTGTAGACAACTATAAGCATATACTAAAGAGAACAAAACAACAAGTCTTGGAGGCAAAATTAAGACGACAAGCGCGCTTATACATTGCATAAAAAAATGCAATGTTCGCTCCGACGCAAGCGTCGTGCGCCTTGAGGTGCATAGAGAACAGTCATTTGAGATAATGACCAAGGAAAAGTTTAGCCAACAGCCTTGCACCGAGTCTTGCGTGGTGAATGGTAACAAACACCGCGAAGCGTAGACAGGGAGATAGCAGGCTGGAACCGAAAGGTGAAGAGGATAATTAACCCCAAAATCCTCCGAATTGTGAAGTCGTCGACCTCATGCGGGGCTTGAGGGAAGACAGCAATCTATTAGTCGTTAAAGGTGAGACTAAGAGGTGACTTCTGGAGTTAGTACCTACAGCATGTTATCAAAGGACTCTATGTGAACAAGGGAGATCCTATAAGAGCCAAACAAGTTTAGCACGCAAGGATGGCTTGATGGTTTATAGGAAGTCCGACTGGTTGATAGTACTTAGAGACAGGGAGAGCCTGTTACAGGGGGAAGCGACCAGCAGGATTTGGATTCTTTTAGGGAAACATGAGCTCTATCCAATGAGAGGATCGGGCCTTAATACAAAGTAAGGAGAAACTCAGTCATGGAAACGAAACTAGAAGAAATAGCAGTAAAAGCTTGGGCTGAGAAAGACCTGAGATTTACATCTCTATGCCATCACATTACTCGAGAACTGATAGGGGAAAGCTTAAATCATATCTCCCCAAAGAGCGCTCCTGGAATAGATGGTATAACTGTAAGTCAAGCTAAAGAAGATTTTCATTTGTGGGTTGAGGAGATGCTCCAATCGATTCACAGGAAAGGATACAAAGCTCCTACAGTAAAACGTGTCTGGATTCCCAAACCAGGGAAATCAGAAGAGCGCCCTTTAGGAGTTCCTTGTATCACTGATCGTGCCCTGCAGAGGAGTGTTACAAAAGTATTGGAAGCTATCTATGAGCAGGACTTCTTGGCCTGTTCTTTTGGTGGACGGCCAAACTTAAGTGCACACCATGCATTAGCCACTTTCAATGAAATCGTATCAGGAAAGTATGTTAATTGGGTACTAGAAGCAGATTTAAAGAATTTCTTTGGAAGCTTAAGCCAGCAATGGTTGATCAGGTTTGTTGAGCACCGAGTAGGAGACCCAAGAATAATTAGCTTGATTAGGCGATGGCTTAAAGCAGGCATCTTGGAAAACGGAGAGATCCATCTAAGTGACAGTGGGGTTCCTCAAGGGGGTTCCATTAGCGTACTTCTAAGCAACATCTACTTACATTATGTCTTAGATCTTTGGTTTGAAAAGGTTGTGAAACCTAAACTAAAGGGAGAGGCGTACTTGATAAGGTATATTGATGACTTTGTCGTATGCTTTAAACATCGCTCAGATGCTCGAATGTTCCAAGAAGGCCTTCAGGAAAGACTTGAGAAATTCTCTTTAGAACTTGCCCCTACTAAGACCAGACTCGTTGAATTTGGGAGATTCGCACAAAGGAATGCAGTAGCAAGTGGGAAGAAAACGGAAACAGTTTACTTCCTTGGGTTTACGCACTTTTGTGCAAGAAATCTTAAAGGAAACTTCATGGTTGGACGTAAGACAGAGAAGACAAGGTTTAAAAGAAGCGTAGAAAAGATCTATGCGCTTTTAAAGGACATCAGACACTTCTCAATCAAAGATCAAAGAGAAAAGATTAACCAAGTCCTTCGAGGACATTACGCTTATTATGGAATGGGTGGCAATACTGAGTCCATAAACAGGATTCACAGGCTTTCCCAGAAGTATTGGCGTAAAATGCTGAATAGCCGTGGCCGAAAGAGGAATATAACTTGGGAAAAGTTCAATAAGTTGCTTGCTCTTTATCCTTTGCAGGCTCCGAGGCAAAGGATGACGTTTAAGAAGATGAAAGCAATTGCGGTACTGTAACAAATTCTGAAGAGCCTAGTGCGGGAAATCTGCATGCTAGGTTCTGTGGGGGTGGGAGCTACAAAAGTAGCTCCTTCTACCCGAGATAGATTGTTAGGTTGAAAGCAAGGTCAGAAGAATAATTTTAAGATGGAGGAAATTGAATACTTAGAAATGGCGATCTATCACTTTAGCAGTAAGATAATTTCACGTTCTTCACGTAATACAGTACGAGCTTTAGCTTATCGTACAGGCTGCAAAGTCTATGACCACAGAATAGGTCAACTCATGACCACGCGAAAGAAAATGCATGAAGTGCAGCACGTAGAATTATTGTTGCCTCAAGATTCCCCAGAGTGGGCTTTAAAACTAAGAGAGCTTATAGCAGTAGATCGACAAAAAGGAGTTCAGCAATTTTCAAATATTGTTGAAGCAGCTGAGTATCGACGGGATGCTCAAGTCTATCGTGAACTTGAATTTGCTCTTCCTCAAGAATTGAGTGATAAACAGAACATTTCTCTCACTCGTGAATATTTAGAAGACCAATGTTGCAAGCTTGGGATAAGCGTTCTTGCAAACTTCCATTTTGATATTGATGAAGAGACAGGAGAGAGTAAACCTCACTGTCACGCTTTGTTGCTTACAAGACGTTTAACAAATGATGGTCTTGCTCTCAAAAAAGAGCGCGCGTGGAATCAAAAATCCCAACATGAGACGTGGCGAGAACAATGGGCGGCTTATGTTAATTTTCATCTTAAAATGCATGGTGTTGAGCAACAGATTGACCATCGATCGAATGCCGAAAGGAATATTGAACTTGAGCCTCAGCCTAAGCGAGGTACGAACGTTAAAGAAGTTGAGATTCGAGAAGGGAACAATCCTCAAAATCTCTTCTCAGAAGTCACCACAGAAAAAGCTATTGCTTTCCGAGAATCAAAGATTAGGAATGTGTGCCGTATTATTAGAAATCCTGACATCGTACTTCGTGATATTGTGAGCAAGCACCAAGCCACTTTCATGTGGGGGGATGTTGAGAAAGTACTCAATCGTTATATTGATGATAAAGACCTCTACAGACAAGTCGAGCAAAAGCTCAAATCTTCAAAAGAACTTGTGTTGCTTAGGTATGACACGATTAAGCGCAAGGATGGCACGCTTGAAGATCACTCCATTTACACGACCCGAACGATGCTGGAATCAGAGATTAATTTGGTAACTTTAGCAGAGAGACTCAGCAAAGAACAAACACATAAGGTAGGCGATGATAAAATTGTTGCTATTGTTAATCACTTTGACCAGAAACTTTCTAAGTATGGTGGCCTTTCTCCTGACCAGAAGAAAGCTCTTTATCATATAACATCCCCTGACCAACTCTCTTGCATTGTAGGCTATGCGGGGTCTGGCAAGAGTACAGCTTTAGAGGCTGCTAAAGAAATCTGGGAAGCAGAAGGATATAAAGTTTATGGCCTGGCGCCCACAGGACGGGCAGCGCAAAATCTTGCTCAATCAGGTATTTCCTCACAAACACTTCACAAATTCCTGTACTCTCATAAAGATGGAAGGTGCCAGTATAAGGCTAAATCCATCCTTGTGCTTGATGAGGCAGGTATGGTGGATACAGCAAGATTTGATGAATTCCTGCAAGCTGTTGATGATTTGAAAGTGAAAGCGGTTATTGTGGGGGATGGGGCACAATTGCAGCCTGTTGAGGCAGGGCCTGCTTTTAGGTTGGTGACTGAGAAAATAGGGAGTTCGCATCTTGAAACAATCGTTCGCCAACAAGAAGAATGGCAAAAGAAAGCAACAAAGCTTTTTGGGACTCTTAAAACAACCGAAGCCTTACAAAAATATCATCAAAATGGAAATGTGAAGTTTATTGAGGAAAAAGAAATTCCACTTGCTGAGTTAATAGAAACAAGAAATCACACGAAAATTGTAGAAACCTATAATCTCTCCCGTCGCATGGTCGGGAATACTTACCACTCTATGATAGAGGATATTAAAAGAAATAATCCTGAAGAAAAGAATTCCCATTACCATCTTCAGAGTCATGAAGACTATACCCTTTATCGAGAATGGCGAGATGTCAAGATGACATCTGCGCGTTATATTAAAGAAAATCTTGAGCAATGCCGGCCTTTGATGAAAGAGCTGGGTGTTGATCCTCAACATTTTACAGAGCAATTTATTAATAAAGACATGAACCTTAAAGAGCAAAAGTTGGAAGTAGCAATCTTAGCGCATCATTGGCAGTTACCACAACTCGACCCTTATCAAAGGAAGCATATTTGTGAGCTAAGAGAAGAGACCAAGAAAGCGCTTATTCAAGAATGGTATTCATCCTTTAAGAAAGAGCCACACAAGTCTCACTTTATTATGACTTATAATAAGGCTGATACTGCGATGCTTAATGAAGAAGTGCGTCATCTCTTAAAACAAGATGGTACTCTTTCTAAAGAGGAGTATCTTCATACCATCCACAAAGAAGAAGAGAATGATTTTGGAGACAAGATTGTTACCAAAGAAGAGAAACCTTTTGCAAAAGGCGATCGTATTCTTTTCTTGGGAAATGATAATGGTTTAGGAGTGAGCAATGGGACATTAGGTACTATTTTGGAGATTGATCGTCATAAGATCAAAGCCAAGCTTGATCATACGGGTGACATAGTCTCCTTTGCCTCTAAGCTATATCCTTATTTTGATCAAGGATGGGCAGCGAACATTCATAAATCACAAGGAGTTACGGTTGATAGAGGTTTCTTACTAGCCACCCATGAGACCTTCCGTAACCTTGCTTATGTGGGAATGACACGGCACCGAGAGTGGGTGAAAGTCTTTGGCTCAAAGTTAGATTTCTGGCGAGAGGAGATCTTTTTCAAGAGACTATCATCCTCACAAGAGAAGCTCTCAAGCTTGGATTATATAAAAGACTATGATAGTGTAAATCTTCCAAAGCAAAATTCTAAACTTCAGGAAATCCTTAATCGCCTTGGTAATGAGCTTGAGGCTATTCGTTTCGTGTCTAAGCAAGCGTGGCAAAGTATTTCAGAGCGGTTCTTAGGCAAGATACCTGAGCAACAAGAGATTCGTATCTCTCGAGAAAGCATAAGTGAACATATCAGGGCAAGGGACTTATTGAAAGAACAAGATGCCAACAATAATGAGTTTTATAAAAAAGAGAATGAGCAAGGATATGCAATCAAAAGCGCCTCTACCCCAATCTCAAGAACATTTGAAGATGAAACTGATGGCGTTGGGATTCGCCCATCAACAGAGAAAGAAGGGTTTAAGAAGTCTTTCTTTGCTCAGGAGATTGATCAACAGAATCAAGCTATAAATAAGCATAATCAAGAGCTAGAATGGCGGCGGCAGTTTGAGGCTAGAAACCCTCAACTTGCAGCACAGTTAAGGCTTGAAATGCAAGCTGAAGCTGAAACTCATCGTTTAAAGATCTTAAGCGAGAAACAAGCAAAAGAAGAACTCACACCTTTAGAAAAGCTCAACTCTCTTTTGAGAGACCATAAGTTTGCCCGCAATGCTTACGATAAGTCTCAAACTGAGGTTGATTTAAGAAAATATGCGCAAGAGATTTATAAGCAAGATCCTGACTTTACAAACCTTAAATTAAGGGATAAGGAAGCTGCAGAGACACTCAGAACATTTCTTGAAGAAGAGGGTAAGAGCATTGAAAAAAGTTTTGGTCGATAACCTTCATATCTTAAAGTTTTCCTTCTTAAGTAAAACATTAAGAAATCTTGTCTATGGGATAAAATAAATGTTGACGAGGGTAAAACAAATTGTATTTGTTGATATTGCCAATTGTGGCCTATAAATAAGGAGAAAATAATGATAACTATAATCCAAACTATAACGAGGCTTGTTTCTTTAACAGTAATTTTGAATCTGTATTATTCTGCTAACGTTATTGCAAGTTATACGCTAAATGGGACAAACCTTGAAGACCTATTAGGGAATGAGACGAGAAGGACAATCACAGCGAGTTCTGGAACAGAAGAAGATGCAGCTGTAATATGATTTGATCAAAAAACGATCAATCTTCGGTGGACAAAGGTTAATATAAACCCTGATGAGCTTACACAAATGAAGCTTGAAGCAGGTTGTGCAAAACTTGTAGTCCCAACCATATCTCTCATTTGTGGAAGTTATAAAGATGAAGGAGGCTTACTTGGAGCGTCAATTACTCAAGTTATAAAGATTCAATCAAATAAATTCTCGTTTAACCAATCTTCTTTTATGTTTCAGGAAAAAGCTTCAATTGAAGCTGAAGAAACGTCACCTTCCATCATTCGTTCTCTTGCATTTACTAAGAAAACAGGATCGCAATCTATTCTACTGCAAGGGGAGATAGACTTTACCGAGAAAGATGGGAATTTCATGGGCTCAACCAAAATTCCTGGGCTTCTTATTGCAGGCCTTCATGCATTAGACATCACTTTCGATAAAACAAAACTTTAATCAGCCTTTTAAAGAGACCGCCTTTTTAGCGGTCTCTATTAATTACTTTATTAACCCCAAATCTATTTAGGTAAAGTGAAACAATAAGCTTCTTAATAGATGTTTTCTTTTTTTACCTAGTTTCGTTTATAAGCTGATTTATTATAGTCTCTCCTTGAATTTGAATCTCTTCATATAAACTACTTATGAGAGATGAATGTAATAAATTACGAGTTAAATTAACCCTATTTCCTCTTAATGCAGCTTCTATGTATGCAAGCTGATCACGGTCAAAGACATCCAGGAAATGAATACTTTTGATAACTGTTTTATTCGGGAGGTGGTGACGTATAGCATTGTTAAGATGCTGTTCCATTGAATTTATTCTAATGGAATGGATGGGGATCTTCTCGTGTTCCTGAAAGTTTCGAGACAATGAGTCCATTGCAAAACCGAAATAGATGTGTCTTTGTGTTTCTCCATCTGGATATTCTTGAACATCTTTAATGGCAAATTTAACTGGAAAACTCCTGATAATTTGTTGAGCACCACCCTTTTGTGGTTCTGATGCAAATATCGAAAAAGAAGGTAATAAAAAAGAAATCATTAACCAAAGTATAAAAAATTGTGCTTTCATTCAATAAATCTCCTTAATGTATCAAGTTATAGAATATTTATAACGTAGAGTATTTATTGCTTTGAGAATCAAAACATAAGAATAAATTGCAATTAATAAAATAAATATTTTTAACTGATAACCTCAGAGCTTAAGGACAACATACCCTTATAAATTGTTGGAAATATAGTAATGAAAATATAACTAAAGCAAAATGCAAGCAGCATGGTAATGTCCCTTGTTTATAAGTTTTAAAAAGAGACAGTGATGAAATTTTATATATAATTATCTTTTCATCAATTCGGACCTAACAAATTCCTTAAATTGATTATCAGTCATAACCTTCAATAGAACTTCATAGTCAAGATTAGATCTACTTATAGATCTTATCTTGCTTTTCAGTTGTTCTAGATAATAATGTTGGTCAATAAGACTCTGTTTATAGGTAAAACAATTAGATTTGATCTTATCTTTTATTTGAGTGGGTAACTGATTATTGATATTAAGCAAGTACGCGGCTAAGCATAGCATGAATAACACTTTAAGAAATGGAAGCTTTTTATGATTACTGTATTATATACTCTCTTTATCGAGTGAAAAAGCTGGTGATGAAGTGTTTTCAAAAAACCTATCAATACTAAGACGTAACACCCATACATAAAAAGTTGTATATAAATGAAGGGAGGTCTCTGTCATCGTCTTTGCAATAAGAAGTTGAAAGATTGCCCCAACGCTGAGCATCATTAGAATATGCAGGAGTGAGAGGGCTGACTCTTTAAAGTAAAAAAGCATCATTTCGTAGTATTTAAATATGAAATTATAATAACGGTTATTCTTGATAATCATATTGTTTTCCTTTCTTTCATTATAGATTGGTGTAAAGTTACTTTTTAGTAATTAATTGATATATTTATTTTTATTCCTTTTGTTCTTTTATAAAGATGAGCAAATACGCATGCGCGCGGTTGATACAAAACTTATAGGGATAGCCGAGAGTTTGAAATTTATTATACGCATGGCGACAATCTTAAATAATGAAGTTATCTAGTTTAAAGCCTATGGTATTAAGTTGGGCACAAATATCAGAATCAAGAGGGTAAAGGCGATCTTTCAAGTTTTCTATAGTTTGTTTATTACTAGGGAGAATTTCTGTCATATTATCCTTTCAACTAAAATTGATGGTCTTTATTGTCCAGAAAGCGACTTAACCGTTCTTGATCCTGTTTGCTGAGCTTTGGCCAGACCTCTTTTAAGAGAAGGCCATACTTGTAAGTTTTAACAAGCTGACGTGTAGTTAGGGATTCTATCTTTGTGAAATAGAAATAGCTCACAGAAATGGCTGTTAGAATTGAAGCTGTAAGGGCAGTTACGCCGATAAGCCAATTTCTTAAGAATAATGCCTTTTGAGCTTTAAGAAGTGTTGCTTCAGTATTTTGTGAAGTGGTCAGTAAATTCTGGGCAGCTTCTTTGAATGTTTCCTTTATGCGCTCATTAATATTCTGCACGAATTCTTGTCCCACCTGATGAGAAACCTCTAGGATATTGGCCTGAAGGCTCTTTTGAACATGAGAGGTAATATTTTTGAATTCTTCATGTTGCACCATGAACATGCGAGCTCCTACTTTAACCTCGTCTATAGCCTTTTGTAATTCTTTAATTTGAACGGCCATCTCTTCTTTAAGAAGCGAGAGTTTATAATAGTTCAACTCAAAGGAATCTTGCATTTCAGACATGGTCATCTCCTCTGGCCAAAGAAAAATCAAATGTTTCGATTTTACTTGGTGGTTGAGACTGATAAGGCATCTTGAACTTAGTAATAGGATAATTGCCTGGGAGTTTGATATATGCTTCAAGGTCTTTAAGGTTCTGGATTTCTGTAGGAATTACAATAGGCCTAGTGTGGGTTTGCTGATTTAAAGAAACACCATCTCTAATGGTATTCGCTCCATATGAAAGGTTTTCAATAATTTCTGTTTCATCCTTTTCTCCTAATACTTTTGAGATCCAGCTTGTTGTTTGGGGATCTGTACTTCTAAAGAAGATAAACGTATTAAAAAGATCGAGAATTGCTTGAGACCCTGCGTGACCATAAAGATCACTGATCTGTGGCATACCTTGAATTCCTGCCATAATGCATCCCCCATATTTCCTCAATTCTGCCAGAGCTAAAGGGAGTGATGGCAAGTGTTGGAGCGCAGGCAATTCATCAATCATAAACCAAAGTCTTCTTTTTAGGTTAGGGGATAAGGACATGAGTGCATTAAAGGCAATCTCAAGCCAACAAGAAATCAAGGGTTTTAAGGTCTCTCGTTGATCCGGCCGGGCGGTAAAAAAGAGCCAATTCTTCTGATCTTCATTTTGCACCCATTGTCTTATGGAAAAGGTTTTATTCTGGTCATTCAAATACTTTAAGCTTTTGATCTGTACAGCTAGGTTTGAACGCACAGAAAGCGTCATTTTCTCGCCTTCTTTACTGGTGTAAGAAGCGGCTTCTGTTTCTTTAAAGAAGTTCTCAAATTCATTAAGGTCAGCTGTGATTAAGATCCTATGCAATTCATGAATACGGTGATTCTTAAGGCTATTTAATTTTTGCATAGCGGTTGTGAAAAGGGACCGAGAAGCATTATCCCAAAAGCGGTCTGAGACATACTTTTGTTGAGGGATAAAACCTGAGGCAAGCATATCATAATGGCTTGCAAGAGTACAATCTGCCCAAGGGTTCCAATTCACTGAGCGAGTGTCAAAAGGATTGAGAATCAAGTCTCCTTGTTGGTAAAAGCGAGAAATATATTGGCCTGTCAGATCAATTGCCACAGCTCTATTTCCTCTTTGCCTAACTTGAGGTACCAAAATATTAAAGCAATTGGATTTACCTGAACCTGTTGTGCCTGATATTAAGATGTGGGAGGTTTCCTTATCTTTAATGAGAGGAAGACTTCCAATTTTAAGATCCGAAGATTGCCTTTTAAATTTAATCAGCCATTTGAGCTTAAAGGGGGTGAGAGCTTTATTCCCTCGATTGTGTTTCTTCTGCCTTTGCCGTGTTCCCATCACAAGCCAAGAAAATAGGATCAGACTAAAAGAGATCAAGAAAGACTTAAGCCCATAAAGGATGTTTCTCTCTAAAAAAGAGTTGACCTTTGCAACCCTTTTTAAGGTTTGAGGAAGTCGATGGACTGTTGTCTTGTCATCAATGACAAAGAGTAGAAATGGATTTAGTTCATGGCTATAATATTTAATATAATTTTGCCAATATGCTCTAGGCACCTCTTGGTAGGTTCTTATCGAGTAAAATATTAAGCTAACGAATAAAGAGCATAAAATACTCACTTTTAGCACTTGCCGCAGCATTGTGATAAAGTGGATATTTGTTTGTCCACCGCGGGTTATGTTATGAACTAAGCCCATTTACTTCCATTCTCCTTTCTTGTTTGGTATAGTTGAGACGAAGGGAATTAAATAATGACAATACACTCTGCAGCTACGGTTCTTGAGCAACACTTCTTTATCTGTTTGTTTGCTTTTATTTTTTCGTTCTTTGTTTGTGTCGCTGGGAGAGGTAATATTTATGATCTTTTTACCATCTATATTATTGTAGCTGTTTGTTTTGACCAGCTCTCGTGCTTTATTAAGCCTGTTTCTATGAGTAAAAAAGAGCTTTTGAAGCAGCATAAAATTACCCAAAATCAGCTTGAGAAATATATTCAGTCTAAGCGAGACTACAGGCTCTTTGCAGCAGGTGTGGCAAGCTTTATAGGGGGTATAGCTTTTATATTGGGTTCTCACTT
The DNA here is from genome assembly GCA_001898705.1 of Caedibacter sp. 38-128. Lineage (GTDB taxonomy): Bacteria > Pseudomonadota > Alphaproteobacteria > Caedimonadales > Caedimonadaceae > Paracaedimonas. The sequence continues at coordinate 13,252 of MKUU01000017.1, forward strand.
TAGCACAGTATTTACAATAGTATGTGCCTTGATATGGTTTTTTTACCCCCTTTATAGAATTACTTATCTCAAAATTCCTGTACCTCGTATAAAGCTTAAACACCAAAAGGTAGCGCTTGATAATGATCCTCTGAAACATATGTATGATGAGCATAATCCAATGTCTTCTGCATGGCATGCGGCTGAATCGAGAAGAATTCAAAATATAGCGGATTCTATGAATCCGATTAATTCTCATTTAAAAAATCTCCATTAAGTGATTTTCTGACTTCTTCCAGATTTTTTATCTTTTGTCCCTGTTCCTTTTGAACTTTGTGTGATAGGTCGTTGCCAAAGCTTAAAATATTGTCCTCTCCTTGTTGGACAACTTGTTGATTGTCGGCAATCTTGCTGACTTCTGAACTGAGATAGGAAATTTCTTGTTCCATCTCATGCGATTTTTCATTATAATCTTTAAAGCCAGAGCTATTCGCATGGGTATGAACTTCTAAATAATGGCTATTAAGGCTATCTGGCTTAGGCGTTGATGTTGAATACTGTTGATAAGCTTTTCTAACATCTTCAGCTGAGTTAATGGCAATATGATCAAAGTAGTTATCGAGTGTTGCTTGTCTTTCTTCTAAGAACTTTCTTTGATAAGCTCTGTTCATGAAAGGATCATTAAGGGCTACGTGTTTAGCTTGATGAGTTCCCATGGGCCCTAGCGTTCCCATATAGCTTTGCTGCGGAAGCCATTCCATATATTCTTGATTGACAGCGTCAGTAATGGCCCACCCTTGTTGGGATGCTGTTGAGGCTGATTCTGTAAAGGTCCTAGAGCGAGCTAAGGTAGCACTTGCTTCAGTTCGATATTGATCTGACTTATCCAAGGATGAAGATATGTTTTCTGCATAACGCTGTCCAATATCGTCATTGAGACTTCCTCTGAGGTCTCGCGCTGCTTGCCGGACGGTATTAAAGTCTTCTCTTAAATTCTCTTGGCGTACAAAATTCTCTGCTTTTAGATAAGATTCATTTTTATTATTTCTACTTAGGGCATCTACTTTACCTGTAACACCATAATTAACACTTGCAGCTTTAGTGCCTACAGAGCCAGAAAAGCCTATTGATGCCTCAGCAATAAGCTGAGAGGCTTTATCATAACTCATGCCAGTTTGATTCACAAAACTTTGAGTTTTATCATGGATATGAGCAAGGCTTTTTCCAACACTTCCTTGCATGGTATTAGAATATCCCGTTGCTAAGTTCTTGTTCGTTGCTTGATGGCGTGCGAGATCAATCATGTCTCGATACGCCTTCACTTCTTGCTGGCTTGCTGCTACCATAGAATTATGTGCAGCAGTTTCATTGCGTGCAGCTTGCCTTTGGAACATCGATTGCATGCTTTCAGAAATATTCATGTTGCTGGCAAGAGAGGAAATCTTTTCGTCCATGATTTGAGCACCTTCTGCTGTTGTAATTTCTTGAATTCTTCCATCATTTTGAGTGAAGGCGCCTGAATGCCAGTTCCCTGAGAGCATATGTTGATTCATGCTTGTATTATTGGCTTGCACTGTCCCGAGAGAGACATTGCCTAAAGAGTAGTTACCTGAGGTGAGTTCATCTCCTGCTTTTGCAGCGACACTTTGAGAAACGCCCCCTAAATGGGTTGCGAGATTATTGAAGGCTGAAACACCCCCTTTAACAAGCCCCGCGGCTAAGAAAGGAATACTCATTGCTGCCCAGCCTGCCATGGCAGAGAGGTCTGCATGAAAATTCATCAATCCTACAGAATTAGCAATGGTCATACCATGGCCATTTTCAAGAGCCGATAAAGAGAGGCTATGAGCTCTTCCATAAACGGTCACAATCATATTAAGCACTGCGTAAAGTGGTGCCCAACAGTGAATCCACGCAACAAGACCAAGCCAGGTCTTAAAGATCTTCCATCCCCATGGCATTAAAACGAGGGGAAATACAACAAGAAACGCGACATAAATAATGGCTTCAAATAAGATCTTCATAACAGGCAAGGTGTCAGCTGCTATTTCTCCTAAA
>MKUU01000018.1 GCA_001898705.1 Caedibacter sp. 38-128
GATGTATATTTTGAAGGAAGGCTCAAATTGAAGCTGAGCAATTAAACGCTGACACAGTTAGTCGAACATTCCCATTGCCATGATCGAGAAATTCTTTCTTGGATGGCCTCGAATATAGGCATTGATGGCCAAATGGTCAGAGACCTAATGATAGATTGTGTTGAAGTCAGGTTTGGCTCCATCAACCATTTACCCCATAAGCTTCAATGGCTCAGTGATAATGGTCCAGCTTATGTTGCAAGATCAACCATTCACTTTGGAAGATCTCTTGGCTTTGAGATCTGCACAACGGCTCCCTATAGCCCCGAGAGCAATGGAATGGCAGAAGCCTTTGTAAAAACCTTCAAGAGAGATTACGCGTATATCGCTGATTTAAGATCAGCCCAAAGAGTTCTTGAGCAGCTACCAGGATGGTTTGAGGATTATAATAATAATGCCCCTCATAAAGGGCTGAAAATGCTCTCTCCTAGAGAGTATTACAGGTCTTCCCAAGAAGATCTTAAACAAGTAAAGTGTAACCTAATGAGCTAATAAATCTGTCCGCTCATAATGGGGTGCACTACACATAGATAAAGAAGATTACGTAAGTATGAAAGGGTTAATAAATCACTGTGAAATATTTTTAAATCATGATCACTTTCTAAATGATGACATTAGAGCTCATATAAGTGCTGAATTGGGAATAATTAATTTCTACTTGGGAGACTATGAAAAAGCAAAAATACTTCTTGAACACCCTTTAATAAACTTAAAAGAAGGTAATGCTCAGACTGCTCGTATACTGTGTTATTTAGGAAATGTTTATAGAGGTCTAGGAGAATATAAAATTGCACAAGAGTTGCTTGAAAAAAGCATTAGATTTTATCAAGAATATTTTCCTCATAATTATCCTAAAATAGCAGATACTTTAGCTTATTTAGGGACAGTCTATAGGAGTTTAAGAGAAAATGAAAAAGCAAAAACCATCCTTGAGAATAGTCTAAAAATTTATCAAGAACATTGTCCTCATAATTATCCTAAAATCGCTAGAGTCCTGGCATACTTAGGAATTAGCTATAGGAGATTAGGGAATTATGAAGAAGCCAAGAAGAAATTAAACCAAAGTTTTTCAATTTATCAAGAACATTGTCCAAACAATCACGAAGGCATAGCGCGCGTATTGGGGCATTTGGGGATTATATATAAAACTTTAGGTGAAAACGAAGAAGCCAAAAGGTATTTCAAAGAAAGCCTTAAGGAGTATAGCTATCAATATTCAGAAGATCATCAAAAAATTGTATGGGTCATTAAAGAATTAGGAGATATTTATAAAGAATTAGGGAACTACAAAGAAGCCATAACATTATTTGAAAAAAGTCTTAAAATTTCAAAACAATATTATCCTGAGGATCATACTAGAATCATACGCACGTTGATGTGTTTGGGAAATCTCTATACTGAAATAGGGAATTATGAAGAAGCTAAGTTTTTATTTGAGAAAAGTCTTAAAATTTACGAGAAAAACTTTGGTTTAAATCATCTTGAAACAGCGCGAGCCTTAAAAGATTTAGGAGAAGTCTATCTTAAAGAAGGGAAATTAGAAAGTGCTGAAAATCTCATTACTAAAGCCTTAAAAATATTTCAACTAAACAAACATCCTGAATCCTATACCACATTGGAAAGCTTAGCAGAATTATCTTTAAGAAGATCTGTAAAGGCTGCAGATAATAATAATGCTCAGATATCTCAAAAGTTTAAAAGTCAAGCTTATGAGTCTTTAACGCAGGCTTTGAACATTGCCGGAGAAATTTTTCCAGAAAATTCCCCGCATATAAAAAGAATTCAAGAAAAACTCAAAAAATTATCTAATGAACAAAAAAATTGAATAATCGTACCTGCGTATAGGGAATATTTAATTATACTTCTTTACAGTAGAGAATAAGCTTGGTTTAATTTACGAGCCAAAGCTAGGGGTAATATCCTGCTTTATGTTGCTTCGTTGTATTTAAAAATGAAGGAACTATATTCCATATGCAGTATGATGAAGTATATTCCCTGGATGGTTCCTATGCGCAGCATTTACAAATAATCGAGGGTATTAAATTCACATCTCGTGAAATAGATATTATTTCATTTTTAATTTGCAGAAGAACAACAAAAACAATTGCCTCATTCTTATCAATTTCACCGAAGACGGTTGAAACTCATATTAAAAATATTTCTCAAAAGATGGGAGGCAATACTAGAGAACATATTATAAATTTTTTAGAAAAATCAGGTAAAATTCGTTATTTAAGGAAACAGTATCAAACTCTGCTAATTCAAGCTGAGTTTAAAAAGTGCTTGCAAAAAATAAAAGAGCTTATAAGTCATAAATTCCCTGTTTGCTACATTATGGAAAGGCCAAAAGAAGATTATAATAATTTGCTTACTGATAGACTAAAGGATGATTTAAAGTTTGTAGGTATTAAAACTCACCTTAAGAAAACTAGGGAGACCGACTTTATTATAAATAAGTCCAAAGCTTTATCACAAACAATGAACATACTTTATTTTTTATCGGAAGCATCAATTGAGGAATTTAAGAGAGAAAAAAACAAACAAAAGCCAAGTATTTTAGAGGTTATTCAAAGCTCTCATCAAAATCCCATCTGTGTAACTTTTGTATTGTTTGACAAAAACCCCACAGATATCCCTCAAGAATTTTCCCAAATTGGCTTAATTAAGTTAAATGAATATGAGAGTTATTATTTATTTCTTTTTGAGATTTTAAAGAAATTACTTGCTGATATTAATCTTGTTAAAATTGTGTCAGACTTTAACAGTTTATATGAGCGTATTATTGAAGAAGAACTTCCTCCGGTAGAAGCTAATTTAAATGAAAATATCTCTAAAGAGAGAATCCGCCACTCTATAAAGGGTAAGGTTACAGCAAATAAAACTTTATGGTTGGGATGTTTATGTACTCTAGGGTTTATTGCTGCGACTCCCCTACTTATTCACAATAAAAATCATAATAATTTTGCCCAGTCTCAGTTGCCTAATTCATTAAATGGGCACTTTTATTCTAATATAGGTACTTCTAATCCTTATTTTGTTGGCAGAGCCTATGAACTAGAAGAAATTAGTAAGATAATTTCTAATGCGCAACAGAATGTTGTTGCTTTAGTTGGTTTACCAGGGATTGGAAAAACGAGCCTTGCAAAAGAAGTACTCTCAAGAAATAAAGAAAAATATGAAATTGCTCTCTATTTAAATTGTGCTCAAGATATACGATCCCAACTTTTAAAATTCGCCCAAGTATGGAATCAAAAGCAAAAAGATTTTTCTCTCAAAATTCCATCTGCCTACATGAATTTAAATGATGCTGAAAACATTTTAACGAGCTGGCTCCCGAATTCGCCTTCATCAATAATTATCATTCTGGATGATCTGCAAAATCAACAACAAGTAAAAGATTTTGTGCAACCATTTGAAGAAAGAAAAAATAAAACTGTTCTTATTACAGCAAAAAAAGGCTTTGTATGGAAAAAGGTTATTAAAATTGAAAAGCTTAAAAGAAATGAATCAATTATACTTCTACGTAAGCTACTTAATTACTCAGAAAGAGAGCTCCATAAGCTAGCAGACCTTTTAGAAGATTATCCTCTAGCACTGTTCCAAGCTGGAATTTTATTAAAAACATCACCTACCTTAACTATAGATAGCTATAAGAAGCTTTTTAAAGAAAAAAGAGCAGAGCTCGAAAAACTGCAAAACAAGGTTAATCATACAAATGCTGAGCTTATAGAATATAATTTTACAATAAATGCAGCATTAGAGCTAAGCTTAGACGAATTGAAAAAAAGACACAGCCAAGCTTACAGCGTTTTAGAATATTTATCCTTCTTACATCTTACATCTATTAGTGAGGAAAACGTTAAAGATTGCCTTCTAAGCTTATCTCTAGAAAAGGAAAAATTACACGATGTTTTATTTGATTTGATATCCTATTTTTACCTGGCACCCCAATATTCAGGAAGAAAAGACGGTCAGGAAACAAAAATCTATAGTATGCATTCTCTTGTACAACAGAGCCTAAGAGAAAAAATTACTCTTCAAAAAAAGAAAGAAATTTTAGAATTTTGGGTAAAATATTTTACAAAAAAATATTTACTTGACACATATCGCTTAGAAGAATATTTAAGCACATTTCCTGAAAATTATAGCCACACAAGAAATTTAATAAAATATATAGATCAGGAAAAACTTACAATTCCTGGTTGTTTGGAACTTAAGATTGATCTGTGCTTTGCATCTCAATATATTATATGGGATGAAGAACTACATAAAGAATTTACGTTTCAAATTGAAAAAGAACTCCTCAACAAGGAAAAAACGATACCATTCTTTATTCAAGCGAGATTTTATCATATTCTTGCGAGTGCATTTCTTCTAGATAATCCAGCTAAGACAACAGAACTTATCGTTAAAGCAATGGATATCTTAGAAAAAATGCCGGATGATAAAGCGAAGCTCGACTCCATTTATCTAGGCATAAACGACCTTGTTATGAGTTACATATTTCAGGGAAAATTAAAACAAGCTTTGAAATATTTTCAAAATATAAAAGAATATGTGGAAAAATGTAATATACCCATTTATCAGGCTAAATATTATGGATTATATGCTTTCATACTCATGTATCTAGGGCAATTTGATGAGGCATATAATTATATCAACAAATCTTGTATTATGTTGGAATCATTACCCTATAAAAAAAGTGACCTGGATCAAATAGCAAAGGCTGAAATTCTAGTGCGCCAAGGTAAATATATGCAGGCTTATGATTTGGCGTTTAAAGCTAATAATAATTTATTGAGTGTCTTTCAAAAGCTTCCTCCCATGAAAATATTTTGGATAAGGGTAGTTTTAGGAAATATCTATCTAAAAAAAGCAGATATTTCCAAAGCAGAGCAGATTTTAAGCCAGGCTATTTTAGAAGGTGATGAATTCCTAGGTCGAAACAATAAAATGTACCTGCAAGCGCGGGCACATCAGTTACTTGGAGGAGTTTACGAGACTAAAAAGGATTTTCAAAAATCTTTAAAAGAATACCTGTTAGCAGAGCAAATATACAATCATGTATTTACAGTAAAAGAATTTAATGATTTAAGTTCTTTATATACTAACATTGCCGCTATTTATCTTCATTTGTGTGAATTTGAACGTGCAAAAGCATACCTAAGACTCCAATGTCAAAACTTTGGAATTTCTCATTCAAACTCTCAGAAATTGATCCAGCTTTTTAAGGAAAAAGGATATCCATTATATTTTTCAGAATTACAATAGTATGTTTTCTCTATACTAAGACAACAATCTTGTTTAATTTAGGAATTTTGAAATAAATCTTCCCGCCGCAAGCAGCGGGGAGATTTCATTTTCTTCAAGCTAACTTAGGGCTATTAGAATTATTGCTAGAATCATATTCAAAATCTCGATCATTAGATTGATCTTTACTTGGTAATGAAAAATCTCGATCATTAGATTGATCTGAGTCAGAAGATCCACCAGAATTACTAGGGTAACCTGTATGACCTCCACTACTTCCAGTAGACAAATCTTCAAGATTAGAAGCATGAATTGCTGCAGGATAGGACATAAGTAAGCAACAGACCATCAATAAAAATCTTTTATTCATTCTTTTCTCCCTAAAGAATTTAACAAATCATACACCTTTTTAGTGTATGTAAAATTATGGAAAATGCAATGAGTTATTTTTAAATATTGGTGATAGAACAAGATATGCCTATCTGACACGTCAGAATGGTAAAGAACGACATTGTTGCCTAAGAGCGACGTGAAGCTGCTTGTGGGATTGTTTAACCAAGTGAAAGAAGAATTAAACATGTTGTTCTGTCAAGAGTAACCTACCCATCCATGCGGGCGGAGTAATCTGCTGGTCTGGAAGAATGTACCCCACCGAAAGGAGAAGTCAAACCGTGAATGGCGACAAAGCGACCAGCATCAGGTGGCTTGGGGGCTAGGCTCGGAAGGTATGGTTAACAGATGTGAACTGCTGATAAACGCCGTCACAGTTAAAGAGCTAAAGATGCTGACAAGCTCTTGCCAAAAATGGAAAGTGGTCAGAATATTACGCGGTTAGCCCGGATATTTCATGAGGATGGGTGGTGAAATTTCTCAAAGCCTTGTTATTAAGACATGAAAGAATAACAGAAATTGGCATTATCAAGCTAATGCTCAGGAAAATATTGATAAGGCATCTTTAGCTTAGTAATAGGATAGTTGCCTGGGAGCCTGATATAAGCTTCAAGGTCTTCTAGGTTCTGGATTTCTGTGGGGATCACAATGAGCTTAGTGTGGGTTTGCTGATTTAAAGACACACCGTCCCTTATGGTATTCGCGCCATAGGAGAGATTTTCAACAATTTCAGTTTCATCTTTTTCTCCTAATACTTTTGAGATCCAGCTTGTTGTTTGAGGATCTGTGCTTCTGAAGAAGATAAAGGTGTTAAAGAGATCTAGGATGGCTTGTGAACCTGCAGGGCCATAAAGATCACTGATCTGCGGCATGCCTTGAATCCCTGCCATAATGCATCCCCCATACTTCCTCAATTCTGCAAGGGCTAAAAGAAGCGATGGCAAGTGTTGAAGAGCAGGCAGTTCGTCAATCATAAACCAGAGCCTTCTTTGTTGGTTGGGCGATAAGGACATCAGGGCATTAAAGGCAATCTCAAGCCAGCAAGAGATCAAAGGCTTTAAGCTCTCTCGTTGATCTGGCCTTGCGGTAATGAAGAGCCAATTCTTCTGATCTTCATTTTGCACCCATTGCCTTAAGGAGAAGTTTTTATTCTGGTCATTGAGATACTTTAAGCTTTTAATCTGAACAGCCAAGTTTGAGCGGACTGAAAGTGTCATCTTCTCGCCTTCTTTACTGGTGTAAGAAGCGGCTTCTGTTTCTTTAAAGAAGTTCTCAAACTCATTAAGGTCAGCTGTGATTAAGATCCTATGCAATTCATGGATACTGTGATCACTTAGGCTATCCATTTTTTGCATGGCAGCTGAAAATAGGGAACGAGAAGCATTATCCCAAAAGCGGTCAGAAACATATTTTTGTTGAGGGATAAGCCCTGAGGCAAGCATGTCATAATGGCTTACAAGAGTACAATCTGCCCAAGGGTTCCAATTCGCTGATCGCATGTCAAAAGGATTTAGAATTAAGTCTCCTTGTTGGTAAAAGCGAGAAATATATTGGCCTGTCAGATCAACAAGAAGTGCTTTATTGGTTCTTTTTCTAACTTGAGGCACCAAAATATTAAAACAATTGGATTTTCCAGAGCCTGTTGTTCCTGTGATGAGAATGTGAGAGGTTTCCTTGGCTTTAATGAGAGGAAGGTTTCCAACTTTAAGATCTGAAGCTTGTCTTTTAAATTTAATCAGCCATTTGAGCTTGAAATGACTAAGAGCTTTATTTCCTCGATTGTGTTTCTTCTGCCTTTGCCGTGTCCCCATCACAAGCCAAGAAAGCAGGATCAGACTAAAAGAGATCAAGAAAGACTTAAGCCCATAAAGGATGTTTCTCTCTAAAACAGAGTTTACCTTTGCAACCCTTTTTAAGGCTTGAGGAAGACGATGAAGTGTTGTCTTGTCATCAATGACAAACAATAAAAAAGGATTAAGCTCGTGACTGTAATATTTCATATAGCTTTGCCAATAGGTCTTTGGAACTTCATGGTAGGTTTTAGCTGCATAAATGACAGACCCTATCAACAAGGAACACAAGAAACCTACTTTTATCACTTGTTTTAACATGGAGATGAAGTGAATATTCGTCTGTCCACCACGTGTAATATTATGAAATAATCCCATTGCCTTTATTTATCCTTGTTTTTTTGCTATATTTTTCAGATAGGGAGTTAGATGATGAAAATCCAAATCAAAGCCAATATTCTTGAGTTGAGACTTTATGTAGGCGTTCTTGCTTATATTGCTACATTTATAGGCTCTATTGCATTCGCTCAAGACGTCTGGCACATTCCTATAATCTATATAGTTTTTGCTATTTTGTTTGATCAAATGACGCGTATCATTGTGTCGTCTCCAATTGATGAAAAAGACTTGAGTGAGAAATATAAAATCACGCCAGATCAACTTAATGCATATGTAAAAAGCAAAAGAAATTATCGTATTTTTGCGGCTGGAATAGCTACTATTATTGCTTTTTTCATGTCGTTGTTTAATTACAAGTTTGGCTTTTGCCTTGTTATTTCTTGCATGGCAATTTGGTGTTTTTATCCATTTTACAGGTTTTTCTTTCTTAAAATCCCAGCTCCTAAAATGCAAAATGATAAAAGTTCTTATGGACCACAGCGTAATGACTCTTATAATAATTGGCCTAATGTTCCAAGTTTTGCTATGAATCGTATAACACCTGGCACAGTTGAATGGCACAGCAACCAAAATAGAATACGATAATTTTAGGATTCTAATTTTTATTAGAATGATCATCTCTAAACGCTTTACGAACTTGTTCTAAATTCTTGATAATGACATTCTCATTTTGTTCATTTTTCACTTTTCGACTTAAATCATCACCAAAGCTCAAGATATTGTTTTCTGCCTGAGTCGCTTGCTGATTGTTTGAGAGTTGTTCAACTTCATTCTTAAGATGAGAAATCTCTTGATTTATCCCTGCTTCTCTTTCTTGGTAAGATTTAAATCCTTCTTTATTTGCATGAACTTGAACTTCCTCATAATGAGACCCTATATCCCCAGGTCTATGAGCTGAAGAGGCGTAATCTTGATAAGCTTGTCTGATGTCTTGAGAAGAGTAAATTTGAACTTGATCAAAATAGTTATCTAATCCTAATTGATATTGATGTAAAAACTCTCTTTGATAAGCTCTGTTCATGGCGTCATCATTCAGGACAATATGCTTGGCTTGTGACATTCCCATAGCACTACCACTTCCCATATAACTTTGCCGTGAGAGCCACTCTAAATAGTCTTGATTTAAGTTATCGGAGATAGACCATGAATGTTGAGAGGATTCAGACGCTGATTCTGTAAAAGATTGAGACCTTTGCAAATTTGCACTTGCCTCTCGTCTAAACTGGTCTGCTTTATCAAATGATGAAGAGATGCTTTCGGCATATCTTTGGCCAATATCATCCCCTAAGCTTGCGCGTTGATCGCGTGCAGCTTGGCGCACCGTATTAAAATCATCTCTTAGGTTTTGTTGCTCAATAAAATTTTCTGCTTTTTGGTATGATTCACTTTTATTCGTGCGGGATGCTATATCTGCTTTTCCGGTGACTCCATAACTAAGGTTTATACCTTTTGGCCCAAAAGAACCGCCAAGTGTAGCTGATACTTCACCTAAAAGTTGAGAAGCTTTTTCATAACTTATATTATTTTGCTGGGCAAAGCTTTGCGTTTTATCGTGGATTTTGGATAAGCTCTTCCCAAGGCTTGTATTGGCTGAATCAGAATACCCTGTTACCATGCTTTTATGGGTTGCTTGATGGCGTGCGAGATCAATCATGTCTCGATAGGCTTTCGCTTCTTGCTGGCTTGCAGCCACCATAGAGTTATGGGCAGCCGTTTCTGAACGGGTTGCTTGCCTTTGGAACATTGATTGCATGCTCTCAGAAATATTCATGTTGCTGGCAAGAGAGGAAATCTTTTCGTCCATGATCTGAGCGCCTTCTGCTGTGGTGATCTCTTGAATGCGCCCATCGCTTTGCGTGAACGCGCCTGAATGCCAGCTCCCTGAGAGCATATGCTGATTCATGTTGGTATTATTTGCTTGAACTGTCCCTAAAGACACATTGCCTAAAGAGTAATTGCCTGAAGTAAGTTCCTCGCCTGCTTTTGAGGCCACACTTTGAGAGACACCCCCTAAGTGAGTGGCAAGAATATTAAAGGCGGAAACACCTCCTTTGACTAACGCCCCTGCTAAGAAAGGAATACTAATCGCTGCCCATCCTGCCATGGCCGAGAGATCGGCATGGAAGTCGATAAGACCTACAGAATTTGCAATGGTAACGCCATGTCCTTCAGTAAGTGCTGATAAGGAGAGGCTCTGGGCTCTGCCATACACGGTCATGATCATATTAAGCACAGCATAAAGCGGCGCCCAGCATTGAATCCAAACAACAAGCTCAAGCCAGGCTTTAAAGACCTTCCATCCCCAAGGCATTAAGACCAAGGGAAAAACCACAAGGAAAGCAACATAAATAATCGCCTCAAGCAAGATCTTCATGACAGGCAAAGTGTCTGCCGCAAGTTCTCCTAAGGAAGCATTCGTGTTTCTTTGCTGGAGATAGGCTTTGCGGAGTGCCACATTTGGCGCATTGCCTAAGGTCACAGATTTATTCTCAATACCATCCAAGACAGAGTGGATCATAATTTGTTGTTTGATAATCTCTTGCGCACTTTTAGCTGAGTCAATCAAGTAGCTAAAAGAAACAGGGAGATACTTGTAGATCTCAGCTTTAAAATTGATGGGCGCGTTACCATTTGTTTTAAAGAGCTTCTTGCCAAAGAAATCAGCTGTCTTATCAACTTCTTTCTCAAAAAGAGCAGTAAGCTTTTCAGCACCAATCTTGCAGGTGACAATTTCACTCTTCTTCCCCACCTCTTGCCAGAGGAAAGCTCTCACGGGCGAAGGATTATTGGTTACTAAAGCCCAAATGTCATCTGTAGTCTTAAGGTCTTGAAAGGTATATTTACGTCCCAGCATTGCATCATAGGCGACACATTGCGTCACAAACCCTCGCATATTCTCAGCAACGTTTTCATCCACAATATGAAAGATTTTTGCGTTTTTAATAAGGTTGCTTGCAAAGACTGCCCCTGTCTTATGGTACTTAAGGTCATCAGGAAGGGAGAACACTTGCTCAATTTTCTCCGTGATTTCTTGCCCAATTTGGCTGAAAAGACCTGCCACAAACCCAAGACCAAAAGGAACATGAGCGACCACATAGTCTTTTCTGCCCACAAGATTATCAATGATATGAATGGTGGTAGTCGGTGTTAAGACCACAAAGAGCATCACAATAAAGGGCATGAAGAAAGATCTGATGATCTCCATTTGATCGCGCCAGAGGGTTTGCACGATCGCCACCAAAAGACCTGTCATGGCTCCAATCCTTACAAAGGGATTAAACAAGATTCCTTTGTGTCCCTCAGCTCCACTGATAAGGGAAGCAATTCCATTAAAGATGAGAGAGAAGATTTCACCACCGCCAATTGTATAAATTGTTGTTTCCATGATGTGCTACCTCTTTCCTTGGGTGATCATTGAGGCAGTGCTGAAGAGCTGGGCTTCAAGAGCAGATGTTTTCTCAATGAGCGAGAGAATAGATTGAAGCTGCTGAACAACGCTTGATCTTCGCTGAACCACGCGCTCTCTCACCTTATGGATGCCATCTAAAAGCCTTTTAATATGGGAGTCATCCACTTGAACGGTTCTCAAGTCGTCCAAATTGATAGTGACGATATCAAGCACTTCCAACAGATATTGGGACAAAAGATCATAGGCAATAAGACGAGAGTAATCTCGAATATCAATCGGAGATTTTCCTCTTTGATAAGCTGTTGTCACATTCAATATTTTATAAATCGGAAGGCTCGTTGAATTAAGGAAAGCAAGCTCTTCTTTTGTCAGTTGTTCATCTATATAAACCTTATTCACCATGGAATCCAGAAGGGTATGAACTCTTGCTTCTAAGGGCTTAGAGACACTCACTTGGGCAGCGTGAGGATTTAAGCATTTCTCCTTATCATCACATTTCCAGATCTTGGCTTGTCCCCCTTGAAGGAGAGCATTAATCAAGTCTCCATGGTCAGCCAAAGAGGGAAGGACAGACACTGTAAGAGGAGATTTGTCACCACTTCCTGTTTTTCGAGCAATTAAGCTTC
>MKUU01000019.1 GCA_001898705.1 Caedibacter sp. 38-128
TTTTCAACCCATACAGTTGGACTTGATGGGGTTTAAAAAATATGCATAATGGAATTCCCTAGAACTATAAAAGAGCCCAGTTTCTCTCCCTTTCTTTTCCTTCCTCTTTAATCCTCAATCTTGCTTCATACGAAGCTCTACGTTATGGTACAGAATCGACACTCATCATGAATTGCGAAATCTCCTGAGGTTACTTTAGATTATGAGCACAACCATCACAACAAGGCAGATAGGGTCTTACATTATCAGTATGGTCAAACCATTCCCCTTTTCTCTATTCATCATGTTTTGGGTGGCCATTATTTATTCAATAGAATTATCCCTTAAACCTTACCTCATAAAGTCTATCCTCAATCGCTTGGCAGTGGGGTCACAACATGATATATTTGAGTATCTTGCTGCCCCTATCGCCTTATATTTAGGCATGACCTTTTTGATGGTGGCATCGTTCCGCCTTTATGACTACTTTGTTCACATAAAAATGATCCCACTTTTACGCGAACGCATTGCCAATGTATCCTTAGGGTTGCTTATGGACAAAAGCCACGCGTATTATCAAAACAATTTTTCTGGAAGCTTAGCCAGCAAGGTAAACGATTTAACAGGTAGTGTTCCTGACATCCTTCAACTTTCCATTGATCGATTTTTTAGCAATGGGTTATCTTTAGGGGTCGCGATTATAACGTTGGGGTGTGTTAGTGGTTACTTTGCTTTTTTTATGTTCTTATGGGCGGCTGCTTTTATCACGCTGGCCTTGCTTCTGTCAAAACGCCTTACGGGTCTGGCTGATCATTGGTCAGAATTCTCATCTCTCATCACGGGTAAGCTTGTGGACGTCCTTTCTAACATTTTATCGGTTCGGTTATTCACGGCAAAGATTCAAGAAAAGGAATCCTTATCTTACGTTTTTAATGGTGCCGTAAGGGCCGAACAAAAATTGCAATGGTCTTATTTTCAAATGTGGTTTTGTTTTGGTTTTTCCTTCTTTTTCTTGCAGTGTGCCAATATTTATTTCCTGTGTAAGGGGCGCCAAGAAGGCTGGATAACGGTTGGAGATTTTGCCTTGGTCTTAATGATTAATATCTCGATTGTTGATTTTCTATGGAAGTTGACCAAAGAGTTCTCTCAATTTTCTAAGCATTTGGGTCGCATTACCCAGGCCTTAAGAGCCATTCTGGATCAGCCCGACTTACAGGATAAATCAAACGCCCATGATCTGAAAGTCAGTCAAGGGTCTATTTGCTTTGATCAGGTCACGTTTCATTACAAAGGAACGGACCCTCTCTTTCAAAACAAGTCAATCACCCTTGAATCAGGTCAGAAGGTAGGGTTGGTTGGGTATTCAGGCGGCGGCAAATCAACCTTTGTGAATTTGGTTTTGCGTCTTTATGACGTCACAAGCGGCCGCATTCTCATTGATGGCCAGGATATTCGAGATGTGACCCAAGATTCTTTGCGGGCAAATATTGCAATGATTCCCCAAGATTCTTCTCTGTTTCACCGCAGTCTCCTGGAAAACATACGCTATGGGCGTGTGGACGCAACGGATAGTGAAGTTATAGAAGCGGCCAAACGTGCCCATGCCCATGAGTTTATTATAGGGTTGCCGAAAGTATATGATTCCCTTGTGGGAGAACGGGGTGTCAAACTGTCCGGCGGTCAACGGCAACGCATCGCGATTGCCAGAGCCATTCTCAAAAATGCACCCATTTTGATTTTGGACGAAGCCACGTCGCAACTTGATTCGGTGACAGAAAGCTACATCCAAGATTCTTTGTGGAATGTGATGGAAGGAAAAACCACCATCGTCATCGCCCATCGCCTTTCAACACTTCTTCATATGGATCGCATTTTGGTCTTTGATAAAGGAAAAATTGTGGAAGATGGTTCTCACCAAGAGCTCTTGGCCAAAGCTGGTTTGTACAGAACCCTATGGGATGCCCAAGTGGGCGGATTCTTGCCGGATATGAGGGGAGGAGAAGGAATTAAGGCTCTTCTGTAGTTCTAGGGATATAGCATTGAGGGTGGGTAATGGTTTAAGGTGGCTTCA